>JBIIEH010000040.1:0-36263 GCA_044237945.1 Sphingobium sp. | reverse complement strand
CGCATCGTCCTTGTAATAATATTCGATCAGCGTGCGCGGCAGCTGCACGCCTTCCTCGATGCCCAGCTTCTTGCTGAGCGAACCGGCCGCAACGTTGCGGATCACCACTTCGATCGGCACGATCTCCACCTGCCGCACCAGCTGCTCGCGCATGTTCAGGCGACGGATGAAGTGGGTGGGCACGCCGATCTGGCCGAGCAGGGTGAAGACATGCTCGGAAATCCGGTTGTTCAGCACGCCCTTGCCGTTGATCGTGCCCTTCTTCTGCGCGTTGAAGGCGGTGGCGTCATCCTTGAAATACTGGATGATCGTGCCCGGTTCGGGGCCTTCATAGAGAATCTTGGCCTTGCCTTCGTAGATCTGGCGGCGACGAGCCATGGGCAGTCCTGACATGCTTTGGAAAAAATGACGCCCCGGCTCACGCGAATCGGAAAGGATCAGCGGGCGCCGGGGCTGCTTGGGGCGGCCCCTACAGCAAAGCGACCCCTTAGGCAATCAACGCAGGACGCGCTTGGCCACCAGGCTGCGGGCGTAGAGCCATTCGAACAGGGCAACGGCGAAGATGAAAGCGGGGAAGGCGGTGGCGACGAACCAGCCCTTCACGGCGATGAGGTCGGTGCCCAGAAAGCTGTAGCCGAACTGGATGACGACGCAGATCACCGAGATCAGGTACAGCAGCGCGGCGATCGCTTTGCGCTTGAGCAGCGCGATCGACCCTAGCGTGCCGGTGGCGACAGCGATGGCGTAGACGATCCAGACCCAGCCGGGCATGGCGCCGAATATGCGAGCGGTGACGGGATCGGTCTTCGCCAGTTCGGCGAGGTCCGCCGTATATTGCAGCGTGAAGAACATTATTCCCGTAAGGCCCCAGAGCAGCAGGATGACGCCGATGATCGTGACGGAACGCGAAGCGGGCATGATCTGCCTCCCTCTCCATACGCCATGCCCTGTTGCAGGGCGCGGGCGCGATCATACGCTGTTTGCGGCCGTCACGGAAGCGTTACGATGAGGGCGGCAGGGAGCGCGCCGATCATCGTCACAGCCCTGCTGGGTAAGGCCGATTTCGCCTGGGCGGATGGCTTGCGGCGCGCGCACTTCCCGCCGGAGCGCAATGTCGTGCCGGCGCATGTGACGCTGTTCCACCATCTGCCGCCATCGCTGCTGGACGAGGTGAAGGCGCGGCTCAAGCGCCTGTGCGCGCAGCCCGCGCCCGATGCACGGCTGTCGGGCGTCCTGTCGCTGGGGCGGGGCGTGGCCTTTCGGATCGAGTGCCCCGCGCTGCTGGCGATGCGCGCCGAACTGGCTGAGGCGTTCACCGGACTGCTGACGCCGCAGGACCAGGCGCCGCCCCGGCTGCACCTGACAGTGCAGAACAAGGTAGCGCCAGCGGAGGCGAAGGCGCTGCTGGCGGACCTGGCCGCCGGGTTCCGCCCACGTCCCCTCGCGATCGCCGGGCTGGCTGCCTGGCATTATCGCGATGGGCCGTGGGAACTGGCCTGCGAGGCCAAATTCAGGGGTTAGGCCAGCCCCACTTCCTTGAGCGGAATGCTCGAATCGGCGAGCTGCGCCTGGTCCAGCACGGCACCGGCGACCACATGCGCGCGGCCCTGGACATAGTCCTTGACCATGTTGACCGCGTCGATGGCCAGCAGCTTGCCGCCCTTGAGGTACAGGACGGAGAAGCTGCGGGCGGCGGGATCGCCGCGCAGGATCGTCTGGTCGAAGCCGGTCGAGATGCCGACCGTCTGGAGCTTGAGGTCATACTGGTTCGACCAGAACCAGGGGACCGCGTCATAGGCTTCTTCCTTGCCCAGGATGTGCGAGACGGCGGTTTTGGCCTGGTCGTTCGCGTTCTGGACCGACTCGACGCGCATGCGGACACCGCCGGCGAAGCGGTTCTCATGGGCGGCGCAGTCGCCGACTGCATAGATGTCGGGCAGGGACGTGCGGCAGAACTCGTCCACGTCCACGCCATTGCCGCCGACCGCGCCGGCCGCGATCAGTGGGCCGGTCTCGGGAATGATGCCGATGCCGACGATGACCATGTCCGTCTCGATCCGCTCGCCATCCTGCATCAGCACGGCGGTGGCCTTACCGTCCACCACCTCGATGCAATCCATGCGCGCGCCGGTGCGCAGGTCGACGCCATGGGCGCGGTGATCGCCCTCGTAGAAGCGCGACAGCTCCTCGCCGGCGACGCGGGCGAGGACGCGGTCGAGCGCTTCCAGGAGCACGACCTTCTTGCCGAACTTGGTGAGGACGGCGGCCGCTTCCAGCCCGATATAGCCGCCGCCGATGACGGTGACATGGTTGATGCTGTCCAGCTTCGCCATCATCGCGTCGACGTCATCGCGGCGACGCACGCCATGGACATTGGCGGCGTCCGCGCCGTTGCAGGTCAGCATGCGCGGGGACCCGCCGGTACACCAGATCAACTTGCCATAGCCGATCTGCTCGTCACCCACGGTCACTGTATGCGCTTCGGGATCGACGCTCTTCACCCGCTTGCCGAGCAACATGTCCACATTGCGCTCGCCCCAGAAGGCGGCGGGGCGGATCAGGATGCGGTCGAAGCTCTTGTCGCCTGCGAAATATTCCTTCGACAGCGGCGGACGCTCATAGGGTGGCTCCTTCTCGTCGCCGATCATGGCCACCGAGCCTTCGAAGCCCAGTTGCCGCAGCGATATCGCCGCCTGCGCGCCGGCATGGCCGGCACCCACGATCAGAACGTCATAAAAGCTCATCCGCCCGCATCCTTCTATCATGAGCGGGCGTCGATGGCGGCATTTTGCTCCGGTTGCAAGCGGCTACTTACCCGCGAGCATCTCGATCATCAGGGAAAAGTCGCGCCCGCCCTCGCCGCGATTGGCAAGCATCTGGTACAGCGCCTCCGCCGCATTGCCCATCGGCACGCTGGCGTTGACGGAAGCAGCAGCCTCGGTCGCGAGCTTGAGGTCCTTCAGCATCAGGCCGACCGCGAAGCCGCCCTGATAGCCATTGTCGGACGGCGACTGCGGCCCGACTCCCGGCACCGGGCAATAGCTGGTCATCGACCAGCTCTGGCCCGACGAGACGCTGGAGATGTCGTAGAAGGTCTGCGGGTCAAGACCCAGCTTCTGCGCCATGGCAAAGGCTTCGCAGGTCGCGACCATCGTCGCGCCCAGCAGCATGTTGTTGCAGATCTTCGCGCCCTGGCCATTGCCCGCGCCACCGGCGTGGATCACCGCCTTGCCCATCGACGACAGGATCGGCTTGGCGGCTGCGAAGGCATCATCGGTCCCGCCCACCATGAAGGTCAGCGTGCCGCCGGCGGCCGCCGCGATGCCGCCGGAAACGGGCGCGTCAACCATGGAGAAACCCTTGGCCACCGCCGCCTCGATCACGCGGCGCGCCGTCGCGACGTCGATGGTCGAGCAGTCGAGGAACAGCGCGCCGGGCTTGGCCGCGCCGAACACCTCGTTGGTATAGACCGCCTCGACATGCTTGCCCGCCGGCAGCATGGTGACGACGGCATCCGCACCCGCGGTCGCCTCCGCCGCGCTGCCGCAACGGGTGGCACCGGCTTCGGCGGCCTTCATCAGCGCGTCGTCCGACAGGTCGAAGGCGCGGACGGCATAGCCATTCTTCAGCAGATTGGCGGCCATCCCGCCGCCCATATTGCCGAGTCCGATGAAGGCGATGGTCTGGGTCATCTCAAGCTCCGATCACGTCAAAATCCGTGCGTGCGCACAATAAAATTTCAATATAGCAAAATAAAATAACAAAAAATTCTATGCTCAAATGTCGTTTTGGCACGCATGTCACTGCGCAAGTTGCGGCAGCGGTGTCCATTCCTGATCCGGGGCGAGTGGCGCGAACAGAGCGTCGAGCATCTCGTCCGTGACCTCCTCCGGCGTGGCAGGGTTCCAGACCGGCGCATTGTCCTTGTCGAAGATCACCGCGCGCACGCCCTCGACGAAATCGGGGCGGCGGATGATGTGATAGCCCAGCCGATACTCATTGCGCATATTGTCGGCAAAGTCGGTGAACGCCGCGCCCTCGACTAGCTGACGCAGCGCGACCTTGACCACCTGCGGGCTTTTCGTGGCGAGCGTGGCGAGCTGCGACGTGGCCCATTCGCCGCCATCGGCGTTGAGCGCGGCAAGGATATCCTCATAGCGATCCGACGCGAACAGGCGGTCGATGTCGGCGCGCTGCGCCTCGATCGGCGCGCCGGGCGGCGTTTCCGACGCGGCGTCCAATATGGCGCTGAGGCTGGCGGGATCGGCGACGATCGCGGCCTTCACATCGTCCAGCTTCTCGGACGGGATATAATGGGTGGCGATGCCGATGGCGAGGCAGTCCGCCCCCTTGATCCGCGCGCCGGTGGCGGCCAGCCACGCGCCGGTGCGGCCGGGCAGGCGCGGCAGGAACCAGCCGCCGCCGACGTCGGGGAACAGGCCGATGCCGCTTTCGGGCATGGCGTAGGTCGTGCGCTCGGTCGCGACGCGCCACGTCGCCGGGGCGGAAATGCCAACGCCGCCGCCCATGACGATACCGTCGATGAAGGCGACCACAGGCTTTTCATAAGTGAACAGCAGATGGTTCAGCCGATATTCGGTGTGGAAGAAATGTTCCGCATCCTTGCAGTCGGTCTTCGCGCTGGCGGCCAGCATGGCGATGTCGCCGCCCGAGCAGAAGCCGCGCCCTTCCGCATGATCGAGGATGATGGCGGTGACGCTGTCATCCTCGCGCCAGGCGAGCAGGGCCTCGATCATCGCCTCGCACATCTCCAGCGTCAGGGCGTGGATCGCCTTGGGGCGGTTGAGGCGGATGCGGGCGGTGGTGCCTTCCATGAAGGTCAGGACTTGGTCGGTCATGTTCACTCCTCATTCCCTCTCCCCTTCAGGGGAGAGGGCTAGGGAGAGGGGGCTGTCGCGCTACGGCTGCTTTACAGTCCCCTCTCCCGGCTTCGCTTCGCTCGCCACCCTCTCCCCTGAAGGGGAGAGGGAATTCAGCGCAGCATGTCCCGCGCGACGATCATGCGCATGACCTGGTTGGTGCCTTCCAGAATGGAATGCACGCGCAGGTCGCGCCAGAAACGTTCGATTGGATAGTCCATCAGATAGCCGTATCCGCCATGCAGTTGCAGCGCCCGATCGACCACGCTGGAGCCGGTGTCGGTGGCGAAGCGTTTGGCCATGGCGGCGAACCGGGTCTTGTCCGGCGCGTTCTCCGTCACCTTGACGGCGGCGGCGTACAGCAGCGTGCGGGCGGCCTGAAGCTCGGTCTCCATGTCGGCGAGCGTGAACTGCGTGTTCTGGAAGTCGGCGATCGACTGGCCGAACTGCTTGCGGTCCTTCGTATAGGCCACCGCCTCGTCCAGGCAGCGTTGCGCACCGCCGAGCGAGCAGGCGCCGATGTTGAGGCGGCCGCCGTCGAGGCCCATCATCGCGATGCGAAAGCCTTCGCCCTCCGCGCCGACGAGGTTCTCCACCGGCACGCGCACGCCGTCGAAATTGACCTGTGCCGTGGGCTGCGAATGCCAGCCGAGCTTGCGTTCCTGCGCGCCGAAGCTGACGCCGGGCATGTCCTTTTCGATAACGAGGCAGCTAATGCCCTTCGCGCCATCGTCGCCGGTGCGCAGCATGACGACATAGACTTCATTCGCGCCGCCGCCCGAGATGAACTGCTTGGAGCCGGTGACGACATAATGGTCGCCGTCCCGCACCGCCTTGGTCTTGATCGCGACCGCGTCCGACCCTGCGCCGGCTTCGGTCAGGCAATAGCTGGCGATGCGCTCCATGGGCACGAGCGAGGGCAGATATTTGTCCTTCACCGCCTGCCCGCCGAAGCGGTCGATCATCCAGCTCGCCATATTGTGGATCGAGATGAAGGCGCTGGTGGAGGGGCAGCCATAGGCCATGGCTTCCATGATGAGCGCGGCCTCCAGCCGGCCGAGGCCAATGCCGCCGGATTCTTCGGACACATAGATGCCGCCGAAGCCGAGTTCGGCTGCGGCCTTGATCGTATCGCGCGGGAAAATATGCTTTTCGTCCCACTCCGCCGCGAAGGGCGTGATGGCGTCGGCGGTGAAGCGCTGCGCCATTTCCTGGATCGCGCGCTGGTCGTCGGTCAGGTCAAACTGGTTGGTCATGCCGACCATCCTACTCCTTATGTCGGTCCGATTGTCCGAACCGCCTTCACAACTTGCTGGCGTGCAGGCAAGGGGGGAATTGTGCAACCGAAGAATGCAATTTTGCAGGGTGACGATGTTCGACTGGGATGATTTGCGCGTGTTTCTGGCGGTGGCGCGATCGCGCCGGATCGCGCCGGCCGCGCGCACGCTGGGGATCGAGGCGACCACCGTGTCGCGCCGGCTGGCGCGGCTGAGCGCGGCGATCGGGGCCAGCCTGTTCGAGGGCATGGGGGCCGAGCGGCGGCTGACCCCGGCGGGCGACGCGCTGCTGGAGCAGGCCGAGATGGTGGAGAGCGCGGCGCTGGCGGCGGTGGCGCGCGTCACTGGAGAGGCGCGCCATGCCGCCGGACAGGTGCGGCTGTCGGTGGCGGAAGGTTTTGCGACCTGGGTGTTGGCCCCGGCCATGGCGCAGTTCAACGCGCAGCATCCCAATATCCGGCTGGACCTGATCGCGGCATCGGGCTTCCTGAACCCCTCGAAGCGCGAGGCCGACATGGCGGTGATGCTGGCGCGGCCGCCGCGCGGGCGGCTGACGGTGCAGCGGCTGGGCGATTATCGCCTGCACCTCTACGCCAGCGCCGACTATGTGGCGCAGCGCGGCGCGCCGGAGACGCGGGCCGGGCTGAGCAGCCATGTGCTGGTGGGCTATGTGCCGGAATTCATCATGGCCCCAGAACTCAACTATCTGGGCGATGTCGAGGCGACGCTGGAGGCGCATCTGCGCAGCACCAGCATCAATGTGCAGCATCGCATCGTCAGCAGCGGCGCGGGGATCGGCGTGCTGCCGGACTTCATCGGACGGCGGGATGCAGGGCTGGTGCAGATATTGCCGGGCGACGTGGAGATCGTGCGCAGCTTCTGGCTGGTGACGCATCCCGACCAGCGCAGTCTGGCGCGGATTACCGCCGTATCGGGATGGCTTCGCGAACGGGTGGCGTCGCTGGCGCGCGGCTAGCCAGGATCTCTTCGGCGACCGCCAGCGTGCGTTCATTGTCGACGTCGATGGCGACCGCGCCGTCGCTCAGGATCACCGCGCGCATCGTCAGGCGGAAACGGCGGGAAAAGCGCGCGAACGCCTGATCCAGCGTGCCGATGCCATAGCGAAAGCGGATGAGGTTGAGGATGCCGAACGCCTGGATGATGCGCAGCGGATGCTTGGCGAACTGGCCGCCGCTGCGGAACACTTCGGCGACCTTCAGCGCGGCGGCCCCGCCGATCCAGTAGCTGTTGCAGTTGGAATAGCTGTCGTCGGAGAAGCGGTAGAAGCGCCGCTGGCCATTGGGGTGGGCGGCGAGCACCGCGTCCTTGCGCGCGAACGCGACGGCGACCTGCGCCTGCTGGTTCGCCGCGCCGGTCAGGAACTCGTCGATGGCGTCCGGCGTCAGGTGGACATTGTCCGCCGTGGTGATGAGGACGGGATAGTCGGCCTGGTCGATGGCTGCGAGCAGGCTGTCGACGAGGTTCTGGCGCGCCGGGGCGATCGTCAGGCGATCCTGCGCCCCGAGCGCCTGCGCTTCGGTAATGCTGTCCAGCAGCGCCGGGTCGTTCAGCGAGACGATGACCTTGCCGATGGCGGGCGAGGCTTCCAGTGCGGCGAGGACATGGCCGATCATCGGGCGGCCGGCGACCGGGATGACGACCTTGTCGGACAGGCCGGCCGCGGCGGCCAGCGGATCGACATGGCCTTCGCGGCGGCCCGCCATGACGATTGCGGTGGTCTTCATCATCGGGCGAGCGCGAGCGGCTTGTAGGGGGAGAGCAGGCGCGGCGGCATGGCGATGAAGCGGTCGATCAGGCCGTGGCGATCCAGGCTCTCGCACAGGATCGTTTCGATCAGCTGCTCATGCGTCCAGCCGGCGAGGCGGGCGGCCATGCTGATGGTCTTGCGCGACCACAGATTGCAGTTGAGGTTGACCTCCAGGAACTGGAAGCGGCCGGTGGCGACGTCCAGCCGGCATTCGAACCGGCCATAGTCGAAGGGCGCAAATTCCTGCATCAGGTTCCGTGCCGCCGCCTCCACCGCGCGGATGGCGGCGCGGTCCTCAAACGGCTTGATGGCGTAGGTCTTGACGCCGCCGTCCAGGTCCCGCTTTTCGTCATAGCTGCGCAGATCGGCGGGGTCGTGCTGCTCGACGATCATGGTCGGCAGCATCACCGGGCGGCCGTGCATGGTGATGATCGACAGTTCGATGTCATGGCCGACGATGAAGGGTTCGACGATGGCGTCATGGCCTTCGGCATGGATCGCTTCGACCGCGTGGCGCACGCCGGTCCAGTCCTCCGCCGCACGCACGCCCCAGCTGGCGGAAGAGGCGTTGGGCTTGACGACATAGCGTTCGGCGCGGGGGCAGGCGGCGGCGTCCAGCGGCGCGCCGCGACGGTAGATCGCCCAGTTGGCGGTCGACAGGCCGCGCGCGCGCGCCAGCGTCTTGGTCAGATGCTTGTCGTCGGACGTCCCGCGGATGATCGGGCTGGCGCCCAGATAGGGAATGCCCAGCCGATTGCAGAGCAGCGGCAGCATCATTTCGGAGTTCAGGAAGCCGCCCCGGTTGAGCAGCGGGAACACGAAGTCCGCATCCGGCCGATCGAACAGCACGCGATAATCGTTCGCGATTTCCAGGTCGAAGCCGATATTGCGCAGCGTCTCGCGCATTTCCGCGTGATAGACGGCGTGGGTGCCGTCCTGCGCGTCTGCACTGCCGTTGGAGCGGGCGTGCTTGGCGATGTAGAGGAGGCGCAGATTGTCCTTTACGGACGGCGGCACGACCAGCGGTTCGAACGGGGCGTCATTTTGCTGCATGGCGACAGGATAATGTTGCGCGATGACGGCCTTGTTGCCGATCAATGACGATCCCGCGACAGCAACTGATGGCGCAACAGCTCGCCATAGCGCTGATTGCCCAGGCCCTTGCGGCCGGCGCGCTGCGGCATCAGGACGCCCGGCTTGCCATTGCCCTCGATCAGGATGGGGCCGTCGGGCGCGAAGGCGATGTCCCAGCCGATCAACGCATAATCGGCGAAGGCGCGGGCGTGAGCGTCGATGGCGAGGGCCTTTGCGGCTTGCCAGTCCGGCAGGATGCGGCCGGGGATTGACGCGCCGGTGACCGGGTGCGCGCTATAGTCGCCGCCGCCATAGCCCTTGCACGCGAGGCCGAGCGCGCCGCTCTCCAGATCGATCGGGCTGAGCAGGCCGCCGGCCTTCATATTGTCCACTTGCGCGGCGGGATCGGAAGGGATGCGCAGGACGGCGTTAACGACTTCGGGCAGGCCGACTTCGTTGAAGATCGTGGTGATCCGCGCGGTGGGGAGCGCGTTGAGGGCGATGTCGCGCAGCGCCGGGTGCGGGGCGATGCGGTGCTGGATCAGCCAGGGGCCGCGCAATTTTGCTGGATCGAGCGCCGCGCCGGGATCGAGGAAACGCACGCCCAGACCGCCTTCGCCGCGCGCGGGCTTCAGCAGGAGGGGGACGGCGGGGAGGGGGGCGCTCTGGTGCCCGTCGATGATGGTCGCGACGACCTGCGGATGGGGCAGGCCATGGGCGGCGCAGCGCTGGTAGAAGCGGATCTTGTCGGCCAGCGCGCAGCCGGGCGTCCACCCCTTGGGGTTGATCGCCTTGTTGAGCGCGGCGTCCTCGAACCGGCGGATATAGCCGTCGAGTTGATCCGCATGATCGATGCGGAACAGGGCGATGTCATTGGGATCGGCGAAGCGGGCGCGAGCGATACGGGTGGCGTTGCGACGCCATGTGTCGTCCAGCCCGAAGCGGCGCTGCACCATGCGCGCGCGCAGCGGGACCCAGGCGAGGAACCCCGCGCCGACGGCCGCGTCGAGCAGGATGCGGGGCAGGCCGCGGGCTTTCGCGCGATTGTCATAATGTTCGGCGAGGAAGCGGCCGGACAGCGGCGTCACGACGCCGGGGTAGAGCGCATAGGCTTTCTTCGCGCGATACCAGAATTCGGTCAGGGACGGCATGGGGCACTCGCTCTGATAAGGACGCGCGACAGGCAGGCATGAAGATCGCGATCTATGTGCAGGACATGCGCGCCAGCGGCGTGGTGCGGGCGATGATCGCGATGGCGCGCAGCTTCGCTGCGAGCGGCGAGGATGAGGTCGTGCTGTTGGCGGGCTATGGCGCGGGGATGTTCGGCGCGGCGGATGTCGCGCCGGCGCGGTTCGTCTGCGCCGCCGATCGGCCCAAGGGCGCCCTGCCCAGACTGGCGCTCGTCCCGCATCTGCGTCGCGCACTGCGGGAATGGCGGCCGGATGTGGTCCTGTCGGGCGGCAATTTTGGCCATTTCAGCCTGTGGGCGGCGAGCCGGGGCCTCGATATCCCGATCGTCTATGTGTTCAGCAATGCGATGGAGCGCGCCGGACAACCATGGCGCAACCGCTGGCGGCGCTTCTGGAGCGGGACGCTGGTGCGCGGCAGCGCCGGCGCGATCCTGGTGGGGGCCAGCATGGCGCGCAGCGCGGTGTTCGCGCCGCATGTCGCGCGCGGCAAGGCGGTGCTGATCCCCAATGGCATCGATTTGTCGGCCGTGCCGCCGCCCGATGGCGTTGTTCCGGAGCCGATGCAGGGCGACGCGCCGGTGATCCTGTCGATCGGCCGGTTGCAGCCGCAGAAGAATTTTGAAGGGCTGATCGACGCGTTTGCCTTCGCCCGTCGCGCCCGTCCCCTGCGACTGGTGGTGCTGGGCGCGGGGAGCGACGAGTATCGCACGGCGCTGATGGCCCGAGCGACGGAGCGCGGCGTTGGGCAGGACGTGCTGTTCGCCGGCGTGACCGACAATGTCTGGCCATGGTTGCGGGCGACGCGCGTATTCGCGCTGGCCTCGCACTGGGAAGGGTCGTCGATCGCGTTGTTGGAGGCGATGGCGGCGGGCACGCCGATCGTCGCCAGCCTGACCGCCGGCGACGCGCCCGATGTGTTGGACGGCGGGCGTTCCGGTCTGCTGGCCGACGCCGGCGATCCACAGGCGTTCGGCGCGGCTCTGCTGCGGCAACTGGACGCGCCGGCGCCGCCGGGCGACCGGGTTCGCGCCTATGACGCCGCCGCGATGATGCGCGCTTATCACGACCTGCTCCGTGGCGCGGGGATGTTACGATAATGTGTCCGCCTGATCCTGACGCCCGGCCGATCGCGCTGCTGGTCAATATCCTGAGTAGTGGCGGGGCGCAGCGGCGGATCGCGACGCTGGCGAACGGGCTGGCGGCGTTGGGGCGTCAGGTGGACGTCGTGAGTTTTGAGAGCGACGGACCGATGCGCGAGTTGCTGGCGCCGGGCGTGCGGGTTGTGGCGCTCGCGCAATCGCGGCTGGCGTTGCGGGCTTATGTCCGGGACGCGCGGCCCTGCGTGCTGATGTCCTGCGTCACCGATACGCATGAGATCGCTGTGCGGGGCCATGGCGATACGCCGCTGGTGCTGCGCGCGAGCCGGCATCCGCATCGCGCCGTGCCGGCGGGGCGATGGCTGAAACAGGCCGGAGAGCGGATCAAGCGGGCGCGGGCCGCATGGCGCTACCGCCGGGCGGACGCCGTGGTGGCGCTGTCGGAGCAGGCGGCGACGGCGCTACGGACCATGATCGGCAAGCGCGCGATCCCGGTCGAAACGATCCACAATCCGGTGGTCGATCGGACCTGGCTGGACGATCCCTCGCCGCGTCCCGCCAATGATCCGCCGCTGATCCTGGGGATCGGGCGATTCACGCGGCAGAAGGATTTCGGCACGCTGCTGGGGGCGTTCGCGCTGTTGCGGCGGGAGCGGCCGGCCCGGCTGATGCTGCTGGGCGAGGGGCCGGATCGGGGCGCGCTGGAGGCGCTGGCGCGGGAATTGGGGATCGCCGATGACGTCGAAATGCCCGGTGAACTGCGCGCTATAGACGCGCAGTTGCGGCGCGCGGACCTGCTGGTGTCGTCATCGCTGTGGGAGGGGATGCAGGCGACCGTGATCGAGGCGCTGGCGGCGGGATGTCCGGTGGTGGCGACCGACTGCCCCGGCGGCGCGCGCGAGGTGCTGGAGGAGGGGCGGCTGGGCGAACTGGTCCCGGTGGCCGATCCCGGGCAGATGGCGGCGGCGATGGCGCGTCAACTGGCGCGCGCGCACGACCCGGCTGAACTGGCGCGGGGCGCGACACGCTTTCTGGTGGCCGGTAAGGCGGCGCTGTATCTCGATCTGTTCGATCAGGCAGGCGCGCGGCGGCGCTAGCGGCGGCTGTCCGTTTCCGACAGGCGGCGGCCGGTGACGAAGGTCTGGCCGACGAACAGCAAGATCAATATGCTGCCGACCGTTCCTACGAACAGATCGAAGCCCGACAGCCGGCCGAACAGCCCCGGCCCGGACCCCAGGATCATCATCATCACGGTCAGCGCAATCAGCATCAGCCGCAGTTCGGTGGGACCGGCCGACAGATAGGACAGCTTGAGTTCGCCCAGCACCCGCGCCGACAGGAAGGCGTGGATCGACAGCAGCAGATAGCCCGCCAGCGCCACCAGCGCGACGTCCATGGTGACGAACGGGCTGACGCCGATGCCGGCCAGAATCAGCAGGGTGGAAATGCCGTCGCAGCTATGATCGATGAAATAGCCATAAGACGGCCGCTCGATATGGCGGAAGCGCGCCAGGCTGCCGTCCAGCGAGTCGCCGAACCACTGGATGGCGTAGCCCAGGATCGCGACCAGCAGCCATGCCGAAGCGAAATTGCTGGCGGCGTAGCCGGCGAAGGTCACGAAGGCGCCGATCAGGCCGATGCTGGTCAGATGATCGGGCTTCACCCATCGGGGCAGGCGGCTGCAAATCCAGTTGAGCAGGCGGCGCTCCTGCGCGGCGAGCCAGTTCTGCTGAATGCGGGAGAGCGACGCCGGGCGATGCTGTTCTGTGGTCATCGCCCCTTATCGGAGCCTGGGGCCGGTTGAGCAATGGCGCCGAAGGGTGATTTTCGCAAAATCGTCATATTCCGATCCGGCGGGCCGCTATTTGAGGCGCAATGGCAGGCCCGCCGCGACCAGCACCACCTCGTCGCAGGCGGCGGCGACGGCCTGGTTGATGCGTCCGGCTTCGTCGCGGAACCGGCGGGCGAGGGCGTTGTCCGGGACGATGCCCCAGCCGACTTCGTTGGAAACGAGGATGATATTGCCTTCGAAGGCTTCGATCGCGCCGCACAGGGCTTGCGTGGCCTGTAGCAGGTCGGCGTCGGCCAGCAGCAGGTTGCTGGTCCACAAGGTCAGGCAGTCGACCAGCAGGACGCAGTCCGGCGCGCTGTGTTCGGCGATGGCTTCGGGCAGGGCGTGCGGCGCGTCGACCGTGGTCCAGCGCGCGTCCCGATCGGCGCGGTGGCGGGCGATGCGGTCGTGCATTTCCTCGTCAAAGGCTTGGGCCGTGGCGACGTAAACATGCCGGCCCGCCAGCGCCTCGGCGCGGGCCTGCGCGTGGCGGCTCTTGCCCGATCGCGCGCCGCCGATGACGAACAGCCGGTGCGCGGTCATGCGAGCGCGCCCTCCCGTGCGAGCGCGATCAGCGCGTCGACATCGACATGGCGTTCCAGTTCAGCCGCGATCTCGTCCAGCGCTGCGTCCACCGCCGCCCGGTGATCCGCGCCCGATCCCTCCGCGCCGATCCGCGCCAGCAACGCGCTGCGCAACGCGGGCGAGGCGAGCAGGCCGTGGACATAGCTGCCCATGACCAGGCCGTTCGTGCTGATCGCGCCGTCCGCCACGCCATCGATCATGGCGAAGGGGGTGGCCAGCGCCGGCCCTTCGGTCTCGCCCATGTGCATTTCATAGCCTTCCGTCATTGCGCCCAGCGCCGTGCCGGTGACGCGGCGCAGCGTCTTGGTGGGCGATAGCCGCGTCGTTACATCCAGCAGGCCAAGGCCGGGCGCGTCGCAGGGCGGCCCCTCGATCCCCAGCGGATCGGCGACGCTGCGGCCCAGCATCTGGTAGCCGCCGCAAATCCCCAATATCGGCTTGCCCTGCCGGTGATGCGCCAGAATGTCGATGTCCCAGCCGAATGCACGCAAAGCCTGAAGGTCGGCGATCGTCGCCTTGGAGCCGGGCAGCACGATCAGCGCTGCGTCGCCGGGGATCGGCTGGCCGGGCGGGACCATGACCAGATCGACCGACGGCTCCAGCTTCAGCGGATCGAGATCGTCGAAATTGGAGATGCGCGGCAATATGGGGCAGGCGATGATGCGCCGCTCGCCGGCCTTGCCCTGTCGCCGTTCCAGTATCACCGCATCCTCGCTCGGCAGGCGGGCGGCGGCGGCGAGCCAGGGGACGACGCCAAAACCGCGCCAGCCCGACCGCTGCTCGATCGCGCTATAGCCATCGTCGAACAGGGCAGGATCGCCGCGGAACTTGTTGATGAGGAAGCCCCGGATCATCGCGGCGTCCTGCGGGTCGATCACCGCACGGGTGCCGACGATGGCCGCGATTACGCCGCCCCGGTCGATGTCGCCGACCAGCACCACCGGCACATCGGTTTCGCGCGCGAAACCCATGTTCGCTATGTCGCCGCTGCGCAGGTTGATCTCCGCCGGCGAACCCGCGCCCTCGACGACCACGATATCGCAGCGCGCCCGGAGCCGTTCGAAGCTCTCCATCACCTCGCGCAAAAGCGGCCGGCGCGCCTCGCGGAAATTGGCCGCGCCCAGCGTGCCGCGCACCTGCCCGTGGACGATCAGTTGCGATGTGCGGTCGGCCTGGGGTTTCAGCAGCACCGGGTTCATGTCGCTGTGCAGATCGGCGCGGCAGGCGATGGCCTGCAACGCCTGCGCCCGACCGATCTCGCCGCCGTCGCTGGTGACGGCGGCGTTGTTCGACATGTTCTGCGGCTTGAACGGCAGCACGGACAGGCCGCGATTGGCGAGCGCGCGGCACAGGCCCGCGACCAGCACCGACTTGCCGACATCGGAGCCGGTGCCCTGCAACATCACAGCGCCCATGCGACGCCTCCCGCTATCGTCCACAGCAGCAGGCAGGCGCGCAGATAGACGCGCAGCGCGTGGCGGATGTCGCTGGCGCCGGCATTTGTGCGGCCATCGCCGATCCATGGCTTGTCGTGCATGACACCGTCATAGGCGATCGGCCCGGCGAGGCGAAGGCGCAGCGCGCCCGCCATCGCGCTTTCGGTCCATCCGGCATTGGGGGAGGCATGCTTGCGCGCGTCGCGCCGCATGATGCGCCATCCGCCGCCGCCGGCGAGGCAGATCAGCGCGCCGCCGATGCGGGCGGGGAGGAGGTTCGCGATATCGTCCGTCCGCGCCGCCGCCCAGCCGAACAGCCGCCATGGCTCTTCGCGATGGCCGATCAGGCTGTCGGCGGTGTTGATCGCCTTGTACGCCCAGACGCCCGGCAGGCCGAGCAGCAGCAGCCAGAACAGGGGCGCGGCGACGCCATCGCAGAAACTTTCCGCCAGGCTCTCGATCGCGGCGCGGGCGACGCCGCTTTCGTCCAGCGTGGCGGTGTCGCGGCCGACGATCATGCTGACAGCCTGGCGTGCGGCGGGCAGGTCGCCGGCCTCCAGCGCGCGGGCCACGGGGCGGACATGGTCGAACAGGCTGCGCTGCGCCAGCGCGGGGAAGGCGAGCAGGGCGACCAGCGGCCAGCCGCCGACCTGCATCGCCAGATGCTGCACGATCCAGCCACCGACGCCTGTGAGGCCGATCAGGATCAGCATGGTCGCCACGCCCAATAAGCGGCGGTTGCGGCCCGGCCGGTTCCAGCGCGCGGCGCAGGCGCGGATGACCCGCGCGAACAGGCCGACCGGATGGCCGATCCGCGCATAGAGCCAGGCGGGCCAGCCGATCACGGCGTCCAGCGCCAGCGCCAGCAGCGCCACCGGCTCAGCCATCGCGCAGGGCCGCGTCGAGGCGTGCGGCGGCGTCTGCGTCGGCGGGCAGGCCGATGCGCAGCCAGCGCGGATGGTCCGCGAACGGGCGCGTCAGGATCGCGCGGCGGGCGAGATGTGCGAACAGGGCGGCGGCGTCGGCGACCTCGATCAGGCGGAAGAGGGGGCTGCTTCCGATGGCGCGATGACCCGATCGGGCGAGCAGGGCGTCGAGCGCTGCTGCTTCATGCTTCAGTTGGTCGCGCAGGGTGTTGATCCAGGCCCGGTCCCGATAGGCGGCGGTACCGATCGCGATGGCGGGGGCGGAGACCGGCCATGCGCCGAGCCGGTGACGCACCTGCGTCAGAAAGGACGGCGGGCCGATCAGGAAACCCAGCCGCACACCGGCGAGGCCGAAGAATTTGCCGAAGGAGCGGAAGACCAGCAGCTTGCGCCCCTCCGCCACATCGCCGGCCATCGACATGGCGGGATCGGCATCGGCGAAGGCTTCGTCGATCAGCAGCCAGCGGTTTTCCATCAGGCCCCGCAGTCGGTTTTGGTCCAGCAGTCGGCCGTCGGGATTGTTGGGATTGGCGAGGATGAGCGTGGCGTCGCCGGCCTCTTCCGGGCGCTCCACCGGCGTCGCTTGGGGCAGCATCTCGCCATGGGTGCGGTAGGACGGCCTCAGCCAGCGCGCCGGGCCGGGGAGCAGGTCGCCCATCATCCGCAGGCCGATCTCCGTCCCTGGCAGTGCGCAGACACAGGCCGGGTCCGCGCCGAAATGTGCGGCGGCGGCGGCTTCCAGCGCTTGCAGCTCAGCCTCGCCGGGCAGGCGGGACCAGTCGATCGCCATGTCGCGCGGGATGGGCCAGCCATGCGGGTTGATCCCGGTCGACAGGTCGATCCAGTCCGATCCGCCATATTGCGCTTGCGCCGCCTTCAGTCCGCCGCCATGCCAGGTGAAGCGGTCGCTCATCCGATCAGCAGTGCGAGCAGCAGGCCGCTCTCCACCAGTTCGACGCCCGCGCCATGGCCGTCGCCCGACAGCCCGCCGATCCGCCGCCGCAGCCAATATGCCCATAGCAGCATCAGAGCGGGGGCGACCAGCAGGGCGGGATGGCGCCAGCCTGCGGCCAGCAGCGCGACCGCCCAGATCAGCAGATCGACCACCCGGACCGCGCCGCTGAAGCGCGTCCCAAGCCCCTCATGCAAGGGGGGAAGCAGCCGCGTCCACAACAGCGGCCCGATCCGCGCGACGAAGGGGATCAGGATCAGCGCGGGGATCAGGTTCCGCTCGACCAGCATGTGCAGCAGGACCAGCTTGGCGATCAGTTGCAGGGCGATGGCGACCGCGCCGAAGCTGCCGATATGCGGGTCGGCCAGCACGGCGATGATTCGGTCTCGCCCCTTGTGCGCGGCCCCGGCGGCGTCGGCGATGTCGCCCAGCCCATCGAGATGGAGCGCGCCCGTCACCCCGACCCAGACGAGCAAACCGGTGAGCGCCGCGATCCACGGATCGATCAGCGCACCGGCATAAGTCGCGCCCGCTATCAGCGCGCCGACGATCAGGCCGACGACGGGAAACCAGCGCATCGACCGCGCGAAATCGGCGTCCGTCACCACCAGCGCCGGCACGGGCAGGCGAGTGAGAAAACCGATGGCGACGATCAGCCCCTTCATGTCCGCAGGCCCACGATCTGGCCTGCCGGCCGCTCGCCCGGCCAGACCTTCAGCGACAGCAGCGCGCCATAGGGCAGATCGATCGCCCAGGTTTGGGGATGGCCGAAGCTGCACAGCACCGCCAGCGCCGCCCGCATCGCGCCGGCATGCGTCACTACCAGCGTATCGCGCGGTTCCAGCGCGTCGATCGCGGCGGCGACGCGGGCGACCAGCGCCGACCATCGCTCGCCTTGCGGTGGGGGATTGGCGTCGGGATCGTTCCAGAAAGCGGCCATCGCGTCGGGCGCGACAGCGGAGGGATGCAGCCCGTCCCACGCGCCGAAATCCAGTTCGCGCCAGCGCGGATCGATCGTCATCGGCAGATCCTGCGCCGCGCCGATCGCCTCTGCCGCCAGCCGGGCGCGCACGAGATCGGAGGAGAACAGCGCTTCCACCGCCAACCCCTCGGCCCGCGCCCGGCATGCCGCAACCCCCGAAGCGAGCGGCGCGGCGTCGGTGCGCCCGAGTAGCAGCCCCGGCGTCTCCGGCGCGCCGTGGCGCATCAGGTGCAGCAGGAACGCGCCCATCAACCGGCCGAAACGCCGGCTTCCGCAAAGGTCGCCATCTGCGCATGCGCCGCCAGCGCCGACCGTATGATATTGGCCGCCACCGCCGCGCCGCTGCCTTCGCCCAGCCGCATGCCCAGCCGCAGCAACGGCTCCAGCTCCAGGCGCTTGAGCAGCCGGTCATGCCCCGGTTCGGCGGAGCAATGGCCGGCGATGCAATGCGCGGTAATGGTCGGCACGGCGCAGGCGAGCGGGGCGATCGCGGCGCAGCTGATGAAGCCGTCCAGGATCACCGGAATGCCCAGCTGCCGCGCGCGCAGCACTGCGCCGGCAATCCCCGCAATCTCTCGCCCGCCCAGCCGTCGCAGCGTCTCCAGCGGGGTGCGCGGCGCATCCGCGTGGAAGGCGAGGGCGGTGTCGATCACCGCCGTCTTGCGCTGCACGCCCTGCGCATCCAGCCCCGTGCCCGGCCCGACCCAGTCCGCCGCCGTTCCGCCAAAACTGCGCGCCGCCAGCGCGGCGGCGGCGGTGGAATTGCCGATGCCCATCTCGCCGACGATCAGCATGTCGAGGTCCATGTCCACCGTCTCCGCGCCGATCGTCAGCGCCGCCAGGCATTCCTCTTCGCTCATAGCCGGAGCGAGTGTGAAGTCGGCAGTGGGCCGATCGAGATCGATCGGCACGACCCGCAACTCCAGACCGGCGGCCCCGGCCAGCGCATTGATCGCCGCGCCGCCGGCCTCGAAATTCGCGACCATCTGCGCCGTGACGGCCGGCGGGAAAGCGCTGACGCCCCGCGCCGCCACACCGTGATTACCCGCGAAGATCACGGCGCGACCGCGCGTGATCGCTGGCTTCTCGCGGCCCTGCCAGCCGGCGAAGAAGATCGCGATCTCCTCCAGACGGGCGAGTGATCCGGCCGGCTTGGTCAACTGGCCCTGCCGCGCGCGGGCGTCGGCCATGGCCTTGGCGTCGGGATCGGGCAGGGCGGTCAGCGCGGATTCGAACTGGGCGGGGGTAGCAAAACTCATTGCGCGACAAATCCTTGCGGGGGCGACCGGGTGATGAAATGGCCCTTCACGCCTTCGGGCCACTGGCTGTAGGGGACGCTGCCGGCGTCGCTGGCGTCATAATGGACGGCATAGTCCAGGATCGCGCGGGCCGCCGCCTCGTCCGGGGTGAAGCGGCCCAGCACATAGCTGATCTTGCCGGGCGCGCGCAGATGCACGGTGCAATGGTCGCCGCACGCGAACAGGCAGGGCATGTCCTGCACGTCGATGGCGGCATAAGCGGGGTCGCTGGCCTGCGCTGCCCGCAGCGCCTGCGCCAGCCGCGCGCCGCCGCGCATGCCCTGCGCATCCTCGCGACTGTCGGCGTCGAGGCGGCAGGTGCTGCACGCAACCACGGCGGTTCCGCCTGCGGTCGGGGTCAGCATGGCCGTGACCCTGGCTGGGATGGAAATGAAAACATGGACGCGCACTCCAGGATGACGGGTCCCGTCGGCCGGGATTGCCCCAGCCGCATAAAGCCCCGACCTGTCGCCTCGCGGGTTCACCCCCGTCCGCCCGGCACACCCTGTCCGCGCGAAGGACGACCGCGACGGGCAGGTCTCCTGGCTCGCGGGTCAATGCCGGTTCGCGCCGCCTTCTCGGGAGCGTGCTCCCAATGGCGTCTGGCGCGATGGCTCGCCGCTTACAGTTGCAGGGGCAGCCGGGGCGTTCCACCCCATTCCCTTTTCATCCCCGTCGCCGGGGAACCTGTCGCGTCACCGGCGATAGGGGGCGGCGTGGAGCGCGTCAATCGGCCAGCGCAGCGACTTGTATCGGCGATAGGGCAAGCTAAGAGCGTGCCCATGCGGATCGCTCTTTCCCTGCTCTGTCTCGCCGCCGCGCCGATGCTGCTGGGCGCCGTCGCGCCAAACCGGCCGGCGCGCATCGTGTCGCTCAACCTCTGCACCGATCAGCTGGTGCTGGCGCTGGCCGACAGGGCGCAGATCGCCGGGCTGTCGCCCTACGCCACTGACCCCTCGATGTCGGCGGCGGCGGCGCAGGCGCGGGGCTTGCCCAATCTCAGCGGATCGGCGGAAAAGGTCATGGCGGCCGATCCCGATCTGGTCGTCGGCATGCCCGCGACCCGCCATCCCGCGACGATCGGCCTCAAGTCCGGGCGCTATCGCGCGCTCGACCTGTCGTCGGCGGAGAGCTATGCCGCCGTGCTGGCGTCGATCCGCGCGGTGGCGGGCGCGGTCGGCTATCCCGCGCGCGGTGAGGCGATGATCGTCCGGATGAACGCCGATCTCGCCGCGCTGCCCAAGGCGCGGGCCAGAGGGGGACGCCAACCCGTAGCGGCTTATTATCAGCGGCGCGGTTTCCTGACCGGCGCGGGCACGCTGGTGGACGAGATGATCGAGCGGGCCGGCATGGTCAATCTGGCGCGTCGGCTCGATCGCCCCGCGCTCTCGCACCTCAGCCTGGAGGAGATGGCGGCGGCCCGGCCCGATTATCTGATCGTGGAAAGCGCGACCGACCGCGTCGTCGATCAGGGCACCGAAATGCTGCACCATCCCGCCATCGCGAACATCCCGCGCATCTCCATTCCCCAGGCGTGGACGGTGTGCGGCGGCCCCGCTTATGTGCAGGCGGCGCGTGCGATTTCGAAGGCGACGGCAGGGCGATAGGGCAATCAACCTTATATCGGGAATAGCTCACAATCCGTTCGGGCTGAGCTTGTCGAAGCCTTCCCCTGAGCGGAGGCGAAGGGCTTCGGCTTCGCTCAGCAGACCCCCTCGACTTCGCTCGGGGCGAACGGGTTATGTGGTGATGCCCATGTGACGCCCCGCTCTAAAATTCGATGCCGGCCTGCGCCTTGACGCCCTGCTCGCGAAAGGGGTGTTTCACCAGCGTCATCTCGGTCACCAGATCGGCCGCCTCGATCAGCGCGTCAGGCGCGTTGCGGCCGGTGACGATGACATGCTTCATCGGCGGTTTTTCCCGCAGCACATCCAGCACCTCGTCCAGCGGCAGATAATCGTAGCGCAGCACGATGTTCAGCTCGTCGGCCAGCACCATATCATAGGCCGGGTCGGCGATCATGCGCTTCACCTCCTCCCAGGCGGTGCGGGCGACGGCGATGTCGCGGCTGCGGTCCTGCGTGTCCCAGGTGAAGCCCTCGCCCATCGGCTTGAAGTCGATATGGTCTGGAAAGGCGTCGAACACCGCCTTTTCGCCGGTCGCCATCGCGCCCTTGACGAACTGCACGACGCCGACCTTCATGCCATGGCCGATCGCGCGCACCGCCATGCCGAGCGCCGCGCAGGTCTTGCCCTTGCCATTGCCGGTGTGGACGATCAGCAGGCCCTTTTCGACCGTCTTCGACGCGACGATCTTGCGGTGGGCCGCCTGCACCTTCTTCATCTTTGCCGTATGCTCGGCATCGGTGCGTTCGGTCATGCGCGTCTCCTGCCCGATAGAGGAAGGGGCGGGGCGACCGATGCCGCCCCGCCCACTGTTGTTCTCAGAAGCTGACGCGCACGCCGCCAAAGCCGCTCAGGCCCTGGCTCTGGTTGCCGAAGGAGACCTGATACCATTTGTCGAACAGGTTCACGACGCGGCCGTAGATCTCGATCCTGTCGGTGATCCCGTAGGAGCCGAGCAGATCGACCGTCGTGTAGGCCCCGGTCGCGGGCGAATAGAGCGAGGAGCTGTCCCCGTCCCGATAGCGTGCGCGCACGGTGAACGACGCGCGCTCGACCGGCGTCAGGGTCAGCGTGGTCGTCGCCATATATTTCGGCCGACCGCTGTTGACGTAGCGATTGGCGTCGAAGCGATCGTCCTTCACCTCATGGTCGGTGTAGCTGTAGGTCTGGCCGATGGTCAGCCAGGGCAGCGGCTGCGCGGTCACGCCCACCTCGACGCCGTCCGCGCGGGTG
The DNA here is from genome assembly GCA_044237945.1 of Sphingobium sp. Lineage (GTDB taxonomy): Bacteria > Pseudomonadota > Alphaproteobacteria > Sphingomonadales > Sphingomonadaceae > Sphingobium. Next base: position 14,109 of record JBIIEH010000040.1, on the reverse strand, counting down.
CGGCCGAACTGGTCATAGCCGCCGAACGGAGGACGACCGCCGTCGAAGGCGATCTCGTTCTTCTTCGATCCCCAGAAATAGCTGGCCTGGATGGTCAGCCCTTCGGTCATGACAAGGTCGAAGCCGACGTCGCCGCCCTTGCTGGTCTGCACGCCCAGATCGGGATTGCCATAGGTCGGGTCGAACAGCTGGTAGAGGCCCGGCGCCTTTGCGCCCGTGCCATAGCTCGCCCGCAGCTTCAGCGCGCCCAGAGCATAGGCAAAGGTACCGCGATAGGTGTCGAACGATCCGAACCGGCTGTTGTCGTCGATCCGCGCGGCGCCGGTGATGGTCATGCCGGCAACGGGCCGCAGCGCGACTTCGCCATAGGCAGATTTGGTATCCACCTTGGCCCGGAAATCGCCCGAGAAGCTGGTGGTCTGAAGCGTCTTTTCCCATTCCAGATTGCCGCCGGCCGCGACGCTGATGAAGCCTTCGCCGCCATAGGCCAGGTTCAGGCTGATCTCGTCCTTGGTGCCGCGATACAGATCGCCTTCGTCGCTGTACCACATGCCGAAATAGCGGCGCTTGGCGGTGTAGCGGCTGCCGATCAGGTCGGCCTTGAACTTGCCGTCGGCGCTCTTGTAATTGGCCTGTCCGGCGAAGGCATATTCCTTGGTGCGCAGCGTGTCGCTGCTGTCCGACCGGGTGTTGTCCAGGTCCGAATGCGCGTCCTGCCAGAAGCCGATTGCCTGGAAAGACAGCTCGTCGGTCGCCTGATAGCCCAGTCGGCCGGAGAAGCCGTAGCGCCAATATTCGTCCTTTTCCGTGGCCGAACCGGCGGGACTGGCCGTGCGCGGATCGGCCAGCGAGGGGCCGTCATGCTGGTATCCGGTCGCGGTCAGGCGGAAATCGAGCGGGCCGCTCTTGCCGAGCACCGACGCGCCGCCGTTCAGCGTGCCATAGGAACCGCCTTCGGCCTCCGCATTGACGCGAATGCCTTCCTCGGTCGCGCGCTGGGTGATGATGTTGATGACGCCGCCGATCGCGTCGGAACCATAGAGCGAACTCTGGTTGCCGCGCAGCACCTCGATCCGTTCGATATCGCGCGAGGTCAGGTGGGTGGGCGAATATTGCGTGCTGGTCGAGCTGGGATCTCCCAGTTCGATGCCGTCGATCAGCCACAGCACTTCGTCATTGTCCGACCCGCGGATGCTGATGCTGGTCGCTGCGCCCGGCCGGTCGGACGACGTCACCACGCCTGGAATATCCTGAAGGATGTCCTTGACGAAGGTAATCTGGTTGCGTTGCAGCGTGTCGCGGCTGATCACCGTGACGGAACTGCCGATCTCGCGCGCTTCGCTCGTCACGCGCGACGCGGTGACGATGATCTGGTCGGCTTCGACCGCGCTGTCCGGTTCCTGTGCGAAGGCCGGCGTCGCGATCGCGATAGCCAGCAGTGAAACGCCCTTTGTAATCATTGTTCTTTACCCCCAGCGCCGAGCAACTTTGCGCGACTGGGGCGTGCCGGAGAAGGCGTGCGGCCGGTAAGGGACGCGCAGCGATCGACGGTCGGCGCGCGACGGCGGACTGGCGCGTGGAAGGCCCGTCGACGCGTGCCGATGCGGCCCCGGCCGCATGGCTTGTCGTCGCTCAGACGGAAAACACCGTGCCCTGACCATCCCCTGGACCAAAGCAAGAGCGACCAGACGCCGGCAGGTCTCCTGGCTCGCGGGTCAAGGCTTGATGCACGCCTTCCCAGGTTTCCCCAGTGGCCGCCCCGGACGCTCTGGTCCGGTGCATGTGCATCGCGCTCACCGCTTACAGTTGCAGGGACAGCTGCGGAGTTGGATGGTCCGAACCAATCGGAATCATCCGCACCGCCTTCCCATTTTAATCCCCTTGCGGGGAACCGGCGCGATCATGCGTGAGCGGGCGATATTGCGCCTGCTCACGCGGCGGCCCCTAAAGCGAAAAGGGGATCATGGCAATCCCGGAACGAATGCGTCCGAATCCGCGCCATCAAAGCCTGTTGCGGCACGTCATATCATGTGTATTATTGAGGCAATACAGTAGGAGGCAAAGCCGATGCGCGCGACCCTGAACGGGCTGTCTTTCACCTTCGGCGCGCCATGAGCGCCGCGGCGGCCGTGCGTTCCGGGGGAAGGGCGCGCCTCGCCGGCCTGCTCTACATCGCCACCATCGCCGCCGGCCTGTTCGCGGAAGTCGGCGTGCGCAGCGCCTTTCGCGGGGAAGGGGCGCTGGCCATCACCGACAATATGGCCTTTTACCGATCGGGAGAGCTGGCCGATCTGGTGATGCTGTGCTGCTACGTCGCGGTCACGGCGCTGTTCTACGATCTATTTGCGCCGGACGGTCGCCGGCTGTCCCAACTTGCCGCCGCGTTCAGCCTGACCGGCATAGCGGTGCTGGCGAGCGCGGGCGTGCTGCATCTGGCGCCAGCCGAACTGATCGCGCGGCAGCAGGATGGCGGGGCCTGCGCGAATGGATGCGCCGCCGCCGTGACGACGCTGCTCGACCTGCACGGCGCGGCCTACGGGATCAGCCTGATCTTCTTTGGCGCCTATTGCATCCTGATCGGCAGCCTCGTGCTGCGTTCCCGCTCGATGCCGGCGATCGTCGGCGTGATGATGATCGTCGGCGGCCTCAGCCATCTGACGACGAAGGCGCTGGGCGTCGTCTATTCCGACATCGCATTTCCCAGGCCGATATTGCTGCTTCCGCTGATCGGCGAAGCGACGCTCGCAGCGTGGCTTCTGATTTTCGGGGTGCGGGACCGGGGGAAGGCGGTGGAGGAGGGCCATGCGTAGAAATGGTGCACCCAAGTGGATTCGAACCACTGGCCTTTGCCTTCGGAGGGCAACGCTCTATCCAGCTGAGCTATGGGTGCGTGGCGCGGACGCCTTGATAGGGCGCGCTTAGCAAAGCGCGGGGAGGGGCGCCAGCGCCAAATTGCTATTTCGCCGCCTTCTCCATCGGCTGGAACTTGCCCAGGCCGCAACTGGCGCCCGGCATCAGGTCCGGCGTGCTGTAGAGCACCGTCACGACATCGACCGAGCAGAGCTGCGACAGGCTGGTCTTGTACAGGAAGCGGCGCTCGCTGCCCAGGCTGGGGCAGCTGTTGGGCAGGCTGTTGCGATAGACCCGGTTGCCGTTCAGCACGAAGTCGATGGTCTTGTCGTCGCGCACATCGGTCGAGCGGATGCTGCTCAGCTGGATGCAGTCGACCGGCTTGCCGGCGGGGATCAGCGTGTCGGGCTTGTCCTTGGCGATGGCGGGGCCAAATGTGGCTGCGGCGGCAAGGCCCAGCAGCAAGGCGGCGCGAGCGGTGGAACGGCGCATGTTCTTCTCTCCTGTCTTTGCCTGAAAAGACGGCGCAGACCCTGTCCATCCGTATGCGCCCGTCCCGATGAACGGCGCAGAAACAGAATATCAGGCCGCCGCCTTTGCAGGGGCAGGCGTCTTGGCCTTGAACCGGCACAGGTCCGCGACGATGCAGCGCCAGCATTCGGGCCGCCGCGCCTTGCACACATAGCGGCCGTGCAGGATCAGCCAGTGATGCGCGTCGCGCCGGAACGGGCCGGGCACGCGCTTTTCCAGCTTCAGCTCGACCGCCAGCGGCGTCTTGCCGGGGGCCAAGCCCGTGCGATTGCCAAGGCGAAAGAGATGCGTGTCGACGGCGAAGGTCTCGTGCCCGAAGGCGGTGTTCATCACGACATTGGCGGTCTTGCGCCCGACGCCGGGCAGGGTGGTGAGGGCATCGCGATCCTGCGGCACCTCCCCGCCGAAGTCGCGCACCAGTATTTCCGACAAGGCGATGACGTTCTTCGCCTTGGCGTTGAACAGGCCGATCGTCTTGATGTGCTGCTTCAACGCCTCCTCGCCCAGATCGACCATCTGCTGCGGCGTCGTCACTTCGCGAAACAGCGCCCGGGTTGCCTTGTTCACGCCGACATCGGTCGCCTGCGCGGAGAGCGTCACCGCCACCAGCAATTGATAGTCATTGCCATATTCCAGCTCCGTGCGCGGCTCTGGATTAGCCTCCGCCAGGCGGCTGAAAAACTCGAAGATCTGCGCCTTGTTCATTCGGCGATCCCTGCGCCTTTTCGCATCCGGTCCGCAAGGCCCCACAATAAGGACAATTGTCCGCCCAGCCACGGCGCGATCCAGAGAAGCGCAATGGCTTTCGACTTCTGCAGGTATTCGACGCCTTCATGGATGGTGGCCAGCACGATCGCTACATCGGCCGCCAGACACAGTAACAGCGCGAGGACGAAGCGGCCATAGCGCCGGGATTTTCGCCGGGTAAAAATGCTCCAGAAGCAGTAGGGGAACAGGGCAAATCCGCACGCGCCCCATAAAAAAGGAGCCGTCCAGCCATGACCAGCGCCCGCCACGCCTGCGGCCAGCATCTGGCACAGCGTGGCATAGGCCAGCCCAAGGCCGATAGCTCGCCGCGGCATTACAGCCCCAGCACGCCCTTCATGTCGTACCGCCCCGCCGGCTGATCCTTCAACCACAGCGCGCCCTTCACCGCGCCGCGTGCGAAGATCACCCGGCTCTCGGCGCGGTGGCCGATTTCGATGCGCTCGCCATCGGCGGCCAGGATCACCTGATGGTCGCCCGCCACCGATCCACCGCGCAGCGCCGCAAAGCCGATCGCACCGCCCGCCCGCGCGCCGGTGATGCCGTCGCGCCCGCGTTCGCTATGGTCCGCCAGATCGATGCCGCGCCCGCGCGCCGCCGCCTCGCCCAGCAGCAGCGCGGTGCCGGACGGCGCATCGACCTTGTGCCGATGATGCATCTCGACGATCTCGATATCCCAGTCGTTGCCCAGCCGCGCCGCCGCCTGCTCGACCAGTGCCGCCAGCAGGTTGACGCCCAGCGACGTATTCCCGGTCTGCAACACGGGAATGCGCGCCGCCGCGCCGTCGATCAGCGCATGATGCACGCCCTCCAGCCCTGTCGTGCCGACCAGCACCGGCTTGCCCGCCGCGATACAGGCGTCGAGATGGGCGGAGAGGGCGCCAGGAACCGAAAAGTCGATCAGCACGTCGCTCGCCTCCGCCAGCGCCAGCGGATCGCTGCCGATCGCGATGCCGGGCGCGATCTCGCCGCCGCCGTCGCGGTCGACGCCGCCGGCGATCTTCAGCCCGCTTTCGGCCGCCACCTGCGCGATCGCGCGCCCCATGCGGCCCGCCGCGCCGAAAATACCGATGCTCGTCATATGCTGTCCCGTTTCCTGCGATGGCGCGGCGATGCCAGATGCGGCCGGGCCTGTCATCCCCGCGCGACACCGGCTATGCAGTCACTATGCTCGATCTTCCGCAACTCTGTGTCCCCACCATCGCCATCACCAACAGCGCAGACCGCTTTCCGGTCCGCCGCATCTTCTGCGTCGGTCAGAATTATGCCGAGCACGCGCGAGAGATGGGCGGCGACCCGGACCGCGCGCCGCCCTTCTTCTTCACCAAGCCCGCCGACGCGGTCGTGGAGAATCGCGCGACCCTGCCGTTCCCGCCGCGCACCGACAATCTGCACCATGAGGTCGAACTGGTCGTGGCGCTGGGCGCAGGCGGCGCGAATGTCGCGGCGGAGGCAGCCGACGCGCTGATCTTCGGCTGGACCGTGGGTCTGGACCTCACCCGCCGCGATTTGCAGGCCGACGCCAAGAAGGCCGGCCGCCCGTGGGACATGGCGAAGGGCTTCGACGCCTCCGCCCCGGTCGGCGCGCTCAAGCCCGGCCTGCCGCCCGCAATCGGCGCGATCGGCCTCAGCATCAATGGCGATGTACGTCAGGCGGGCGACCTGGCCGACATGATCTGGTCCGTGCCGGAAATCATCGCCAACCTCTCCACTTATGTGACGCTGGCTCCGGGCGACCTGATCTTTACCGGCACACCCGCCGGCGTAGGACCGATCCGCCCCGGCCAGCGGGTGCGCGCGACGATCGTGGGGATCGACGCGCTGGAGGTGGGGTTTGCGGGCTAGGGGCCGCGCCCGTCACGCCCGCAGCCAATAGACCGGCAGCGCAACAAGCTCTCGCGCGATCGAATACAGGTCACGCCACTCGAAATAATAGGCATGCGCGCTGCCTACGTTTTCGACGCCCTGACGCTGGAGAGCGAGCCGGCTGCGCGTGACGTGAAAATATTGCGTGATGACCAGCGCGCTGCGGAACCCATGTCGCGCCATGATGGCGGCGCTGTTCCGGGCGGTGGCGCCCGTATCATTGCCTTGTTCGTCCAGGATGATGACCGCGCGGGGAACCGCGTATCGCCGAGCCAGATAGTCGGCCATCACTCTGGCTTCGCTGAAACCTTCAACGCCGGTTCCGCCGCTGACCAGAACATGGCCGAATGCGCCCTCGCGATAGAGTTCGCCTGCGCGATCGAGGCGAGCCTTCAGCCGATCGGACGGCGCGCCTCCCGGCATCACCTTCGATCCCAGAACGATGCCGACGTCGCTGCGTTGGACGTTGTCGTTCAGCCCGTCGATGATGATGCCAAGGCAGCCGGTCAACAGGAGGGACGCCAAAATGCCGCCAGCCAGGAACAGCCGACGCGGCCAGGAAAGACGTCGAACGGACTGGCAGGCGGAAGGCATCATTCTGTTCCGGGTCATGCAATGGCGCGGCGATGCCAGAAGCGGCCGGGCCTGTCATCCCTGTGCGACACCGGCTATGCAGCCGATATGCTGAACGAAGCGAGCGAACCGCACTGGCTGATCCGGCTCCTTGCCTATGCGCTAAGTGGGGCCAGCCTGCTGTTCTCCTTGTGTTTGCTCTATGTGAAACTGCTTTTCTGGGGCGGCATGACTTATTCTCCGCTCTACGACATCGTGGGGCTTTGGTATCTCATACTGGCCGGACCACTCGCTGTGGGACTGGCGCTGAGACGCCATGTCGCGGCGATTATAACGGTGCTACTGCAAGTGGTAACGATAGTCCTGCTTACGGCTCTGCATGCATAACGACATCCACAACATCGTCATCCTCACCGGCGCGGGCATTTCCGCCGAATCGGGCCTCGCCACCTTTCGCGGGCCGGACGGGCTGTGGGAAGGGTATCGCGTCGAGGATGTCTGCACGCCCGAAGCGTTGGCGCGCGACGCCGACCTTGTGCATCGCTTCTATGACGAGCGTCGCGCGAAACTGGCCGAAGTCGCGCCGAATGCCGCGCATCAGGCGCTGGCCGCGCTGGACGCCGCTTGGCCGGGCGACCTGCTGATCGTCACGCAGAATGTCGATGATCTGCACGAGCGGGCAGGGGCCAAGCGGCTGCTGCACATGCATGGCGAGCTGAAGTCGGCGCTGTGCGCGGCCTGCGGCAAGGCAGTTGCCTGGGCCGAATCGCTGCCACCGGGCGCGGTCTGCTCGGGCTGTAGCGGCCCGCATCTGCGCCCCGACATCGTGTTCTTCGGCGAGATGCCCTATGAGATGGAGCGCATCTACGAAGCGCTGGAGAGCGCCGACCTGTTTGTGTCGATCGGCACGTCTGGCGCGGTCTATCCGGCGGCGGGCTTCGTGCAGACGGCGGCGCATGCCGGAGCGCGAACGCTGGAACTCAATCTGGAGCCGTCCGCCGGCAGCAGCCTGTTTGAGGAAAGCCGCATGGGGCCGGCAAGCCTGCTGGTGCCCGATCTGGTGCGGGAATTGCTGGGCTAGGGCGCCGCGTGGCCCGCGCTACTCGCTACCCTCGTCATCGCGATAGAGCAGCATCACCGACCCATCCTCGCCATTCACGGCCCGGACCGGCAGGCTCATCTGGAGCGCGGAAAGAAATTCCTTGCTGTCGTTGATGCGGAAGCGCCCGCCGATGCGTAGCGCCGACACCCGCGTGTCGCCGATCAGGATCGGGGTCGCGCGGTAACGGTTGAACTCGCTCGCCGCCTGCTCGATGGTCTCGCCGTCCAGTTCGACCATCTGCTCGCGCCAGGCGGTGCGCTGGTCGATCAGCTTGGGGCCGAGCTTGGTCAAGGCCACCGCGCGCGGGCGGATCACCGCGCCCGATCCGGCAGCGACCTTCTCCATCTCGCTGCCGCCCGACCGCACCGATACCGTGCCCTGCGTCACGGTCAGCTCGACGGTGGAGGGGCGCAGCCGCACGTTGAACGCGGTGCCGACCGCGCGGATCACGGCCGACCGCGCCTCCACGTCGAATGGACGCGCCTTGTCATGGGCGATGTCGAAGCTGGCCTCGCCCTTCAATATGCGGACGCGGCGGCCATTGTCGGTGAAGCGCGCCTCGACCTCGCTATCGCTGTTGAGGTGCAGCCTGGAGCCGTCCTCCAGCGCGATGTCGCGAATTTCGCCGACGCCGGTCTCATAGCGCTCGATGCCGTTGAAGGTGCGCACCGTCACGATCGCGGCGATCATGAACAACAGCACCGCGATGCCGGCGGCGATCATGATGTGCCGGGACAGGCGGCGCTGCGCCTCCTCGTCGGCGATGACCTCCAGAGGCGGCAGGTTGACTTCCGCAGCGGCGCTCTTCAGCCGCTCGGATACTTCCCATGCGGCCTCCGCCTGGGCGAACGCGACGGCGTGCCGCGGATCTTCATCGATCCAGCGGCAGGCGTCCAGTTCGTCTTGTGGTGTCGGATCGCTGTTAAGCCTGGCCAGCAGGCGCGCGGCTTCCGCCGCGATCGCGTCCCGATCCGCCGATGGCCGATCCATGCAGCCCGTTCCCGATCCTGGTGGCGCCGACACCTGCACGCTCGAAATCCGTTTCCTCACGCTCTGACCAAGCCCGCATAACGATGCCGATCGCCTTGGCCAGATGTTTTTCAATAGTGGAAACGGACAGAGACATCTCGTCCGCTATTTCCGCCATGGATTTTTCGTGAATGCGGCGAAGAATGAAGACGCGGCGGCACTGGGTCGGCAGCGAATCGACGATCGCCTCGACCTGGCGAAGTGCTTCGCGCGCATGCAGCTGCGCTTCGACATTATAGTCGCCCTGCAACAACTCCGCGTCGGCGATCGTTTCAAAGCTCACCACCTTGTTGCGGCGGGCGGCGTCGATGACGAGATTGCGGGCAATGGTGAAGAGATAGGCGCGGCCGGTGGTGACGTTTTCCCAGTTCTCCGTCGCATAGGCGCGGGTCAGAACCTCCGCGACCATATCGTCCAGCTCATGCGTGGACGACAATATGCGGCGCAGACGACCACGCAATGCCGCCTCATGGGGCAATATGACCGTCTTGAACCATTCCAGCTTGGCGCGAACCCGTTGCACGTCGACCCCCTTGTTTTGTCAGCCGTGCCTCTCCGACATTTATTTTTTTTGTGACTGTGGGAACCAATCAATCATGGAATCAGGGTGCTGTCCAGCGCCGGCTTTAACGAATCCGTCATAGTGGCAAAAATGTCCGACAAGCATGGCGCATGCCTGTCGACAGAGCTGTGGATAAGCCTGTGGATAACTCAGTCCGGGGTCGCGGGGATCTCTGCGGGCGCGCTGTCGGGCTGATCGAAGTCCGGATTCGGCGGGATGATCTCGGGCGGCTCGCCCGCCGGTGTCTCGTCCGGCGTGGCGGGCGGCGGCGTTTCCGGCGGCGACTGCGGCTCGATGGTGTCGGGCGGCGGCAGGCCGTCGGGGCCGGGGTCGGGCTGGGTGGCCATGATGGGGGTCCTTCGCGTTATACTGTGCCAGACGCGCAGGATGGAGCGGCGGTTCCGCATCCATGCGGCGACTCATACTGCCTTGCCTCCCCGAACGCTTTTCTCTATGCCGCGCGCTTCCGGCGACCGATGCGGGCGTGGCGAAACTGGTAGACGCGCCAGATTTAGGTTCTGGTATCGCAAGATGTGGGGGTTCGAGTCCCTTCGCCCGCACCAGTATATGCCCCGCGCCCTGCATCGCAGGCCATTCAGATTCCAGCTTAGAAAGCCGTTGAGAGAGAAGATGCACACTGTCGAGACCTTGAACGAGGGCCTGAAGCGCGCCTACACCGTCACGATCACGTCGAAGGATCTCGACGCCCGCGTGGACAAGGAAGTCGCCACCATCGCGCCGCAGGTGCGCATGCCCGGTTTCCGCCCCGGCAAGGTGCCGGTCAATCTGGTCAAGAAGATGCACGGCGAGAGCCTTCAGCGCGACGCGCTCAACAGCTCGATTCAGGAAAGCATCCAGAAGCTGATCGCCGACAACAAGCTGCGCCCCGCGATGCAGCCCTCGGTCGAGCTGGACGAAGGCTTCGAGTTCGGCAGCGACGCCGAGGTCAAGGTCGAGCTGGAAGTGCTCCCCGAAATCGCCGCCCCCAGCATTGAGGGCCTGAAGCTCGAGCGCCTGACCGTCGATATCGCCGAGAGCGAAGTCGACGCCGCCGCCGGCCGCATCGCCTCGCAGCAGGGCGCGCTGGAAGAGCATGACGCCAAGCACAAGGCGAAGGACGGCGACACCCTGCTGATCGACTTCGTCGGCAAGGTCGACGGCGAAGCGTTCGAGGGCGGCAGCGCCGAGGACATCCGCCTGAAGCTGGGCGCGGGCCAGTTCATCCCCGGCTTCGAAGAGCAGCTGACCGGCGTCAAGAAGGGCGACGAGAAGGTCATCGACGTGACCTTCCCCGAGGACTACGGCGCCGCCCATCTGGCCGGCAAGGCCGCGACCTTCGACATCACCGTCAAGGCCGTGCTGGACGCCGATAAGCCCAAGCTGGATGACGAGTTCGCCAAGTCGCTGGGTCTGGAAGGTCTCGACAAGCTCAAGGAGTTGCTCAAGGGCCAGATCGAGCAGGAGCATAACGGCCTGACGCGCACCTATATGAAGCGCAAGCTGCTCGACCAGCTGGCCGAAGCCCATGATTTCGACGTGCCGCCGAGCATGGTCGAGGCCGAGTTCGGCCAGATCTGGGCGCAGCTGGAGCATGAAGCCGGTCACGAGGCCGACCCGGCCGCCGCGCTGGCGGAAATGGAGGCGGAGAAGGACGATTATCGTTCGATCGCCGTTCGCCGCGTCCGTCTGGGCCTGCTGCTCTCCGAAATCGGTCAGGCCAATGGCGTCACCGTGTCGGACCAGGAAATGAACCGCCTGATCATGCAGGCCGCGCAGCAATATGGTCCGCAGGACCGCGAGCGCTTCGTCCAGTATGTCCGCCAGGACCCGATGGCCGCCGCCCAACTGCGCGCACCGCTCTATGAGGACAAGGTCGTCGACTTCCTGTTCGGCAAGGCGGAAGTGACCGACAAGGTCGTGACCCGTGAAGAGCTGGAAGCCGCGATCGAAGCCGGCGAGGAAGGCGAGATCAAGCCCCACGTCCACGGCCCCGACTGCGGCCACGATCACGACCATGACGAGAAGCCCAAGAAGAAGGCCGCTCCCAAGAAGGCCAAGGCCGAAGAGGCTCCCGCTGAAGAGGTGAAGGCCGAGGAAGCGGTCGAGGAAAAGCCGAAGAAGAAGGCTCCCGCCAAGAAGGCCGCTGCCGAGGCTCCGGCCGAGGAAGCTGCCGCTGAGGAGAAGCCCAAGAAGAAGGCCCCGGCCAAGAAGAAGGCCGAAGCCGAATAAGGCTGATCGCCAGACGCGAAAAGAGCGCCCGCCTTCCCGCCGGAAGCGCGGGCGCTTTTCATATGGCGGATGAAATCTTAATCATCATGGTCCATGTCGGCGGACGATACAAAAGGCAGGGGTCTTGACGGGCATGAAGGCATTTCCGGCGGTGGACGCGAACGGCGGCATCGGTGCGCCGCAGGTCGCGGTGATCCTGCCCTGCTATAATGAGGCCGGCGCGATCGTGCAGACGGTGGAGGATTTCCGCCGCGCACTGCCCCATGCCGACATCTATGTGTTCGACAACAACTCGACCGACGGCAGCCGCGAACTCGCCGCCGCCGCCGGCGCGATCGTCCGCCGCGTGGCGCAGCAGGGCAAGGGCCATGTCGTGCGCCGCATGTTCGCGGACGTGGACGCGGACATCTACATCATGGCCGATGGCGACGCGACCTATGAGGCCGCCGCCGCCCCGGCGATGATCGCCGCCATGCTGGAGGACAATCTCGACATGGTCGTGGGGTGCCGCAAGGACGAGGTGGAAGCCGCCTATCGCAAGGGCCACCGCTTCGGCAACTGGGCGTTGACCAGCCTGCTCAAGCAACTGTTCGGCCGCAGCTTCACCGACATTCTGTCCGGCTATCGCGTCTTCTCGCGCCGCTTCGTCAAGAGCTTCCCGGTGTTGTCCGCTGGTTTCGAGATCGAGACCGAGATCAGCGTCCATGCGCTCGAACTCGCCATGCCGGTCGCCGAAGTCATGACCGTCTATGGCGCGCGCCCGGAGGGATCGGAAAGCAAGCTTTCCACCTATCGCGACGGCTGGCGCATCCTGAAAACGATCATCACCCTCTATCGCATCGAGCGGCCGGTCCTGTTCTTCGGCATTATCGCCGCCGCGCTGGCCGTGCTGGCGCTGGGCCTGGCTGCACCGCTGGTCATCACCTATGCGCAGACCGGCCTCGTCCCGCGCTTCCCGACCGCGATCCTGGTGACCGGCCTGATGATTCTGGCGACGCTCAGCGCTATGTGCGGTCTCATCCTCGACACCGTCGTGCGCGGCCGGCGCGAGGTGCGGCGCCTGTCCTATCTCGCTTTCCGCGCGCCGTCGGATTTCGCGCGCCGCGACTGAAGGGCGGGGGGCGCTTCCAGTCCCTTGGCAGTCCCCCCTTGAACCATTCGCCTTTTGTGCCGATGTAGGGCGCGGGCAAAGACAATCATCCCTGAAAGAGCACAATGACCGACATCATGCATGATCCCATGGCCGCGCTGGTTCCCATCGTCATCGAGCAGTCGAACCGCGGTGAGCGCAGCTTCGACATCTATTCGCGCCTGCTGCGCGAGCGGATCATCTTCGTCACCGGCCAGGTCGAGGACCATATGGCCTCGCTGATCGTCGCGCAGCTGCTGTTCCTGGAATCGGAAAATCCGAAGAAGGACATCTGGATGTACATCAATTCGCCCGGCGGCGTGGTGACGGCTGGCATGGCGATCCACGACACGATGAAATATATCCGTCCGCAGGTCGGCACCGTGTGCATCGGCCAGGCCGCGTCGATGGGCAGCTTCCTGCTGGCCGCCGGCGAGCCGGGCAAGCGCATCGCGCTGTCGAACGCCCGCATCATGGTGCACCAGCCCTCGGGCGGCGCGCAGGGCATGGCGTCCGACATCGAGATCCAGGCCAAGGAAATCCTGCGCATCCGCCGTCGCCTCAACGACCTGTACGTGAAGTACACCGGCCAGACGCTGGAAGCCGTCGAAAAGGCGATGGACCGCGACACCTTCCTGGAAGCGGACGAAGCCAAGGCGTTCGGCCTGGTCGACGAAGTGTTCGACAAGCGGCCCATGGCGGCGGAATCGACCGAGAGCTAAAGCCGATCTTTACCGTGGTGCGTCACTCTTCCCTTGTGGAGATGATGTACCGCGGTTTAGGATGCGCTTTGGACCAGCATATTCCCGGCGGCATCAGGGGCAAGGCCGGCCGCGGGAAAGAGAGATGAACGAATGACCAAGTTGACCGGCTCCGATTCTAAAAGCACGCTGTACTGCTCGTTCTGCGGCAAATCGCAGCATGAGGTGCGCAAGCTGATCGCAGGGCCTACGGTGTTCATCTGCGATGAGTGCGTGGAACTGTGCAACGACATCATCCGCGAGGAGGCCAAGGGCGGTCTCGTCGGCAAGAAGGATGGCGGCGTGCCGACCCCGCAGGAAATCTGCGATGTGCTGGACGATTATGTCATCGGCCAGAGCCGGGCCAAGCGCGTCCTGTCGGTTGCGGTTCATAACCACTACAAGCGCCTGAACCACGGCTCCAAGCCGGGCGAGGTGGAGCTGGCCAAGTCGAACATCCTGCTCGTGGGTCCGACCGGCTGCGGCAAGACGCTGCTGGCGCAGACGCTGGCCAAGACGTTCGACGTGCCCTTCACCATGGCCGACGCGACCACGCTGACCGAAGCCGGCTATGTCGGCGAGGACGTGGAGAACATCATCCTCAAGCTGCTCCAGGCGTCCGACTATAATGTCGAGAAGGCGCAGCGCGGCATCGTCTACATCGACGAGATCGACAAGATCAGCCGCAAGGCCGAAAACCCGTCGATCACCCGCGACGTGTCGGGCGAGGGCG
>JBIIEH010000063.1:0-2844 GCA_044237945.1 Sphingobium sp. | reverse complement strand
TACACTCTGTGGGCGGTCGGGTGGGGGTGCGGGCCGGTGCGGCTGCGCCGTGAGGCGCCTTAAATAAGCCCGGCGAGCGGGCTGGACGGGTCGGCGTACATCCGCTTGCCCATGCGGCCGGCGCGATAGGCCATGCGGCCTGCCTCCACGCCCGCCTTCATCGCGGCGGCCATCAGCACCGGGTCCTTCGCCTCGGCGATGGCGGTGTTCATGAGCACGCCGGTGCAGCCCAGCTCCATCGCCTGCGCCGCTTCGGATGCGGTGCCGACGCCTGCATCGACCAGCACGGGCAGCTTCGTGCCCTCCACGATCAGGCGGATGGTGACGCGGTTCTGGATGCCGAGGCCCGAGCCGATCGGCGCGCCCAGCGGCATGATGGCGACGGCGCCGGCATCCTCCAGGCGCTTTGCCGCGATCGGATCGTCGACGCAGTAGACCATGGGCTTGAAGCCCTCTTTCGCGAGGACTTCGGTGGCGCGCAGGGTTTCGACCATGTCGGGATAGAGGGTGCGCGCTTCGCCCAGCACCTCCAGCTTGACGAGGTCCCAGCCGCCCGCCTCGCGCGCCAGACGCAGGGTGCGGATCGCTTCCTCGCCAGTGAAGCAGCCGGCGGTGTTGGGGAGATAGGTGATCTTTTTGGGGTCGATATAGTCGGTCAGCATCGGCGCGTTGGGATCGGACACGTTCACGCGGCGGACCGCGACGGTCACGATTTCTGCGCCGGAGGCGGCGACGGCGGCGGCATTCTGCTCGAAGCCCTTGTACTTGCCGGTGCCGACGATCAGGCGGGACTTGTAGGTCTTGCCTGCCACCGTCCAGCTGTCGTCCCCAAGCGCACTGACGTCGCCGCCACCAACGAAGTGGACGATTTCCAGTTCGTCGCCATCGGCCACCAGCACGTCCTTGAGCGTCGAGCGGGGCACCACCTCCAGATTGCGCTCCACCGCGATCTTTTCCGGCACGAAGCCGAGTTCGCTGGCCAGTTCGGCCAGCGTCAGGCCGGCGCGCACCCGCCGATGCTCGCCGTTGATGTGGATGGAGATGGTGTGATCGGCGTTCAAGGGCGTTCCCCCTTCAAGGACAAGGACAGCGCATCTCGACTTGGCGCGATGCGTGGGGCTAAAGGTTGCGGCGGCATATAGGGGCGCTCCGCCGCCCGCCGCAACATGGGAAGGGCGATGAGATGACGGACGCGCGCAAAATCTATGTGCTGAACGGGCCGAACCTCAACATGCTGGGGACGCGCGAGCCGGAAATCTATGGCTATGACACGCTGGACGACATCGCCGAGCGCATGGAGGACGCGGCGACGCGCGCCCATGTCGAGATCGATTTCCGCCAGTCGAACCATGAGGGCCATCTGATCGACTGGATCCAGGAGGCGCATGTCGAGGGCGCGCATGCCGTGCTGATCAATCCGGGCGGGCTGACGCACACGTCGATCGCGCTGCATGATGCGATCAAGGGCGTGACCGTCCCGGTGATCGAGATACACCTGTCCAACCCGCATGCGCGCGAGCCTTTCCGCCACAAAAGCTATGTCGGCATGGCTGCCAAGGGCACGGTCGCGGGCTTTGGCGCGATGTCCTATATGCTGGCGCTGGAGGCTGCGCTGGAGCTGTGAATGGGCGCTACGGCTCCCTGCTGCATCGCAAAAAGTTGCACTTGAGGCCAAAGGTGCCTAGGCGCTGGCGGTTAACGCAAAAATCGCTTGAGGACATAAGATGAGCGACACAGAAAAGGGCGCAATGCAGGTCGACGTTTCGCTGGTGCGCGAGCTGGCGGCGCTGCTCGACGATACGAACCTGACCGAGATCGAGGTCGAGGACGGCGATCGCAAGATCCGCGTCGCCCGCAAGGTGAGCGGCAACGGCATCGCGCCGGCCTATATCGCGGCTCCGGCGGCTGCTGCGCCGGCCGCGCCGGTTGCGGCTGCTCCTGCGGCTGCGGTGGAGGCTGCGACTGTCGCGGGCACGCAGGTCAAGTCGCCGATCGTGGGCACCGCCTATCTTTCCGCCGATCCGGGCGCGACGCCGTTCGTGCGCGTGGGATCGACCGTGAAGGCCGGCGACACGCTGCTGATCGTCGAGGCGATGAAGGTGATGAACGCCATCCCCGCGCCCGTCGCCGGCACCGTGAAGGCGGTGCTGGTCGATAACGGCCAGCCGGTCGAATATGACCAGCCGCTCGTCGTGATCGAATAAGGCGCCCGAACGCATGGCCATTAAGAAGCTGCTGATCGCCAACCGGGGCGAGATCGCCCTGCGCATCCACCGCGCCTGCCACGAAATGGGCATCAAGACGGTCGCGGTGCATTCCACCGCCGACGCCGACGCGATGCATGTGCGGCTGGCCGACGAAGCCATCTGCATCGGGCCGCCGGCCGCGCGCGACAGCTATCTGAACGTCGCGGCGATCATTTCGGCGGCCGAGATCAGCGGCGCGGACGCGATCCATCCGGGCTATGGTTTCCTGTCGGAAAATGCGCAGTTCGCCGAGATCGTGGAAGCGCATGGCATCGCCTTCGTGGGTCCCAAGCCCGAGCATATCCGCACCATGGGCGACAAGGTGGAGGCCAAGCGCACCGCCGGCGCGCTGGGCCTGCCGCTGGTTCCGGGGTCGGACGGCGCGATCACCAGCGTCGAGGAAGCGAAGGCGATCGCTGCGCAGATCGGCTATCCGGTGCTGATCAAGGCGGCGAGCGGCGGCGGCGGGCGCGGCATGAAGGTGGTGCCGGACGAGGATCAGCTGGAGACGCTGATGGCGCAGGCCGGCAGCGAGGCGAAGGCTGCGTTCGGCGACGACACCGTCTACATGGAAAAATATCTGGGCAATCCCCGGCAT
>JBIIEH010000058.1:0-10747 GCA_044237945.1 Sphingobium sp. | reverse complement strand
CTGACGCAGCGCGACTTCGAAGATTTCCTGCGTGATGCCGGCAACCTTGATGTCCATCTGCATCGTGGTGATGCCTTCGGACGTGCCGGCGACCTTGAAGTCCATGTCGCCCAGGTGATCCTCGTCGCCCAGGATGTCGCTGATGACGGCGTAGTCCTTGCCTTCCAGGATCAGGCCCATAGCGATGCCGGAGACCGGGCGCTTCAGGGGGACGCCGGCGTCCATCATCGAGAGCGAACCGCCGCACACCGTCGCCATCGACGACGAGCCGTTGGACTCGGTGATGTCGGAGAGGACGCGGATGGTGTAGGGGAACTCGTCCTTGGTCGGCAGCACGGGGTGCAGCGCGCGCCAGGCGAGCTTGCCATGACCGACTTCGCGACGACCCGGCGCGCCGAAGCGGCCCACTTCACCGACCGAATAGGGCGGGAAGTTGTAGTGCAGCATGAAGCGCTCATAGTGCAGGCCAGTGAGGCCGTCGATCATCTGCTCGGCGTCCTTGGTGCCCAGCGTGGTGGTGCAGATCGACTGCGTCTCGCCACGGGTGAACAGCGCCGAACCATGGGTGCGCGGCAGGAAGCCGACCATCGCCTCGATCGGGCGGATCTGCGTGGTGGTGCGGCCGTCGATGCGCTGCCCGTCCTTGAGGATGGCGGTGCGGACGATTTCGGCTTCCAGCTTCTTGGTCAGCTTGATGCCGGCCATCACGGTCTGGGCGTCCAGGCCGTCCTTCGCGAACATTTCCTTCGCCTTGGCGCGCGTCTCGTTCAGCGCGTTGGAGCGGGCCGACTTGTCGGTCAGCTTGTAGGCGGCGGCGATGTCCTTGCCGATCAGCTTCTTGAGCTTCTTCTTGAGGTCGTCGAGATTGTCGCCCTTGGCGACGTCCCACGGGTCCTTCGCGGCCTTCTCGGCGAGCTTGATGATGGCTTCGACGATCTTCTTCGACGCATCATGCGCGAAGAGAACGGCGCCCAGCATCACGTCTTCCGACAGTTCCTTGGCTTCCGATTCCACCATCATGACCGCGTCATGGGTGGCGGCGACGACCAGGTCGAGTTCGCCGGTCTTCACTTCGTCGAGCGACGGGTTCAGCTGATATTCGCCGTCCTTGTAGCCGACGCGCGCCGCGCCGATCGGACCCATGAAGGGCACGCCCGACAGGGTCAGCGCGGCCGAAGCGGCGATCATCGCGACGATGTCCGGCTCGCTCTCACCGTCGAAGCTCATGACCTGAGCGATGACGTTGATCTCGTTGTAGAAGCCTTCGGGGAACAGCGGGCGGATCGGGCGGTCGATCAGGCGGGAAACCAGCGTTTCCTTTTCGGTCGCGCCACGCTCACGCTTGAAGAAGCCGCCCGGGATGCGGCCGGCCGCGCTATACTTTTCCTGATAGTGGACGGTCAGCGGGAAGAAGTCCTGGCCTTCCTTCACCGACTTGGCGGCGGTCACGGCGCACAGCACCACGGTTTCGCCATAGGTGGCCAGCACGGCGGCGTCAGCCTGACGCGCGATACGGCCGGTTTCGAGGGTCAGCGTCTTGCCGGCCAGCTCGATGGATACTTTCTTTACGTCGAACATAGGTTCATTTCCTTCGCCCGCCTGGCCCTATTGCCGGGCGGGGCCTTTGTTGGGCCGGGTGGCCCATGAATGAGGAGCGAACTCCTCAAACCGTTCGCCCTGAGCTTGTCGAAGGGCTTTGCTGAGCGGAGGCGAAGCTCACTTCGCTGTGCTCAGTGCAGGGCTTCGACTTCGCTCAGCCCGAACGGGGGTGGGGATATCCCCTCATGCCGCCGTGCCGGATTGCCCGGCGCCATGTTTCAGAATCAGAAACGGCCCCGCATGGGGGCCGTCCCTTTCGTGGAACCTTACTTGCGAAGGCCCAGCTTGGCGATGAGGTCGGTATAGCGGCCCTCATCCTTCTTCTTGAGATAGTCGAGCAGCGAACGACGCTTGTTCACCATCATCAGCAGGCCACGGCGGCTGTGATTGTCCTTGTGGTGGCCCTTGAAATGCTCGGTCAGGTTCGCAATGCGCTCCGAGAGGATCGCAACCTGGACTTCCGGCGAGCCGGTGTCGCCTTCGGCGCGGGCATGTTCCTTGATCAGCGCGTCCTTGCGCTCGGCGGTAATCGTCATCTAGTCGTCTTCCCTCGACATCAGGTTGAAGCCGCGCACCACCCGGATTTCTCCCTGGGCCGCCTCCACGAGCGCAACCGGGGTTTCCCCCTCCAGCGCCAGCATGAGACCTGTGTGCGGTGTCCCCATGAGCACCTTCCCCTGACGGAGTTTCAGCGCATCATCGGGAGAGACGGGGAGAGCCGGGATGTCGTCCAGCCCCGCCGTCAACGGGAGCATAAGCTCGCCGATGGCGCGCTCCCTAGCAGCATCGCGCAGTTTGTCCAGCGAAATCGCGGTTTCCAGGGTGAACGGGCCGGCCTTGATACGGCGGAGCATGGTGACATGGCCGACCGTGCCGAGGGCGAGCGCGATATCGCGGGCGAGGGAGCGGATATAGGTGCCCTTCGAGACATGGGCGGTGAAGGTGATGTCTTCAACTCCTCCCCCTCGGGGGGGAGGATATGAAGGCTTGGCAGCTTGCTGCCTAGCCGGAGTTGGAGAGGGGGAGGACGCGCGCCCCCCCTCTCCAAGCTCCGCTAGCCCGCTTCGCGAGCAAGCTGCGCTATCCTCCCCCCCAGGGGGGAGGGAAAGTGCAAGTCGATGAATGATCACCCCCCGCGTCTTCATCTCCACCGCCTCCCCCTTGCGGGCGAGGTCATAGGCGCGCTGGCCGTCGATCAGGATGGCGCTGTAGGCGGGCGGGACCTGCTCGATCGCCCCGGTGAAGCGGGGCAGGATCGCCTCCAGCTGCTCGAGCGTCGGGCGGACGTCGCTGGTCGCGATGACCTTCCCCTCCAGATCGAGCGTGTCGGTCTGCGCGCCGAAGCAAATCGTAAAGTCGTAGATCTTGTCGCTGTCGAGCATGCGGCCGGCCAGCTTCGTCGCCTCCCCAACCGCGATCGGCAGCACGCCGGTCGCCAGCGGATCGAGCGTGCCGCCATGGCCGACCTTGGGCTTTGGCACGCCCGCGTCGCGCAGGGCGCGCTTGACCGCGCTCACCGCCTGGGTGGAGCCGAGGCCGTGCGGTTTGTCGAGGATGATCCAGCCGTGCATGGCGGCGCGCCTTAGCGGGTGCGGGGCGTGCTGTCAGCCATCCATCTGCTCCGTGAAATGGCGGCGGCAAAGCGCCACGTAACGGTCATTGCCGCCGATCTCCGTCTGCGCGCCGTCGCGGATCGCCCTGCCCTGCCCGTCCACGCGCAGGTTCATGATCGCCTTGCGCCCGCAATCGCAGATCGTCTTGATCTCGCTCAGCGTGTCGGCAAGGCCGAGCAGATGCGCGCTGCCTTCGAACAATGCGCCCTGGAAGTCGGTGCGCAGGCCGTAGCACAGCACGGGAACGCCGCCGCTGTCGCAGATGCGGGCGAGTTGCCAGACTTGGCGCGCGGTGAGGAACTGCGCCTCGTCCACCAGCACGCAGGCGAGCGGGGTCGCGGCGTGCTGGGCGGTGATGACGGCGTGCATGTCGATATCGGGATCGAACAGATGCGCGTCCGCCTCCAGCCCGATGCGCGAGGCGATGCGGCCGGCTCCATAGCGATCGTCGATCGCGGCGGTCCACAGCATGGTCGCCATGCCGCGCTCGCGATAGTTGAAGCTGGATTGCAGCAGGGTCGTCGATTTGCCCGCATTCATCGACGAGTAGTAGAAATAGAGTTTCGCCATCAGCGCGCCATGGGAGCGATCTGCTTGAGGAAGCGCACCAGGGCGTCGGCGAGCGCGATGCGCTTGTCGTTGAAGCTGTGGTCCGTGGGCCAGACGGAAAGGCGCGCGTCGGGATTGGTCGATTGCGCGTCGGCGGCGACCTTGCGCGCCATCGCGCCGATGCCGCGCTCTGCGCCGAGAATGCTGAGCGGGCGACGGCCATAGCCGACGAGGCGGCGACCGAGATCGAAATGCTCGCCGTCCGCCTTGATCTCGCCGGTCAGGCTTTCATAGGTCGCGCCGGCGAGCGGCGGCAGGTCGGAGGCGACTTCGGCCTTCCAGTCGGCCTCGCCCTGCGGCGTCGAGAGGCCGGCGACGGTCTGCGCCGGGTCCCACGGGTCGATCAGGAACAGGCCGGCGACGCGCGGGTCGGACGCCGCTGCATCCGCCGCCATGAAGCCGCCCATACTGTGCCCGGCGACCACGATCGCGCTGGTGTCGATGCGGTATTTCGCGACGGTGGCGGGGTCCTTCAGGAAGGCCAATGCGGTGGCGGCGTCCTGAGCGGCGCTGGTGAAGGAGAAGGCGCCAGGGCTGCCCCAGGAGCCACGATAGTGCAGCGTCAGCACATTCCACCCGGCGCGGCGGGCGGCCTGCGCGAGGTCGAGATTCTGCTCGTTGCCGGGGAAGCCGTGGAGGAGAAGCAGCACGGGATGCAGGCCGGGGCCGGCGGGGGTGTACAGGACCGCGTTCATCGCGCCGTTCTGCGCGGGCAGGACGAAGGCGCTCATGCCGGCGGGGTTGGCGGCGTCCGGCGCGGTGTCAGTGATGACGGCGGGGTGGATGGCGGGGTCTTTGGCGAGGGCGGGTGAAGCCGCGAGGATGGCCGTCATGGCTACCGCAACAGAAACCTTCAACATGGACTAAATTCCCGAAATCTGCCTTGTGCGGTTTCATAGCCTTAGCGATGATCGGGTGATAGCCCTCAACCGTGATCCTGTCGCCCGATGCATCCGCCACCGCAGACCTATCCCGTTATACTGATCCAAGATCGCTATAACGGCGTCTACAGTGGCGGCGCATGGCTCGCGATCGGCGCCGCAGACGAAAATGTCGATGGGGTCGCGCGCGTCGCATGGATCATGGACGGAAATGGCCCGGCAGCCAGCGATCTGGATGCGGCGCTCTTCTGGGGCGAGCCTGCATCATGGATTGCAGTCGGCGACACGCCGGATGAGGCGCTTGCGAACCTCATCGCTAAAGCCCGAGCGATCAACAGTTGAAGCGTTCCGCGAACGACCTTCAATCCTCGTCATCGTTCTGCGCGCCGCTGCGCGCATTAGGACTACCCCCTTTACGCTATCCAAGATTCACGTCGGGCAACCAGCAGCCAGCCTTTGCCCGTCCAGCGATAGACGCGCAGTTCGCCGCTGGCCAAGATGCCGAAGGCGCTTCCGACATCGACAACAAGATAGTCGTCCACAAAACCCGGCAACGAATATCGCGTCTGGAAAGGGCATTTTTGGTCATCATAAGCGGTCGCCAGCCGCGCACCGGCGGGAAGCCATTTTCGATCAATCTGGAACGGCGCAAATTTTGGCGGGGTCGCCGTAGCCCTCTCTTCGAGGCGATCGAATTTGCGACGCTCACCACGCTCCAACGATTGACCATCAAGTGCGCGCCAGTCGGACGGCTCGCGCCAAAAAGCGCTGAGCCAATCCCACACGCCTCCTCGCGGCCCCATAGATTCAAGCTGCCTGCCAAGCGTTGCGGAGAAACAGAGCGAGTCCGCTACGCCGCCCCGCGCCTTGAAGTCCTTTACAAGTTGTTCGGCCTTGCGCCCGTCACCGTCAGCCGACTCCCAAGCCAAGCGTTGAAGCAGAATATCCGGTTCAGCCTGTAGAATGGCGCGGATCGCCGCCTGCCCCTGTGTCGGGTCCGGCAACGCAGGGGACTGGCCACATGCAGTCACCAGACCTAACATCGCAATCGTCGCCACATATGCTCGAAACCTGCGGCCGACGACGGACATCTCAATCCTCCGCTTCAGGCGCTTCCAGATCCCGCGCCACCTTGGGGTCGCGCAGCAGCTTGTCGATGTGGCTGCCCTCGTCAAAACTCTCGTCCGCCAGGAATTTGAGTTTCGAGGCGTATTTGAGGCGCATGCGGCTGGCGACTTCGCGCTGGAGATAGGCGGTGTTGGTGCGCAGCGCCTTGAGCACCGCTTCCTCGTCCTGCCCCAGCAGTGATTTGATGAAGACGGTCGCGTGGCGCAGGTCGGGGGACATGCGCACTTCGGTGACGCTCACGACGTGGCTGGCCAGCACATCGTCATGCACGTCGCCGCGCTGGAGGATGTCGGACAGGATATGGCGCACCTGCTCGCCCACACGCAACAGGCGGACGGAGGGGCCTTCGGATTGCTGGGCCATAGCCTAAACTCCCCCCTCCCTTCCAAGGGAGGGGCTGGGGGTGGGTGCGCCGCGTCAGCGGCACGTCTGCCCTGTCGAGATGGAGCAAGGCTCGCTACGCTCGCCACCCACCCCAACCCCTCCCTTCGAAGGGAGGGGCTTTTCAGGGCATCACAGCGTCCGCACGCGCTCCTCGACCTCGAACAGTTCGAGCGTGTCGCCGACCTTGATGTCGTTCGTGTCGCTGAGCATCGCGCCGCACTCCATGCCGGCGCGAACTTCGGACACGTCGTCCTTGAAGCGCCGCAGCGACGAGATGGTGGTGCGCGAAACGATGACGTCGTTGCGGGTGAGGCGGGCGTTGAGGCCCTTGCGGATGATGCCGTCCATGACGAGCAGGCCCGCCGCCTTGTCCTTCTTGCCGGCCGGGAAGACCTGAAGGATTTCGGCGCGGCCGACGATCGTTTCGATGCGTTCCGGGGCGAGCTGGCCCGCCATTTCGTTGCGCACTTCCTCGATCAGGTCGTAGATCACGTCATAATAACGCAAGCTGACCTTGTCCCGCTCGGCCAGCGGCCGGGCCTTGGCATTGGGACGCACGTTGAAGCCGATCAGCGGCGCGCGGCTGGCCGCAGCCAGCGTTACGTCGCTCTCGGTGATCGCGCCGACGCCCGAATGCAGGATACGCACCTTGATCTCGTCGGTCGAGATGCGGTTCAGCGAATTGACGATCGCCTCGACCGAACCCTGCACGTCGCCCTTGATGACCACCGGATATTCGATAACCGTGGTGTTGAGCGCAGAGAACATGTGCTCGAAGCTGGTCGGCGCACTGGTGGTGCGCTTCTTCGTCGCCTGTTCCTGACGATAGGCGGCGACCTCGCGAGCGCGGGCCTCGTTCTCCACCACGGTCAGTTGATCGCCGGCCATGGGGACGCCCGACAGGCCCAGGATTTCGACCGGGGTCGAGGGGCCGGCGGACTTCACATTCTTGCCCTTGTCGTCGATCAGCGCGCGCACCTTGCCGCTTTCCTGACCGATGACGAAGGTGTCGCCGATCTTGAGCGTGCCCTTGCGTACCAGCACGGTGGCGACGGCGCCACGGCCGCGGTCCAGCTGCGCCTCGATGACATTGCCTTCGGCCGCGCGATCGGGGTTGGCGGTCAGTTCGAGCAGTTCGGCCTGGAGCAGGATCTTCTCGATCAGCGTGTCGAGTCCGGTCTTCTTGAGTGCGGAGACTTCGACGTCCTGGACGTCGCCGCCCATGTCCTCGACCACGATCTCATGCTCCAGCAGGCGCTCGCGCACCTTCTGCGGGTTCGCTTCGGGCTTGTCGCTCTTGTTGATCGCCACGATCATCGGCACGCCGGCCGCCTTGGTGTGGTTGATCGCCTCGATCGTCTGCGGCATCAGCCCGTCATCGGCCGCCACCACCAGGATGACGATGTCGGTGACGTTGGCGCCACGCGCGCGCATCTCCGAAAAAGCCTCATGGCCCGGCGTGTCGAGGAAGGTGATGACGTCGCCCGACTTGGTCGTCACCTGATAGGCGCCGATATGCTGGGTGATGCCGCCGCTTTCGCCAGCGACAACGTCCGTGCCGCGCAGCGCGTCCAGCAGGCTGGTCTTGCCGTGATCGACATGGCCCATGATCGTGACCACGGGGGCGCGGGGCTTGAGCGTCTCGACCGCGTCGACCTCGCCTTCCATGCCGATTTCGACGTCGGCTTCGGACACGCGCTGGATGCGGTGGCCGAATTCCTCGACCAGCAGCTCCGCCGTATCCTGGTCGATCGGCTGGTTGAGCGTGACGGCGGTGCCCATCTTGAACAGGGCCTTCACCAGGTCCGCGCCCTTTTCGGCCATGCGGTTGGCGAGTTCCTGCACCGTGATGCTCTCGGGCACGATCACGTCGCGCGACTGCTTCTCACGCTGCTGCTTGCCGCCCGAATAATGCGCACGCTTTTCCTTTTCGCGGGCGCGCTTGAGCGCGGCGAGGCTGCGGGCGCGAGCGCTGTCATCGTCGTTCAGCGCCTTGGTGACGGTCAGCTTGCCGGACTGGCGACGATTGTCCTCGCCCTTCTTGGCGCGGTCGGGCTTGGCTGGCTCGGGGCGCTTGATCGGCGCGACCGGCGTGAAGCGGCGCGGCGGCGGCACGACATTGGCAGTGGTGGGGGCGGTCGTGGCGGCGGGCTGCTGCTCGACGGCTTCGACGGCCGGCGCTTCGGCGGCGGCCTGCGGAGCCTCGACCGGCGCGGGCGCGGCGGGGGCTTCGGCAACGGGCGCCTCGACCGGGGCCGGCTCGGGCGCTTCGGCGGCCAGGCGGTTTTCCTCGGCGCGGCGCTTTTCTTCCTCGCTGGCGGCCAGACGCGCGGCGTCCTCACGGCGACGCGCGTCTTCGAGCGCGGCCATGCGGGCCTCTTCGGCTTCGCGCAGCAGCTTTTCCTGCAATTCCTTGCGCGACAGCATCGACGGCTGCGGCGCGGGGCGCTGCTGCTGAACCGGCGGCGGAGGCGGCGCGGGGCGCTGCGGCGCGGCCGGCGGCGGCGTCACGGCGGCGGGGCGCGCGGGCGTGGGATCGGGCTGGGGCGCGACCACGGGGGCAGCGCCGGCGCCTTCGCCCGGCTTGCCCAGGATGCGGCGCCGCTTCACCTCGACCACGACCGTATTCTTGCGGCCATGGCTGAACTGCTGCTGCACCTGGCCGGATTCCACGGTCCGCTTGATGCCCAGCGGCTTGCGGCCCAGAACCGGCTTGTCTTCCTTGCTGTCACTCATATGATCGAACTTAACCCTTCATCCTTCCGACCGGATAGGCCCGTCGGCGCCTGAAACTGTTTTTACATCATCATGCTGCCTTAAACGGCCGACGCATCGGCGGAGCCATGCTCCCCCTGCACCGGCGCTCCGTTAGCGCAACCCAGATAGCTTTCCAAGCGGCCCAAGGCCGACCGCAGGCGCGAAGCTGCCCGCGAGTCGGTCACCGCGATATGGACGACATTGTCCCGCCCCATTGCCATAGATAGGGCCTCCCGGTCCACAGGCAAGACGAGACCAGCAAGATCCGTGCCTTCCGCCTCTTGACCGACGCGAAAAGCCTGGTCCAGCTTGCGGTTGCCATCGGCCGCCGCGTCCGCCGCGTGCAGCAGCAGCGTCACCTGCCCCTTGCGGCAGGCGACGTCGATCTTCTCCGATCCGGTGAGCAGCATGGACGCCTTGGCTTCGAGGCCAAGGCGGCTGAGCAGATCCTGTCGCAGGCCGGTTTCGATCCGGTCGGCCAGGTCTTCGGGAATGGCAAGCGAACCGTCCTTGAACGATCGCGCCAGCGCGCCTTTCAGCTTGCCCTTCGCCATGGCGGTTTCAAGATCGGCGCGCGACACGCCGATCCATGCGCCACGACCGGGCGCCTTGGCGCGGATGTCAGGCAAAACCTGGCCTTCCGGCCCGATGGCGAGGCGGATCAGCGTGTCGGGATCGGCGCGGTCGCCGGTCAGGATGCATTTGCGTTCGGTCATGACTGCGCCTCCCCCGTGCGAGGAAGGCAAGACGAGCCGACGCTGGATAGAAGCCTTATGCGCTCATCGGGGAGTGTCCGCAGCATTGGCGTCCTCCCTTTGGACAGAGGGCGCGGCGCGATCGGCAATCAAAATCCCGCCCGCGCCGTAATTCTCCGTCGACACCTCGGAAATCACCACCTGGACGGCGGCCGGGTTCTTGCCCAGCCGCTCCACGAGCGAGCGCGTGACATCGGCGACGATCGCCGATTTCTGCTCGCGCGTGGCGCTTCCCGCCAGTCTGATGTCCACGAATGGCATCGCTGCTTACGCTTCCTCGTCTTCGAACCAGTGTGCGCGGGCGGCCATGATGATCTCATTGCCCTGCTCGTCGCTGAGGCCGTACTGGGCGAGCACGCCGCCCTTGTCCTCATTGGCGTCGGTCTTGCGGCGACGCGGATCGACGCGCTTCTTCTGCACCAGCTCGTCGGTGGCGAGGTCGGCCAGGTCGTCCAGCGTCTTGATGCCGGCCTTGCCCAGCGTCACCAGCATCGCCTCGGTGAGGTGCGGCATTTCAGCCAGCGCATCCTCGACGCCCAGATTGGTGCGCTCCTCGCGCGCGGCCTGCTCGCGACGGTCCAAAGCCTCGAGCGCGCGGCTCTGCAATTCGCCGGCCAGTTCGTCGTCGAAGCCTTCGATGCTCGCCAGTTCGTCGATCTCGACATAGGCGACTTCTTCCAGCTCGCCAAAGCCCTCGGCCACCAGCAGCTGCGACAGGGTCTCGTCCACGTCCAGCTCGTTCTGGAACATTTCGGAGCGCTGGATGAATTCCTTCTGGCGCTTCTCGCTGGCGTCAGCCTCGGTCATGATGTCGATCGCCTTGCCGGTCAGCTGGCTGGCGAGGCGGACATTCTGGCCGCGACGACCGATGGCGAGCGACAGCTGATCGTCGGGGACGACCACCTCGATGCGCTCTTCCTCCTCGTCGATGACGACGCGGGCGACCTGCGCGGGCTGGAGGGCGTTGACGACGAAGGTCGCCGTGTCTTCCGACCAGGGGATGATGTCGATCTTCTCGCCC
>JBIIEH010000038.1:0-37904 GCA_044237945.1 Sphingobium sp. | reverse complement strand
ACCCCCACCCGACGGCCCACAGAGTGTATCCTGAATGGGAGGTCGGGTGGGGGTGCGGGCCGGTGCCGCTCCGGCGTTAGCCGGCAAAAGACTCAGCACCAGGGCCGGCGCGCTCCCTCCCAGGGGCGCGCCAGGCCTTCGTCCACCAGCATCCCGCCGATCGACTGGCCGCCCCGCGTCACCACCCGCAGGCTGCGCCCATAGCGGTCGGTGTCACGCGCGCCGCTCTCCAGCGTGAAAGCGCCCGCGTTCATCAGTTCCTGTAACCGCGTGGTCGCCCGCGCACCCAGCCGCGCTTCTTCTGCGCAGCGCGGTCCGTGCGTTTCGGGCGTGTCGATATCGGAAATCCGGAATTTCTCGCCCCGGAACCAGAAGGTATCGCCGTCGACCACGCAATTGGTCCCGCCACCCGAATGGCAAAAGCCGAACTTTGCCGACAGCATATCGGCAGGCGCGGGCGACAGCGCCGCCATCGGTCGCGTCAGTGCAGGCCATTGCGCCCTGATATCCGTCAGCCAGCCCGGCCCATACAGTCCCAGCAGCAATCCCAGACATAGCGCATAGACCAGCGCCGGGCCGCTGAATGTCCGCCGCCGGCGCAGCGCGACCTTGCGAAATCGCGCTGCGCCGGCGCGCGCATTTTCGCGCCGCCAGGCCATGTCTACGGATGAGGGGGAACGCCGCGCCATGCCAAGGCCCTAGCGCGGCGTTCCTCAAGGCGGGGTTAAACCCGGTCCAGCATTCCCCCGATATGGAGGGACACAGGGGGGGGCCGTCACTCGTCCGGGTCGGCGTCGTCCATCTGCGGCTCGCCGGCAAAGGCGTCATTGTCGATCCGGCCAGATCGGTTCATCTCCTCCATCCGCTCGACCAGGTCGGGCGTGTCGTCGGGGATGATCTGCGCCGGATCCGGCTTGCCGCCGCGCTCGCTGTCTTCGCTGATGTCGGTCGACCGGGCGCGCGCGTCGTCGGCGACATCCTGCGCCTGCGTGCCGGCGTCGGCCTGCTCGGCATTTTCCTCGTCGATATCGGGGAAGCGGTCTTTCATCGGGCGATCCATGGTCAGTCTCCTTTGCCTGACCAACGGCCCGCGCAACCCCCTGTTCCCTCAACGCACTGGACAGCGCGGCCCCGACAGGCCAAGGAGCGCGCGATCCTTCGCCTTCTATCCCCAAGGACTCCCATGCCCCGCCAGCTCATTTCTTCCGGCTCGCCCTTCGAGGCGCAGGTCGGCTATTCGCGCGCCGTCGTCCAGGGCGACTGGTGCTTCGTCGCCGGCACCACCGGCACCGATCCCGAGACCAAGGCGATGCCGGAAGGCGTCGTGGAGCAGGGCCGCAACGCGATGAAGACCATCGGCAAGGCTTTGGAAGACGCCGGCTTTTCCTTTGCCGACGTGGTGCGCGTCACCTATTACATCACCGACCCCGCATATTGGGACGATATGGGCGCGATCGCCGCCGATGTCTTTGCGGACATCCGTCCGGCCGCCAGCTGCGTCGTCGCCGGCCTCATCAAGCCGGAAATGAAGATCGAAATCGAAGTCACCGCTTTTAAGGGCTGAAGTCATGATCACCATGTACGGCATCAAGAATTGCGACACGATCAAGAAGGCCCGCAACTGGCTGGACAATGAGCGCGTCGCCTACAGCTTCCACGACTACAAGGTCGCCGGCGTCGACAAGGGCAAGCTGGAGGAATGGGTGATGGAGCATGGCTGGGAAACCATCCTCAACCGCTCCGGCACCACCTTCAAGGCGCTGGACGCGGGCGACAAGGCGCATATCGACGCGGACAAGGCGATCCTGCTGATGATCACCAACCCCTCGATGATCAAGCGGCCGATCCTCGACACCGGCCGGGGCGAAACCATCGTCGGCTTCAAGGCGACGACCTACGAGAACGCACTCCAGGGCGTGAAGGCGTGAGCGGGCGGGGCTGGCTTCATGCCTGCCCGGTTTTCCTCTGCGTCCTTCTTGGCGCGCTGACGGTGGCCCCCGCCGTCGCCCAGCCTGCCGCCACTCCGCTGGTGATCGCCCATCGCGGCGCCAGCGGCGAGCGGCCCGAACATACGCTCGCCGCCTATGAGCGCGCGATCGACCAGGGCGCAGACTATGTCGAGCCGGACCTCGTCCTGACCAAGGACGGCGTCCTCGTCGCCCGGCACGAGAACGAGATCAGCGGCACCACGGACGTGGAAAGCCACCCCGAATTCGCCGACCGCCGCCGCACCCAGACGATCGACGGCGTGGAAATGTCCGGCTGGTTCACCGAAGATTTCACCCTCGCCGAACTGCGCACCCTGCGCGTCCGCGAGCGCCTGCCGCAGCTGCGCCCCGCCAACAAGCGCTATGACGGCCTCTATCAGGTCCCCACGTTCGAGGAAGTGCTGCAACTGGTCCGCGCCAAGGAGGCGGAGACCGGCCGCCGCATCGGCATCTACCCCGAAACCAAGCACCCCAGCCATTTCGCCGCCATCGGCCTGCCCCATGAAAAGCCGCTGCTCGAACTGCTGTCGCGATATGGCTATGTCGGCCCGGACGATCCCGTCTTCATCGAATCCTTCGAGGTCGGGAACTTGAAGTCCCTGCGCGCCGCCACCCGGCTGCGCCTGATCCAGCTTGTCGATGCGGAGGGCGGCCCCGCCGATCTCGCGGCCGGCGCGATCCCGGTCACCTATGCCGACATGCTGACATTGCAGGGCCTTGCCGACATCGCCGGCTATGCCGACGGCATCGGCCCCTCCGCCGGCATGATCCTGGCCCCCGAAGGCGCGACCCCGCTGGTCGGCCGCGCGCATGAGGCTGGCCTGCAGGTCCATGTCTGGACGCTGCGCATGGAAAACAGCTTCCTGCCCGCCGCCTGGCAGCGCGCTGAGGACCCGCAGGGCCGGGGCGACTTCGCCGGCTATGTCCGCGCGATTGCGGCGACCGGCGTGGACGGCATCTTCAGCGACTTCCCCAAACAGGCGATCGACGCGCTGGCGCAATAGCCTGTCACCCTCACCCTATCGGCGCATTCGCGCCTCTTCCCTCTCCCACCGGGAGAGGGAGGGGACCCGCGAGCGCAGCGAGTGGGGAGGGTGAGGGTGAATGAGCGCCAAAGTGTATCGGATGACTTGCCAAAATCGCCGCCCCGACAAATAACAACCCCATGCTGTCGCAGAAGACCCGTTACGCCATCCGCGCGCTCCAGCATCTTGCCGATCGCTACCGCCAGGGGCCGGTGCCGCTGACCGAGATTTCCGAGCGGCAGAATATCCCCGGCAAGTTCCTCACCGTCATCCTCTCCGAACTGTCGCGCGAAGGGCTGGTCGCGACCCAGCGGGGCAGGGACGGGGGCTACTGGCTGGCGCTGGCCCCGGTCGACATCAGCTATGGCGACATCGTCCGCCTGACTCGCGGCTCGCTGGCGCTCACCCCCTGCGCCAGCCGCTTTGCGCATGAAACCTGCACCAACTGCCTGCCCGAAAGCGAATGCCGCCTGCACCGCGTCATGCTCCGCGTCCGCGACGAAACCGCGCGCGTGCTGGACGGCATCAGCCTGGCCGATCCGATCGCGGTGGAGGGGTTGGGGTAGCCCTCCCACCTCTCCCCTCCCGTTCACGGGAGGGGCAGCGAGACTTACGAAGCGCAGCGGAGTTAGTCGCAGCGGGGTGGGCCGCGAGCAACGCGAGCGTCCGACCTATCGGCACAGTATGACGCCGAAGAACGAGGCTGCTAACGCTGCCTCACCATTTCCGCCCCTCTACCACGACACGGCAATGGTAACAGGCCGACCGCTTGCCATCCTGATTGTACCATTGATGCGCGCCGCCGGCCGCTGCGCAATCAGTGCCCTTGGGCGACAGTCCCAGCGCCCAGAACGGCAGATACTGTCGCAGCCAGGTGCGGCGGCGATAAGGCGCTTTGGAAAAGGGCGATGCATCGACCATCGGCCGATATCTATCATCGCGACCACCCCCTTGCACTCCCCTCGCACCTCCGCCACATCCCGGACATGACCACGCCCCCCCTGAAGGCCACCATCATCCCGGTGACGCCGCTCCAGCAGAACTGCACGCTCTTCTGGTGCTCGGCCACCAATCGCGGCGCCTTCGTCGATGCGGGCGGTGACCTGCCCCGGCTCAAGGCCGCCGCCGCGCAGCATGGGGTCACCATCGAAAAGCTGCTCGTCACCCATGGCCATATCGATCATTGCGGCCAGACCGGCATCCTTGCCGAGGAACTGGGCGTGCCGATCGAGGGGCCGCATCCCGACGACAGCTTCTGGATCGACAAGCTGGGCGCGGAGGGGCCGAAATATGGCATCGACGGGCGGACCTTCACGCCTGACCGCTGGTTGCATGATGGCGATCAGGTGACGGTCGGCAATCTGACGCTCGACGTGCTGCACTGCCCCGGCCACACGCCGGGCCATGTCGTCTTCCACCATGCGCCCAGCAAGCTGGCGATTGTGGGCGACGTGCTGTTTCAGGGATCGATCGGCCGCACCGACTTCCCGCGCGGCAATCATCAGGATCTGCTTGACGCGATCACGCAGAAGCTTTGGCCGCTGGGCGACGAAACCGCCTTCGTCCCCGGCCACGGCCCGATGAGCAACTTCGCGTTCGAGCGGAAGAACAACCCCTATGTCAGCGACGCGGCGATGGGGCGCTGACGCGATTGCGCTGTCCTACAGGGCGTACGGCGTGCCACTGTGCCGCCGCAGCGCTCTTTCGCATTGTTGGTCCAGTCGGCTCGGCCATGTCTGTCATAAAGTGACATAAGGTGACATTTGCGCGTGCGTTTCGCGGTCCTTTTGTCACCTTAGCGGGTCAGACCTGCGCCATCGCCGGCGGCGCGGGCACTTCGCGGCTCGCCTGATAGGCCGTCACCAGCGCCGCCACGGCCAGCCCCAGCATCACCAGCATGGTCAGCAATATGCCGCCCGCCCGCAGCGCGCCCGGCTTGTCCGAATCCATGCCGAAAGCATGCGCGATTCGCCCGATCACAAAAGCCAGCGCCGCAATCCACAGCCAGATCGAACTGCCCACGGCCAGTTCCACCAGCGCCGTCAGGATCAGCACGATCGGCGCATATTCGCTGAAATTGGCATGCGCCCGCATCCTTTTGCCCAGCAACGCGTCACCGCCGTCGCCGTGCAATATCTGCGCCTTCACGCGGATTTTCGAGCAGCGCACGCCCAGCCAGAAGGTGAGGAAGGCGCAGGCCGCAGCCAGCGTGAGCGTGATCGGCAACAGCATCGGCTTTCCCCTGTTCGTTTCGGTTCGCGCAGCATAGGGTGTCCGGGAACGGGGGCAATGAAGCACTTGCGCCAAATCCAAAAAACGCTATAGGCGCAGGGCTTCGCGATTACCGGGCCGCATGGGTCTGCGGCTCTTGTGCCGTCAGCTATGCGTGTCGGGCCGGTCGCTTCACATTCTAGATTACGGAACAAGGTGCCGACATGGCTGTCCCCAAGAGGAAAACATCTCCTTCCCGCCGCGGCATGCGTCGCAGCCACGATGCGCTGAAGGTCGAGTCCTATCAGGAATGCTCGAACTGCGGCGAGCTGAAGCGCCCCCACAATCTGTGCGGCGCCTGCGGCCACTATAACGGCCGCGAAATCCTCGCTGTCGAAGCGTAAGACGCACTCCCTGATATAAAGGGGCATCGAAGGTGACCAGCCAGCCGCGAATCGCGATCGATGCGATGGGCGGGGACGAGGGCGTGCGCGTGATGATTGCGGGCGTCGCGCTCGCCCGTCATCGCCACGAAGGGCTGCGCTTCACCCTGTTCGGCGACGAGGGCAAGATAAAGGCCGCGCTCGACGCGCATCCCAATCTGCGCGCCGCGTCCGATGTCGTCCATGCCGACACGGTCGTGGAAGCGACCGACAAGCCCAGCGTCGCCATCCGCAAGAAGACCAGCTCGATGGGGCTGGCCATCGCGGCGGTGAAGGCGGGGGAGGCCGGCGCGGCCGTGTCCGCCGGCAATACCGGCGCGCTGATGGCGACAGCAAAGCTTGCGCTGCGCACCATGCCCGGCATTGATCGGCCCGCGCTGGCCGCGATGCTGCCCACGCTTGGCGACAATGACGTCATCATGCTGGACCTCGGCGCGAACACCGAGTGCGACGCCCGCAACCTCGTCCAGTTCGCGGTGATGGGCGCCGCCTATTCCCGCATCGCCTTCGACCTCGCCAGGCCGCGCGTGCGGCTGCTGAATATCGGCACCGAAGAACTCAAGGGCACCGACAATATCCGCGACGCCGCAGCCACGCTGCGCGCGGCCAAGGGGCTGCCGCTGTCGTTCGAGGGCTTTACCGAGGGCGACAAGATCAGCCGGGGCGATGTCGACGTGATCGTGTGCGACGGCTTTTCCGGCAATGTGGCGCTGAAAACCGCCGAAGGCACTGCCCGCTTCGTAACCGACGTGCTGCGCAACGCCTTCACCAGCTCCATCCGTTCGAAGATCGGCTTCCTGATCTCGAAGCCGGCGATGCACCTCCTCAAGCATCATCTCGATCCCAATAATCATAATGGCGCGGTGTTCCTCGGCCTCAACGGCGTCGTGGTGAAGAGCCACGGCAATGCCGATGCGAAGGGCGTGGCCAACGCCGTTCACGTCGCCGCCCGCCTGCTGGAGGCGGACATAACCCGTCGCATCGCCGCCGATATGGCCGCGATCCCGGCGCCGACGCCATCGCCCGCGGAAAAGACAAAGAAGAAAACGGAGCAGGTCGCCAAGTGATTCGTCGTTCAGTTCTCCTGGGCACGGGGTCTTCCCTGCCCAAGCGTATCGTCACCAATGATGAGCTGGCGGCGACGCTCGACACCAGCGACGAATGGATCATGGCGCGCACCGGCATCCGCCGCCGCCATGTCGCGGGGGAAGGGGAGACGACCTCGTCGATGGGGACGGCCGCCGCGCGCGCCGCGCTCGACGCCGCCGGCCTTGTCCCGCAGGACATCGACCTCATCATCCTGGCGACGGCGACGCCCGACCAGACTTTCCCCGCCAGCGCCACCGTCGTTCAGGCGGCGCTGGGCATCGACGATTGCGTTGCGTTCGACGTTGCGGCCGTCTGCTCGGGCTTTCTCTACGCCCTGCATGTCGCCGACAGCATGATCCGCTCGGGCGCCGCCAATCGCGCGCTGGTGATCGGCTCGGAAACCTTCAGCCGCATCCTCGACTGGGAAGATCGCGGCACCTGCGTCCTGTTCGGCGATGGCGCGGGCGCCGTGGTGCTGGGCGCGGAGGAAAGCGAGGCCGGCGAACGCGGCATCCTGGCCTCCACGCTGCACGCCGACGGACGGCATCATGATCTGCTCTATGTCGATGGCGGCCCCTCGACCACGCAGACCGTAGGCAAGCTGCGCATGCGCGGGCAGGAAGTGTTCCGCCATGCCGTGGTGAAGCTCGCTTCCGTCCTGACCGAGGTGCTGGCCAAGGCCGACATCCGGCCGGACGAGATCGACTGGCTGGTTCCGCATCAGGCCAATGCGCGCATTCTGGATGCCACCGCCCGCAAGCTGCACCTCGATCCCGCCAAGGTCGTCGTCACGGTGGACCTGCACGCCAACACCTCCGCCGCATCGGTGCCGCTCGCGCTTGATGTCGCGGTGCGGGATGGCCGCGTGAAGCAGGGCGACGTCATCGTCATGGAGGCGCTGGGCGGCGGCTTCACCTGGGGCGCCTGCGTGATGCGGGTTTAAGCTGTCCAGACAGGTCGATTCAAGCGCCTGAAATCGCACTGACGGACGCGATTCTGAACCCGTCCGGCGTGCCGCGTGACATGCTGCGACGCAGGAATATTGCCGAATCGAAACGGATGCAGCACACTGGCTCCCCGTGGCCCTGCCGATCGGCGGCCAGGGCAACAGGGGAAACAGCATCATGGCCGGCAATGGAACGCTGACGCGCGCCGATCTGGCGGAGAGCGTCAATCGGCATATCGGATTGTCGCGGGCGGAAGCGTCCGCGCTGATCGAATCGATTCTCGACCATATGTGCGACGCGCTGGAACGCGGCGAGAATGTGAAGATCTCCAGCTTCGGCACCTTCGTGCTGCGCGACAAGACGCAGCGCATGGGCCGCAATCCCAAGACCGGCGTGGAAGTGCCCATCGAACCGCGCCGTGTCCTCACCTTCCGCGCGAGCCAGACCATGCGTGAAAAGGTCGCCTCCGCCTGATAGCGGCCCCGGGCCGTCGACGGCAGGGGCTTCGCTACAGACGAGCGGCCAGCAGCACATTGATTTACCATAGTTGATATTGTCTTCGGCTGGGTGCAGACTTGCGCTTATGAAGGCCGAAGGCGCATTCCTGACGATCAGCGAGCTAGCCGATCAACTGGGCGTACCGCAGCACATATTGCGCTATTGGGAAACCCAGTTCCCGCAACTGCGTCCGCTGCAAAGATCGGGCAATCGCCGCTACTACAGACCGGCCGATGTCGCGTTGGCGCAGCGCATCAACCAGTTGCTGAACGTCGAAGGTTTTACCTCTCGCGGCGCACGCAAGGCGCTGGCTGGCGGGAAGGTGGGCGAACCCGAACATGTGGCCGCGCCAGGTGACCCGATGCTGGAGCGCCTGCAAGCGATCCGCACCCGATTGGCGAGGGCGATCGGCGAACCTTGAGCGAGGCCCTCGCCATCCTTCGCGATGGCGCATAAGAACGCGCCCATGACGAGCGATCAACTCACCGCCCTCATCCGCACCGTCCCGGACTTCCCCAAGCCCGGCATCCAGTTTCGCGACATCACTACCCTGCTTGCGGACGGGCCGGGTCTCGCCGCGCTGATCGGGCATATGGCGAACGCGGCGCGACCGCTGGACCCTGACCTGATCGTGGGGATCGAGGCGCGCGGCTTCATATTGGGCGCGGCGCTGGCGCTGGCGCTCGGCAAGGGCTTCGTGCCGGTGCGCAAGAAGGGCAAGCTGCCCGGCAGGACCGTGGGCATCGACTATGTGCTGGAATATGGGACCGATCGGCTGGAAATGCATGAAGGGCAGGTTCCGGTCGGCGCGCGGGTGCTGCTGGTCGATGACCTGATCGCGACCGGCGGCACGGCGGTCGCTGCGGCGCAACTGCTGCGCGAGCAGGGCGCGGAGGTGCTGGAGGCGCTGTTCGCGATCGACCTGCGCGATCTGGGCGGCATGACCGCACTGGCGGCGCAGGGCGTGCCGGCGCGGGCGATCATGGCCTTTGCGGGGGATTGAACGCAGGGCGGGGATTTCTTCCTGTCCTACGGCCGCGCTTTCATGCGACCGTCGCGCCCGTTCCTTCTCAGCGTTGTTTTCCATAAACCGGCTCGCCCGCGCCGTCCGAACTTTGCGCGAAAACACCATGCGCGATATGGACGAAGTTTGAGAAATTCGATCCCTCGTCTGGCGTCCCCATGCACCTCCTCTTCCTCTATGGCCCAGCCGCCGCCGGTAAGCTGACCGTCGCCCGACTCGTGGCGAAGCAGAGCGGCTTCGCGCTGTTTCACAATCATCTGATCGTGGATGCAGTGGCCGCGCTGTTTCCCTTCGGCTCGCCCGATTTCGTGCGGCTGCGCGAGGCGTTCTGGATGGAGGCGATGACCGCCGCAGCGGCCGAGGGACGGTCGCTGATCTTCACCTTCGCGCCGGAACCCAGCGTCGCGGCCGATTTTCCCACGCGGTTGCGGGCCGCGATCGAAGCGCTGGGCGGAAAGGTGACGTTCGTCGCGCTGGAGATCGACGGGGCCACGCAGGAGCGACGCATCGCCAATGAGAGCCGCGCGGCGTTCGGCAAGCTGCGCTCGCTCGATCTGTTGCGGGCGATCCGCGACGATTGCGCCGCCTGCATGGCCGCGATGCCAGCGCCGGCGCTATCGATCGACAGCGACGCCACCGGGCCCGACGATGCCGCCGCGCATATCCTGCGGCTGATCGAGCGCGTCGGCTAAGGCATCCACCGCCACCGCCAGCCGCTCGTCGAGCAGATGAAGCAAAGCGGTCCAGTCGTGGACGCCGGCCAGGTCGCCCGGCCCGTCCGATATGCCACGCAGCCCCATCAGCGGCACGCCGTAACGGTCGCAGGCGCGCGCGACCGCAAAGGTCTCCATATCGACCATGTCGGCGTCGATCGCATCATAGGCACTCCCGCTGACGACGTCCGCCCCGGTCGAGAGCGTGGCGAGCGGCCAGTCGAGCGGCGTCGTCAGTGGCAGGGCGACCGGATGGTCGACAAAGGGCGTGACGCCTTTCACGAAACCGAGCGGCGACGCGTCGATGTCGCGCCAGGACACGCTCGCCACCTGAAACACTTCGCCCAGCGCGCAACGCTGCGACCCGGCCGACCCCAGGGTGACGACGAGGTCGGGCAACTGGCCGAGGCTGGCCAGGCGTTCCAGCGCGGAGCCGCTAGCCAGCGCGGCCTCGATCGGGCCGACGCCCGTCATCAACGGCACGAATCGGGCGCGCAGGCAGGGGCCATATTCCTGACCCAGCGCCATCACGAACAGGACGCGACGGCCATGGATCATCTGGCAGGAGGGCGTGGCGAAGGGGGCGGATGTCACGAAGGGGCCTTTCGGAACGGGAGGAGCGCGGAGCATTGCGGACAGTTCCGGCATGTGCAACAGCGTCCGGGCTTTTTCAGATCGATCGCAGAGGTGTGCGTGAGCGAAGTTTCCGACCTTTCGACCAGCATCTATCCGGTGATCCTGTCGGGCGGTTCCGGCACGCGTTTGTGGCCGCTGTCGCGCGCCGAGCGGCCCAAGCAGTTCATTCCCGTGGTGACCGATCGCTCGATGATGCAGGAAACGATGGCGCGCACTGCCGGCGCTGCGGGCTTTGCCGGACCAGTCGTTGTGTCGAGTGCGGCGCACGG
The DNA here is from genome assembly GCA_044237945.1 of Sphingobium sp. Classification (GTDB taxonomy): domain Bacteria; phylum Pseudomonadota; class Alphaproteobacteria; order Sphingomonadales; family Sphingomonadaceae; genus Sphingobium. The sequence goes on along the minus strand of JBIIEH010000038.1, from coordinate 27,061 downwards.
GGATATCGTGGCCGATCAGGTGGCGGGCATGGGCCTGACCGCCGCCGCCATCCTGCTGGAGCCGGAGGGGCGCAATACCGCTGCGGCGATAGCCATCGCGGCCGAATGGATCGCGCAGCGAGGCGAGGACGCGCTGATGCTGGTCATGCCGTCCGACCATGTCATCGCTGATGTCGCCAGCTTCCACCGCGCCGTGGCGGCGGCGCTGCCGGCCGCGCGCGCCGGCTGGCTGATTACTTTCGGCATTCAGCCGACTCATGCCGAAACCGGCTATGGCTATATCGAAAAGGGCGCGCCGCTGCCCGGCGTGGCGGGCGTCGACACCGTAGCCCGCTTCGTCGAAAAGCCGCCGCTGGCGACGGCGCAAGCCTATCTGGCGGGTGGGCGCCATTACTGGAACGGCGGCATCTTTCTGTTTTCGGCCGCGGCCTATCTCGATTCACTGCGCGCCTTGGCGCCGGACGTCGCGGTCGCTTCGGCGGCGGCCATGGACGGCGCGGCGGTGGATGGGATGATGGTGCGCCCTGCCGCCGATGCGTTCCGTTCCAGCCCGAATGTCTCGATCGACGTCGCGGTCATGGAAAAGTCTGATCGGGTCGCTGTCGTGCCCGCTGACATGGGGTGGTCCGATGTCGGATCTTGGGATGCGTTGTGGGCGATCCGGGAGCAGGATGCGGCGGCGAGCACGGCCAAGGGGCCGGTCATCGATATCGATGGCGCCGGCAATCTCATCTATGTCGATGGCGGCCCGCCGGTCGCGGCGATCGGCATGACCGATTCTGTCATCGTTTCGACGTCCGCCGGCGTGCTGGTGATGCCGCGTGATCGATCGCAGGATGTGAAGGCGGTGGTGGACCGGATCAAGGCCGGAGCCTTCGGCTAAGGCCAGTCCGCACTCAGCGCGGGGTTGCGAGCAGCACCGAGGCGGGGCTGTCTATCTGTACATTGCTGCCCGGATCGAGCAGCCAGCATTCGCCGGGCGTCCAGGACTGGCCGTCGATCGTGCCTGCGCCCTCGATGGGCGTGAACCACATTGGCCCGTCCCCTTCCGGCAGCGCGACGGCGCCGTCGCTGGGCCAATGCAGCAGATCGAGCGCAAAGGGCGCCTCGTCAGGCGCGACCAGTCGCGCGCTGTCGCCCGGCATGGCGTGCTGCGGCGGGCGTTCATAGGGACCGAGGCGGCTGATCGGCGCGCCTTCATCCAGATGCAGTTCGCGCGGCCGGCCATAATCGTAGAGGCGGTACGTGATGTCGCTGTTCTGCTGCACCTCGACCAGGCTGATCCCTGCGCCGATGGCGTGGACGGTGCCCGCAGGAATGAAATAGCAGTCGCCGGGCCGCACCGGCTTCCAGTCCATATAATCCTCCAGCGACCCGTCGAGCGCGGCGGTGCGGAACCGTTCGGGCAACATCGCCTCGATCAGGCCAACGCCCATCGTCGCGCCGGGTTCGCAATCAAGGATGTACCAGCATTCCTCCTTGCCGCGCGGCAGGCCGACGGCGGCGGCTTGTCGATCGGTCGGATGGACCTGAATCGACAACCGCTCGCTGGTGAAGATATATTTGACCAGCAGCGGCAGGTCGCGCACGTCCTGATCCTCGAACCAGACTTCGCCGATGCGCCGTCCGTTCGTCGCTGGGAAGAGCGACGGCAAGCTGTCGCGACCCCAGGGCTTGTCGACATAGCGAGGGCGCAGTTTCCGCGCGAAGGACTGTTCCAGTCCGGTCTTAGGCCACGGGACGCCTTCCATGGATCAGTTTCGATTCAGCGTGCGTTCGGCGGTGAGTGCGGGCAGGAACGACGAAGAGATCAGGCTGAACACGCGCTGGAACTCGGTGATCGGGTTGATCGATACGTACATCACATCCTTGTCGCGGATCTGGAAGTGCTGCATCGCCAGATAGGTCGCCGGATCCTTCATGTTCACACGATAGATGACCGGGATGCGGCCGTTGACGTCAGGGACGACATCAGCGCTATGTGCGGGCAGGGCGGCGGGATATTCCCAGCGGAACAGGAACACGCCCTTGGGGTCGGCGCGGCCATCCATCAGACCGGAGACGCGCCCCATCGCCTGAGACAAAGTGATGCCCGTCGCTTCAAAATGCAGTTCGTCATTCTTGCCGACGGCGCCCAACACGGTGAAGCTGTAAGGTTGGTACAGCGCAGTGACGACATCATTGCTCTTGAGCACGATATTCTGCCGCGGATCGGCGATTATCGCCGACAGCGGCATGGACTGAACCATACCATCGCGCGTAATCTGAATCGTCATTTTCTCGACCGACTGCTTGGCGCCGCCGGCAGCCGCCAGCGCATCCAGCAACTGCTCGCCCTTGGGCGTCAGCGGCATGCGCACGCTGGTCGCGACCTCGCCGACTACGGTGACGTTGGCGGAGTGGTTCTGGACCAGCCGAACCATGACCTGCGGCAGATGCGCCTTGCCTTGAAGGCGGCTGACAATGGTTCTTTCGATCTCCGGCAGGGTGCGGCCTGTCGCTTGGATGATGCCGGCGAAGGGTACAGAAATCACGCCGGACTGTTGCACCATATATTGCGGTAAGGTGGTCGCGCTGCTCGCGCCCACGGCGCCGAACCCCAGCGCGGCCGACCCGAACAGGACAGCTGGCGGGGCTTCCAGAATCATGATCTCCAGCACGTCGCCGGGTTGCACCACGGATCCGATAGGCGTCGCGCCACCCAGCGTATCAGCAAAGCCCGGTGTGGCGACCGCCGAAAGCTGCCGCGCCATCGAGTCGTCCAGGTCGATGATCTGGATGCCGCGCATCGCCGAGTGAGTCGGGGCCTTGTCCACTGCGGCGCGGTTGGGGCCTATCGAACTGCACCCTGTCGTCGCCATGACGGCCAGCAAGACCGAGGCGCTGAAACCGTTCCGCCCCAGCAAACGGCGTCGCGACAATTGGGTCATGGTAACTCCTCGCACCCCGCTTCTGGCGGCGCACCAACATTGATCGTGCCTGTCCAACAATAGTTAGGGGCGCAATGCAAGGGGTTTGATTGGTAGGGCAGGCGCCCAGGCACGCCGCTTTCGTCGCCCATTGCCAAGGTGGATATTCTGGGGCAATGAGGCCGCAGCGGGATGGCGGGAAGCTAGTGCCGACTGGTTGCTTTCGCACATTCAGATGACTGGGCAGATGGCTGGGGCTTGTTTTACTGCGGCCGATATTGCTGGAATGAATGAATGAGCGATGGCGTGATAGAGCGGATCAAGAAACTTGGTCCTATTTTCGTTGTAACCGTAGTAATCCCGACAACCCTGGCGATCCTGTATTTCGGCCTGATCGCGTCGGACGTCTACATCTCTGAAACGCGGTTCGTCATCCGCAGCCCGGAAAAGGGGGCGTCCTCGGCGCTCGGAGCGCTGTTGCATGCGCCGGGCGTATCGGTGGCGGGCGATGAAATCTATGCTGTGCAGGAGTTCGTGCAATCGCGCGACGCGCTCAAGGCGCTGAACCGCGACAGCATGGTGACGCGGGCCTATACCCGCCCGGAAATCGACATGTTCAGCCGCTTCGGCACGCTGGGCTGGGGCGGCAGCTTCGAGAAGCTCTACAAATATTATGGCAAGCGGGTTGAGGTGTCGCAAGGCACGTCGTCCGTCACGTCGCTGAGCGTCCGGGCCTATACGGCCAAGGACGCCTATCAGATGAACGAGAAGCTGCTTGAACTCAGCGAGGCGCTGGTCAACCGGCTGAACGATCGGGCGCGGGGCGACTTGATCCGCTACGCCACCGCCGAGATGACCAACGCCCAGAAAGCAGCGCAGAACAGCGCGATCGCGCTGTCGGCGTTCCGTAACAAGCAGGGTCTGGTCGATCCGGAAAGCCAGGCGCAGGTGCAATTGCAGCTTGTCTCCAAGCTCCAGGATGAGCTGATCGCGACGAAAACGCAGTTGCTCCAGTTGCGCGCGTTCACGCCGCAGAACCCGCAGGTGCCGGTCCTTGAGACCCGCATTTCCGGCCTGACCCGGGAAATCGATGACGAAACGCGCAAGGTTGCGGGCGGCCAGCGGTCGCTGGCGGGCGCCGCCGTCGAATATCAGCGGTTGAACATCGAGAGCCAGTTCGCCGACAAGGCGATGGCGAGCGCGCTGGCGTCCTTGCAGGACGCGCGTAACGAGGCGCGGCGCAAGCAGGTCTATCTGGAGCGCATCGTACAGCCGAACGTCCCCGACGAGGCGCTAGAGCCGCGTCGCTGGCGCGGCATCCTGTCCGTGCTGGCGCTGGGCCTTCTGGTTTGGGCTATCCTCAGCATGCTGCTTGCCGGCGTCCGGGAGCATCGCGACTGATGCAGGAGACCAAGTCTCTCTGGCGGTCGTGGCAGATCCAGCGGCGCATTATCCATGCGTTGATGATGCGGGAGATGCTGACGCGTTTCGGCCGCCACAATATCGGTTTCCTGTGGATGTTCGTGGAGCCGATGATCTTCACGATGGGCGTCACCATATTGTGGACGGCGTTCCGCAACATGCACGGGCTGGATCTGCCGATCGCTGCTTTTGCACTGACTGGCTATTCCAGCGTGCTGCTGTGGCGCAACATGCCTGGACGCGGCATCGGCGCGGTGCATCCGAACAAGAATCTGATGTACCACCGCAATGTCCGGCTGATCGACGTGTTCGCCGCGCGCATGCTGCTGGAGGCGGCGGGTGCGACCATGTCCTTCTTCGTGCTGTCAATTGTCTTCATCTGGATCGAATGGATCGCCCCGCCCGAGGATATCCTGAAAGTCATCTTCGCCTGGGTGTTGATCTTCTGGTTTGCGATCTCGCTAGCGACGTTCCTGGGCATTCTTGCCGAAAAGACCGAGCTTATCGACAAGTTCTGGCACCCCACATCCTATCTGCTGTTCCCGCTGTCCGGCGCGGCCTTTCTGGTCGATGGTCTACCGAAGCAGATGCAGGACATCGTGCTGTGGATTCCGGTGACCAACTGCATCGAAATGCTGCGTGACGGCTATTTCGGCTCGCACTTCACCGCGCACTACGATCTTGGCTATGTGCTGATGTTCAACACTCTGCTGTCCTGCGTCGCGCTGGGTCAGCTAATGGAATATAGCCACAGGATCCGGCACTGATGGTCATCGTCGAGGACCTCTGGAAAAGCTATCCGACGCGCAACGGCCTGCGCACGATCCTGCGGGACGTGAATTTCACCGTTAATCCGGGCGAGCGGCTGGGCATATTGGGGCGCAATGGCGCGGGCAAATCGACGATGATTCGCTTGATCGGCGGCGTCGAGATGCCTTCGAAGGGCAAGGTTCGTCGGCAGATGAGCGTGTCCTGGCCGCTTGCCTTTGGCGGCGCGTTCCAGATGGCGCTGACCGGCGCGGACAACGTTCGCCTCATCTCTCGCATCTATGGCGTCGATGCGGAAGGGCGGGTCGAGGCGGTGGACGATTTCGCCGAGCTGGGCGCCTATATGCGCGAGCCGCTGGCGACCTATTCCTCCGGTATGTTGGCGCGGCTGGCGTTCGGCGTGTCGATGGCGGTCGAGTTCGACTGCTTCCTGATCGACGAGACGATCGCGGTGGGCGACAAGCGCTTCTCCGACAAGTGCGACTACGAACTGTTCCAGAAGCGCGCCGACCGGGCGATGATCTGCGTGTCGCACAATGGCCACTGGATGCGCACCCATTGCCAGAAGGCGGGCGTGCTGTCGGACGGTAGCCTCACCATGTTCGACGACGTGAACGAGGCGTATAAATTCTATCATGACACGCTGAAGGATTGAGGCGCTTCCTCCCCTTCCTCCGTTACTGCCTCGCCAGCCGGCCGACCGGCTATTTCCGGGCCGCGCGGCGTCGGCAAGACGATTCGGCGAGGCGCATCTACGTCGATATTTCGACCTTGTACCGGCATGACAGCGGAACAGGCATCCAGCGCGTCGTAAGGGCGCTGCTGCTTCAGCTCTATGCCCGCGCTGGTGGTTCGGTGCGGATCGTGCCGGTGTTCGCGACCAAGCGGCGGGCCTACCGCGTAGCAGGCGCCGATTTCCCGATCGGGCAGGGGGGGCATGCGGATATCGCGGGCGAGGTGCTGATCCCGCGAGCTGGTGACATCTTTCTGGGGCTGGACTTGTCGGCGCATCTTCTGCCGCGCCATCGCGTGCAGATGCGCTGGTTGCGGGCGGAGGGGGTGCGAGTCGCGGTGTTCGTCTATGATCTGCTGCCGGACGATCATCCCGACTATTTCACCGATCGCAACGTCGCCAATTTTCGGCGCTGGCTGGGCTTCGTGCTGGGGGAGGCGGATCAGGCGATCTGCATTTCGCGCGACGTGGCTGAGCGTCTGGCGGGCAAGCTGGCCGAGCGGCGGCCGGAGCGGGGCGGGGCGCTGGATATCGGTGCGACCATGCTGGGCGGCGACCTGTCGTCATCGCATCCGAGTCGGGGTGTTTCGGATGAGGATCGCGCCGTGCTGGCGCGGCTTTCCGGGGACGGCGCGACGATCCTGATGGTGGGCACGATGGAGCCGCGCAAGGGTTATGCCGTGGCGCTGGATGCGTTCGACCGGCTATGGGCGCGGAGCGATGAGGCAGGGCCGCGGCTGGTCGTGGTTGGGCGCAAGGGCTGGCGGGCGGACGCGCTGGAGGCGCGATTCGCTGGGCATGCGGAATTGGGGAAGCGGCTGTTTCGTTTCGCCGATGCCAGCGATGAGTTGCTGGAAGAGCTGTACGAGGCGAGCGACGGGTTGCTGGTGACGTCGCATGGCGAGGGGTTCGGGCTGCCGGTGGCGGAGGCGCTGATGCATGGCAAGCCGGTGCTGGCGCGGGACCTGGCGGTGTTTCGCGAACGGGCGCATCCCGGGGTCAGCTTCTTTGCGGAGGATGGGGCGGAGGCGCTGGCGGGGCGGATCGGGGAATGGGCCGGGACGCTGGGGCAGGCGGGGGCGGAGTGGCCTGCGCTGCCGGGCTGGGACGAGGCGGGGGCGCAGCTGATGGCGGCGCTGGGGCTAGTCGAGCAGCAGGATGGCGTTTGAAAGCTTCGCGGTGATCCGCGTGGTAGAATGGCTGTTTGGGGTAAGGCCGAGGTGGCGGGCGGCTTGTAGATATATTAATGATTTCAATGGGTTGTTTTGAATGAGTGCGATGTTGGCGGCGCCGAGCGCAGCCTGGGCATCATGCGATTTTTGCGCGTCGTAGAAGGCGGCTGCGCGGTCGATCGAGGCATAAGCGAGGACGAGATTGGCGGCCTGTTCGCCGCTCGACCGGGCCTGTTCTTCGGCGAAGGCGATGGCTTCGGCCGGGCGGTTGGCGGCGATGAGGGCGGCGATGCGGGCGCGGACACGGCGGACGGCGCGGCCGTTGAGGTCGGCGATGGCGTGCGCGGCGTCGATCGCCATGGGATGATCGGCGGGGACGCGGGCCTGTAACTGGCTGTACCAGTCGAGCGCTTCCGATGCGCGGTCCTGGCGGTTGAAGAGATGGCCGAGCTGGACATAGGCGTCGGGGTCGTCGGGATGCTGCGCCAGATAGCAGCGGTAATGACTTTCCGCGCCGGTGAAGTCGCCGGCTTCCTTGAGTACATGGCCGACCTGCATGTGCAGGCCCTCCGCTTCGCCCGGCAGCAGGGCCATGGTTTCGACATAGAGGCGCGCCGCGTCGGACCAGCGGCCGGCGCGCTGGGCGTCGTCGGCGGCGTCGCGGCGCGCGCGGAAGGCGATTTCGGCGGCGGTGCGGGCGGCCTGCGCGGCGCGGGCTTCGCGTTCGGCGCGCGAGGGGCCGCGCCGGAACAGGCGCTTGAGGGCCTTCACTGCGCCTCCAGCCAGAGGTCGCGCAGACGCAGCCAGTTTTGCGGCGCGTCCTGCGGGGGCTTGCGGACGTGGATTGCGATGAAATGATGATGCGGTTCGATGGTCAGGCGCAGGGTGAGGGCGGACGTGCCGACCAGATGCAGGGTCGCGAGACGGTCCAGGCCGGAATTGGCGGTGACCTCGACGATCAGTTCGGCGGCGGGACCCTGCACGACATGGGCGTGGAGCAGCCAGGGGCCGGCGGGGAGGTCCTGCTTCGGGCTGGCGAGGACGTCGCCCTCGACCAGTTGGAGCGCGCCGTCTTCGTTCGGCTGCGGCGGCTGTTTCCATGCATCGGGGGCGACGATCAGGCTGCCGTCGGGCAGGCCTTGCGCGAGCAGCAGGCGTGGCTTGCCGGCCGGGGAGAGGCCGGTGGCGTGCGGTGCGGCGGACAGGGTGATGGCCGGATTGCGGGTTGCGAGGCTTTCGATCAGCGCGCGGCGGGTCAGGCGTTGCGAGGAGAGGGCGTGGAGGCCCTCGATCTCGTCGGCGGGGGACGGTGGCGCGCCGATGACCTGTCGATACGCCTCGGTCAGGAAGGCGTGGTCGTTGGTCGGCGCGAAGCGTTCGAGCAGTTCGACCAGTATCGCTTCGTCTTCGGGCCGGCGGATCGCGCCCGAGCGGCGGGCGAGCAGCGACGGCGCGTCGGGATAGGCACGATCGTGCAGCATGCCCGCGAGCGCCAGTTTCATCGCGCCGCCCTCCAGCGCGGCGGCGAGATGCGCCTTTTCATCGGGGCCAAGCTGATCGGCGAGGCCGAACGCCTGAACGCAGCGATCGACGAAGCTGTCGGGTGGCAGCAGGAAATCGGCGGGGGCGATGGGAAAGGATTCCGGCTCAGGCGGCATCGGCCTTGTCCTTCAGAAGCTGCTGGAAGAGGGCGCGCAGGCGGCGCGCGATGGCGTCATAGCTGGTGCGGTCGATCAGCGCCTGCCGTTCGGGATCGCGCAGGGTCAACAAGGCGGAATCGGCGGCGAGCAGGATGATCGCTTCGGCGATGGTGGCAGGTTCGAGATCCGCGAGGGCGAAGGCGCAGGGGTGAAGATCACGCAGCACGGCCGATTGCGAGACCAATAGAGGACGCCCGGCGGAGAGCGCCATGCGCGCCGCGCCGGTGGTCGATTCGCTCGACGGGCCATAGGGAAAGCAGAGCAAGTCGCAGGCGCGAAGGCGATCCAGCACCGCGTCGTCGGGCAGGAAATCGAGGTCGAGGTCGATCGCGTCGGCGAGGTCGAGCGTGTCGATCAGCCATTCGAGTTTCGCGCGCTCGGACCAAGCCTTGCCCTCTTCCGGCGCGCAGCAGGGGAGTTTGAGGCGCAGGTTCGGCACGATCCTGCGCGCCATGGCGAAGGCTTCGACCAGTATCGGGATGTTCTTGTGCGGGTAGAGGAAGCCGAAGGAGCCGATGGTGAAATGGGCGGGATCGGGCGTCGCGTCGCCGCTTGGCGGGACGATGCCATGGGGGATGACGATGGCGTTGTCGTAGCCGGCGTCCGCCAGCATTTGCCGGTCGGCTTCGGTATGGACCAGCAGCCGGTCGAAGGCGGCAAGCCAGCCATGGCCTTCATGGGCGAGTGGCTCGCGGACATTGTGCAGGGTGGCGACGCGGACGCGGTGCGGGCCGTCGGGCAGGCGGCCGGCGATCGAGCGCATGGCGATATTGGAGAAGAAGGCGGGGTGATGCTGGAACCACAATATGTCGCCGGTCAGCGCGGCGATTTCGGCGGCGAGCTGGTCCGCCTGTACGCCGTCCGCGCTCCAGACGCGGCGGACGAAGATGTCGTCTACGGTGGGCAGGGCGTCGCCTAGCACTTCGCGGGCGAGGACGGAGCGGATCGTGCCGGACAGGGCGGGTGCGCTGGTCAGATGGCCGGCATAGGTGGCGACACCGCAGACCTGTTGCCAGGTGGAGACGAGGTCCAGCGCGACGTCGGGGCCGTCTGTCTGTTGTGCTGCGCTCAAGCGTCGGCCGCCGTACAGCGATGAGGGAGACTATTGCGGGATGACATCGGCTTTGCCCACTTCGTCATTGCGAGCGCAGCGAAGCAATCCAGCGATGCGCGTGACGCTGGATTGCCGCGTCGCTTCGCCCCTCGCAATGACGGTGCATATCTGCGTCGCACGATCATAGGAGGCGAAGTCCGGGCGATCAAGGCGCGGGGGTGATGGCGACGGAGGCGAGGTCGGCGTGAGCGCCTTCGCCGGGCGTGAGGGTCAGGATGACGCCGCCGGAGCGGGCGAGGGTGAAGGGCAGGTCGAGGCTGGCAGCGGCCATGAGGTCGGCCTGGGCGAGCGGGGTGTCTTCGCTGTCGGTCAGGGTGACGGTGAGCGTGCCTGTGGCGGGGACGGCGAGGTGCAGATGCAGGATGTGGCGGCCGGGCATGATGGGCAGCGGGCGGCTGCGCTGGGTTTGCGTCAGGGGAAGGAGCGGGCCGACCGCGATGCCGGCGGGCGCGCCGAGCAGGTTGCTGGAGCCGGGCAGGACGAGCGGTCGCGGGGCGCGGCGATTGTGCAAAGCGCGGCAGAGATTGTGCAGGCGCTGGCCGATGCCGGCATAGGCATGGGTAGTGCGCCAGGCGGCGGCGCTCTGGGCGATGGCTTGTGCCTGGTCGCTGTCGGCGGCGAGGGCGTCGAGCGTGGCGGCGATGCCGTCAGCGATGTCGCGGGCGCTGGCGCCGGGCAGGGTGAAGCTGGCGTCGGCGACATCGTCGAAGACGGCGAGCGGGGTGACGGCGACCGGGCGGCCGGTCGCCATGCCGTAGCGCACCGCGCCGGACGCGGATTCGCCGCTTTTCTGATAGGGGAAGAGGATGAGGCTGGCGTCGGAGAGCAGTTCGAGGCTCTGCTCGTCGGGCAGGAAGTCGCTGTGGAATTCGACCAGGTCGTCGAGGCACAGCGCGGCGATTTGTGCGCGCAGTTCGGCGACCAGGGCGGTGGAGCCGGGGGCGGGGAACTCGGCATTGACCATGCGCAGGCGCACCGGGCGGCCGGCGTCGCGCAGCAGGGCGACGGCGTCGATCAGTTCGCCAAGGCCCTTGTCGGGCAGGCAGAAGCCGTAGCTGGCGAGGAGCGATATGTCGGTGGGTTGCGACGCCGGCATGTCGTGGGTCAGTGCGCCGTGGGGGAACAGGGCGACGTTATCGGTGAGGCCGATGTCCTTGAGGCGGTTGAGATCGGCGATCGAGTGGACCAGCAGGCGGTCGCAGCGCTTGAGGTGATCGGCGATGCGGAAGAGTTCTGCGCCGGGGATTTCCTTCACCGGGTCGCGGGTGGAATGCAGCATCATGACGATGGAGCAGCCCGCCGCCTTGGCGCGATCGATGAGGGCGCAAAGTTCCTCATGATTGTAGAAGGCGTAGTTGAACTGGACGACGAGGACCGAGAGGCCGAGCGCCTCGATCTGGTCGGCAACGGCTTCGAGGTCGTTCTTCGTTTTTGACGAGGTCCAGCAGCGGATGCAGTTTTCGTCGTCTTCTCGGGTGGTCGCTTCGGCATGGGCGGCGAGGATCGTCACCGGGCCGGGCATATGGGCGACGAGATGCTGCGAGTAGGTGGCGATGCCGCAGCGGGCGTTCCAGGTGGAGACCCAGCCGATGCGCGGTTCGCTGCGGGCGGCTTGTCGGGCAGGGAGATCGGCCAGCGCGTCGAGCATGCGGCCGGCGACGTCCTGCCATTTGTGTTCGGCGAGCAACTGGGCGCGGCCATTGGCGGCCATTTGGGCGCGGTCCATCGGCGAGGTGGCGTAGGCGGTGCGCAGGGCTTCGGTCAGGGCTTGCCGATCGACCCGCGCCCAGGCGGAGGCGCTGAGGCCGAAATGGGTCTGGGGCCGTTCGAAGCTGTAGTCGACGAGCCAACTGTCGCCGGCGTCGCAGAAGTCCAGCTGGCCGCTCCAGTTGGTGGTGATGACCGGCAGCCCCGACAGCATCGCTTCGGCGAAGGGCAGGCCATAGCCTTCGGCGCGGCTGGGGGCGACCATGACGTCGCACTGGCCGTAGAGGCTTTTCAGGTCGGCGTCGGCGAGGTCTTCGGTCAGCAGGACGACATGGGGATAGTCCGGGCGATCGGCCTGCCGATCGGCGATCTGGCGGGCGATGTCGTTGTGCGGATTGGCGAAGGTCTTGATGACGAGCGACACGTCATCGGCGGCGGTGAAGGCGTCGCCATAGGCGTCCAGCAGGTCCTCCACCCCCTTGCGCGGGAAGCAGGAGGAGACGTGGAGGAAGCGGAAGCCGCGGGCGGTGACGCGCCAGGCGGGGTTGGCCTCGATCCGGTCCCAATGGTCGACGCCATTGCCGATGACGGCGATGGGGACGTGGACGCCATTGTCGATCAGGACTTTTTCGACATGGCGGGAGACGACGAGGATCAGGTCGAGATGGCGGTTGAAGTCGGCGGCCCAGTCCTGCGGGAAGCCGGCTTCTTCCCAGGCGTAGCCGTGCAGGGCGTTGAGGGGGCCGGTCAGGTCCGCGACTCTGGGGGGGAAGAGGTTGCGGCTGACGATGTGCGGGGCGGGGCCGGTGGTCGAGGCGCGGTGGAGGGCGGCCAGGTCCGGGTTCGCTTCGAGGAAGGCGGGGTCGGGATCGAAATCGCCGCCGCCCTCGGCCGAGTGGAGTTGCGGGGCGTGGCCCAAAGCGGCGAGGGCGCGGGCGATTTCGCGGTTGACGAGGGCGAGGGAGTAGCTGCTGTCGAAGGGGCCTTCGAGACGCCAGTTTATGGGGGTTTTCGCGCGGTGACGGATCGGTCTGGCGGTGGCTTCGTTGGCGGCGAGCGCCATGGCGGTGCGGGCGAGGTCTTCGGCGGTGGGGGGCGTGGCGGGTTCGACGGCGGCGATGAGCGGGATCAGCGCTTCGCTGGAGAGGCGCGCGGGCGGGCGGCGGGTGGCCGAGGCGGCTTCGAGGGCGGCGAGGGTGGCCTTTGCCGTGCGTTCCCAGCTGAATCGTTTCGATTGTGCAACGGAGTGCGCGCGTAGGTCGGCGAGCCAGGCGTCGTCGGACAGGGCGCGGGTCAGGGCGCGGGTCATGTCGGGGACGCTGTGCGGATCGAACAGGGCGTCGGCGCGGCCGATGACTTCGGGCATGGAGCTGAGCGACGAGCCGATGACGGGCGCGCCGCACTGCATGGCTTCGAGCGCGGGGAGGCCGAAGCCTTCGTGGAAGGAGGGGAAGGCGAAGAGTTTGGCGCTGGCGTAGAGCCGGGCGAGGTCGTCGTCGGGGACGAAATCGGTGAGGACCATCTCGTCATCGGAGAGGCCCGCCTTGTCGGCGGCGCGCAGCAGAGCGAGGCGGCTTTCGTCGCCGAGCTTGCAGACGAGGACCAGTTGGTGCGCGGCGCGGATGTCGGCGGGGAGGGCGGCGAAGGCGGCGATCAGGCCCTGGAAATTCTTGCGCGGCTCATAGGCGCTCATGTGCATGACGAAGGGGCGGGTGATGCCGTGGCGGTCGAGCAGGTCCTGCGCCGAGCCTTCGGGGGCGTGCAGATTTTCGTCGGCGGCCTGGCTGACCACGGCGACGCGGTCGGGCGCGAAGCCGGCGAGATCGACCGCCTCGCTCTTGGCAGATTCCGAGATGGCGAGGAGGACATCGGCGCGGCGCAGGGTTTCGAGTTTGCGGAAATACCAGTTCCGCGACGGTTCCCAGCCGATATATTGTTCCGGGTCGGACAGCGGGATCAGGTCGTGCAGGACGATCGCGGTGACGTGGGCACGGGACAGGTTGAGGAGCGAGAGGACGGTGTCGTCCTGCGCGCCCTCAAAGAGCGTGGTGAAGATCACCGCGTCCATCTCGAGGTCGGCGACGAATTTCTCGAACAGCAGTTCGGCCGCGCCTACGCGCCAGATATTGCCGGGTTCGACGAAGCCGTCGACTTCGGCGGCGGGGCCGGGGGCTTCGAAGCGCAGGATGCGGTCGGGCGGGAGCAGGCCGTCGAAGGCGCGGATGACGGGATCGACCTGGTCGGGGAACAGGCCGCTCACCAGCAGGAAGATGTCGTGGCCTTCGCCATAGGTGATCAGCGCGCGGGCGAAGGCGCGGGCGAAACGGCCGATGCCGCGGGTGCGGCTCTTGTTCTGGGCGGCCTGAAGATCGACGAGGATGCGCATCGGCGGCGTCAGCGGCCCATGGCGTCGGAGAGCGCGCCCAGCAATTCGCGGCCGCGCGCGGTCATGGCCCGGCCCTGCACGGTGACGGGGGCGGCGGGGCCGCGCGTGGTGAGGCTGGCGAGCCTGTCCTCCAGCGCGTCGATGCGGGCGGAGAGGGTCTGTTCGACGGCCCAGATGGCGTTGATCGTGGCGCGCTGGCGGCGGGCGCGGGGCGTGGGGCTTTCGATGCCATAGCGCAGGGCGTAGAGCGCGCCGAACCAGCGATGCCTGGTCTTTTCATGCCGACGCAGCAGGCGGTCGAGGCCAGGCAGGTCGCAGCCGGCCGCTTGGCCTTCGGGCGAGCGGGCGAGTTCCAGCAGCATCTGCGCCTTGGCCACGCCCCGGCGCAGATGCATGCGAAAATGATCCATGCCGACTGGGTCGGCCGGACGGCCGAGCACCGTCCAGTAGGCGCACTGGATGAAGGCCGTGTCGTGCAGGTCGAACAGCTCGCCCAGATCGCGGGCGGGGCGGTGGATCGGCGACAGGCTGCTGGCCACGGTGCGTCAGGCTCCCCTTATTTCTGGCAGGCGACGATGGCGGCGATGACCGACAGCGTTTCCTGCGGATCGCGCACGCGCACGGTGTCGAGGCCGAGTTGCTTGGCCGGATAGTCGTTGCCGCCCGGGAAGATGGCGTCGCCGATGAACATCATCGCGTCGAGTGCGATGCCGCTGGCGTCGCGCAGCTTCTTGAGGCCGTAAGCCTTGTCCACGCCCTCGCGCGTGATGTCGATCGAGGTCGCGCCGCCCATGTTGATCGAGAGGCCGGGCAGGCGGGTGCGCAGGTCGGCCTGGATGATCTTGCGCTTGGCGAAATCGGGGTCCCAGCCTTCCTTGGCGTGGATCGGCGCCTGCTGGCCGAGCGCGGAGAAGGTGATCTGGCTGCCGCGATCCTCGATCCGTTCGCCCCAGGTCTGTTCGGGGACGAAGCCGGTGGCCTCCAGGCTGGCGTCGAAGGCGGTCAGGATCGCAGCCTTTTGCGCGTCGTCGAACAGTTCGGCGAAGACGGGGGACCAGGCCCCGTCCTTATAGGTATAGAGCTTCGTGCCGGTGGTGGGCATCAGCCACAGCTTCGAGCGGTCGGCATGCGCGGGCAGGCGGGACGCCACCTGCTTGTCGAACTGCGGCCAGTCGCCGCCCGAGATGACCGAGACATGGGCGACGGTCAGCAGGTCGGCGAGCGCCTGCGCCATCTCGTCGCCGAGCGGCTGCTTGCTCTCCGCCAGGGTTCCGTCGAGATCGAACGCGATCAACTCCTTCATGGGGTCTCCAGCTTGTGTCAGGGCAAAAAGAGGGGCACCGTAGGCACGCGAAAGGTTGCAGGCAATTTACAGCAGCTGTCAGAAAGCCTCGATCATCCATTCCAGCGTCTGGCGCAAGGTCGGGCGGTCGATCGGGCCGACAAGGCGATCGAGCTTCGTGCGGTCGCCGACCAGAGTGCGGACTTCATTGGCGCGCATAAAGGCGGGATTGACCTGCACGTCGATGGGATGGCCGGTGATATCGCGGGCGAGGTCCAGCACGTCCGTGAGGCTGTTGGCGGTCCCGGAGCAGATGTTGACGGCCTGCACCGCGCCGTCCGTGGGCGAGCGGTCGAGCAGGCGGCGGTACACTTCGGCAACGGTGCGGACGTCGGAAAAGTCGCGCGAGACGTCGATATTGCCGAGTTCGATCACCGGCGCGCGGCGGCGGAAATGATCGACGATCTTGGGGATCAGGAAGTTCGCCGACTGGCCGACGCCGGTATAGTTGAACGGGCGCGTGATGGTGACGGGCAGGCGCGCGGCGTAGAGGCCGGCGACATGCTCCATCGCGAGTTTGCTGACGGCATAGTCATTGGCGGGGTTGGGCGGGCGATCTTCCGATACCATGCCCTCGACCGCGCCATAGATCTGCGCGCTGCCGGCGAGGACCATGAGCGGGGCGCTGCCGAGCGCGGCGCAGGCGTCGAGCAGGGCGCGGCTGCCGAGCAGGTTGACGGCGTAGAAGGCGTCCCACGCGCCATGCGCGACGAAGGCGACGCCGGCGAGATGCAGCACGCGATCCGGGCGGATGTCGGCGATCAGGCGGGCGACGGCGGCGCTGTCGGCGAGGTCGCAGGCGTAAGTGGCAGCGAGGCCGGGGACGGGGGTTTCTGGCTCTGCGCGGGCGAGGCCGATGACCTCATGGCCGTCCTGCACCAGCAGCGGGACGACATGGCGGCCGGTGAAGCCGTCCGCGCCGGTGACGAGGACGCGGGGCATTAGGCGGGGTTTTCCGGCGTTGGCGATGTGACGGAATCACATTTGAAATGTGTATCCCCCTCCCTTTCGCCCTGAGCCTGTCGAAGGGCCACCCTGAGCGAAGGCGAAGCGCAGAAGCCTCGCTTCGCTCGGCAGAAGGCTTCGACTTCGCTCAGCCCGAACGGGGAGAGGGAGTTCCGATTGAGCGCTGTCTTATGTGGCGCAAGAAAGCGGGACCCCGGGTCAAGCCCGGGGTGACGGCGGGAAAGGGGGAGAGGTCGGTCCACCGATCCCGGCTTACATCGACCGGCCGGCGCGGTTGCGGCGGAGGTCCGCTTCCACCATCAGGTCGCACAGTTCTTTCAGGCCGGTCTGTGGCTGCCAGCCGAGCAGGTCGCGGGCCTTGGCGGCGTCGCCGATGAGGTGGTCGACTTCGGCCGGGCGGTAGAAGGCCGGGTTGACGCGCAGGACCGTGCGGCCGGTGGCGGTGTCGACGGCATGTTCCTGATCGGCGGCGCCGCGAAATTCCAGCGTGATGCCGGCGGCGGCGAAGGCCATGGCGGCAAATTCGCGCACGCTGTGGGTCTGTCCGGTGGCGAGGACGAAGGTGTCGGGTTCGTCGGCCTGGAGCATGCGCCACATGCCCTCCACATATTCGCGGGCGAAGCCCCAGTCGCGCGCCGCATCCAGATTGCCCAGTTCCAGGCAGTCGAGCTGGCCGAGCGCGATCTTGGCCGCGCCGTCGCTGATCTTGCGGGTCACGAATTCGCGGCCGCGCAGGGGGCTTTCATGGTTGAAGAGGATGCCGCTGGCGCCGAAAATGCCGTAGCTTTCGCGATAGTTGACGGTCATCCAGTGGGCGAAGAGCTTGGCCACGCCATAGGGGCTGCGGGGGTAGAAGGGGGTGGCTTCGGTCTGGGGGACCTGCATCACCTTGCCGAACATTTCCGAGGTGCTGGCCTGATAATAGCGGATTGTCGGATCGACGATGCGGATGGCTTCGAGCATGTTGACCGCGCCGAGGCCGGTGATTTCCGAAGTGGTGATCGGCTGTTCGAAGGAGACGCCGACGAAGCTCTGTGCGCCGAGGTTGTAGACTTCGCGTGCGCCCGACTTTTGCAACAGGCGGATCGCGCCGGAGAGGTCGGTGAGGTCGAATTCGACGAGATGAAGTTTCGGGTGATCCTTGATCCCCAGCTCCTCTATCCGCCAGAAGTTGAACGAGCTGGTGCGGCGGAAGGTGCCGTAGACATCATAGCCCCTGTCCAGCAGAAATTCGGCCAGATAGGCACCGTCCTGACCCGAAATCCCGACAACCACAGCAGAAGACATTCACTACTCCGACGCATGGGGAGCGGCCGCGCAAACGACCGGGCTGTGGCGTGTCCCCGTGATAAGCCCCTTTGGCGCGGCCGGCGACGCCCACACTTCGCCGATCCGCATGTGGCGGCTGTCGTGGCCTGCGGATGGCGGGATGTCAAACCCGGCGTGGTGCGCGTGCGCCGGAACGAGCGGGATGGGCGGCGCGGTTGCGTTTGCCGGGCGGGCGGGCCAAGGATTTGCGGCATGGGACCGGCGGGAACAGTTTCTTTGCGCGATCGGGCGACGGCGCGGGCGTTGCTGGCGAGCGGGCGCGTGGAGGCGGTGCGGGCCTTGCCGTCGCTTTGGTGGCGCTATCCGGTGGTGCCGGGCGGGCGGGTGCTGTGCGTCGATGACGAAGGCGACGCGGCGGGGCTGCTGCGCGATCTGTTCGGGGTGGAGGCGGTGGCGGTGTCCGGCGTCGAGGCGCTGGACGGCGTGGCGGGGCCGTTCGATGCGGCTTTGCTGGTGATTGGCGCGATGGCGCTGGAGGATCGGGCGGTCTGGGCGCGGGCGATCGGGCTGCGGCTGGCGGCGGGTGCGACAGTGGTGGTCGAGATGACGGGCGCGGCGGATGGCGGCGTGGCGCTGGAGATGCTGGCGGCTTTGGGGTGCGGGGATCGGGTGCTTCTGGATGTGACCGATCTTGCGCCGGAGCTGGAGGACGGGCTGGATCGGGGTGCGCCGCTGGAGCGGTTCGTGGGGATCGGGACCACGAGCAGACGGACGATGCGGGCGGGGCTGGACCAGCTGGCGGTCGGCGCGCCGCCGCCGCTGATCCGCGCCGACATGGCGGTGGAGCCTGGGCAGGGCGTGACGATCGAGGGCAGCGGCGCGCGGGGGACGAGCGATCTGCTGGGGTGGCAGCTGTGGGTCGGGGATGCGCCTTGTCTGGGCTGTTACGCGATCTGGCCGGATGGGCGCTGGCGCTTCACCGGGCGGGCCTTGGGACTGGGCGGGGCGATATTGCGGGTGCGGCCGACGCAGGATTTTGCGGTGGCGGACGGGGACTGGCTGCGCTGGTTGCGCAGGAAGCCCGCGCCGCCGGTGATCGAGCGGATTACCGTGGCGGAGGCACCGGCGCGGATATTGGAGGATGACCTGCCGATGGCGATGGGCCTGCATGTCGCGGGCGCGCGGCCGGGGGCGGGCTGGCATCAGCGCGAGATGGGGGAGGGGCCGTTCCGCTGGATGAGCGAGCGGGCGGAGATGCGGGTGGAACTGGCCCCGGCGGTGGCGCGGCGGATGGTGATTTTCGGCGAGGGGGCGGTGCCGCTCGAGGCCGGGGAGCCGCTGGCGTTGCTGGCGGATGGCGTGGCGGTCGCGCTGGAGGTGGCGCGGCCGGGCAAGGGTTGGCGGGGGTGGAGCGCCAGTGCTGTCGTGCCGGGGGCGGCGAGCCGGTTCGAACTGGTCGCGGGGGCTGGTGTGGCGCGATCGCCAAGGGACTTTGCCGGGGTGGACGATGGGCGGATGCTGTCCTTTGCGGTACGGGCTGTCGCGTGGGACGTAGTATGAAGATACTCAGGCCATGAAAATACTCATGATCGCGCCGATGCCGACCCATCCGGCAACGCAGGGTAGCCGGCAGCGGGCATGCGACCTGGCGCGGGCGTTCCAGAAGAAGGGGGACGAAGTGACGTTCCTCTACTGGACCGGCGAGGGGCTGGAGCCGGGCGCGCTGGACGCGATGGAGGCGGCGTGGGACGCGGTGGAGATCGTGTCGGCGGACGGGCATGCGCAGCGGCGGTCTTTTCCCGATTATTACGGCATCGACGACTGGTATGATGACGCGATTTCGGCGCGGGTGGCGCAACTGGCGGCCGGGGGCGGCTATGATGCGTGCATCGTCAACTATGCCTGGCTGTCGAAGGCGCTCGACGCCCTGCCGCGCGATGTCGTGCGGGTGATCGACATGCATGACCTGCTGGGTGACCGGGCGGAGCGGTTCCGGGCGATCGGGCTGGCGCCGGACTGGTTCTATACAAGTGTCGGCGAAGAGCGGCGCGGCCTCGATCGGGCGGAATTGCTGATCGCGATTCAGGACGAGGAGGCGGTGGAGGCGCGGGCGCGGAGTGCGCGGCAAGTGTTCGACATCGGCTATCTGGCGCGGCCCTTTCCGGTGCGGCGGCGGTGGAGCGCTGGGGGCGGACTGGTCGCGGGCTATATCGGCAGCGCCAATGCGTTCAATCTGGCGTCGGTGGAGGCGCTGTGCGCCGCGTTGCAGGGCGGCGTGCCGGGCATGCGCTTCGTGGCGGCGGGGCCGGTGTGCGATGTGCTGGCGGGGATGGACGGGCAGCCGTTCGAACTGCTGGGGCGGGTGGGAAGCCTTGCGGATTTCTATGGCGGGATCGATGTCGCGATCAATCCGATGATTGGCGGCACGGGGCTGAAGATCAAGACGGTCGAGGCGCTGGCGCATGGCGTGGCGGTGGTGGGGACCAGGATCGCGTTCGCGGGGATTGCGAGCGACGCGGCGGCGCACAAGTGTGCGGATGCCGATGCGGTGGTGGATGTGCTGCGGCGGCTGGATGCGGGCGGCGTGGAGCGGTTGCGGGGGGCGTCGCGGGGGGTGTTCGACGCTTATGTCGATGCGCAGGAGCGGAATTTTGGTGAGCTGCACGCGCGGATCGTGGCGCTGCGGGCTGCACGGTAGAGGACCGTCAGCGTGGGCGTTTCTCGACTACGCTCGAAACGAACGGAGGTTGGGAACCGGACGGGGTTGGTTAGAGGATCTCCAGCATGACGAGGCCGACGCCCAGGCTGCGTTCGTCTATGCCGATGCCAGCTTCGGCGGCGGATGTCGGGTTGTCATAGGCGATCTGGAGGACCAGGTCGCCGCTGGCGGTGCAGGAGGCGGGCAGGCGCAGGCGCAGGCGCTGATAGGGGCGGCGCAGGACGTGGGACCCCATGAAATAGCCGTTGACCACGAAATCGACCGAGGGCGATTCCGCGCCCGGCGGCACGAAGGCGCGCAGGCTGAGCGCGAGGGTGACGGCCTGGCCATGGCATTCGGGGGGGAGGGCGAAGCTCAGTTGCGAGGCTTCCTTGCTCCAGACGCCCCATTCCTCGGGCGGCCACCAGCCGGTGGTGAGGAACTGGTCGATCGGCGCGATGCGGCCGAAGCGCAGCGGCCAGTCGCGTGGCACGATCGGGAAGCCGGCGGCGGAGGCGCGCGGGAGCGACGGGTTGTCGTCGGCGATGGGGGCGAGGCGGGCGGTGAGCGCGGCGACCGTTTCGATCAGTTGCGCGACCTGGCCGTGACTCTGGGCGAGCGCGCCGCGCAACGCCCGGACTTCCGCGCGCAGGGCTTCGATCGGGGGCGTGGGGGTGGCTGGCTTGGTCATCGTTTGGGCGATGCTATCGCGGAAAGGCGGGCATGCTTCAAGAGGGCGTCAGGGTGACGATGTCTGCGTCGAGGGCCTGTGCTTCAGCGATGTCGTGGGTGACGTGGAGGATGGGGAGGGCGAGACGGGCGCGGATGTCGCGGATCGCCTGGAGGATGCCGGCCTTGCGATCGGGGTCGAGCGAGGAGAGCGGTTCGTCGAGCAGGAGGAAGCGGGGTTCGGACAGGAGGGCGCGGCCGATGGCGACGCGCTGGGCTTCGCCGCCCGATAGGCTGGTGGGCCAGCGGTTTAGCAGTGGCGCGATGCCGAGGAAGGCGACGATGTCGTCGAGCGAGGCGGTGGCGTGTTTCGGGCGGCCGTAGAGCAGGTTTGCGCGGACCTTGAGGTGGGGGAACAGGCGGCGGTCCTGGAAGACATAGCCGGCGCGGCGGCGATGGGCGGGGATGTCGATGCCGGCGTCGAACAGGGTTTCGCCGGCGATTTTGATGTGCCCGCTGTCGGGTTTTAGCAGGCCGGCGACCATGTTGAGAATGCTGCTCTTGCCGACGCCCGAGGGGCCGACAAGGGCGACCACGCCGGCGTCGCTGCGGACCTGCGCGGCGATGGTGCGGTCGCCGATGCGGCGGGTGATGGCGATGTCAAAGGACATGCGCGCCCCTTCCGGCCCGGCGCGTCAGTATCTCCGACAGCAGGAGCGCGCCCAGCGACAGCAGGATTGAGATGATCGCGAAATGCGTGGCGACGCTTTCGCCGCCGGGGGTCTGGAGGCTGGCGTAGATGGCGATCGGCAGGGTGCGGGTTTCGCCGGGGATGTCGGAGACGAAG
This sequence comes from Sphingobium sp., assembly GCA_044237945.1. Lineage (GTDB taxonomy): Bacteria > Pseudomonadota > Alphaproteobacteria > Sphingomonadales > Sphingomonadaceae > Sphingobium. Next base: position 5,359 of record JBIIEH010000038.1, on the reverse strand, counting down.
GTGATGGTCGCGCCGAACTCGCCGATCGAACGCGCGAAGCCGAGGGTCGCGCCGGCGAGGACGCCGGGCATGGCGAGTGGCAGCGAGATGGTGGCGAAGCGGCGCAGGCGGCCTGCGCCCAGCGTGGCGGCGGCCTGTTCCAGGCGCGGGTCGATCGCCTCGATCGAGAGGCGCATCGCGCGCACCATCAGCGGCAGCGCCATGATCGCGGCGGCGAGCGCGGCGCCGGTCCAGCGGAAGAGGAGGACGACGCCGAGACTGTCGGAGAGCCAGCGGCCGACCGGGCCGTTGGTGCCGAACAGGATCAGCAGCAGCCAGCCGGTGACGACCGGCGGCACCACCAGCGGCAGGTGGACGAGGGCGTCGAGCAGCAGCTTGCCGGGGAAGCGGTGGCGGGCGAGCAGCCAGGCGAGGGCGAAGGCGGGGGGCAAGGTGAGCAGGACGGCGACGAGGCCGACCTTGAGCGAGAGCAGGATGACCTCGATGACTTCCGGCGACGACCAGTTCATCAGGGGCGCGTAAAGCCGTAGCGGGCGAGGATGCGGGCGGCTTCGCGCGAGAGGAGGAAGCGGCGGAAGGCTTCGGCCTCGCGGTGCTTGCTGGCCTTGAGGCGGGCGAGGGGGTAGCGGATCGGCGCGTGGCTGGACGCGGTGAAGGCGCCGACGACGCGGACCTTATTGGAGGCGCGGGCGTCGGTGGCGTAGACGATGCCGAGCGGCGCTTCGCCGCGTTCGACCAAAGCGAGCGCGCTGCGGACATTCTCGCTGCGGGCGATGCGGCTCTGGACGCCGGGCCAGACGCCCAGGCTTTCGAGCGCGGCCTTGCCATATTTGCCGGCGGGGACGCTGTCGGGATCGGCCATGGAGAGGCGGCCGCGGCCGAGCGCGCCGGCGATGGGGAAGTTGCGGGCGATGCGCAGCGAGAGGCGCGAGCCGGCGGGCGCGATCAGCACCAGCGCGTTGCCGGCCATGTCGGCGCGGGTGGTGGTGTAGAGAAAGCCTTCGCCCGCGACCGCGTCCATCCATTCCTGATCGGCGGAGACGAACAGGTCGGCGGGCGCGCCGGCGCGGATCTGGCGGGCGAGCGCCTGTGATCCGGCGAAGGAGAGGACGGGGCGGGCATGGCCTTTTCGCGTCCATGTATCGGCCAGCGCGGTCATCGATTCCTGGAGGCTGGCGGCGGCGAGGACCAAGGGGCCTTTGTTCTGCGCACTTGCCGGCAGGGCGAAGGCCAGCATCAGCAAGGCGAGCAGGGCGCGGAGAATCGGGCGGGATATCCGGTGGGGCATAACGGTCTTTGTGCGCCGGATAGAGCTTGCGTACAATCGCCGAGGCTTTCGCGTGGGGCTGCAATCGGTTAGCCCCTGCGGCCATGGCGGTGATCCGGACTCTCTGCGGCGGTTGCAGCGTCGGATGCGGCATACGCGCCGTGACGCGGGACGATGGCCCGGTCGATATCGAGGGCGACCGCACCCATCCGGCCAATGCCGGGCTGCTGTGCCTGAAGGGCGAGTTGCTGGCGCAGGGTCGGTCCGACGAGTTGCGGCTGGCGCAGCCGCTGGTGGACGGGCGGGCGACGAGCTGGGACCGGGCGATCGCCAAGGCGGCGCGGCGGATCGGCGAAACGATCGCGCGCTATGGGCCGCAGAGCGTGGCGATGCACCTGTCGGGCGACCTGGTCACCGAGGATTATTATGTCGCCAACAAGCTGATGAAGGGCTTTGTCGGGTCGGCGCATGTCGCGGTCGAGGGGGGCGACGACGGCGTGGCGGCGGTGCTGGCGCAGGCGTTCGGCGCGGATGTCGTGCCGCCGGCGCGCGAGGATATCGACCAAGCGGACCTGATCCTGTTGGTCGACGCCGGGACCGCCAGCCATCATCCGGTGCTGCACCGGCGGGTGGCGCGGGCGCGCGACGAACATGGCGCGCGCATGGTGGCGATCGCGACCGAAGGCAGCGGGCGCTATCTGGAGCATGATCTGCGCGTCGGCTGTCGGCCGGGCAGCGAGCCGAGGCTGTTCGCGGGATTGCTGCATGCGGTACAGGCGGCGGGCGGGATCGACCGGGATTTTGTCGAGGCCCATGTCGCCGCGCCGGAGGGCTATTGGGAGCGGCTGGCCCCCGGCAACGACATCTGGTCGGTGGCCCGGGATTGCGGGGTGGAGCCGCTGGCGGTGCGGCGGCTGGTCGAGATGGTGGTGGGCAGCCGGCGGATGATGACCCTGTTCCGTCCGCCGGAAGACGCGCAGGAGGCCCGCGCGCTGACGGCGGCGATCGTCAACCTGCATCTGGCCACCGGGCAGATCGGGCGGCCGGGGGCCGGGCCGATGCCGCTGGCGCGCGGGACGAACGGCATGGGCGCGCGCGAAGTGGGGTGCCAGGCGGATGTGCTGACGGCGCATGCGGGTTTTGCCGATGAGGCGGCGCGGTCTCGACTGGCGCGCTTCTGGGCGGCGCGGCGGCTGGCGACGGGGCCGGGCCTGTCGGGCGAGGCGTTGCAGGAGGCGATGCGCGACGGGCGCATCCGGCTGGTCTGGAAGATCGGCGAGGGCGCGCTGCCTGACAATTTTCTCGAAGAGGCGATCGGGCGGGTTCCGCAGGTGATCCGGTCAACGCCGATTGCGCCGCAGGATGGCGCGCGCGGGATATGGTTGCCCGCCGCGCAGATCGAGGAGAAGGATGGCGGGATGACCGCCGCAGACCGGCTGATTAGCCGGCAGCGGCGGTTGTTCGCGCCGCCGGGTATGGCGCGGCCGGACTGGTGGATCGTGGCGCGGGTGGCGAACGCTTTGGGCTGGGGCGACGCCTTTGCCTATGACCGGGCGGCGGATGTCTATCGCGAGCATGCGCGGCTGACCGCTTATGGCAATGACGGCACGCAGCCGCTGGATTTGCGGCAATGGGCGCCGTTGTCGAACCCCGGCTATGACGAGATGACGCCGTGGCGCTGGGGCGGGACGCCGTTTGCGGACGGGCGGTTCGCATGGGGGGATGGAAGGGCGCGGTTGGTGGAGGGGTAGGGGTCTTGGTTCATCCAGAGACGGTCGGCGTCCGAATCCATCGCGGTGATGTGCAGATGTTGCGGCACTTGCTCACTTTAGGCATTGTTACTTGATGAAATCAGAGACCAAGAAATTGCCGAAGGGATACGCGTATCCGCTAAGGCCTTCTTTTCTGGAAGCGGCTTTAATGGATGCTGGTCTTTCAATTGACACACATCTGATCCGCAGTCCAGGTGACTTGTTTGACGGCCATTTTTGGACACCGAACGCCTCCTAAATAGGAGGCATGACTGAGAAACTACATAAATCCGATAGTATATATTCTGAAAACTGTAAAGAGTTCGGCACTCAGGAATGCCCTGACGTGGCTGGAGCAAAGTCTCATGAGCGCCTGGACGGGAATGTCGCCCGCCGCAACATCCGTGATGAAAAGATCATCTGGGATATCGAGCTTACCGGCTTCGGAATGCGCTGCCGGGCAAGCGGCTATAAGAGCTGGATACTCAAATATCAGGAGCGCGGCCAGCCTCGTTTCGTGACGCTTGGCATTGCCCGCAAGCTGCCGGCTTCGCAGGCGCGGAAAGAGGCCCGACGCCTGCTGGCGAACGCCGCGCTCGACGGCCTGCCGCGCAAGCCCGAGACAGCCGGACAGACAACACCGACACTGACCGATTATCTGCCCGAGTTCTGGCGCGACTATGGCCGGCACTGGAAGCCATCCACAATCGCCGCCAACGAGTCCTATATCCGGCGCGAACTGCTCCCCGCGTTTGGGGGCATGCGCCTCGACCAGATCACGCGCAGCGATATTATGCGCTGGCGGGATGATCTCGCATCGCGAAGCGGTGCCTTCAATCGCACGCTTCCGATCCTCGCCGTCATGCTGGGCTATGCGGAGAAGCTAGGCTATCGCCCGAAGCGCTCCAATCCCTGCAAGGGGATCAGGCGCTACAAGCGCGACCTTCCCGAACGCTATCTGAGCGATGTGGAGTATCGGCGGCTCTGGCGCGTGCTCGACGAGGAGGGGGAGGAGTGGCCACTGTCGGTCGCGGCCATCCGCCTGCTGCTCTTCACTGGTGCGCGCCGTGGAGAGATCACGGGACTGCGATGGGAGTATGTGCAGGGCGACCGGATCATGCTCCCGGATAGCAAGACGGGACCAAAGACCATTTGGCTCAATGCGCCCGCACGCAAGGTGCTGGACGCGGTTCCCGATCGCCAGATCAGTGGTCCCGTCTTCCATTCCGACAAGCGGCGAAAGCCGCTCATACTGGGCGCGCATTGGAACCGTATCCGACGGGCAGCGGCCTTGCCTGATGTCCGGCTTCATGACCTGCGTCACAGCTTCGCGTCGGTGGCGATCAGCGACAACATCTCGCTGGCGACCATCGGTAAGCTGCTGGGCCATGCCTTGCCAGAGACGACCGCCCGCTATGCCCATCTGTCCGATGGCGTCATCGCGGACGCGGCCGAGCGGGTCTGTAGTGGGCTGGCGGCAGCGCTGGAGGGCAGCGTATGACACGGCTTTCCCTCGACGATATCGCCGCAGAGGAACTGGCGAGAATAAGCCAGTCGCTACCGCCTCGCCGCTCGGGCAAGCCGCGTGAAGTGACGTTCGCGCCTGATCTGCCTGGCTTTGGTGTTCGAAAATATTCGACCGGCAAGGGCAGTTACATCGTCCAGACCCGCATGGATGGCATCATGCGGACGGTGACGATCGGAAGCGTCGCTGTCCTGTCAGCTCATGTCGCGCGCGATGTGGCGCGCCGTATCCTGCTGCGAGCGCAGACGGGGAGCAATCCCGCCGATGACCGAAAGCGAACGCGTTCCGCCCCGTCCTGGGAGAAGTTTCTGGAAGATTATTGGCAGCGTATGTCGCCGACCTGGAAACCCTCCACGGCGCGCTCGCAAGCGACCTATCGCCGCAACCACCTCAACGATGCCTTTGCCGGCCAGTTCATTGATGAGGTTGACGAGAGGGCGGTGCAGCTTTGGTTCTCGCAGATCACGGAGAGGGCAGGGCCGGGGGGCGCCAACCGGGCGATCGACATTCTGTCCTCGATTTTCGGAAAGGCTGAGGCGTGGGGCTGCCGCCCTGCCAACTCCAATCCTTGCGTGGGCGTACGACGTAATCGGGGCCGCAAGCTCGAACGCTACCTAAGCGACGAAGAATTGGCGCGGCTGGGAAGGGCACTAAATAACGCTGCTGAGGCCGAGCCGCTTAGGGTTGCGGCACTCAAGCTGCTGCTTCTCTGTCAATCGGCGTGCAAACGGGACCCCCGATCGGCGCGCAAAAGGGACCCCCTTTCAAGGATGGCACGACGGTCGAGGAACGCGCCTTGCGCTGCGCGCGGCGTAG
>JBIIEH010000062.1:0-3052 GCA_044237945.1 Sphingobium sp. | reverse complement strand
AGGAACGCGACTGCCTGACCAACGCGGTCAAGGAAGACATCATGGACATGTGCCAGAAGACCGTCCGCATTGAGGACGCCTTCATCGACCTGGTGTTCGAAATGGGTCCGGTGCCCGGCATGACGCCCAAGGACATCAAGAAATATGTCCGCTACATCGCCGACTGGCGCCTCGGGCAGCTGGGCCTCAAGCCCATCTACATGATCGACGAGCATCCGCTGCCCTGGCTGACCCCGCTGCTGAACGGCGTCGAGCACGCCAACTTCTTCGAAACCCGCGCGACGGAATATTCGAAGGGCGCGACCCGCGGCCAGTGGAGCGACGTCTGGGACAGCTTCGACCGCCGCAAGACCCGCGCCGCCACCCCCGCCAACGCCGACGAGGCGGACCCGGACATGTTCAAGGCGGCGGGGATCGCGGCGGAGTAGGATATAGGCGATCGGTAGCCGCCATGCCCAAGGTCTTCACCTGGAACGGCTACCGTTTCCACTTTTACGCGAACGAAGGCGACCCACGGAGCCTGTGCATATCCACGTCCGCAAGGGGCGGGACAACGCCAAATTCTGGCTATGGGCGGAGGTCGTGGTGGCCGAGAGCAGGGGCATGCCGGCCCACATGCTTTCGCAACTTACCATGCTATAGAGGGGCGGCGCGACGAGATAGAAAGCTTCTGGAATGATTTCTTCTCCTGAACCCATGGCCGTTCGTTTTGACGAAGACAGCTTCTGGGTCGATCTGGCGGATGGCCGGACGCTCGGCATCCCGCTCGCATGGTTCCCCCGCCTGCTGCACGCGACCCCGGCGCAGCGGATGCAGGTCGAACTCAGCCGCTCCGGCCTCCACTGGGATGAGATCGACGAGGATATCTCCATCGCCGGCCTGCTCGCCGGGCGCGGCGATCAGACCCGGTCGCGCAAGACCGCCGCTTGACCATTCATCCTTCCTCAATTCCATTGGACTAGTCTTTGCGGGAAAGGCACAATGGCGGCATGGCGAATGAAGATATCATCATCGACATTCTGAAGCGCATACAGGCTGACGCGGCTGAAACCCGGCGGCGCGTGGAGTCGCTTGATGTCCGCATGTCCTCGCTGGAGGATCATATGCGCGGCGTCATGACTTCGCTCGGAGGCATCCATAGCGATCTTTCGCAACTCAATGCGCGTGTCGATCGCATCGAGCGGCGGCTGGACCTGGTCAACGCCTGACCCGTTACGGCGTCCCGCCACCCCCATCCTTGAACTCCACCCGCACTGCCAGAAACGGTTCCGTCCCCCGGTTCATAATCGCATGCGGCCCTTCGGGCGGCGACCATTCCGTGTCGGTCACGGGCAGCGCCGGCGCGTCGATCCGCTTGCGCTCCACCAGCTTTCCGTCGACCAGATCATAGACGATATAGGTGATCGGCTGGGGCTGCTCGAAATACATGATGCTGGGCCAGCCATGCACATGCACCGGCTCGGTCGCGCCGGGCGCGACGGTCACGCGCAGCACGCGGATCTTGTCGTTTTCCAGCAAGACCCTGTGGCTGTCCGGCGCGGCCTTCACCGCGTCCAGATCATCCGCCGCATTGGCAAGGCAGAGCGGAGCGGCCAGCAGAACGGCCGATCGCAGGAAGAAGGCGCGCATCACAGACCTCATGGCCAGACCTCATAGGATGGGGAACTGGCCGCATGCTAACCCAGCCTGCGCGCGCGTCCAATGCCCCGGCCAATCTTATCCAAACCGGATCAATCTCCCGGAAATCCAACGTTGACTGCGCTATTATCACCACATGAACAGCCCGGTCGCGCCCCGCTTCACCTTCCTGTGTACACATTGCGGCAGCAGCGCGATCGCGCGGGACGCCTGGGCGGAGTGGGACCCGCTTACGCAGGCGTGGGTGCTGGGCGCGCTGTTCGATTATGCGCATTGCCACGCCTGCGGGGCGGAATCCCCGCCTCGCGAGGTTATGGAGCCGGGTTTGTCCCCGCATGACGCCCCGCCACCGCAGGAGGGGGCGACGCCGGCCTTGCCCCGCTGACCGTCCGCTTTGGGACGGCGTGAGCGCAGGCCAAAACGAGACATTCCGTTAACCTGGACCCTCTATCCTGCGCCCATGTTCGGCGTGCGCCTCACTTCCCTGTTCACCAGTCGCTGGATGGCGTTGCTCTGGGCCATCTTGGTCATCCTGACCGCGATCAACTATGTCGGCACGGACGACGACAAGGGGCAGGACGATCAGGCCGCCGCCGCCGCTGCGGACGGCCTCACCCCCGAACAGCGCCAGGCGATCAAGAACGCGCTCTAAGTCGCCGCCGAGCACCTGCTCTTTTGCCTGAACGGCTTGTTGTTTTGCGTTCATGCAACATTGCCCCGACATCCGGGTTCTTGCCTCAGATCAATTCTATCAGAGGGAAGGAAAACCCCATGGCATTCACCCTGAAAGGCGCGACCATCGCGCTGTCGCTGGGCATTATGACGCTGACGGGCCTCGGCAGCACCGCCGCGCAGGCGGACGGCTGGCGCGAGCGCGAGCATCGCCGCGAATGGCGCGAGGACCGTCGCGACCATCGCCGTGACGTGCGAGAGGATCGCCGGGAAAACCGCCAGATTCGCCGCAGCGCCTATCGCCAGGGCTATCGCGACGGCTATCGTCGCCCTAGCGGCGTCGTCTATCGCTACGACTATAACCGCCCGGACGTGCGCTATGGCCGCTATTATCGCCCGGAACGCTATTATCGCAGCGGTTACGCGCCCTATCGCGTAACGCGCGGCACCCGCATCTATCGCGGCTATGACGATCGCTATTATTGCCGCCGTTCGGACGGCACCACGGGCCTCATCGTCGGCGCGGCGCTGGGTGGCCTGATCGGCAGCCAGATCGATCGCGGTCATTCCAACACGGCCGGCATCCTGATCGGCGGCGGCGCGGGCGCTCTGCTGGGGCGGGAGATCGATCGTGGCAGCGTCAACTGCCGCTGATTGTCTGCCTTCCGGCAGAAGCGGCACCGGCCCGCACCCCCACCCGACGGCCCACAGAGTGTATCCTGAATGGGAGGTCGGGTGGGGG
>JBIIEH010000008.1:0-149387 GCA_044237945.1 Sphingobium sp. | reverse complement strand
CGCGGGGTCACGGACTCCGCGCCTTTTTTCCTGTCTCGCGCCTTTTATTAAAAGGAGCGGAACGCGGGATAAACGCATTTTTCGATGTTATAATAACGATTGTGAATGGGGACATCAGCAAAAGCGACTTGGCCGCGCTGCTGACGTACAAGTCGGTCGGCGGCACGATATTGGTGACATTCGATGCTGAAAATCGCCAGATCGTTCCGGTCAATGCATTCGAAAACCTTCCAGCAGCGGCTAGCTGCGCAAACCCTGAAGGCAACGACCAAGACTGACATTACAGCAAAAACCCTGCAACAAATTCTTCCATATGTGTATGTTTCGGCCGGCACGATCCGGAGCATCGTTTGAGCAGCAGCGCGCCTTACGAATTCCAGCCGCACGAGCGGCCGATGATGCCGGGATCGCCGGCGACGCCGGATCATCCGACCCGCCGGCGGATCGCCTATTTCGCCATCGGGCTGCTGCTCAGCATGTCGGGGGGCTTCCTGAATGGTCTGCTGGCCGCCAATCTGCCGCAGATACAGGGCGCGCTGGGCCTGACCAATGTGGAGGGCGGCTGGCTGACGGCGGTCTATTCGATGACCAATGTCTGCATGAGTCTGTTGCTGATCAAGTTCCGCCAGCAATTCGGTATCCAGCGGTTCGCGCGCGTCACCCTGATCGGCTTTCTGCTGCTCAACTTCACGCAGTTGTTCGTTCACAGCTATGGAACGGAACTGATCGTGCGGGCGGGCAGCGGGATCGTCGCGAGTGGCCTGTCCACGCTCTCGCTGTTCTACGTCATGCAGTCGATGCCCGCGCCAAAGCGGCTGGCGGCGCTGGTGATCGGCGTCGGGCTGGGGCAGGTGGCGCTGCCGTTGGCGCGTGTGATATCGCCCGCGCTGCTGGTGCATGGCGACGTGCAGAATCTGTTCCTGTTCGAATTCGGCCTGACGCTGATCTGCCTGGCCAGCGTGTCGTTCCTGCGCCTGCCGCCCAGCGAGCGCATCGCCGCGTTCGAGCCGCTGGATTTCCTGACCTTCGCGCTCATGGCGCCCGGCCTGGGTCTGGCCTGCGCCGTGCTGGTGCAGGGGCGCATCCTGTGGTGGAGCACGCCATGGCTGGGATGGGCGCTGACCGGCGCGATCCTGCTGATCGGCACGGCCCTCATCGTCGAGCATAATCGCGCCAATCCGCTGCTCAACACCCGATGGATGGGCAGTTCGGCCGTGATCCGCTTCGCCCTGGTCGCGGCGAGCATGCGCGTGTTGCTAGGGGAACAGAATTTCGGCGCGATGGGCCTGTTGACCGCGCTGGGCATGGGGCAGGACCAGATGGTCGGCTTCTATGTCGTGGTGACGCTCGCATCGGTCGCGGGGCTGGTCGCAAGCGTCCTGACGCTTAATCCGATGGACCTGCTCAAGCCGGTGATCATTTCCTGCGCGTTGATCGCCCTAGCGGCGTTTCTGGACGCGGATGCGAGCAATCTGACGCGGCCCGCGCAACTGTACTGGACGCAGGCGATGATCGCGTTTGCGGCGATCTATTTCATGGGGCCGACGATGATGAACGGCATCCTGCGCGCCTTGGCCAAGGGGCCGAGCCATATCGTCAGCTTTTCCGCGCTGTTCAGCATTTCGCAGCAACTGGGGGGCATCGGCGGCGCGTCGGCGCTTGGGTCCTTCCAGATCATGCGCGAGCGATTTCATTCGGAGGTCCTGACGCAGGGCATCCTGCCGACCGACCCGCAGGTCGCGCTGCGATTGCAGCAACTGGGCGGCAGCTACGCCCGCACGCTCGGTGACCCTGCGTTGCGGCAGGCGGAAGGCGTGGTGCTGCAGGGGCAATTGGTGACGCGCGAGGCGAACATCCTGGCCTTCAACGATGTGTTCCTGCTGGTTGGGGCATTGTCGACGGCAGCATTCCTGTATCTGTTGTGGCGCTGGGGCTATTATAGATGGAAGGGGATAAACCCTTTGGCGAACGAGCTGGCGGCGCTGGCCGCGATGAGGAACAGGAGCGCATGAGCGAGCCGCCACCCCGCGCGCCCGAGGAGGAGCGGCTGCAGGATCCGGTCGAGGCGCCGCCCGAACCCCGGCGCGGTTGGGCGCCGCCCCGTGCGGGCCGATCGGTGACGATCCTCACCATCATCTTCATGATCGTGGGCGTGCTGCTGGTGCTTTACGCCTGGGGTCTGCCGCCCTTCTCGTCGGCGGTGCAGACCACGGACAATGCCTATGTGCGCGGCCAGACCACGGTGATCGCGCCGCAGGTGTCGGGCTATGTCGTCGAGGTGACGGTCCAGGATTACGAGCAGGTGCGCAAAGGGCAGGTGCTGGCGCATATCGACGACCGCATCTATCGGCAGCGGGTGGACCAGGCCAGGGCGCAGGTCGCCGCGCAGATCGCCAGCCTGAACAACAGCCAGCAAAGCCAGCGGTCGAGCGAGGCGCAACTGGGCGGGCAGACGGCGAATGTCGCCAATGCGCGCGCGCAACTGGCGCGGGCGCAGGCGGACATGAAGCGGGTGGACGAGCTGGTCGGCCAGGGATCGGTATCGGTGCGCGAGCGCGACCAGACCTTCGCCGCGCTGAAGACGGCGCAGGCGGCGGTGCTGCAGGCGCAGGCGCAGGAAACGGTCGCCAGCGAGCAGGTGCGCACCGTGACTGTCGGGCGCGGCGGGCTGGAAGCGGCGGTGGAGGCGGCGCGGGCGTCGCTGAAGCTGGCCGAGATCGACCTTGCCAACACCGTCATTCGCGCGCCGCAGGACGGCCGGCTGGGCGAGGTAAGCGTCAGATTGGGGCAATATGTGACGGCTGGCACGCAGCTGACTTTCCTGGTGCCGCCGCTGGTGTGGGTGGCGGCCAACTACAAGGAAGCGCAGACCGCTCGCATGGCGCCGGGGCAGCCGGTCTGGATGAGCGTGGATGCGCTGGCGGGGGAGGTCATCCGGGGCAAGGTAGAGCGGCTGGCTCCGGCGGCCGGCAGCGAGTTCCAGATCATCAAATCGGACAACGCAACCGGCAATTTCGTGAAGGTGCCGCAGCGCATTACGGTGCGGATCGCGCTGGACAGGAAGGATCCGCTTTATGCGCGATTGCGTCCCGGCATGTCGGTGGAAACAAAGATAGACACCAGCGGCGGTTCCACGCCACGGGAGCGCTGATGCGCGGGATGGTCGCTTGTGTGCTGTGCGTCGCCTTGGCGGGCTGCGCCGCGCCCGATACGCCGCCGCCGCGAGAGGCCGCCGTGGCGCCGCCGGTGGGTTGGCGAAGCGCGGACGGGTCAAGCGCGATCCAGGCCGAATGGTGGCGGGGGTTCGGTGACACGGAACTGACGCGGCTGGTCGATGTCGCGCTGGCGCGTAATGTCGATCTGGCGATCGCAGTGGCGCGGGTGCGCGAGGCGCGGGCGCAGGTCGACCTGGCGCGAGCGGCGCTGTTCCCGACGATCGACGCCAGTGCTGCGGGAAGCCACAGTCGGTCGGTCACCGCCTTCGGCACGGCGGCGGTGGGGACATCTGCGCAACCCACCGTGCAGGCGGCCTATGAAGTCGACCTGTTCGGGCGAATAGGCGATCAAGTGTCGGCGGCGCGCGACGCCTGGCTGGCCAGCGCGGCGGCGCGGGACGCGGCGCGGCTGAGCGTGGCGGCGGGGACAGCAAACGCCTATCTCACGCTGCTGGGACTGGACGCGCGGCGGGCGGTCGTGGTGCAGACGATCGAATCGCGGGCGGAGGCGCTGCGTCTGGCGCGCTCTCGCGCACAGGCCGGCTATACTTCGGAGCTGGAGCTGCGCCAGGCCGAGGCGGAATATCAGGGAACGGCGGCGTTGCTGCCGCAGGTGGACCAGGGGATCGCGCGGGCGGAAAACGCGCTGCGACTGCTGACCGGGGATGCGCCGGGCGTCGTAGCGCGGGGGGGCGTACTGGACGCGCTTGTGTCGCCTGCATTCCCGGATGCGGGCCTGCCGTCCGATCTGTTGCGGCGGCGGCCGGACATCGCGCAGGCGGAGCTGTCGCTGGCGGCGAGCGACGCCAGCCTGTCCGTTGCGCGCAAGCAGTTCCTGCCCAGCCTGCGCCTGTCGACATCAGTCGGCACGGTATTTGCGAACGCGCTGCCCGATCCGATCACGATATGGACGATCGGCGGCAGCATCCTGGCCCCTATCTTTGAAGGGGGGCGTTTGACGGCCAATGTCGAGGGCGCAGCGGCGCGGCGCGATCAGGCGGCCTTCGCCTATCGCAAGGCCGCGTTGACCGCCTTTCGGGAAGTGGAGGACGCGTTGGCGGCGGTCGGCAATCTTCAGCGCCAGCGCGACGCCCAGGAGGCGCAGCGCGCGGCGGTGGCCGAAGCGCTGCGCCATGCGTCCAATCGTTATCATGCGGGCTATTCAAGCTATCTGGAACAGCTTGACGCCCAGCGATCGCTGCTGACCGCCGATCTGGCGCTGGTGCAGCTGCGCGCCGATCAGCTGAACGCCCTCGTCACGCTATATCAGGCGCTGGGTGGTGGCTGGAGTGGGACGAGCGAGGCGGTGGAGACGCCCGGCCAATAAAAGCGCCCAAAGGTCTGGCGGATCGGGAGGGCAGTGGTTACATGGGCCGCCACGAATCCCCTTAGAAAGTGGCATGACCCCATGGAAATCCGCCTCGGCCTGACCTTCGACGATGTGCTGTTGCAGCCCGCCGAGTCCGATGTGCTGCCTAGCCAGGCGGACACGCGCACGCAGGTGACGAAGGCGATCAGCCTGAATATCCCGATCCTGTCGTCGGCGATGGACACCGTGACGGAGGCGGACATGGCGATCGTCATGGCGCAGTTGGGCGGCATCGGCGTGCTGCACCGGAACCTGTCGGTCGAGGAACAGGCGGACGCGGTGCGGGCGGTGAAGCGCTTCGAGAGCGGCATGGTCGTCAATCCCATCACCATCCTGCCGACGGCCACGCTGGCGGACGCGCAGATGCTGATGGAGCGGCACCGGATCAGCGGCATTCCGGTGGTCGAGGGGTCGGGCAAGCTGGTCGGCATCCTGACCCATCGCGACACGCGCTTTGCGGAAAATCCGAACCAGCCGGTCAGCGAACTGATGACGAAGGACAATCTGGCGACCGTGCAGGCGGGCGTCGGCCATGAGGAGGCGCGGCGGCTGTTGCACCAGCGGCGGATCGAGAAGCTGCTGGTGGTGGACGACGCCTATCATTGCGTGGGCCTGATCACCGTCAAGGATATCGAGAAGGCGGTCACCTATCCGCAGGCGACCAAGGACGCCGCCGGACGCCTGCGCGTGGCGGCGGCGACGACGGTGGGCGACAAGGGGCTGGAGCGGACGCAGGCGCTGATCGATGCGGAATGCGACCTGATCGTCATCGACACGGCGCATGGCCACAGCAAGCAGGTGTCGGCGGCAGTCGAGGCCGTGAAGAAGCTGTCCAACCATGTGCAGATCGTCGCGGGCAATGTCGCCACGGCCGAGGCGACCAAGGCGCTGATCGGCGCGGGCGCGGACTGCGTGAAGGTGGGCATCGGGCCGGGATCGATCTGCACCACGCGCGTCGTCGCGGGCGTGGGGGTGCCGCAGCTGACGGCGATCATGGACTCTGCCGAGGAAGCAGCCAAGCAGGGCGTGCCGGTGATCGCGGACGGTGGCCTGCGCACATCGGGCGACGTGGCCAAGGCGCTGGCTGCGGGCGCGGGCTGCGTCATGGTCGGATCGCTGCTGGCGGGCACGGCCGAGGCGCCGGGCGAGACGTTCCTGTATCAGGGCCGCGCCTACAAGAGCTATCGCGGCATGGGCAGCGTCGGCGCGATGGCGCGGGGGTCGGCGGATCGCTATTTCCAGGCGGACATCAAGGACCAGATGAAGCTGGTGCCCGAAGGGATCGAGGGCCAGGTGCCGTTCAAGGGGCCGGCCAAGGACGTCATCCACCAACTGGTCGGCGGTGTGAAGGCGGCGATGGGCTATACCGGCAGCCGCACGATCAAGGATTTGCAGGAGCGAGCGCGCTTTGTGCAGATCACCAATGCTGGCCTGTCGGAAAGCCATGTGCATGACGTGACGATCACGCGCGAGGCGCCGAATTACCCGACGCGATAAGCCTTTGTTATTCCCCTCCCTTCAAGGAGGGACAAGGGGAGGGCGTGTAAGCGCCATCCTCTGAACAGGCCCTCCCCCGGCCCCTCCCTGAAGGGAGGGGAGAGTATTACGATGACCCCATCCGCCCGTATCCAGGCTGCGATCGACCTGCTTGACGCCATCATTGCGTCTGCGCGCGATGGCGGGCCGGCGGCGGATACGCTGATCACCCGCTATTTCAAGGAGCGGCGCTATGCCGGCGCGCGGGACCGGCGGGCGGTGCGCGAGCATGTATATGCCGCGATCCGCCGCACGGCGGAGCGGCCGGAAAGCGGGCGCGCGGCGATGGTCGGGCTGGCGCGAGAGGTCCCGGAGATCGCGGCCGGCTTTGACGGGTCGGTGCACGCGCCTGAGCCTATCGCCGAGGACGAGGCGGGCGCTGCGCCGGGCGCCGTGCCGGGCTGGATCGCGCCGCTGCTTGCGCCGCTGGTGGAACAGGACGCGCTGCTGGGGCGCGCGCCGGTGGACATCCGGGTCAATCGGCTGAAGGCGGTTCCGGGGGAGATCGCCGCGCTGCTGCCCGATGCGCAGGCGCTGCCGGGGCTGATCGATGCGCTGCGCCTGCCCGAAGGGGCGGCGGTCGAGCGGATGCCGGCGTGGAAGGACGGCCTCATCGAAGTGCAGGATGCGGGCAGCCAGATCATTTCGGCCGCCTGTCAGGCGACGCCCGGCATGACGGTGGTCGATCTGTGCGCCGGGGCCGGCGGCAAGACGCTGGCGCTGGCGGGCGCGATGGGGCGGCAGGGTACGCTGATCGCCGCCGACACCATCCGATCGCGCCTGTCGCGGCTGGGGCCGCGCGCGGAGCGGGCGGGAGCGACCTTCATCGAAACGCTGCTGCTCGATCGCGGGCATGAGGCGGGCGCGCTGGCCCCGCTGAACGGCGCGGCGGATGTGGTGCTGGTGGATGCGCCCTGTTCGGGCACGGGCACGTGGCGGCGCAACCCGGAGGCGCGCTGGCGACTGACGCCGGCGCGGCTGGAGCGACTGGTCGCGGAACAGGCGCGGATTCTGGACTTCGCCGCGCCGCTGCTGGCGCCGGGCGGCGCGCTGGTCTATGCCGTATGCGCGCTGACCGAGCAGGAGGGGCGCGCGCAGGTGGAGGCTTTCTTGGACCGTCACGCCGGATGGACGCCCGAAGCGATAGACGCGCCGCTGGGCCGCGCGCATGGGGCCGGGCTGATGCTGACGCCTGGCCATGATGGGACGGACGGCTTCTTCATGGCGCGCCTGCGAAGAATGGCGTAAATCAGGGCATGGACAACAGCCTGCGAATTGACGAGACTGACGGCCGACCAACGCCTGAAACATGGCTGGAGATTTTGATGCGTTTCACGCCTGCTTCGATTGCCCTTGCCGCCCTGCTTGCCACCGTTTCCAGCGTCGGCGTGACACAGCGTCCCGATGCGCAGATAGAACCGCTGTCGATCGAATGGCAGAAGGCGGGCGAGGAAGCGCGCCGCGCGGGGAACCTCACGGGTGCTACCGACGCGCTGGAAACCGCGCTGGCGGTCGATCCGCGCAACCGCGCCGCCTATCTGGAGCTGGCGCAGGTCGCCCGCGCGCAGGGGCTACAGGGCAAGGCGATCCGGCTGTACAAGGAGGCGCTGCTGCTCGACCCGACCGACGTGAACGCGCTGGTGGGCCAGGGGCAGGCCATGGTCGAAAAGGGCGCGATGGCCAAGGCGAAAGAAAATCTCGCCCAAGCGCAGAGCGTGTGCCGCACCAACTGCGCCGTTGTCGCGCAACTGTCCGCCGCGATTGCGAAGGGGCCGCCCGCCGTGGCGCTGACGGCGAAGGACGCTGCGCCGGGTACGCCCAAGGCTCCGGTGACCGAGACGCCGTAAGGGGTAAATAGGGGCGCTCTCGTCCGTTCGCCCCCGTTCAAGCCGGGCACTGGCCTGAGCTTGTCCAAGGGCAATGCTGAGCGAAGGCGAAGCGTTGAAGCCGCCCTCTCTAGTCTTCGAGCAGAGTGTCGAAATGGCGGCGTCGGCGAGCATTGGGTCGGCGGCGATGTGAGCGCCGCGTTGCTGCCGATGGTGCGGTGAGGTCGGTCAAAAACTGCGACGCCCGTCTTGCCAATTCCGAATCATGGTCATCCCTTGCGCGCGCGGCTACCTCCTCCAGAAGTGCAATAGCTTCGTCGCTTCGGTTCATCCGGTTGAGAACGATCGCCTTGTTGTAGTCCGACCAGTCGGGCTGGGCGCCGTACATCGATTTACTGGCGTCGAAAGCGACAAGGGCTTCTTCGTAGCGCCTCTCATCCGATAGATAGATGCCGAGCAGATGGCCGTTCCGCCAGACCTGCATCTTTGTCAGCCCCTCGCGGAGCGCTGTAATGGCTGCTTCCGGTTCACCCCGTTCCCAGAGTGCGATGGCTCGGACTTCCCAAGCGCCGGTAAAACGGTAGCCCTGCAAGACGTTGGCCAATTTCAGGGCTTCGTCAGGTAATCCGCAGTCAATGGCTTCCAGCGCCCTATCATACAGGTCGCCAGCATCCTCGGCAGTGACGCCGGGAGGAGGTCCGGGTAGTTTGCGAACCCTCCATAGCCATTGGCGCAACCGCAATATCATGACGCCAATCTAGCGATTATCCGCTTGCGCTCAATATCCGCGCGGCTCCCTAGCCCGTCGTAGCATTGGATAGCGTTTAAGCCATCGCTTTTGTGCGATGCGTTCTTCGAAGATGTGCCTTTTGGTCGTGGCGAAGGGCGCGGTCGGCTTGAGGCGTGGAGCGAACAGGTCGTCCAGCCCGAACGGCGCGTTGATTTCGATCGAGCCGGTTTTCGACAGACGTACAGCGACGGCGGTCGCGGTTTCGGGCCAGTGGCGCATGGCGTCGGCGGTGGAGGCGTAGGGCGCGTCGCCGTTGCGCAGGTGCATGCGGGCCTGGTTCTTGACGGACCAGTCGAAGGCGGGGGCGTCGGCTCTCAGGCGGGCTTCGATGGCTTGTTCCTGGCTGCCTTCGATATCGGTGGGGTCGAAGTAGATCATGTCCACGTCCCCCTGTGGCGGGGTTGGCGGTGTGCCGTGGAGATGATCCCATATGGCGTCGCGGACGAAGCCGGCGGCTATCCACGCATCGGGCAAAGTGAGGGGCTGCAAGGCGGCGAGCGCTGACCAGCGGAGGACGTCAGCTTGGATGATCGCGCGCAGGTCAGCGGCGTGGCGCATGGCGGCTCATGCGGCCGGGCGGGCGGCTTCGCTCAATATCCGCGCGACCGCGACGAATTCATCGACGCTGACGGTTTCGGCGCGGCGTTGCGGGTCTATGCCGACGGTTTCCAGCGCCTCGAGCGCGCCGGGGAGGCCCTTGAGGCTCTGGCGGAGCATCTTGCGGCGTTGGCCGAAGGCGGCGGCGGTGAGGCGTTCGAGATGCTTGAGCGCGACGCCTTGCGGCGCGGCTTTGGGCGTCAGGTGGACGACGGCGGACATGACTTTTGGAGGGGGCGTGAAGGCGCTGCGGTGGACCTTCATGGCGATGCGGGCGTCGCTGCGCCATTGGGAGAGGACGGCGAGGCGGCCGTAGTGGTCGGAGCCGGGGGGCGCGACGATGCGTTCGGCGACTTCCATCTGGAACATGAGGGTCAGGCTGGTCCACCAGGGGAGCGGCGACCAGTCGGCGGAGAGCCAGCCGATCAGCAGGGCGGTGCCGACATTGTACGGCAAGTTCGCTATGACATGCGTGCCAGAGCCGGGTGTTGCGTCGAGTTCGGCGCGGGCGTCTATCTGCATGGCGTCGCCGTCTATGACGCGCAATTTGCCCGGAAAAGAAGCGCTTAACTCAGCCAAGGCGGGAAGGCAGCGATGGTCGCGTTCGACCGCGACGAGATGCGCGCCGGTGCGCAGGATGGCGCGGGTGAGGCCGCCGGGGCCGGGGCCGACTTCGAACGCCCTGGACCCGTCGAGCGGGCCAGGAATGGCGGCTATGCGGTCCAGTAATTGTTCGTCGAGCAGGAAGTTCTGACCCAGCGCCTTGCTGGCGCGCAGGCCATGGGTGGCGATCACGTCGCGCAGCGGGGGGAGCGCGGGCCTGACTTCAGGCATGGATCTGGCGGCAGCCGGCGGCTTCGGCCGCCATCTTGAGCGCGGCCATCATCGCGCCGGGATTGGCGCTGTCCGTGCCGGCGATGCCGAAAGCGGTGCCATGGTCGGGCGAGGTGCGCACGATCGGCAGGCCGAGCGTGATATTGACCCCATCGTCGAAATGCAGCGTCTTGATCGGGATCAGCGCCTGATCGTGATACATGCACAAGGCCGCGTCATAATCCTTGCGGGCGCGGGCGTGGAAGAGGCCGTCGGCCGCCAGCGGGCCGGTGATGTCCATGCCGTCGGCGCGCAGCGAGGCGACGGCCGGGCCGATCACCTCCACTTCCTCACGGCCCAGCGCACCATTTTCCCCGGCATGGGGGTTGAGGCCGGCGACGACGAGGCGAGGGGCGTCGATTCCGAAATTGCGCTTGAGGCCGCGCGCGGTGGTGATGGCGCGGGCGCGGATCAGGTCGATGCTGAGGACCGAGGACACCTCCGCAAGCGGGATGTGGATGGTGACCGGCACCACTTTCAGCGACGGCCCGGCCAGCATCATGACAGCGTTGTGCGGGGCGACGCCACAGCGTTCGGCGATGAATTCGGTCTGTCCCGGATGGGTGAAGCCGATGCCGTACAGCTGCTCCTTGGCCACGGGGGCTGTCACCACGCCCGCCGCAGAGCCGGCACGGGCAAGGCCGACCGAGACTTCGAGCGCCTGGAGCGCGACATGCGCGCCCTCGACCGTCGGTGCGCCGGGACGGACATTGGGCGCCTCGCCGGTGACGAGGCAGGGGAGCGCGGTGGCGAAGGCCGCCGCCGCTTCCTCGGGAGAACCGACGACCTTGACCGGACCCGCCCACACCGCGCGCAGGGAGGCGGGATCGCCGAGCGCGAAGAAGGGCGGCAGCGCGCGCACGTCCCGCATCACCCAGCTCTTGGCCACGATTTCCGGCCCGACTCCGGCAGGATCGCCGAGCGGGACCGCGAAGGGCGGCATCTCCGTAGGCGGTGGAGGGGCGGCGTCAGTTATAGTCGATGACCGCATCGCGCCGCAGATCGCGCAGATACATGCGGGCGCGCTTGTTGACGCGCTCTTCCTCCAACTGGGCCATGATCTGCTCCGAATTGGGCGCGGCGGACGAGCCTGCCTCGTCACGGCCGCAGACGATCAGCACGCGCACGCCATCCTCGATCGAGCCGAAGGGCGGGGTCGCCTGACCGACTTGCAGATTGGCGAGGATTTCCTGCAACTGCGGCGGCAGGTCGCGAATCTTGACATTGTCATTGTCGACGACGTCCGCGCCCAGCTTCGCGCCGATTTCATTGGCCTGGCCGCAGCCTTTGATTTCCTTGATCCCGGCGGAGAAGGCGGCGGCCTTGACGCCCGCCTGTTCCTTGGTCGTGCCGGCCGGGAAGTTGACCGACAGCTGCTTGAGGCTGAGCAGTGCGTCGCGCGGATCGCTGGTCAGCACCTTGCGCTTGTCCATGACGTAGAGGATCGACATGCCGCCCGGCACGCCGATGGGGCCGGCGATCTGGCCGATCTCCATCTCGCTGGCGGCCTGCGCCAGTTCGTCGGGCAGCTGCGCGGGCTTCACCCAGCCCAGATCGCCGCCGACCGCCGCCGTGGAGGCTTCGGAAAACTGGCGGGCATAGGCCGCGAAGCTGCCACCGCCCCTGATCTGCTCGATGATGTTGCGGGCGTTGGCGACGATCTGCTGCTGGTTTTCCGGCGTGGCCGACAGGTAGATTTCGCTGATGTGGATTTCGTCGCTGCCCTTGGCCGCGTTCATGCGGTCCACGACGGACTTCACTTCGTCTTCGGACACGTTGACGAGCGGCTGAATGTTGCGGCGGAGCAGGCGGCTCCAGGCCAGCTCGCCCTCGATCTGGCGCTTGATGCTGGCGGGCGAGCTGTTGCGCTGGCGCAGGAAGTCGTCGAACTGCGTCGGGGTCTGGCGGAAGTTGGAGGCGACGCGGTTATAGCTGTCGTCGATTTCCGCCTGGCTGATCTTGATGTCGTTGGCGGCGGCTTCCTGAATCTGGAGCGTCTCGTCGATCAGGTTGCGCAGCACCTGCACGCGCAGGCGCTCCTTTTCCTCGTCCGACACCTTGCCGCCATTGGCGGTGATGATGAGGGCCAGCCGCTGGTCGACGTCCGTGCCGGTGATGATGCGGCCGTTGACGATCGCCGTCGCCTTGCGGATGTTCGGGTCGCTCTTGCCGAACATCGTGAGATTGTCGGGCAGCTTGAGCGCCTGCGCGCCGATCTGGTTGTCGTCATCGACGGTCTGGGCATGCGTGACGCTGGCGCCAGCCAAAGCGGAACACAGCATCAGCACGCGCAGGCTGCGCGACAGGCGGGGCAAACGGGACGTGGCGGACTGCATTGTCGAAAACAAACTCCCCTGAGGACCGGGCGCATGTGCGCTGGCCCGCCTTAACCGCCCCTGAGCAGATCAGACCGAGCAGGCCACTCGGGCATGTCAGGCAGGCGGACGAACGCCGTTCCTATATGCCGATATTGCGAAAAGCCAGACGTAGTTGGAAGGCGTTGCCTTCGCGCGCATCGCCGGTGGTCTGATAATCGCGCCGCCAGGTGAGGCCGAGGGTCAGGCAGTCGTCCTCATAAGCGATGCCGAGGCGATGCCGCACCGGCTCATAGCCGTCGGAAAAGCTGACCGGGTCCTCCGCCGTGTCGGTAAGGTCGATGACGGTCGAGCCGAACACGGACCAGAAGCGCGCGAACTGCACGCGGGCGCCGACGCGCAGCTCCTCGCGGTCCTGCAAATCCTCCGATCCCGTGTCGGCGTTGCGGTTCAGGCGCAGATAGCCGACCATCGCATAGGTCTTCTTGGTGCCGACCGTGGCGTCTATCTCGTTCCGGCGCACGGCCAGATTGTCCTTGTCCAGCCGGAAGCGGTGGGTGAAGGCGACGAAATCGCGGTAACGAATGGTCGTGCGGCCGACCACGTCGGACACACGCTCCGACAGCCCGGTGCCGTCGGGCAGGATGTTTTCGCGGTTGTTCAGGCGATAGCTCTGGCCGACCACCGTCTCCAGCGAGAAGTGCGGCAGCGCCAGGCTATATTCCATGCCATAGGTGATGCGCGAGCTGTCCTCGAACCGATCATAGCCGGCGAAGCGGTTGAGCGCGAAGAGGTTGCTGTCCTCCAGATCGACGGCGCGGGCGTCCTCATTGGGCAGCGACAGGTTCGCGAGCTTGGGCGCGGCGACGATCTGGACGCGCGGGGTGATGCGCTGGGTGCCGCCGAAGGCCGGACCCATGAACGGCCAGCGCATGTCGGCCGCGACCGCCGCGATGCCGCGCGTCTGCCAGCCGTCATTGCCGCGATAGCTGACATTGTCGGTCAGGTAGTTGTCGCTGCTGTGATAGACGTCGCCGCGCAGATAGCCAGTGAGCGAGAGTTCCTGCCCCATGCCGGTCAGCGTGCGCAGCGTCCATTGCGCGGCGGTGAAGGCGCGCTGCGTGTCCTGCCCATGGGTGCGGGTGATGGCCAGCGTGTTCGCCTGCAATTGCAGGACGCCGCCCAGCAGCGGGTCGTCCATGCGCAGCCGCCAGTCGACCACCGGCAGCGCGATCGGCGTCTGTCCCTGCGAATCGCCAGCGCGTAGCGTCTGCACCGCCCAGCCGGCGAAGGAGAAATAGCTGCGGTCGCCGATGCGCTGCACGCCCAGCGTCGAGCGGAGGCGGTCGTCCCGGTTGATGTCGTAGCGGCGCAGGAAGGTGCGGTCGCTCGCCGCCCGGATCGATCCGTTGACGCTCCATTCGGGCGACAGCTGAAGGCCGCCGGTGGCCTCCAGATAGCCGCGGAAGCCCTTTTGCGAATCCTGCGCGACGGTCGATCCTGGCAGGGTGTCGCTGGCGTCGACGCGGCGGCCGTAGGTGGCGAAGCCGGTGATCTGATAGGCGCCGCGATCCCACAGATGGCGGAACTGGCTCTCCAGCATGGGCAGGCTGTCGCTGTAGACATGCGGCGTGATGGTGAGGTCGCGATTGGGCGCGAGCTTCAGATAATAAGGCTGCGCATATTCAAAGCCGTTGACCCGGTCGTAGCGCAACGTCGGCACCATCAGGCCGCTGGAGCCGCCGTCGCCGACCGGATGCGACAGGCCGGGCAGGGGGATGAGCGGCAGGCCGAACAGTTCGATCGTGGCGTTCTTGTAGCTGACGCGAGCGCGATTGGGGTCGTAGACCACCTTGACCGCGTTGATCTGCCAGGTCGGTTCCTTGGGGCAGCCTTCGGACGTTTCGACCGAGCAGCCGGTATAGGCGGCGCTGTGCAGCGTGTAGACGCCGTTGACGCGCTCGCCGCTTTTGGCCGCCAGCCGCCCGCCCGACTGGAGCACGAGCAGCATGTTGTCGACCATGCCGTCCTTCAGCGAATCGGTGACGTCGAAGCGATCCCCATAAGCGACATTGCCTTCAGGGTCGGTGACGGAGACATTGCCGGTCGCCTCCACCTTGCCGCTGGTGCGGTTCCACACGACCTGGTCGGCGCGCAGCCGGTTGCCGTCGCGCAGCAGCTGGACGTTGCCGCTGGCGGTCACGACTTCCGCCTCGCTGTCATATTGCAGCGCGTCGGCGGCGAAGCCGATTTGCTGGTCGTCCGCCGGCACGGGGGCGTCGGGCGCGCTGATCGGCGTGGCGGGCGTGTTGAGGTCCTGCGCCAGCGCGCCGGGCGCGGCATGGAAAGCCGCGCCGGCCAGCAGCGCCAGCTTCAGTCGGCCGGGCGAAATCATCATGTTCAAGGCGTCCGGGCCTTTCGAGCGGCGCTTCATGGGCCTGCCTATCGCACCGCTTCGCGCGCGCCGCAATGTTTCGCGCGACGATAATCGGCGGAACGGCTTTGCCAGACGGCGTTTACCGTCCTATCTGGCACTTTCCGGCCCGTCCCGCCGGTCAGAACAGGAGTCATGATGGACATCGCCTTCACCCCGAGCCGCCCCGCCGCCGATACGCTGGCCTTCGCCGTCGCCAAGGGCGGTTTCGACGCGCTGCCGCTGGACGCCGCCGCCACGATCGCGGCCGGCGCGGCCGCTGCGCGCTTCGCCGGCGAGCCGGGTTCGAGCTTCGAGAGTTTTGTCGGTGAAGGCGATGCGGTGGTGCGCGTGTTGCTGTTGGGCATGGGATCGGGCAGCGACGCGGACCTGGAGAAGGCGGGCGGCGCGCTGACCGCGAAGCTGCTGACCAGCGGCGCGACGCATGCGTCGATCGAGTTTCCGGGCGGCGTGTCGGATAGCGGCGCGGCGCGCTTTGCCTATGGGGCGCGGCTGCGCGGCTGGCGACATGACCGCTATCGCACGAAGCAGGCGGAGAAGGCGAAGCCGACGCTGGCCAAGGTGACGCTGGTGACGGCCGATCCGGGCGCGGCCTGGGGCGATCTGGACGCGGTGGCGCAGGGCGTGGCCTTCACCCGCGAGCTGGTGGCCGAGCCGGCGAACATCATCTACCCCGAGAGCTTCGTCGAGCGGTGCCGGCATCTGGAGGGGCTGGGCGTGAAGCTCACCGTGCTGGACAAGGCGCAGATGACGGATCTGGGCATGGGCGCGCTGCTGGGCGTGGCGCAGGGGTCCGTGCGGGAGCCGCGACTGCTGGCGATGGAGTGGAACGGTCTGGACGACGCGGGCGCGAAGCCCGTCGTGTTCGTGGGCAAGGGCGTGACCTTCGACACCGGCGGCATCTCGCTGAAGCCCGGCGCGGGCATGGAAGACATGAAGTGGGACATGGGCGGCGCGGGCGCCGTCGCGGGCGCGATGAAGGCGCTGGCCACCCGCAAGGCGAAGGCGCGGGTCGTGGGCATCTGTGGCCTGGTCGAGAACATGCCGGACGGCAATGCGCAGCGGCCGGGCGACGTGGTCACCACCATGTCGGGCCAGACGGTGGAGGTGATCAACACCGACGCCGAGGGGCGGCTGGTGCTGTGCGATGTCATCACCTGGGCGCAGAAGACCTATGCGCCCGAAGTGCTGATCGATCTGGCGACGCTGACCGGCGCGATGATCGTGGCGCTGGGCGACCAATATGCGGGCTATTTCGTCAATGACGAGGGGCTGGCGGCCGATCTGGCGGCGGCGGCCGAGGCGTCGGGCGACCCGCTGTGGCGCTTCCCGCTGGGCAGCGCCTATGACAAGCTGATCGATTCGCCGATCGCCGACATGAAGAATATGGGCGCGCGCTATGCCGGATCGATCACGGCGGCGCAGTTCATCAAGCGCTTCGTCGACGAGGGCGTCAAATGGGCGCATCTCGACATTGCCGGCATGGTGTGGGCGGACAAGCCCGGCACTTTGTGGGACAAGGGCGCGACCGGCTATGGCGTGCGGCTGATCGACCGGCTGGTGGCGGCCAAGTTCGAAAGCTGATGCGCGTCGACTTCTACCAGCTGAGCCGTGATCCGGTCGAACAGGTGCTGCCCGCCATTGCGGGCCGCGTCCTGTCGAGCGGTGAGCGGCTGCTTGTGGTGGACGGCGACGCGGAGCGGCGGGCGCGGATATCCGAGGGGCTGTGGAGCGGGCCGCCCGAGAGTTTCCTGGCGCATGGGCAGGCGGGCGAGGGGCGGGAGGGCGTGCAGCCGATCCTGCTGTCGGACGGCTGCGATCCCGGCAATGGCGCGCGGCACATCGCGCTGGCGGACGGGATGTGGCGCGAGGAGGCGCTGGGGTTCGAGCGGGTGTTCTATTTCTTCGACGCGGCGACGATCGACGGCGCGCGGAGCAGTTGGCGCGCGCTGGCCAAGCGCGAGGGCGTGACGCCGCATTTCTGGCGGCAGGAAGGGCGGCGCTGGATCGAAGGTCCGTGACCGAGGGCCGGGCGATGGCCCACGGTTAACGCCCCTTGCGATGCCGGGCGGCGCAGTCTATGGGCGCGCCATCGCAATTTCCCCACAATTTGGAGCATCTGGCGCCATGGCCGTCACCCGCACCTTTTCGATCATCAAGCCGGACGCGACCCGTCGCAACCTGACCGGCGCCGTCACCAAGAAGCTGGAGGACGCCGGCCTGCGCGTCGTCGCCTCCAAGCGCATCCGCATGAGCCGCGAGCAGGCCGAGGGCTTTTACGCCGTCCACAAGGAGCGCCCCTTCTTCGCCGATCTGGTCGCCTTCATGATCTCCGGCCCGGTGGTCGTGCAGGTGCTGGAAGGCGAGGACGCCGTGAAGCGCAACCGCGACATCATGGGCGCGACCAACCCGGCCAATGCCGACGAGGGCACGATCCGCAAGGATTATGCGGAGTCGATCGAGGCGAACTCGGTCCACGGTTCGGACAGCGAAGAGAACGCCGCGATCGAGATCGCGTATTTCTTCAAGGACGCCGAGATCGTCGGCTGAGGCTGACGCTTTTAGCTGATGTAAAAGGCCCGGCGCTCCGATGGAGTGGCCGGGCTTTTTCGTGGGCGTCAGCGCTTGGTTACACGGCCCCAGCGCGCGTCGATCGCCGCCTGCGCGCCATCGCTCTTGATCGCCTTCACCCTCGATAGGCCGCGCAGCTTGAGGTTGTGGCCGGCGATCCAGCCGCCCGATATGCCGTAGCCGATGTCGTAGAGCGCGGTGGCTTCATGGGCATCGCCGTCCACCACGAAGCGGGTGGTGATCGCCACCGGCAGCCGCTCGTCGCCGACGCTGTCGTCGGGCAGCTTCGCCTTGTCGCGCGCCTTCTTGAGCGCGGTGTCGAACCAGCGCGCCTCGATGCGCGGCTCGCCGGTGGTTTCCACGGGCGAGAGGCCGAGCGCCTTGGGGAACAGGATCGTCTGGCTCTGTATCACCTGATCGGGGTCGGTGGGACGCAGCGCCACGCTGTCGTCCTTCACGCTATAGGCGCTCAGGACCAGTATGGCGGCGCGGGCCGACGCCTTGCTGCTCTCCGCCGCCTTGTCGGCGCGTTCGTCGCGCTTGTCGGCATAATTGAGGTAGAGCGTCAGGCCGGAAATGCTGACGGCCAGCACCGCGATCACCTCGCCCAGGGTGATCCAGCGGCGGCGGATGGCTGCGGCTTCCTTGGCGCGCTCTTCTTTCGTCTCAGGGATATCTTCGCTCATGTCAGCCGATCGTGGGCAGCTCGAACTTGTCGATCACCCATTCCTCGGCCTGCGCGCCGCCGATCCATTCCTGCATCCAGGGATGGGCGATGATCGCGCGCATATAGCCCTCGGCAAAGCGGGCGACGGGGAGTTGATAGGTGATGAAGCGGGTCACCACCGGCGCGAACATGATGTCGGCCGCGCCGAACTGTCCGAACAGGAAATCGCCTTCGCCACCAAAACGCGCACGCGCTTCCGCCCATAGCTGCATGATCCGGCTGATGTCGCCCAGCACCGCTTCGGACGGGGGCACAGGCGCATAGATCTGGCGGATGTTCATGCTGTGCTCGCGGCGCAGCGCGGCGAAGCTCGAATGCATTTCCGCCGCCATCGACCGGGCCATGGCGCGCGCGGCCGGATCGGTCGGCCAGAATTTCTCTTCGCCGGCCTTTTCGTTGAGATATTCGATGATGGCCAGGCTGTCCCACACGACGATGTCGTCGCCGTCCCACAATATCGGCACCTTGCCGGAGGAGGGCGCGAACTCGTCGCCCTCGCGCCTTTTCTCCCACGCCTCGTCATAAAGGGGGACGACGATCTCCTCGAACGGCAGGCCCGAGAGCTTGCACGCGAGCCAGCCGCGCAGCGACCAGGAGGAATAGGCCTTGTTGCCGATATAGAGCTTCATGTGGGTCTTCTTAACGGGGCAGGGGAGGCTGGTCGAGCCTCCCCCGCATGATCAATCATCCGCCGGGTCGGCATATTTGAACGGATCGGTCGGTACCGGCTGCGTGGGCAGCGGCATGCGCGGCAGCGTCTTGGTGCTGTTGGCGGATTGCAGCAGCATGCCGGCCAGCACGACTGCGCCCTGCCGCATGTCCTCTGCCTTCAGATGATCGAAGGTGTCGACCGCGCTGTGGTGCAGGCGGCTTTCATAATCGAGCGGGTCCTGCACGAACTGATAGCCGGGCACGCCGACCGACTGCATGAACACATGGTCGGTGCCGCCGGTCGGCTGCGAGACGACTGCGCTGGCGCCCATGCTGTTGAACGGGGTCAGCCATTCGCGCAGCAGCGGCACGGCGGCGACATTGCCCTCCGCATGGATGCCGCGCAGCTTGCCCGAGCCGTTGTCGATGTTGAAATAGGCTTTCAGGTCCAAGTAGCCGGGGCGCGGCGTGATCGGGAAGCGGTAGCTGTACTTGAAATAGGCGTCGTCGTCATTGTCCGGCGTGGCGCTGGGCGCGCGCTGGGCGAGATATTTGTCGACATAGGCCATCGAGCCGAAAATGCCCTGTTCCTCGCCCGACCAGAGCGCGAAGCGGATGGTGCGCCTGGGCTTGATGCCGAGTTTGGCGAGGATGCGTGCGGCCTCCATGATCATGGCGCTGCCCGCGCCATTGTCCGCCGCGCCGTCGCCCGCGACCCAGCTGTCGAGATGCGCGCCGGCCATGACATAGCCGGCCTTCGGGTCGGAGCCGGGGATTTCGGCGATGATGTT
Source organism: Sphingobium sp. (assembly GCA_044237945.1). Lineage (GTDB taxonomy): Bacteria > Pseudomonadota > Alphaproteobacteria > Sphingomonadales > Sphingomonadaceae > Sphingobium. The sequence goes on along the minus strand of JBIIEH010000008.1, from coordinate 129,692 downwards.
ATAGGCGTTGACGTCGCTGTCGTCGAAGCGGACGTCGCTGTTGATCTCCAGCACCGGGGCCGGGCCGGTCTTCGCAAGGCGGGCGAGGCGGCGATAATCTTCTGCCGCGATCTCGACGCCGGGCAGCGCCGGGGTCTTGCCGACGCCGAAGGAATAGCCCTCGCCGCTGACCAGCTTGCCATCGCGATAGGAGATGCGCGCCCAGGCGAGCGCGCCCTCGGCCTTCAGGAACGCGTCCAGCTTGCGGCCGAAGGCGTTGCGCTTGAGCGCGAGGTCCAGGCGAGCGGGGTCGAAGCGGGGCTGCTTGTAGGCGTCGAGCTTTTCGATGTCGTCGCCCTTCAGGCGCTGGAACGGCGCTTCATCGGGTTCGTCGCCGGCGCCGGGCATGGAGATGAGGACGATCTTGCCGGCGAGCTGCCCGCGATATTTTTCGAAGTCGCGCTCCTTCTTCATCGGCGCGACGATGATGGGGGCGCTGATCGTGCCGTTCGTCGGCGGGGTCCAGGCGACGGGGATCGAGGTCAGCACGATCGGCCGGGGCGAGACCATGCGGGTGGAGGCCGAGACGATCGACCAGCCGCGACCGAACACGAAGCCGTCCTTGCGCACATTGGCGAGGCCCCACTGGCGGAACTGGTCGGCGGTCCATGTTTCCGCTGCGCGCATCTGCGGCGAGTTGGTCATGCGGCCGCCGATGTCGTCGGTGAGGTGCTGGGCGATCTGCATCACCTGGCTGTGATTGAGGCCTTCGTCGATGACGCGGTTGATGTCGTCGACCTGGGCGACGGCGGGCGTCGCGAGCACGAGGAGCGGGAGGAGCGCGAGGTGGTGGCGCATGGATGGATGTCCCCTGTTGCGGCCCGGCAGGACGCCGGGCCGGTGATGGGGCAGGTTCTGGCGCGGGTGACAGCAATGCGCAAGCCGATCCGCGCCCTGGGGCTTCAGGCGCCGAACGCGCCGTCGATCGTGTGCATCGCGCCGGTCACGAAGCTCGCCTCCGGCCCGGCGAGCCAGGCGACCATGCCCGCGACTTCATCCGGATGGCCATGGCGCTTGATCGCCATGAAGCTGTGCATCAGGTCCTTCATCGGGCCGTCCGCCGGATTGGCTTCGGTGTCGATCGGGCCGGGCTGGACGATGTTGATCGTGATGCCGCGCGGGCCGAAATCACGGGCGAGGCCCCGCGCCAGTCCCTGCAACGCCGATTTGCTGAGCGCGTAGGAGGCCATGCCCGGCACCGGCATGCGGTCGCCATTGACCGACCCGATCACGATGATGCGGCCGCCCTCCGGCATCTGCCGCGCGGCCTCGACCGAGGCGTGATAGGGGGCGTGGACGTTGACGCGGAACAGCCGGTCGACCTCGTCCGGGTCCTGCTCCAGCGCGTCGCCGAACAGGGCGAAGCCGGAATTGACGACCAATATGTCGAGCGGGCCGCTGTCGCGGACGCGGGCGATCACCGCATCGCGATCCGCGCTGTCGGTCTGTACGGCGGTGCTGCCGGTGTCGGCGGCGAGCTGCGCTGCGGCGTCGGGGGAGCCGGCATAAGTGAACGTCACCAAAGCGCCGTCCCTGGCGAAGCGCCGCACGATGGCTGCGCCGATACCCCGGCTGCCGCCAAGCACGAGAACCGATTTTCCTTCGAACATGGTCATGAACCTCCTTGATAATAACGTAACGATCGCTACATAATTTTGGGAGGCGATGGTTCAAGGTATTTTGTAATGAGCGATATAAAAAAATCTCGCGGGCGGGGGCGGCCCCGGCGATTCGATCCCGAGGCGGCAGTGTCGATCGCCCGGCCGCTGTTCCATGCGCGCGGCTATGATGCGGTAAGCGTGGCGGATGTGGCTGGCGCGCTGGGCATCAATCCGCCGAGCTTCTACGCCGCGTTCGGCAGCAAGGCGGGCCTCTATGCCCGCATCCTGGACGATTATGCGCAGACCGGCGCGATTCCGCTGGGCGAGATACTGCGCGATGACCGGCCGGTGGCGGACTGCCTGGTCGCCGTGCTGGAGGGCGCGGCGCGCTATTATGCGGCCGATCCCGATGCGGCGGGCTGCATGGTGATCGAGGGCGCGCGCAGCAACGACCCCGAGGCGCGCGGGATGGCGCTGTGCTTCAGCCAGGCGGCGGAGGCGCGCATTCGCAACTTTGTCGCCGCGCGCCATCCTGATCTGGCCGAGCGCCTGACGGATTTCGTCGTCACGACGATGGCGGGGCTGTCCGCCAGGGCGCGGAGCGGGGCGGGGCTGAATCGGCTGCTGGAAACGGCGCGGCTGGCCGGGCTTGGTGTGCGGCAGGCATTTGCCAGCTGAGCGAGGCGGGTTGTCAGCGGGATTTTGGAGGCCCGAGCCGGAATCGAACCGGCGTGCACGGATTTGCAATCCGCTGCGTCACCACTCCGCCATCGGGCCTCTGCAAGTGGGGCGCTGCAAATGTGCGGCTTTGGGGGCAAAGTCAAGCCGGGCGCGGGGGTGGTGGCGGGTTCGTGCAAGATTCTCCGCTTCGCGCGTGCGAAAGCCGCTTGGCGTGCATCGTCCGCTGATCTAGAGGTCCGATGATGCCGTAACTGTATTGCAAACCCAATACAGCTGTGCCAATCGGGGAAGATCGTGACCGAACAAAATTATCCTTCGATGCGGGCCGCCATGGTCGACAGCCAGTTGCGTACCAGCGACGTGGACGACCAGCAGGTAGTCGCCGTGATGGCGCGGGTGCCGCGCGAACAATATCTGCCGGCCGAACGGCGGGCGATGGCCTATATCGACCGGCCGGTGCCGCTGGCTGGTGGCCGTGCGCTGAACCCGCCGCTGGTGACGGGCCGGCTGCTCAAGGAAGCGCAGGTCGCCGCGGGCGATCGCGTGCTGCTGATCGGCGGCGCGACCGGCTATAGCGCGGCGCTGCTGACCGAACTGGGCGCGAAGGTGACGCTGGTGGAAGAGGGTGATCTGGCCGGCGACCTGCCGGGCGTGACCGTCGTCACCGGCCCGCTGGCGCAGGGGGCCGCCGATGGCGCGCCCTATGACCTGCTGTTCATCGACGGCGCGGTGGAGGAAGTCCCGGCCGCGCTCGTTCAGCAGCTTGTCGATGGTGGGCGCGTGGTCTGCGGCATCGTGGAGCGGGGCGTGACCCGGCTGTGCGCGGGCAAGGTTGTTGCCGGTACGCTGGGCCTGTCGCGGGCTGCCGACATGGAAATGGTCGTGCTGCCGGGCTTCGCTGCGCCGACGGGGTTTGTGTTCTAAACTTAGGTGGTTTGAGGCGGGGGCATGAGAGCGAAGCGATTTTCCGGCAGGTCAGCGACTGCGATGGCCGTGCTGCTCATGACCCTGGCGGCCGGCGGCCCGGCATCGGCGGAGACGCTGCAGGGCGCGCTGGCCAAGGCGTACAAGTCCAACCCGACGCTGACCGGCGCGCGCGCCGGGCAACGCGCCCAGGACGAGACCGTACCGATCCAGAAGGCGGCGGGCCGCCCGAACATCGGCGCCAATGCGCAGTTCCAGGAGTTGGTGGTGCGCCCGGCCAGCGGCGCGCAGTTCCTGACGCCGCATCGTTCGGTGCAGGCGCAGGGCACGGTGGACGTGCCGATCTATCAGGGTGGCACGGTGCGCAACGCCGTCAATGCCGCGAAGAAGCGGGTGGAAGCGGGGCAGGCCAATCTGCGCGCGACCGAAGCCAGTGTCTTCGCCCAGGTGGTCGCGGCCTATATGGACGTGATTCGCGACAGCGCGATTGTGTCGCTGAACGGCGCCAATGTGAACGTGCTGGACGTGAACCTGCAGGCGACCAATGATCGCTTCGAGGTCGGCGACGTCACCCGCACCGATGTCGCCCAGTCGGAATCGCGCCTCGCGCTCGCCCGGTCGGACTTCCAGACGTCGCAGGCCAATCTGATCCGCAGCCGCGAAAACTTCATCGCGTTGATCGGCGAGGCGGCCGATGATCTGGCGCCGCCGCCGGTGCTGCCGGGCCTGCCCGCCAGCCCGGATGCGGCGGTGCAGGTGGCGCTGGCCGACAATGCGGACATATTGGCGTCCAAGAAGGTGCGCGAAGCGGCCCGCTATGACGTGCGATCGGCCAAGGGCACAGTGATGCCGACCGTCAGCGGCTTCGCGCAGGGCGCCTACACCAATTATCTCGACAACGACTTCACCATCAACAAGCAGGTCGCGATCGGCGCGACGCTGACGGTGCCGCTCTATCAGGGCGGCCGCCCCGCCGCGCAGGTGCGTCAGGCGCAGGCGCTCGAGGGCCAGTCGATGGAGCAAGAGATCGAGGTCGAGCGCAACGTCATCGCCCAGACGCGGGCCGCCTTCGCCAGCTGGCAGGCGTCGTTGCAGACGATCGAGTCCAGCAAGAAGGCGGTCGAGGCGACGGAACTGTCGCTGGAGGGCGTGCGCGCGGAAAACTCGGTGGGCAGCCGCACCATTCTCGATATCCTGAACGCCGAGCAGGAAGCGCTGATCGCCAAGGTCGAACTGGTGACCGCGCAGCGCAACGCCTATGTCGCGGGCTTCAGCCTGCTGGCGGCGATGGGCCATGCCGAAGCGGACGATCTGGGGCTGGAAGGCGGCACGCTGTACGACCCGATGGTCAACTACAAGCGCGTGCGCGGCAAGTGGTTCGATTTCGACTTCGATCCCGCGCCCAAGGCCGAGTCGACCCGCACCGTTGACACACAGGCGCAAAACGCCAATGTTGCCGCCGACAGCGGCGCGACGCCTGTGGCTCCCGGCCGCAACTAAGGTCGTGCGCCCAGGGGGACTGGCGCCAAGGGGACTGGCATGGGTGACTTGAGCAAGGAGCCGTCGATGGAGGAGATCCTCTCTTCCATCAAGCGGATCATCGCCGAGGAAGAGAGCGATCCGCAGCCGGCCCCGCGCCGTGGCCGCGCCGAAGCCCTGTCTCGCCCGACGATCGAACTGGGCGTGCCCGCGCCGGTCGAGGCGTTCGATCAGGATTTTGACGACGAGGCGCTGTTCGAGGAGGAACCCGCCGCGGCGGGTCCGGTCGAGGAAGTGCTGGAGTTGACCGACGAGATCGTCGAGGAGAAAGTGATGCCCGCCCCCAAGCCGAGCCGCGCCGCTCCTGCAACGCCGACGCCTCAGGCGAGCGCGCCCGAAGGCGACGCCATCCTGTCGGTCAAGAGCGAAGTCGCCGCCCGCACCTCGCTCGCCGCCCTGTCGCAGATGCTGATCGCGCCCAAGGACGGCGAGGACAACACGCTCGACGGCCTGGTGCGGTCGATGCTGAAGCCGATGCTGAAGGACTGGCTGGACGCCAATCTGCCCGGGATGGTCGAAGAGATGGTGGCCAAGGAAATCGCGCGCATTACGGGCAAGTGATGGCATACGGGGGCGGTTGCCGGTAACCATCAGAGCTGTCTTGGAGTGTGTGATTTGCGTATTCCTAAGGGGCATGCCGGATCATGGTTCGCGGAATGGGACGGCGAAAAACTGCCCTGCATTCACTAACATGCGATAGTAGGCGGCGTTTATATCGATGGTGGCGTGGATACGCACTCCGCTTGGCCGCGCTTTATTGAGGAACTGAGAGCGAAAAGACGTGCGATCGTCACTACCAGTCATCCGGCTGGCAGTGATGGTATAAGGCGACGCAAGAGCTACGTCGGTGTTTGGGAAATCGGGGACGTCAACCTGATCGAACCTAGCGGCGATACCAAAGGAATGCTGTCTTTCCCGATGGGCGACCCGCTGCTCCGCTTTCGCGCCTGAATATTGCGAGCGCCGCCCCCGACTTGCCCCTCCGCCCGTCGCGTCCTACACCCGGTCTATCACATCGCCGCCATCATCCGGGCGCGCGCGGTCCTCGCGTGGCTCGGGCGGATTCATGGAAAGGTGCCCTCCATGCGTAAGTCCCTGATCCTCTCGGCGCTCGCCGCAACCATGCTGGCGGCGCTGCCCTCCGCCGCGCCGGCCCGGCCGTTTACGCCCAGCGACATGGCGACGCTGAACCGCCTGTCCGCGCCGGCGCTGTCGCCCGATGGCCGATGGATCGCCTATCAGCTGCGCACCACCGACCTGCCGGCCAATCGGGGGCGGACGGACCTTTATCTGCTCGACCTCAAAGCCAAGGGCGCGACGCCGAAAATGATCGCGTCGGTCGCGGACAAGAACGAGAGCGCGCCGACCTTCTCGCCGGACGGCAAGTCGCTCTATTTCCTGTCGAACGCCAGCGGTGACGATCAACTCTGGCGCGCGCCGCTCGCCGGCGGCCAGCCGGCGCAGATCACCAAGGCGCCCGGCGGCCTCTCCGGCTATGCGCTCAGCCCCAAGGGCGACCGGGTGGCGCTGTGGGCCGATCGGCCCGTGGGCGCGAAGTCGCTCGACGATGTGCAGGCCGCCCCGCCGCCCGGCGCCGGCAGCGGCCGCGTCTATGACCAGTTGTTCGTGCGCCATTGGGACACATGGGCGGACGGCCAGCGATCGCAGCTGTTCGTGATGGCGCTCGATGGCGGCAAGGCTGTATCGGTAATGGGCGGCCTCGTCGGCGATACGCCGTCCAAGCCCTTCGGCGGCGGTGAGGAGATCGCCTGGTCGCCGGACGGCAAGACGCTCTATTTCGCCCTGCGCGAGGCCGGGCGGATCGAGGCGCTGTCGACCAATCTCGACATCTTCGCCGTGCCCGCGGACGGCAGCGCAAAGCCTGTGAACCTCACCGACGCCAATGACGCGACGGACACGTTGCCGGCGGTGTCGCCCGATGGCCAGTGGCTCGCTTATGTCGCGATGAAGCGGCCGGGCTATGAGGCCGACCGGCAGGTGCTGACCCTGCGCAGCATCGCCACCGGCGAGACGCGCGCGCTGACGGAAGCGTGGGATCGGTCGGTCGGGTCGGTCAACTGGGCGGCGGACGGCAAGTCGATCCTCGTCACCGCCGATGATGTGCTCGATCATCCCGCCTTCCGCGTGGACGTGGCCAGCGGCAAGGTGACGCGGCTGACGCAGGCGGGGCATGTCGGCAGTGTGACGCCGCTGCCCGATGGCGGCTTCGTCTATGCGCTCGACAGCATCCAGTCGCCCGCCGACCTGTGGCGCATGTCCGTAAAGGGCAAGCCCGCGCGCCTCACCAGCGTCAACGCCGACCGGCTGGCCGGGGTCGATGACGTGACGGTGCAGAGGTTCAGCTTCAAGGGGGCGGGCGGCGACACCGTCTGGGGTCAGATCGTGAAGCCCAAGGGGGCGACGGGAAAACTGCCCACCGCATATCTGGTCCATGGCGGGCCGCAGGGCAGCTTTGGCGACGCCTGGTCCTATCGCTGGAACCCCAAGGCGTTCGCAGCCCATGGCTACGCCGCGATCACCGTCGATTTCCATGGCAGCACGGGATATGGCCAGGCCTTCACCGACGCCATCAACAAGGACTGGGGCGGCAAGCCACTGGAGGACCTGAAGCTCGGCCTCGCCGCCGCCGCCACGAAGGATGCGAGCGTCGATCCCGCCAATGCCTGCGCGCTGGGCGCGAGCTATGGCGGCTATATGATGAACTGGATCGCGGGCCAGTGGCCGGACGGCTTCAAATGCCTGGTCCAGCATGACGGCGTGTTCGACGCCCGCGCCATGGCTTACGAGACCGAGGAGCTGTGGTTCGACGAGTGGGAACATGGCGGCCCTTATTACGAGAAGCCGGCCGAGTTCGAGAAATGGAACCCGGTGAACCATGTCACCGCTTGGAAGACGCCGATGCTGGTCGTCACTAGCGAGAAGGATTTCCGCATTCCCTATACGCAGGGTCTGGCCGCCTTCACCGCGCTCCAGCGGCGCGGCGTGCCCTCGAAGCTGCTGGTCTTCCCGGACGAGAACCATTGGGTGCTGAAACCCAAGAACTCGCTGCAATGGTATGACGAGGTGCTGGCCTGGGTGGACAAGTGGACGGGGAAAGCGCCGAAATAGCGCGGGATCGGCTTTGATCAGGCGAGCGCGGGTGCTATATTGCAGCTATGGCGAAGATGAAGATCGACATCGTCGATGGCCCGTTGGATGTCGGCAAGCCCGGCAAGCCTAAATATCGTACTGTCCACAAGGATGGGCAGGCGATCAGGCTGCGGGTCGTGGATGCCGACAGCCCCAATTTCGGCGCTGAATTTCTCGCCTCCTTCCGCGCGAGCGTGCGCAAGGCGCGGGCGGAAAACCGGGCGCTGAAGAAGGATTGACCGGCAAGGGCGTCAGCCGGCCACGTTTGTGGATCGTCGCCGGCCCCAATGGCTGCGGCAAGAGTTCCGCCTACGGCCGAAGCGATGTCGCCGAGTTTGACGGCTCTGTCTGGATTATCAATCCCGACCTGCTGACGGCGCGTTTGCGGGACAGCGAAGGTCTGTCGCAGGACGGCGCTAATCTGGCGGCTGTGCAGCGGATTGAAAGCTGGCTCGACGCATCGATCGACGTACATCAGACGATCGGGGTGGAGACCGTGCTGTCCAGCCCGAAATATCGCCGGCTGGTAGACAAGGCGCGAGCGCGGGGATTCGAAATCCTGCTGCTTTACGTCTATGTCGATACAGTCGAACGGCAGCTGGAGCGGATCGCCTGGCGTGTGGCGAAGGGCGGGCATGATGTGCCTGCGGACAAGGTCGCTGCGCGGCGGCAGCGGTCGTTCCAGCAACTGCGCTGGTTCTTCCACGCGGCGGACCGGGCATGGGTGTTCGACAACAGCCTGTCCGAGCCGCGACTGGCTGCTCACAAGGGCGAAGGCGAGATAACGGTTCTGGCCGGCATCCCTGATGAGGTCATGCAGGCGCTGATCTGACCTGCGACTCCTTGCGCCCCGTCCCACAGCCGCTAAAGCGCGGATCATGACCGAACTGCCCAAGACATTCGACCCCGCGTCCATCGAAGCCCGCTGGTACAGCCATTGGGAGGCGAACGGCCTGTTTCGTCCCGCGCGGCCGGACGCGACGCCCTTCACCATCGTCAACCCGCCGCCGAACGTGACGGGCAGCCTGCATATCGGCCATGCGCTGGACAACACGCTGCAGGACATCGTCATCCGCTACGAGCGGTTGCGCGGCAAGGATGCCTTGTGGGTCGTGGGCACCGACCATGCCGGCATCGCGACGCAGATGGTGGTCGAGCGGCAGCTCAACGAGAAGCAGCAGAAGCGCACCGACTTCACCCGCGAGGAATTCGTCGCGAAGGTGTGGGAATGGAAGGAAGAGAGCGGCGGCGCGATCACGCGGCAGCTGCGGCGGCTGGGCTGCTCGATGGACTGGGCGAACGAGCGCTTCACCATGGACGAGGGTTTCTCGCGCGCCGTCATCAAGGTGTTCGTCGAACTGCACCAGCGTGGCCTGCTCTATCGCGACAAGCGGCTGGTGAACTGGGACCCGCATTTCCGATCGGCCATTTCCGATCTGGAGGTCGAGACCGTCGAGACCAAGGGCGGCTTCTGGCGCTTCCGCTATCCGCTGGCGGACGGGGTTCGCCTTGCGGATGGCAGCGATCATATCGTCGTCGCGACGACGCGGCCGGAGACGATGCTGGCCGACATGGCGGTCGCCGTGCATCCTGACGACGCGCGCTACCAGAGCGTCATCGGCAAGGAAATCCTGCTGCCGATCACCGGGCGGCGCATCCCCATCGTGGCGGACGAGCATGCCGATCCGGAACTGGGGACCGGCGCGGTGAAGATCACGCCGGGGCACGACTTCAACGATTTCGACGTGGGCAAGCGCGCGGGCTTCAAGGCGGGCGAGATGCTCAACATGTTCGATGCCGACGCCAATGTCGTGCAGACGGCGGACGGGCTGATCCCGCCCGAGTTTATCGGCCTGCATCGCTTCAAGCGGGACGCGGTTGATGGCGCGCGCGAACTGGTGGTGAGCCAGATGGCCCAGCTCGGCTTCCTCATGCCGCATGTCAGCAAGAACAAGGAAGGCAAGGAAATCGCAGCGGATTTCGAACCGCGCACGATCCAGACGCCGTTCGGGGATCGCTCGAACGTTGTGATCGAACCCTGGCTGACCGACCAGTGGTATGTCGACGCCGAAAAGCTGGCCGTCGCGCCCATGCAGGCGGTGCGCGAGGGTAGAATCGAGATCGTGCCCAAGACCTGGGAAAAGACCTTCTTCAACTGGATGGAAAATATCCAGCCCTGGTGCGTCTCCCGGCAGCTGTGGTGGGGGCATCAGATTCCGGCATGGTTCACCGACGATGGGCGCGTTATCGTTGCGGAGACCGAGGAAGAGGCAGGTCGACTGGCTCTTGCTCGTGAAGGGCATGTCGAGGGCGCGCTCGATTTTGCGGGCGGTACTGTCGTACATGTTCCTGACGAGGCAGCGGCGCGTGTTGTGCGGTCGCAGGCGGCGTCCAGACCAGACGGCGATAATCTGGTGATCCTGTGGCGCGACCCTGACGTCCTCGACACCTGGTTCTCCTCCGCGCTCTGGCCGTTCGGCACGCTGGGCTGGCCGGATCAGACGCCTGCGGTTGCGCGGCACTATCCCAATGACCTGCTGATCTCCGGCTTCGACATCCTGTTCTTCTGGGATGCCAGGATGGCGATGCAGGGGATTGAATTCATGGGTGAAGTCCCGTGGCGCAAGCTGTATCTGCACGGGCTGGTGCGGGCGGCGGACGGGCAGAAGATGTCCAAGTCCAAGGGCAATGTCGTCGATCCGCTGGGCCTGATCGACCGTTTCGGCGCGGACGCGCTGCGCTTCTTCATGGCGGCGATGGAGAGCCAGGGCCGCGACGTGAAGATGGATGAGAAGCGGGTCGAGGGCTATCGCAACTTTGCGACGAAGCTGTGGAACGCCGCGCGCTTCCTCCAATCGAACGGCGTCACTGCCTCGACCAGCCATGAGGCGCCGTCTGCGGAACTGCCGGTAAACCGCTGGATCATTGCGGAAACCGTGCAGACGGTGCAGGCGATCGACACCGCCATGGCGGAGCTGCGCTTCGACGCGGGCGCCAACGCCATCTATCATTTCGTCTGGGATCAGTTCTGCGACTGGTACATCGAACTGACCAAGGGTTCGATGGATGACGAGACGAAGGCGGTCGCCGGTTGGGTGTTCGACCAGATCCTCGTCATGCTGCATCCGTTCATGCCGTTCATCACCGAAGAGCTGTGGCATCTGACCGGGACCCGCGCGAACGAACTGATCGTCGCGCATTGGCCGGTCTCGCTCTATGGCGTGGACAGCGAGGCGCAGGCGGAGATCGACTGGCTGATCCGGCTGGTCAGCGCCATCCGCACCGCGCGTACCGAACTCAACGTTCCCCCGGGCGCGAAGCTGCCGATGGTGGTGCGCGATGCGTCGGAGGAGACCGGCCGTCGGCTCGATCGGCAGGGCGCGGCGCTGGCGCGGCTGGGCCGGGTCGAGAGCCTGTCCTTCGGCGATGCGCCGGCTGGCGGCGCGGCGCAGATCGTGGTGGATGAGGCGACCTTCATCCTGCCGCTGGAAGGCGTGATCGACATCGCGGCGGAAAAGGCGCGCCTCGCCAAGGCGCTGGCGGCGGCGGAGAAGGAGCGCGATGGGCTGGGCAATCGGCTGAACAATCCGGCCTTTGTCGAGAAGGCGAAGGCCGAAGCCGTCGCCAAGGCGCGCGAGGATCATGCCGAGAAGAGCGCCGAGGCTGATCGGCTGAAGGCTGCGCTGGAGCGGTTGGGATAGAATCGTCCCGATTTCCCGTCATCCCCGCCTGTGCGGGGATGACGGATTTGAGAGCGTAAGGGGTAGGCAATGGCCGGCAAGGGCGCGAAGGACCTGACCAGCGGGCCGATCGGCGCGACGCTGCTGCTGTTCGCGTTGCCGACGCTCGGCTCCAATATCCTTCAGTCGCTCAGCGGATCGATCAACGCGATCTGGGTCGGGCGTTTTCTGGGCGAGCAGGCGCTGGCGGCGACGGCGAACGCGAACATGATCATGTTCCTCATGTTCTCCATCGTGTTCGGTTTCGGCATGGCGTCCACCGTGGTCATCGCACAGGCGATCGGCGCGAAGGATGTCGAGGCGGCGCGGCGGGCGTTCGGATCGGCGGTCGGGTTCTGTTTTCTGCTGGCGATGGCGGTCGCGGTGGTCGGCTTCATCGCTTCGCCTGCCTTGCTGCGGCTGCTGGCGACGCCGGCGGAGGCGTTTCCGCTGGCGCTGGCCTATCTGCGCGTGATCTTCGTGGCGCTGCCCGCCACGCTGCTCAGCGTCATGATGATGATGGGGCTGCGTGGTGCGGGCGACGCGCAGACGCCTTTGCGCTTCATGATCCTGAGCGTCGCGATCGACGCGGTGCTCAATCCGGTGCTGATCCTGGGGCTGGGGCCGATCCCGGCCTTTGGCATTGCGGGGTCGGCGGCGGCGACGGCGGTGGCGGGGATCGCCAGCCTGATCCTGCTGCTGGTCTATATATACGCGAAGGACCTGCCGTTGCGCCTGCGCGGCGCGGAACTCGCCTGGTTGATCCCGGCGCCGGACCAGATGCGGATATTGCTGGCCAAGGGGCTGCCGATGGGCCTCCAGATGATCGTGATGTCGGCGTCGGGACTGATCCTGGTTGGACTGGTCAATCGGGAAGGGCTGCTGACGACGGCGGCTTATGGCGCGGCGCAGCAGTTGTGGACCTATCTCCAGATGCCCGCAATGGCGATGGGCGCGGCCGTCAGCGCGATGGCGGCGCAGAATATCGGCGCGGGGCGGTGGGACCGGATCGCCAAGGTGACGCGCTATGGCTTGGGCTATCTGCTGCTGATTACCGGCGTCATGGTCGTGCTGATGCTGCTGTTCGACCGAGCGTTGCTGGCGCTGTTCCTGGGCGGCGGCAGCCCGGCGATCGAGGCGGCGCGGCATATGCAGTTGCTCGCCAGCTGGAGCTTTCTGATCTTCGGCGGCACCATGATCCTGTTCGGTGTGATGCGAGCGAACGGCGTGGTGGTCGCGCCGCTGCTGATCCTGCTGGCGACGCTTTATGGCGTGCGGCTGGGCTTTTACGAGCTGTTTTACGGCCGGCTGGGGGCGGACGCCTTGTGGATCGGCATGCCGGTGGCGTCGGCGGTCGGCTTTGCGCTGGCGGGCGGGCTGTATCTGCACGGCGGCTGGCGCAAGGGCAAGCTGCTGGTCCCGCCCGACCCCGACGAGTGCCTGGAGGACGCCCATGCCAAGGGAGAACCGGCCGGGCGGATCGCGCCGACCGGGTAGGGCGCGCTCATTAAATATGACCCGTTCGTGCTGAGTAGGGACTGAGCTTGTCGAAGGCCCGTATCGAAGCATCAGGCGCTGCGCGTGATCCTTCGATACGCCATTTCGACAAGCTCAATGGCTACTCAGGACGAACGGATGTGGTTCGGATAGAAGGCGCGATGCTCTGGCCGTCAGCGCCCCTGCGAGCGCCAGCGGGTGATGGTGCGGTCGAGAATGTCGTGCTCGCCGCCCGACTGACGCCACAATTCGGTGAAGCTGGGGTCGCCCGAGGCGGGGCGGCGGGCTTCCTCCAGATTGTCGAGCGCGACGCGGATCGGCACGGCGACGCCTTCGCCGCAGATGATGCACTCGCGGTTGCGCAGGGCGGGAATCGAATCGAGGAAGCCGCGCGCGCCTTCGGGCATGGCGGCCTTCACGAACGCCTGGTCGCGGTCGTTGTTGAGGCGCATCGAGATGATCGTGCCGCACTGCGATAGCACGCCTTCGGCGAGGTCGGACGGGCGCTGGGTGATGAGGCCCAGCGAAATGCCGTATTTACGGCCTTCCTTGGCGATCCGCTCCAGGATGCGGCGGACGGCCTGACCACCGCCGCTGGTGTTGCTGGGGATATAGCGATGCGCTTCTTCGCAGACCAGCAGGATCGGCCGCTGCGGCTCGTCGCGCGCCCAGATGGCGTAGTCGAACACGAGGCGCGACAGCACCGACACAACGGTCGAGGTGATGTCGGAGGGCATGGCGGACACGTCGATGATCGAGATCGGCTTGCCGTCGGAGGGTAGGCGGAAGATCTTGGCGATGAATTCCATCATCGTGTCGGCGACCAGCATGCCGGAGAACATGAAGCTGTAGCGCGGATCGGCCTTGATCTCGTCGATCTTGGTCTTGAGGCGCATATAGGGGAGCGAGGTGGTGCCCTTGTCGAGCTTGCCCATCTCGTTCTGCAGGATGTTGGTCAGGTCCGACAGCAGATAGGGGATCGGCGAATCGACCGTCAGCCGGCCGATGCTTTCGGCCAGGCGATTCTTCGATCGCGCGGCGAGCAGGCATTTGGCCAGGATGTCGCAGTCCATGGTGCGCTCCGCCCCTTCGGACGTCACGAACACCTCGCAATGCTCCTCGAAATTCATCAGCCAGTAGGGCAGCGCCAGGTTGTTCACGTCATAGACCGCGCCGTTACGCTGGAACGCGGCGCCATATTCGCCATGCGGGTCGATCATGACGATATGCCCCTGCGGCGACAGGTCGCAGATGCGGTGCAGGATCAGCGCGGCGCTGGTCGATTTGCCCGTGCCGGTTGAACCCAGGAGCGCGAAATGCTTGCCCAGCATCGAATCGACATAGAGCGCGGCGCGCGTGTCGCTGGTGGGGTAGACGGTGCCGATCTGCACATGCGGCCGATCGTCGGCGGCGTAGATCTGGCGCATGTCGTGGCTGGAGACCGGGAAGATTTCGGTGCCCGGCGTCGGATAGCGGGTGACGCCGCGGCGGAAGCGATAGATGCGGCCGGTCAGCTTCTCCTCGTCGCCTTCGCCCAGAAAATCGATGTCGGCGATGATCGCGCCGCTGTTGCCGGTGTCGAGCGCCATGGCGCGGATGCTGGCGATGAGCCAGCTGCTGCCGACGCGCATCTTGACCTGGCTGCCGACCTGGCCGGCCATGGCGGTGCAGGGGTCCTCATCCAGCGCAAGCGCGGCGAGGCGCGCATCGTCGATCATCGCCTTCGAACTGGAGCCGGCGATCTGGAAGACGATGCCCATGGCGTTGCCCAGCGCGGTCTGCACGGGCGCTGTTCGCTGCGCGAAATGTTCTGCGCCGGGCATGTGGGTCATGAAGCCTTCGCGTTCCTTGGCCCGGAGGATTTCCGGCGCATCGGTTTTTCGTAAGCGTTATTGGTAAAGATTGGCTTTAGTTCAGCCAGGCTTCATCGAAATCATCCGATCAGCTTGCGTAATAAGGTCGCCGCCGGAACAGCGAGCGATGTCGCGCATTGAACAGCGCATAAGGGGAAATCCAGTTTGACCCAGACTCTGCCTGCCCGGACTCTGCCCACCCAGTCTGCCCGTCGGTCGGATGCGATCGCGATCGCGCGCGTTATCTGCATCATGGGCGTGATCTACGTGCATGCGTGGACCGGGCGCGGCGGCGAGGACCTGATCGCGCTGCGCAACAGCACGCAGGAAGGGTTCCGATGGGTGCTGATGGAGGTGTTCGGGCATAGCGCGGTGCCGCTGCTGGGGCTGATATCGGGTTGGCTGGTCGGCGGATCGTCGTTGACCCGCGACTTCACCCGCCATGTCGCGCGCAAGGCGAAGACTATCCTGCTGCCGATGGTGCTGTGGAACGCGCTGGCGATCCTGCTGGTGTCGGGCACGGCGATGATCGGCACGCTGGCCGCGCCGCAGCCGCATTCGGCCGGCTGGATACTGCAGGAACTCTTCATCGTCAGCCGCAATCCCGACATCAACGTGCAGATGCCGTTCCTGCGCGACCTGTTCCTGTGCATGCTGCTGGCGCCGGCGCTGGTGCGGATGCCGGCCTGGGCGCTGTGGCTGGTCGCCGCGGCGGCGCTGGTGGCGCAGATCGCGGGCTTCGGGCCGCCGGTGTTCATGCGGCCGTCGATCCTGTTCTTCTTTGTGCTGGGCATGCTGGCGCGACGCGGCGACGCGGCGGAGCGGGTGGCGGCGTTGCCCTGGATCGTCGCGGTCGGGCCGTTCGCGGCGCTGATGGCCGTGCATCTGGTGCTGAGCATGCGGGGCGTAGAGGGACTGGGCATCGCCATATTGGACATGACGATGCGGGTCGCGGCGGCCTTCTGCTTCTGGCGGGTCGCCTGGGGGCTGGCGGACAGCCCGGCGCGCGGCGCGCTGCTGCGGATCGAACCCTATGTCTTCCTGATCTTCTGCGCGCACCTGATCCTGATCTGGCTGGGCGGGCCGGTGTTGGGCGCGCTGTTCGGGCGGCTGGGTCAGCCCTTCTATCCGGCCTATCTGGTTGTGCAGCCGCTGCTGGTGCTGATTGCCGTGGTGATGCTGGGCGAGGGGCTGCGCGCGCTCGCGCCGCAGACCGCGAAGCTGTTGAGCGGTGGGCGGCTCAAGGCGGCGTGAAGGCGTTAAATTGACTAAATTGACGCGATTTCCTGTTGGGAATGTCAAGCCAGGTAAAGTTAGGCGAGCGATCCTTAAAGCGACAAAGACATCGCAAAACGGGCGCGGAATTGTCGCCTTATGTCGCTTTACCTGAAGCGGGGTATGAAAGAGGCGGCGCGGCGTCATCCACGAGGATGAAGCAAATCAAATCCTACATTGGAAGGGAAATCGGCCCGCCCGCTCAGGCGACGGCCGGCGTCCTCAATTCCTGCGCTGCTTCCATTGCGATGGCGAAGCTGCGGCGGCGGGCGGCGGGATCGTAGATCATGCCGGTGACGATCACTTCATCCACGCCGGTGCGGGCGACGAAGGCGGAGAGGTCGCGGGCGACGTCATCGCGTGTGCCGATCGCCGAGACGCTGAGTACATCGGCCAGCATCGCGCGCGCCTGTGGCGGCAGGCTGTCGAGATAGCCGGGCAGCGGCGGCGGCATGCGGCCGGGCTGGCCGGTGCGCAGGCGCACGAAGCTTTGCTGCATGGTGGTGGCCAGGATTTCGGCCTCGTCGCGCGTGTCGGCGGCGAAGACGTTGAAGCCGGCGGCGGCATAGGGGCGGTCGAGCTGCGCAGAGGGGCGGAAGTCACGGCGGTAGATCGCCAGCGCCTCGTCCAGCGCCTGCGGCGCGAAATGTGAGGCGAAGGCATAGGGCAGGCCCAGCGCGGCGGCGAGTTGCGCGCCGTAGAGGCTGGAGCCGAGAATCCAGAGCGGCACCTGCGCGCCGTCGCCCGGCGTGGCGCGGAAGCCCAGCCGGTCGTCGCCGGCGAAATAAGCCTGCAATTCCATGACGTCGCGCGGGAAGGCGTCCGCGCCGCCAGCAAGGTTGCGCCGCATTGCCTGCATCACTCGCTGATCGGAACCGGGCGCGCGGCCGAGGCCCAGATCGACGCGGCCGGGGAAAAGGGCGTCGAGCGTGCCGAACTGTTCGGCGATGGCGAGCGGGGCGTGATTGGGCAGCATGATGCCGCCCGCGCCGATGCGGATGCTGCTGGTGGCGGCGCCGACATGCGCGAGGACCACGGCGGTCGCGGCCGACGCGATGCCAGGCATGCCGTGATGTTCGGCGACCCAGTAGCGTTCATAGCCCAGCGCCTCCGCATGGGCGGCGAGGCGGGCCGCTTCGGCAAAGGATGTGCGGACATCGCCGCCTTCGGCGACGGGGACGAGATCGAGCAGCGCGAGTTTCACCATGGCCGCCATATGGGGCGATGATGGGTTGCATTTCAATACTTGAGTTCTTTGAGAGCGGGATGGACGACGCATCTCGCCCACCATCAACCGTCATCCCCGCGAAAGCGGGGACCCACCGTGCCACATGGCGATCCAGTCGTGTCGGATAGCTGGGTTCCCGCCTGCGCGGGAATGACGAAAATATTGGGGTGGTCTAACTCAGCCAGCCCGCCCGAACGCCGCCGGCGCGGGATCGACGCGGCGGCCGAAGCTGCCGGTGCGACGGGCGGCGAGCGGGTTGGCGTCGCGGTCGAGCAGGGCCATGGTTTCGGTGAAGCAGGGGCGCAGGGCGACGATCGTCTGGATCAGCTCTTCGGGGCTTTCGCGATATTCGACGCAGCGGCGGGCCGCCATTTCGATCTCTTCGGCCATCTGGCTGAGGCGATGGGCGCCGAACTGGGCCGATTCGCCCTTGAGCGTGTGCGCGGGCGTCACCAGCGCGACGGGGTCGAGCGCACGAATCGCGGCCTCGATCGCGCTGACGGCCTTGTCGCCATCCTCGCGGAAATAGCCGAGAATGCGCAGGAACGCGGCCCCCAATTCGGTCCGCGTGCGCGCGTAATCATTCCAATCGACCATGTCGGCGTCGTGATAGGACACCATCGCTACTCCCGCTTATCCCGTGGCGAGAATAGGCCAAGCGCGTAAATGAGAGGTTAAGCCGGCGGGGGGCTTCACGCGCCGGAATGGCGGAAAAGCGCGAAACTGTGCGGCCCGAATTTTTTAAATGCCCAGCCGCGTTCGGCCGCCATGGCCGCCAGCTCGCGGTCGGCTATGGGGTCGTCGGCGTCGATCAGGACGGCGTCCGCGTCGCGTAGCGCGCGGGCGGCGCGGAGCGCCGGCCAGGGGCATTTCATGCCGATGGCGTTGATTCGCACCGGATCATTTGGGGGCAAAGGGGTTCTTCGCGCTGCGCAGGTTCATCCGTACCGGCACCGCGCCGAAGCCCAGTTCCTTGCGGATGCCGTTGACGAGGTAGCGGCGATAGCTTTCGGGCAGGTCGTCCAGCCGGGTGCCGAACAGCACGAAGGTCGGCGGGCGGGTCTTGTTCTGGGTGATGTACCGCAGCTTGATGCGCTTGCCACCGGGGGCGGGGGGCGGGTTAGCCTCGAGCGCGCGTTCGAACCAGCGGTTGAGGACGCCGGTGGAGACGCGCTGCGACCAGGCGGTGCGGGTTTCGAAAGCGACGTGGATGAGATCATCCAGGCCCTTTCCGGTGGCGGCGGAGACGGTCATGATCGGCACGCCGCGCACCTGCGCGAGGCCGTCCGACAGCGCCTGCTTGATGCCCTGATAGAGGGCGGAGCCGTTTTCCACCGTGTCCCATTTGTTGAGCGCGATGACGAGGGCGCGGCCTTCCTCCAGCACCTTGTCGGCGATCCGCAGGTCCTGCGCCTCCAGCCCGCGCGTGGCGTCGAGCAGCAGGACGACGACTTCGGCGAAGTTGACGGCGTTGAGGCCGTCCGACACGGCGAGCTTTTCCAGCTTGTCCTGCACCTTGGCGCGCTTGCGCATGCCGGCGGTGTCGATCAGACGGACGGGGCGGACGTCGCCGTCGCGGTTGGTCCATTCCCAGTCCACCGCGATGCTGTCCCGCGTGATGCCCGCTTCCGGGCCGGTCAGCAGGCGGTTTTCGCCGAGCAGGCGGTTGATGAGGGTGGACTTGCCGGCATTGGGGCGGCCGACGATGGCGAGCTTGAGCGGGGCGGACTCGTCATCCTCGTAGAAGGTCTTTTCCTCCTCCTCGAATTCCTCGCGCTCCAGATGCGGGAGGAGCGCCTGAAACAGGTCGGCGAGGCCCTGCCCATGTTCGGCGGAGAAGGGGATCGGTTCGCCCAGACCCAGGCTGAAGGATTCCATGACGCCGTCATCGGCGGCGCGGCCTTCCGCCTTGTTGGCGAGCAGCACGACCGGCGCGTCATTCGCGCGCAGCCAGCGGGCGATTTCCTCGTCCAGCGGGGTGATGCCGGCGCGCGCGTCGATCACGAACAGGGCGACGTCGCAATCCTCCACCGCCGCTTCGGTCTGCATGCGCATGCGGCCGGGCAGGCTGTTGGCGTCCTCATCCTCGTAGCCGGCGGTGTCGACGATGGTGAAGTCGAGGCCGAGCAAGCTCGCCTCCCCCTCCCGCCGGTCGCGGGTGACGCCGGGCTGGTCGTCGACCAGCGCCAGCTTCTTGCCGACCAGGCGGTTGAACAGGGTGGACTTGCCGACATTGGGGCGTCCGACGATGGCGACTGTGGGCAGCATGCCCGGTTCCTTCCGAAGTGGTGCTCCGACGATGCCGGAGTATGAAATTCAGGTCTATCACAATAGCACGTCACCCCGGGCCTGATCCGGGGTCGCGCTGTCTTCGTCCTGTTGGAGAAGAAGCGGGACCCCGGGTCAAGCCCGGGGTGACGCATGATAAAGCGGTGTCCGTATCCTTAGCGCAACGCCGTCAGCTTGCCGTCGTCCGCCAGGATATAGAGCATGTTGTTGGCCACGATCGGCGAGAGCGACATGGACTTGTCCATGTCCACCGTCGCCTGCACATTGCCGGTTGCGGGGTCGGCATAGACCAGGTCGCCATGGGTGGAGACCAGGATCAGCCGGCCGCCAGCCAGCACCGGGCCGGACCAGCGGATCGCCTTGGCCTTCTTCTTTTCCTTCACCCAGCGGCGCAGCGGGCTGATCCAGCGGATCGCCCCGGTCGCGCGGGCGACGCAGAGCAGGCGCGCATCGCTGGTGACGACGAACACCCAGTCACCCGCCACCCAGGGGGAGGAGATGCCGGCGACGTTGATTTCCCAGAGGCGCTGGCCGCTGGTCAGTTCGTAGCTCGCCATGCGGCCGCCCTGGCCGATGGCGAAAACGCGGCCGCGGTCGATCACCGGATTGGCGTCGATGTCGGTCAGCGTCGCTACGGCGGTCGAGATGCTGGTGCGCGAGAGCGCGTCGCCCCAGAGGGTGCGGCCGTTCTCGTAGCGATAGGCGGTGATTTCACCCGAGGAATAGCCCGCGATCACGGTGCCCTGCGCGGCGGCGGGGGCGGCGACGCCGAACACGCCGGTGATCTGGAGCGTGCCGCTGTCGGTCCACTGCACTGCGCCGTCGCTCTGATTGAGCGCGAAGATCTGGTTGTCCTGGCTCATGACATAGACATGGCCGTTGGCAAGCGTGGGCGCGCCGCGCAGCGGGCCGCCGGGACGCACTTTCCACACGATCGCGCCGGTGCCGGCGTCGAGCGCGGCGACATCGCCGACGCCCGTGCTGGCGTAGACGCGGTTGTCGGCGATGCTGACGCCGCCGCCGAACAGGGCGCGGCCATTGCCTTCGGCCGGGAGCGCGGTGGACCAGAGCTTGCTGCCCGACGCGGCGTCGAACGCGACGACATGGGCGCCCGCGTCCACGACATAGAGCTTGCCGCCCGCGACGACCGGCGGGGAGGCCAGGCGCGCGCGCGGGGTGCTGCCTTCGATCGAGGCGCTCCACACCTGCGAGGGCGATCCGCTGAGCGAGAGATTGCCCATCAGCTTGGAGGGCGATCCGCCTGGCTGCGACCACTGGTCGTTGACATAGGCGGCGGGCAGGCTGACCGGGGTGTCGGCGATGGTGGGGTCGTTCTCCACCCCGCGCTCGTTCGACAGGATCGACGTGCGGTTACCAACCACGGGGGTCTTGGGTCCGCCCTTCTTGCCGCCGATCACGCCGCAGCCGGCCAGCAGCGCAAGCAGGGTCGCGGCGGTGACGACGCGCGCGCCGCCCGCCAGTGTGGCGGCGCGGGTCGCGCCGGAAATGCTGCTCATCCTTTTCATCCCCATCCGCTCGTCAGTTGCCCGCAACCATGGTCGCCGGATCGTCCGGCACATCCACCCCCAATAGAGCCGCCATCTGTCGCGCGCGTGAACGGATCGACGAGGGGGCGTCCACATCCTTGGCGATGCCGGCGAACATCGGGCCGGCCAGGTCGCGCTTGCCCATCTTCATATAGGCGATCGCCACCATCTCGCCGGCGCTGCCGAACCAGGGCGCGCCCTCGACGGCGAGGGGCTTCAAGCGATCGACGATCTGCTGGGGCTTGAGGGTGTCGAATTCCAGCGCGGTCTGGCGGATCAGCGCGAGGTCGCGATAGGGCTGGTCCAGCCCCTTGTCGGCGACCATCGCGGCATAGGTGGCGGTGGCGGTCTTGCTGTCGCCCTTGCGCGCGGCGGCGCCGGCCTTGAGCAGCAGGCCGGTCGCGCGATAGCCCGGCTGGCTGGCGCCAGTGAGCGCGGCCAGTTGCTTGTCGTCGGCGGCGCCGCCGCCGCTAACGGTGGCGATCAGCTTGTCGGCCTGTTCGGACACGGCTTCGGACTGCGAGCGGCTGTAATGCTGCCAGTAGAGCCAGCCGGCGAAGGCGACGAGGCCCAGCACGACGGCGGCGAGGAGCGCACGGCCATAGCGCTGCCAGAAGCCGAGCAACTGGTCCTGACGGACGGCGTCGTCGACCTCCCGCATGAAGGCTTCGCTATTCTGCGGCGTCAGGGCCAATTGTGTCTCCGGCAACAGCTATACAGGAAGGAAGCGGCGATCTTTAGCCGCGCGCCCGGATAAGGCCAATCCCTTTTTGAGGGGGCTATTTCTTGGGACGGTACACCTGATCATCGGTCGGGAAGCTGCGTCCGCGCACTTCATCGGCATAGCGGGCGGCGGCGCCGCTGATGGTCTCGGCGATATTGTCGAAGCGCTTGACGAAACGGGGCACGCGCTCGAACATGCCCAGCATGTCCTCGGTCACCAGCACCTGCCCGTCGCAATGGGCGGACGCGCCGATGCCGATCACCGGCACGTCGACGCTGTCGGTGATGGCGACGGCGAGGTCCTCCATCACCCCCTCCAGCACCATGGCGAAGGCGCCGGCGTCCGCCACGGCTTTGGCGTCGGCCATGATCTTGGCATGTTCTTCCTGGCTCTTGCCGCGCGCGCCATAGCCGCCGAGCGCGTTCACCGCCTGCGGGGTCAGGCCGACATGGGCCATGACGGGAATGCCCCGGCCCGACAGGAAGGCGATGGTCTCCGCCATGGCCTGCCCGCCCTCCAGCTTCACCGCCGCGCAGCCGGTCTCCGCCATGATGCGGCTGGCGGACGCGAACGCCTGTTGCGGGGAGGCTTCGTAGGAACCAAAGGGCATGTCGACCAGCACGACGCTGTGATAGCTGCCGCGCACCACCGCCGCGCCATGGGCGATCATCATGTCGAGCGTGACGGCGAGGGTGGAGGGCAGGCCGTAGATCACCTGGCCCAGGCTGTCGCCGACCAGCAGCATGTCGCAATGCGGATCGAGCAACTGCGCCTGTCGTGCGGTGTAGGCGGTCAGCATGACCAGCGGTTCGCTGGTCTTGCCTTCGAACTTGCGGCGCTGGATCGCGGGCACGGTGAGGCGCTTCATCGGCGCGGGCGTGGGATTGGCGCGGCTGGTCGCGGTGTCGAGCGTGAAGGTCGTGGACATGGGGCGGGGGTTTAGACGAGCGCGGGGACGCGCGCAAATGCCGGCGGGGTGGGGGTGGCGTTAGCCCTCCAGCAGGCGCTGTCGCAGAAAGGCCTGCACATCGCGCCGTCCATCCACGATGGCTATAATCGTGACGCTATCGCCATCCACCTGATAGATCAGACGATAGGGCAAATGGAGAATTTGCCGAAGCTCACGATTGCCTATTTCGGCAGATTCGGGTGGTATGCTGCCGCGAAGGGGAAAGCGCTCCAGCGTGTCGATACGGCCCAACATGGCGACGAGGAACTGGTCAGCGTCATCAATCGATCGATGTGCCGCCAGAGAATCCCGAATTGATTTCAAATCATTGTCCGCAGCATCGGTTATGCCAACGCTATAGACGGCGTCAGTCATTCTTTTTCAGCTCTGCCCTCAGTCGCTCGATGACTTCTCGCGCCGGTTTGACGCGCCCTGCCTCAATGTCCTGCTTGCCCATGGCCAGTATCTTCAGCATCGCCAGCGTTTCCTGCGTCCGCTCATAGTCGCGGATGTCCTGTACGATCGCCTTGGCTTCGCCATTCTGGGTGATGATCATCGGCTCGCCGCCGTCGTTAAGGTCGGCCAGCACCTCGGCGGCGTTCGCCTTGAAATAGCTGATGGGTTTGATCCGGGTGGAATAACGCATCGGGTAAGTCCTCGATCAAATATGGATCGAATATAGACCGGCGGCCAACGCAAAGCAAGAAGCGGGAGCGGCCTGGCAGGGCCGCTCCCGCCGGGGGTGAGCCTCTTCAGAAGCTGAACTTCATCGTCCCGCCCCAGGTCTGCGGATCGCCGGGCTGGCCGGCGATCAGGCCGGTGTTGCCGGGGGACACCTGAAGCAGTTCGATGTAATTGACGTCGAAGGCGTTGCGGACCCAGCCGAAAATGTCGAAGCCTTCGCCGCGGAAGCCGACGCGGAAGTTGGTCAGGGCATAGCCCTTCACCTCGGTATAGGCGGACGGCGAGGCGTTGGAGTTCCAGTGCGAGCGGTAGTTGCCGTCCACGCCCAGATAGACCTGGCCTTCCTTCGCCAGCAGCGTGACCGGGACGTTATATTCCGCGCCGTAGGAGAAAGCCCATTTCGACACGCCGGGCAGGTCTTGCCCCGAAATGTCGCACTGACGCGGGCTGAGCGCGCCGGGGACGCCGGGCTGCGAGTAATCGGCCGGCTGGCCCGAGGGCTGCGACGTGCCGCCGGACAGTTCGGGCGGGCAGGGGGCGTTGGTGAACTTCTTGTACTTGGCGTCGGTATAGGCGGCGTTGGCATAGGCGGTCAGGCGATCGCTGGCGACGACCTTGAAGTCCGCCTCGATGCCCTGCGAGCGGACCTTCTCCGCATTGGCGAGATAGCCGCGCACGGTGCCGAACTGGCCCCCGTTCACCGTCGCCTGGAAATTCTTGATCTCCGTGCGGAAGGCGGTGAGGTTGAAGGTGGCGCGACGGTCCCAGAACTGGGTTTTCAGGCCGATTTCGAAATGATTGACCGATTCCGGCTTCACCGTGCCGGCGTCATAGTTGACCGTATTGTCGGCATTGAGCGGCAGGCCGTTCTGGTTGATGCCCAGCGTCTTGAAGCTCTTGGCATAGGTCGCATAGGCCAGGATGTCGCGGGCGATCTTGTAGTTGACGTTGAAGTCATAGGTGAAGTTCCACGCGCTGTCCGACGGCGCGCTGACCTGCGGCTGATAAACGCCGCACTGGGCAGCGAGGACCGTGCCGGACGCCGGAGCGGGCGAGCAGCTGATGACCTGACCTTGGCCGTTGGTCACGATGCGCTGATAGAAGCCGGACTTCTTGTCATAGTTCAGGCGCGCGCCGGGCTGGATGGTCAGCGCGTCGGTCAGCTTCCAGCTGACCTGGCCGAACAGCGCGGCGCTGGTGCTCTTGAGCCATTGCGTATTGCTGGCGGTCAGTCCTTGCAGCGTGGCGGGATCGTCGGCAAGCGGGCCGGTCAGGCTCCACTTGCTGGCGTTCGCGCCCTGCTGTTCGGTGCCCTGGGTGTCGATGCGCTGCTTGAAGCCGAACAGGCCGAGCACGAAGTCGATCTTGTCGCTGGTGTAGTTGTAGCGGAATTCCTGGCTATACTGGTCCTGCTGCGAGGGGTTCTGCGAGCGCGAGACGATCGACAGGCCGGTGAAATCGCGGTCGTTCTCCGGCTTCCAGTCCCAGAAGCGCCAGGCGGAGACCGAGGTCAGCGTGCCGGAGCCGAGGTCCCACTTCACGCGCACCGACGCGCCGCCGATCTTGTTGCCGGCGCTGAGGCTGGAGTCGAGATCGGTCAGGCGGTCATAGGGGTTGGTGCTGGGCGTGGCGTAGTTGAGGCCGGGATTGGCGGCGTTCACGGCGGCGACCAGAGCGTCATATTGGCGCGAGAGCGCGCGCTGGGTGCGGCCGACGCGGACATAGACGGTGCCGCAGCATTCCGGGTTCTGGCGGCTGTAATCGCCCGACAGGGTGATCGCCAGATCGTCATTGGGCTGGAACAGCAACTGGCCGCGCAGGCCCAGATTGTCCTGCTCGTTGATATAGCGGTCGGTCACCGTGTTGTAGAGCGTGCCGCGACGGCTGGTGGCGGCGACGGCGAGGCGGGCGGCGACGGTGTCGGACAGCGGGCCGGAAATCGCGGCCTTTGCCTGGCGATATTCGAGATTGCCGACAGTCAGTTCTGCGCGGCCTTCGAAATCGAAGGTCGGCTGGTTGGTCGTGATGTTGATCGCGCCGGCCGTGGTGTTCTTGCCATAAAGCGAACCCTGCGGGCCGCGCAGCACTTCCACCTGGGCGACGTCGAGAAAGTCGAAGGTCGCGGCGGCGACGCGCGAATTGTAGACGTCGTCGACATAGATGCCCACGCCCTGTTCGAAGCCGTCGCTGGTGAGGCCGAAGGGCACGCCAAGGCCGCGGATGTTGACCGAGGTGTTGCGCGGGTTGGAGGTGTAGACCTGCAAGGTGGGCGCAAGCTGTTGGAGCTTCACGACGTTGAAATTGCCGGTCGCCTCGATGCTGTCGCCGCGAATGACGGAGATGGCGAGCGGCACCTCCTGCGCGGTTTCCTGCCGGCGGCGGGCGGTGACGATGATGACGTCGCCGCGTGCAGGCTGAGCCTCATCAGCCTGCGGAGCGGTTTCGGCCGGGGCCGCCGTCTGGGCGAAGGCGGCGGGCGAGAAGAATGAGAGGCCCGCGACGCTGGCGAGCAGAAGGTTACGCGAAATCATGACAATCCCCTTTTCCGGATGTCCGGTTGATGATCGCGACCTTGCCGGTGGTCCGGTGAAAGCCGTGGGGGTTCCCTGAAAGTGACGCGCGCGGGTCCCCCTGATCCGCGAGCCGCCGCGCCTGTGCGCGGACCTGAATAGTCGCGTGGACGGCGTTCAGCCGTTCAGGCGGGTCTTTTCCGTGACGTCGATCTGCACGACGCGGGCGTCGTGGACCGTCAGCGTGATCGAACCGAAGCGCAGTCCGTTCAGCACGTCCTGCACCTTGTCGATGCTGGCGGCGATGTCCGGCCGGAGCGGTGCGCCCTGGGCCTGGCGGATGTCGATCGGTCTGTGGCTGTTCATAAATCCCTCTTGCCGCCTCCTTTATCTCAACTTCATCGATAGACAAAAAATCAAAAATCAGGGGCGCTCAAGTTTATCTTGGGCGCCCCGTTCGGGCTTCACATGGCCGATGGCATGCCGATGGAGCGCCGGTCATAATGGCTGGCCGGCACGGCCGGGCGCATCAGCCGGACGGCCGAAGCCTGTTCGTGCGCATTGTCGATCAGCCGGTCGAGCAGCTCCTGTCCGAACCGCCAGTCGCCCAGACCCGATTCTGCATTGATGTGGCCAGCATGGCCCGCATCGACGAACTGGCTGTTCCAGTTCTTGCCGATGCTGTGGGCGCGTTCAAAGAAGATATAGGGGTCGTTGCGGCTGGCCACCAATATCGTCGGGAACGGCAAGGGCGCGCGCGGCGTAGGGCCAAAGCCGCCTATCGATTCGGGCGTTTCCATGCGGTCGCAATCGGGCGGCGCCACCAGCAGCGCGCCGGTGACGGGCCAGCCATAGGGCTGGCTCTGGAGCGCGCCCCACCAGGCGACGGCGAGGCAGCCCAGGCTGTGCGCGGCCAGCACGATCGGTCCGTTGATCTCGCGGATGGCGGCGTCGAGGCGCGAGACCCAGGCGTTGCGGCTGGGGCTGGCCCAGCTGCCCAGATCAACCCGCTCGCAATCGCCGCGCGTCTGTTCCCACAGCGTCTGCCAGTGGTCCGGCCCGCTGTTGTTGAGGCCCGGAATCGTCAGCACCACCGGCTGGCGGGCGTCTCCCGAATGTCCGAATCGCTCCATGGTCATTCCTCTTCCATAGCGAGCCTGTGACACTAATTCTATTTTTTCAGTAGACAATCATTTGGCGACGGAATGTGGCGAAAATTGGGCGATGTGAGTGGGCTGGGTGACGCAAAGGGAAAGCGCGTCGGAACGGGGTTCCGACGCGCCATTAAACGGATTTAAATCAGTGCCTTGGGCCTACCATGGGTAGGCCAGGCCATAATATTGATAGACGCTGCGGCCATAGCTGTCGTCATATTCCGGCCGCAGATCAGCGGTGTAGCGCGGGGCGTTATCCAGCACTTCCCTTGCTAGTTCGACGACATAGCCGCCCTTGCCGGTGTCATAATGCAGCATCGACCAGGGCAGGGGATAGTGATCGTTGCCCATGCCCAGGAAGCCGCCGAACGCGAGCACCGCGTAGCGGACCTGCCCGCTGACCTTGTCGACCATGAAATTGGAGATGTGGCCGAGCTTGTCGCCCTGAAGATTGTAGACCGACGTGCCCTCGACCCGGTCGGATGCAATCATGTCTCCGCGATTTTCTACTGCCATGTCCATTGTCGCTCTCCTGTCATGTCACCATGATGATTGAACAAGGAGCGGCGAGCGCAGTTCCCCCACTCAGCAAAGGAGACAGTCTCATGAAGATCAATCGCAGCGGATCGGCGGTGTGGAGCGGCGGCCTGAAGGACGGGAAGGGCGCGATCTCGACCCAGAGCGGGGCTTTGGAAGCCTATCCCTATGGCTTTGCGACGCGGTTCGAGGGCGTGCCGGGGTCGAACCCGGAGGAGTTGATCGCGGCGGCGCATGCGTCCTGCTTCACCATGGCGCTGTCGCTGATTCTGGGCGAGGCGGGGCTGACGGCCGAGCGGATGGAGACGAGCGCGGTGGTGACGCTAGAGCAGCAGGACGGCGGCTTTGCGATCACGGCAAGCAAGCTGACACTCAAGGCGACGATTCCGGGAACGGATGACGCGCAATTTCAGGAACTGGCGGCCAAGGCCAAGGCGGGCTGCCCGGTGTCCAAGCTGCTGAACGCGGAGATCAGCCTGGAGGCGGAGCTTCTGGGCTGAGCCTTGCTTGCCTGGCGCGGAGCTGTTCGCGCCAGGCAATATAGAGGCCGCTGCTCACGATCAGCGCCGCGCCGATCCAGGTGGTGCCGGCAGGCCAGTCGCCCCAGAGCAGCCAGCCCAAAGCCGTCGTCCACAGGATCGTGCTATAGTCCATCGGCAGCACGACGGAGACCGGCGCCCAGCGAAGCGCAGCGGTGAGGCAGATCTGCGCTACGCCGCCGACGACGCCGATCAGCAGCAGCAGGCCCCATGTCGCCATGTCGTGCGGCTGCGCATAGAACAGCAAGGCGACGCCCAGCGGCGGCAGTGACAAGGCGGTGAACCAGAACACGATCACGCCGGCGCCTTCCGTGCGGCCCAATTGGCGCAGGATCAGGCTGACGCAGGCGGTCAGAATGGCGGCGGCGACGGCCACGCCGACGCCGAGCGCCGCGAAATGACCGCCGCCGGGGCGGACCATGACGAGCACGCCGACGAAGCCGAGCAGCACGGCGGCCCAGCGGTGGATGCCGGTGGCTTCCTTGAGCAGCAACGCTCCCATGATCGTGCCGAAGATCGGCATGGTGAAGCCGATCGCGGTCGCCTCCGCCGGGGGCAGCAGAATGTAGGACAGGAAGTTGAGCGCCATGCCGATCGTGCCGACGATCATGCGGATGGCGTGGCCGCCGATGCGCTGCGTGCGGACGGAACCGAGGCCCGTGGTCATGGCGATCGAGATGGCTACGACGGGCAGGGCGATCGCCTGGCGGTAGAAGACGATTTCGACGATGTTGACGCCTCGCGCCTCCGCCAGACGGCCAGTGATGAACATCACCGACAGGAAGGCGACGGCGACGAGCCGGGTTCCTATGGCGCGTAGTGGATGGTGCAGGGGATGGGGCAGGGGTTCGGACACCCAAGCGCCTTAGCCCGGTCGTGCTGCAACGCACAACCGGGCCGGCCGTGAAGAAGTGGCTATTCTTCGCTTATTTGAGCGGCTTGCGGAATTTGAGCGTCATCCGGTCGCTTTCGCCGATCGCCAGATACTTGTCCTTGTCCACATCGCCATTGCGCAGCACCGGCGGCAGCGTCCAGACGCCCTTGGGCCAGTCGGCGGTGTCCTTGGGGTTGGCGTTGACCTCCGACGCGCCGACATATTCGAAGCCGGCGGCTTCCGCGATGCGCTTGACGGTCGAGACCTTGAGATAGCCGCTGGTCTTCTCCAGCGCGACGTCGCGGTCCTCGGGCAGGCGATGGTCGACGATGCCGAGCGTGCCGCCGGATTTCAGCATGTCGAAGAACGCCTTGAAGGTCGCTTCCTCGGTCCCGCCCATGATCATGTTGTGGACGTTACGGAAGGTCAGCACCGTGTCAACGCTGTTCGCAGGGATAGTAGACGTCTCCTCGGGCCAGGCGACCAGCTTCACCTTGCCATAGGCGTCGGGCTTGGCTGCCAGAAAGGGCTTGTAGCCGTCGAGATATTTGCCGGTCGCCTGCAAGGCATAGAAGGTTCCGTGGTCCTTCAGCAGCGGGGCGAGAATTTCGGTGTACCAGCCGCCGCTGGGCGACCATTCGACCACCGTCTGGGTCGGGGTGACGCCGAAGAAGGCCAGGGTTTCGGCCGGATGGCGATATTGGTCGCGCTCGACATTCTTGGGCGTGCGGCTGGGCGCGGCGATGGCGGCGGCGATTGGGTCGGCTGCCATTGCGTGATCGCCATGCCCCGCATGCTGGGCGGCGAGTGGCAGGAGCGGCAGGGTGAGACCGGCGGTAAGCAACGCGGTCAGGACGAGACGGTTCATCGGGGGGATCCTCTCTTCGGGGACCCGTGATGTGCCGTCTGCCGGCTTGAGAGGCAAGGGGTGGCGGAGCGAACTGCCCCGCCAGACACCTTATTTTACAGGCAGGCTTCCAGGAACGGCTGGTCGAAGCCGAACTGCCGCGCCTTGTCGAGCGTGTAGGGGCGCAGGCCCATCGAGCGATACTCGCCGATGATCTTCCCGCTGTCGTCCTCGTCATGATATTCGAACTTGAACAGTTCCTGCGTGACGATGACGTCGCCTTCCATGCCGATCACCTCGGTCACGTTGGTGACCCTACGAGAGCCGTCGCGCAGGCGCTTCACCTGGACGATCAGGTCGACCGAGTCGGCGATCTGCTTGGAAATCGCTTCCTTCGGGATCTTGATGTCGCCCATCAGGATCATGTTCTCCATACGGCCCAGGCACTCGCGGGGCGAGTTGCTGTGCAGCGTACACATGGATCCATCGTGACCCGTGTTCATCGCGGCGAGCAGGTCGAAACACTCCGCGCCACGAATTTCGCCCAGGATGATGCGGTCGGGACGCATACGCAGGGCGTTCTTGACGAGATCGCCGATGGTGATCGCGCCATTGCCTTCCAGATTGGCGGGGCGGGTTTCCAGCGGCAGCCAGTGCGGCTGCTGCAGGCGCAGTTCCGCCGCGTCCTCGATCGTCAGCACGCGCTCGCCCGGATCGATCATCTTGGAAAGGGCGTTCAGCATCGTCGTCTTGCCCGAACCCGTACCGCCGGAAATGACGATGTTCATGCGGCACGCGCCGGCGATCTTGAGCGCCGTCGCCATCTTGGGCGACATCGCGCCCCAGTTGGCCAGCATGTCGATGGTGATCGGCTTGGCGGAGAATTTACGAATCGAGATCGCCGTGCCCTTGAGGCTGAGCGGCGGCACGATGACGTTGACGCGCGAGCCATCGGGCAGGCGGGCGTCGGCCAGCGGCGTGGTCTGGTCGACGCGGCGGCCGACCTTGTTCACGATGCGCTGGGCGATCTGGAACAGATGCTCTTCATCGCGGAACTTGATCGGCGCGATGACCAGCTTGCCCTTCTTTTCTATATAGGTCTGCTCGGGGCCGTTGACCATGATATCGGAAATGTCCGGGTCGTTCAGCAGCTCTTCGAGCGGACCGAGGCCGAGCAGTTCGTCGACCAGCACCTTTTCCAGCGCGAACTGTTCGCGGCGGTTGAGGGTGAGCTTCAACTCGGCCAGCACTTCCATGATGATCGGGCGAAATTCCTCCGCCAGCTCATCCTTGGTCAGCGTGGCCGCCGCTTCCGGGTCAACACGCTCCAGCAGGCGGGGAAGTACCTGCTCCTTGATCTTGTGGACCGACGCTTCGAAGCCCTGCGGGCCAGCGTCGGCGACATGCTCGTTATTCGCGCGATCCGACAGGCGCTGCATCGCGTCGGCGTTGCGCTGCATCTGGCTGGTCGGGGCCGCCAGCGGGTCGAAAGCGGCTTCGCCGGGCAGCGCGGCGATGTCGAGCGGCGGGAACTGCGCGCCGCCGGGCACGTCAGCCTGCTGGCCGCCACCCTGCATCGGGCGAGCCACACCAAAGCCGGGCTTTATGCCCGCCGGCCCGTTCTTGCGTCCAAAAGCGCTCATGTCCCTCCGCCAGATTCCCTTGGTCGGCGCAGCCAACCCGATAGCCCCCATCCAAAGATGGTCGTGGAAGGTGAATAGGCTGGAAACTTTGACAAATGGCTAATGCGGCCGAAAGCCGCGCCGACGAGGAGCATTGCGAGTGCGGCCAGGCTGATTGCGATGCCCCAGTCCTCCTGCCAGATACGGATGCGCTCGATCCGGTAAAGGCCGGGTTTCGCGTCGAAATGGAGGAAGGGGCCGGTGGTCGGTACGGGAGTGCCGCCGCGGGTCACCCGCCAGATCGGGAAGGCGGAACGACCGATAGTGACGGGACCGGGCATCTTGACGCGCAGTGCGTCGACGCGGGGCAGGGCGTGATAGGCGCGCAGATCGGTCCAGCGATCGAAGCGGTCGACCTTGGCGAGGTCGAAGCCGGCGGGCAGATATTCCGATGCATCCGGTGCGACGCTTTCGATGCGCGCATAGTCGACCGGCTGTTGCAGATTGGCGGCGGCGATTAGCGCGGACACCGCATAGGGGCAGGCGAGCGCCAGGCCGCCGGCGGCCAGTGTGACCAGGCGGGGGCGATAGCTGACGAGGGCGGTCACGGCCGCGAACTCGGCGATGCAGAGTGCGCGCCAGGGGAACTGCACCTTGTTGAGCAGGTCGATATCCCAGAGAAACGGAATCAGGCGGATGGAGGCCAGCGCGGTCAGCACGGCGATTGCCGCCCAGACCGATCGTGCAGGCCAGGCGAGCAGGATAAGGCCCAGCGCCATCGCCGGATAGAGGATCGGCGCGGCCGTCCAGATGGACCAGTGGGTGGCGAGATAATCGTCTGTCCACAACATCGCGGTCGATACATGGGACTGCAGGGTCAGCGCCGGCAGCAGGTAAAAGGCGGCAAGCGCGAGCGCGAGCAGGCCGGCCATTGCGCCGGGCAGCAGGACCGAGCGATCCCGCCACAGGCGATGCAGCATCAGCGGCGCTATCAGGAAGACGCCGGTCAGCATGGCGACCGGCAGATGCGTGAGCATGAGGCCTGCGAAGCTGAGCGCCAGCAGCAGCACCCCGCGCCGATCGGGCAGGCGGGCAATGCAGAGCGCGATCAGCGGCAGCCAGACGAACGCGCCAAATTCGGCGAGTGCGCCGCGGACATAGAAGTCGTAGAGATGATAGGGGGCTGCCATGTAGAGGACTGCGCCAGCCAGCGGAAAGGTACTGCGCTCACTGAGGAAGCGGTGCATGGCGAGGCCCGAGGCGACGAGCAGGGCAAGCCCCGCCATGTTGATCGCCTGAAAGACCGAGAGGCCGGCCGCGTTGAACAGGCCCGCGACCAGATAGGCGAGCGGCGGGTAGAAATAGAAGGTCGGCGCGCCCAGCCCTTCGAAGCTGTTCGCGATCCAGCGTTCATAGGGATGGCCGGCGGCGATCTGGCTGCCGAAATGGCCGGTCCACATATAGTTATAGAGGTGTGAATGGGTCGCGCCCGGTCCGAACAGGAAGCTGGGCAGCAGCAGGATGATCCCGAACAGCGTCAGGAATATCCAGGGTTTGTTGAGCAGCGCACGCATGACGGCCAGATGCGCGCATCGTGGTAAATAAAGCGTGAGGACGCGGCCGCGCTTACCCCTGGTTAACCATTCTGGCCGATAGCGAGGCGTCATCCAGATGCAGGACGCCATGCGCACGCTGTCGATCGTCATTCCGGTCTATAATGAGCAGGAAAGCCTGGCGCTGTTCCTGGACGCGGCGCGTCCGGCGGTGAACGAGGCGCTGGCGCTGATCGGGCCGGGCGCGCGGGCGGAATATCTGTTCGTGGACGATGGCAGCAGCGACCGGACGGCGGATATGCTGTCAATACTGGCGCGGCTGAACCCGGACGTGCGGGCGATCGGCTTGTCGCGCAATTTTGGTAAGGAAGCGGCGCTGGCCGCCGGCATCGACCATGCGCGGGGCGATGCGGTCATTCCGATCGACGTCGATTTGCAGGACCCGCCGGCGGTGATCGTCGAGATGGTGCGGCAGTGGCTGGCGGGGGCGCAGGTGGTCAATGCGCGGCGCGCCGACCGATCGAGCGACGGCTGGTTCAAGCGCTGGAGCGCGCGGGGCTTTTATCGCGTGCTCAACAGCGTTTCCGATTATCCGATCCCCGAGAATGTCGGCGATTTTCGGCTGCTCGATCGCAAGGCGGTGGATGTCGTCAAGCAGTTGGGTGAGGCGGCGCGGTTCAACAAGGGGTTGTTCAGCTGGATCGGCTTTCGTGTTGCCACAGTCGATTATGTCCGCGCCCCGCGTGAGGCGGGGACGACGAAATGGCGGCTGGGCAAGCTGTGGGGGCTTGCGGTGGACGGGATCACCGCGTCCACGACGATGCCGCTGCGCATCTGGTCCTATATCGGCGGCGGGATTGCGCTGCTGGCTTTCGCTTATGCCGCGTTCCTGGTGTTGCACACGCTGATCACCGGGGTCGATATGCCGGGCTATGCGTCGATCATGGTGGCGGTGCTGGGGCTGGGCGGTCTCAACCTGCTGAGCCTGGGGATCATTGGCGAATATCTGGGCCGCGTGGCGAGAGAAGTGCGGCAGCGGCCGCTCTATGTCATTTCCGGGGAAGAGGGCGCTGTGCTCGCCGATTCGGTGGAGGGAGACGAGGTCCGATGGATCGATCAGCCTATGCGAGCCTGAATGCGCAGGAGGAGGGCGGCCACTGGTGGTTCGCCGCGCGTCGCAGCATCCTGGACGGCCTGATCGAGCGGATTGCGCCGCGCAAGGGCGCGCGCATCCTGGAGGCGGGCTGCGGGACCGGCGGCAATCTGGCGATGCTGAGCCGGCATGGCGCGGTCGAGGCGCTGGAATATGACGACGAGGCGCGGGCAATCGCGGCGGCGCGGGGGATCGCGCCGATCGAGCCGGGCATGCTGCCGGGCCGGATCGGCTTTGGCGCGCAGCGCTACGACCTGATCGCTTTGCTCGACGTGCTGGAGCATGTGGACGAGGACCGCGAGAGCCTGAGCGCGCTGGGCGCGCGGCTGGCGCCGGGGGGACGGATATTGCTGACGGTGCCGGCGGCCCCATGGCTGTGGTCCGATCATGACGTGATTCACCACCACAAGCGGCGCTATACGCTGGGTGGGCTGACCGCCGTGGCGGAAGAGGCCGGGCTGAAGGTGGAGCGGGTCGGCTATTTCAACAGCCTGCTGTTTCCGCTGGCGGTGGCGGCGCGGGGACTGGCGCGAGTGCTGGGGCGCAAGGGCGGACATGACGCACAGCCTTCGCCGCTGGTGAACGGGTTGTTCCGGCGGATATTCGGGTGGGAGCGGCATCTGCTGGGACGGGTGCGTTTTCCCTTTGGGCTGTCGCTCTATGCGGTGCTTTCCGCCTAGTCGTCTGGCGAGTGCCAGTGGCCTTGCCAACAGGGCGTTGCGCCCGGGCTGACGGGCGCGGGGTTTTCCGGGCGGATTACGGCCGGGACCTGTGACAGCGGGGCGAGCCAGCTGCCTTTCGGGAAATCGCTGAAGCTCTGGTCCCAGGCCTGCGGGAAGCTGCATTGCACTTGCGGGGCCGGGGGCCAGGCGAAGGCGCGGCGGATTTCGGTGAGGCCGGTGATGCTGCCGATGAGGAGCATGGCGACAAGCCACCAGCGGACGCGGCCGGGCCGGGCGACCGCGTCGGCGGTCATGACGGCCAGGATGGCGAGCGCGGCGATTGATCCGCGCATCATGAGGTCGGTGGACCAGCCGATCTGCACGAAGGGCAGGGCAAGGAGACAGAGCGTCAGCAGCGCGAGGGTGTCCACGCCGAAGCGGTTGCTGCGCCAGGCTAGGGCGAGGGGGATGGCGTAGACCAGCACCTCCAGCAGTTCGAACATGGCCCACTGGAACGGAACCTGCGCAGTGATCCGCGTGCCAACGGCGTCTGGCGCGGCGGCGAGGTAGAGGAGGCCGGGCAGGCTGAGCAGGGTGGCGGCGGCGGGCAGGGCGATGTCAGGCCAGCGGATTTGTCGTGCGGCGAGCGCGCGGGCGGCGGCCAGGGCGGCGAAGGGCATGGCGCCGATCAGGCCGAGCGGGGACCAGAGGGCGGTCAGCGGGAGCAGGGCGAGGAAGCTGCCGAGGGGGATGAGGTTGCGCCGCCAGAGCAGGGTGAAGAGCGCGCCGATCCAGCCGGAGAGGGCGTGATTGGGGACCCAGAAGGCAAGGGTGATATTGGAGCTGAACTGGAGAAACGCCCAGTTTTCAATATGATCCGACAGGCCGCCGCGAAAGAGCAGGCGGCCGAGCGCGTCAAGGCCGCTGAACATGATGACGACGGCGAGGGCGGTGAGGCGCGTGCGGCGGGTTTCGAACAGCAGCGATCCGAGCGCGAGGATGAGGGCGAGCAGCGCGCTGTTCTGGAGCAGCATCGCCATGTCGGCGACGGCCGGTCCCCCGGCCTTGCCGGCTAGGGCGGGGATGAGGAACATGGCGATCGGCGCGCGCAGCAGGTCGGGCGTGCCGCGATCGGTATAGACGAAGGGCCAGGGACTGGCGGTCAGGTCGCGCAGGACGGCGAAGCGTACCTGCCAATCGATATTGGCGTAGAGGAAGCGGCCTTCTCCGCCCAGGATCATCAGCGCGAGGGCGACGAGGAAGCAGAGCAGCAGCGTGGCGGGCGGAATGCCGGGCAGGCGCAGGCGCGCGAGGGGGATGCAGAGCGCCGCGAGCAGGGTGAGGCCCGCGACATAAGCGACGGGCGGGAGGACATCGAGGAAACGCCAGAGGAGGAGTTGCGCGCCGCCGAGCCAGAAGGCGAGGGTGGCGATGAGCAGGCTGGCGGGGATCGTCCGCGCTGGTTTTGCGGTGCTGTGTGCGCTGGTCTGATCTTGCCCCATACACGCCTGCATAAGCGGGCGGTGGGCGCGGGTCGATAGGGGGCGAAGCCATGTCGCGCAGGCATGCGAAAGGCCCGTCCGGCGCCTGAAACGCCGGACGGGTTTTCACGAGGTGTCCGGGCGGTCCGCCTGACGGAATATGGCCCGGATTTTCTGTTCTGGCCGGCGATGCCGGGGCGATCTGGTTTGCGTTGCTGGTCGTCGTCGGGGGTATTGGCCCGGCCTTCGCTGACGGTTTGTCGTTGCTGTGCGACCCGCCATGCCCTCCGAAAGGACATCCGACGAATCGCGGGTCCATAGCCCGATGGGCGAACCCACCGTGACCGAGCCGTTGGCATGCGGCGATCAACCCGCCTGCTTCCGACGTGATTCGGCTAACATGGGGCGTGGGCTGTAGGACAGGGTTTTTGGGTGGGGACTGCTGGCGCTGTGCGCGGGGCGAGACCCCACCCCAACCCCTCCCCTGAAGGGGAGGGGCTTAACGTCCGCACCCGATGCTTCTTTCGTTCGGGAGAACCGCGCGGCGGGGTATCGGACAGCAAAAGAGCGTCGCCATGGTGCATGGCGACGCCCCTGAAATGCCTGTTGTTCGAAAGGGCCTTAGCCGGCCTTTTCGGCCAATACGGTCAGGCCCTGTTCGTTGACTTCGGCGAAGCCGCCGACGACGGGGATGCTTTCCGGGGCGGAGGTGGCGGTCGCGAAGACCAGCAGGGCGCCGTCGCGGACGGTGGACATGAAGGGCGCGTGGCCTTCCAGCACGCCGAAGTCGCCTTCCGTGCCGGGCACGACGACCTGATAGACCTCTTCCGAACGGACGAGCTTTTCGGGGGTCACGAGTTCAAAGTGCAGTGCCATTTTCTTCTTCCTTAGCCCCTCCCTACTTAGGGAGGGGTTGGGGTGGGTGCGATTGCTCCTTCAGCAATCGCTGGCGTCAGCCAGGTTGGAGAGGTCGCAGGCTCGCTTTGCTCGCCACCCACCCCAACCCCTCCCTTGGAAGAGAGGGGCTTTTTTCGTCGATTACGCCGCTTCGGCGGCCAGCTTCTTGGCCTTCTCGACCGCCTCGTCGATGCCGCCGACCATGTAGAAGGCGTTCTCGGGCAGATGGTCATATTCGCCATCGACGACCGCCTTGAACGACTTCACGGTGTCTTCGACCGCGACGAACTTGCCGCTGATGCCGGTGAAGACTTCGGCGACGTGGAAGGGCTGCGACAGGAACTTCTGGATCTTGCGCGCGCGGGTCACCGTCAGCTTATCTTCTTCCGACAGCTCGTCCATGCCCAGAATGGCGATGATGTCCTGCAGCGACTTGTACTTCTGGAGGATCGACTGGACGGCGCGGGCGGTGTCGTAATGCTCCTGACCCACGGTGCGCGGCTCCAGAACGCGGCTGGTCGAGTCCAGCGGGTCGACCGCCGGATAGATGCCGAGTTCCGAGATCGCGCGGTTGAGCACGGTCGTGGCGTCAAGATGCGCGAAGCTGGTGGCCGGCGCAGGGTCGGTAAGGTCGTCCGCGGGAACGTAGACGGCCTGCACCGAGGTGATCGACCCCTTGTTGGTGGAGGTGATGCGCTCCTGCAGCGCGCCCATGTCGGTCGACAGGGTCGGCTGATAGCCCACGGCCGAAGGAATACGGCCGAGCAGCGCCGACACTTCCGCGCCCGCCTGCGTGAAGCGGAAGATGTTGTCGACGAAGAACAGCACGTCCTGATTTTCGACGTCGCGGAAATATTCGGCGATGGTCAGGCCCGACAGGGCGACGCGCGCGCGGGCGCCCGGCGGCTCGTTCATCTGACCGTAGACGAGGGCAACCTTCGAGCCTTCGCTGATCGCGTTGCCGTCGGCATCCTTGGCGATAACGCCGGCGTCGAGGAATTCGTGATAGAGATCGTTGCCCTCACGGGTACGCTCACCGACGCCCGCGAAGACGGAGGTGCCGCCATGGCCCTTCGCGATGTTGTTGATGAGTTCCTGGATGAGCACGGTCTTGCCGACGCCCGCGCCGCCGAACAGGCCGATCTTGCCGCCCTTTGCGTAAGGGGCGAGCAGGTCGATGACCTTGATGCCGGTGACCAGAATGGCGGCGTCGGTCGACTGATCGACGAACTCGGGGGCCTTGGCGTGGATCGGCGAGGTCATGGTGGTCGCGACCGGGCCGCGCTCGTCGATCGGCTCGCCGACGACGTTGAGGATGCGGCCGAGCGTGGCCGGGCCGACGGGCACGCTGATCTGCGCGCCGGTGTCGGTGACTTCCTGGCCGCGGGTCAGACCCTCGGTCGAGTCCATCGCGATGGTGCGGACGGTGTTTTCACCCAGATGCTGGGCGACTTCCAGAACAAGGCGCTGGCCGTTGTTGCTGGTTTCCAGCGCCGAGAGGATCGAGGGGAGCGCATCGGGGAAGGTCACGTCGACGACGGCGCCGATGACCTGCGAGATGCGGCCTACATTGTTGGTGGTTGCCATTGCTTCGTTTCCTTGCCTTCTACGTTCCTTGCGAGACGGGTTCCGCTTCGACCCAGCCTCTTGTCCAAAATGTCTTCTTGAAGGTGCGCTTAATGGGCATCCAATTCTCGTAGCCCGTTCCCCAACTGTCGCTCATCTCACGCATTTCGTATGAGCAGGTCACGACATTCGGGTTTCCGTTCGTGCATAGGCGGCGACGAATTTCCATAGACCTCTGGAATACCGCCTTTTTGCCCGAACTCTTCGCTTCCTCCAATGCTATCTTCGTTGCTTCAAATTGAGCGAGCGAAACGTCGCTCAAATTTTCCATTCCCCGGTCAGCGCATCCACCCTCCATCAAGGCGAGCAGCAGCACCAATCGTTTCAATTCAGTACCCATTCCCCATCATGCTTGACAATTTCGTCATGCATGCTGTCCGGGCACATGTCCGGCTCTTCGTTGGGCCAACTCACTGCGCCATGCGCAATGCCGACCTGACTGAAATAGGCCGGGTCGCGCAGCTTCGCCCAGATGCCGTAGAGGTGGCTTTCTTCAAACCGGACCTTGCCCTCGACGCCATCGTCAAAGCGCACGAACAAGGTCAGGGGGGCAATCGCTTCGACGCTGACGACGTTCGGGATAGAGCCGCCGACCGTGACTAGCTCGTCGTCGTCATCTTCGACCGGAGGTCGTTCCATGCCTGTAAAAGCATAGCCTGATTGGCGATAGTCCACGATTGCACCTTCTTGATCGTCCGCCGGTTGAGCGTCCCCTTTATCATCTGTCCCGTGGCTATGTCGAATTTGCCCGTCCGCCCCGCGAAGCGCACGTGAAAGTGCGGCGGGTTGTGATCGTTGGGCCACATCAAGATGCTGATCCCGTCGATTATGGCGAGCGTCGGCATTCACTAGAGAGCTTCCGCGCCCGAGATGATTTCGACCAGTTCGGTGGTGATCGCCGCCTGACGGCCACGGTTGTACTGGATGTTGAGCTTGTTGATGAGGTCGCCGGCGTTGCGGGTCGCGTTGTCCATGGCGGTCATTGATGCGCCCTGTTCGGACGCTTCGTTTTCGAGCAGCGCCTTGAACAGCTGGATCGACATGTTGCGGGGCAGCAGGTCTTCCAGGATGGCGGCTTCGTCCGGCTCGTACTCGACAGCGGCGTTGCTGGCGGCCGGGGCGTCGGCGGGGACCTTGACCGGGATCAGCTGCTGCTCGGTCGGGTCCTGCGCAAGGGCGGACTTGAAGGTCGAGTAGAACAGGGTCGCGACGTCGAATTCGCCGGCGAAGAAACGCTCCGACACTTCCTTGGCGATGGCCTGCGCTTCGGTGAAGCCGGGGGTGCGCACGTCGCTGGTGTCGTACTGACCCACGATCATGCCGGGGAAGGTGCGCGCGATGACGGCGCGGCCCTTGCGGCCGACGAGGTAGAACTTCACCGTCTTGCCCTCTGCGATGAGGAAGCGCGCCTTCATGATGGCGGCCTTGACGATGTTGGAGTTGAACGCGCCGGCCAGGCCCTTGTCACCCGTGGCGACGACGAGCAGCTGGACGTCGTCCTTGCCGGTGCCGGCCAGGATCTTTGGGCTGGATTCGCTGACCGTGACCTTCGAGGCGAGGGTGGCGACCACGCGCTCCAGGCGCTGCGAATAGGGGCGGGCGGCTTCGGCGGCGGCCTGCGCCTTGCGCAGCTTGGCGGCGGCGACCATCTGCTTGGCCTTGGTGATCTTTTGCGTCGACTTGATCGAGTCGCGGCGGATCTTCAGTTCTTTAAGGCTGGGCATGGTTTATACGTTCCGAGCAAGGGCCAGACGGCCCGCGAGACCAAAGAAACTCAATCCCAATGCGCCTTCGAACCAGCGCATGAAGCTGGACTGGCCGACCCGCCCGCCCGCCTTGGTCGCGAGGACCGCGAGCAGCGAGCACCAGAGAAGGCCGAGGGCGTAGACGATCGCGATCAGCAGCATGCCCTGCAACGGGGCGTGCGGGCCGGTGCCGACGAATTGCGGCAAAGCGGCGAGAAAGAAGACCGCGACCTTGGGATTGAGGATCGTGCTGATGAAGCCCTGCACGAAGGGCGAAGAGCCGAGGCGCATGCGCTCGGGGGCGTCCGACTGCGGCTTGATTGCTCCGCGCAGCAGGTTGAAGCCCATCCAGGCGAGGTAGAGCGCGCCGGCGATCTTCACGGCCATGAAGACGCCGGGCACGGCGTTCAGCACCGAGAGGAAGCCGAAGCCGCACAGCGCCATGAAGACGAGGCCGCCCAGCTGAATGCCGCCGATCGCCATTATGCCCGCGCGCAGACCCCGACGCGCCGCGTGGCCGGCCACCAGCATGGTGTCCGGTCCCGGCACGAGCACCAGACCCGTCGCGAGGACGGTCCATGCTGCAAGGGATTGGGCGGTGAGCATCGGCTTTGGCGGCTTTCTTTCCTCTGTCTCCGCCCTCCCGGCCGGGCCGGGAAGGCGGAGATCATGGTTTTAGGCGAAGGTCTTGCCGAAGCTGTCCAGCGCGGCCTTCAGCTTGGACTTGGGTTCGTCGCCCAGATCCTTGCTGTCGCGGATCGCGGCGAGGACATCGGCATGCTCGTGGCGCAGATAGCTCAGCATCTGCTCCTCGTAGCGGACGACGTCGCCGACCGGGATCGCGTCCAGATAGCCGTTGGTGCCCGCGAAGATCGACGCGGTCTGCTCTTCGAACGGCAGCGGCGAGAACTGGCCCTGCTTGAGCAACTCGGTCAGGCGCGCGCCGCGGTTCAGCAGCTTCTGGGTCGAGGCGTCGAGGTCCGAACCGAACTGGGCGAAAGCGGCCATTTCGCGATACTGGGCCAGCTCCAGCTTGATCGAGCCGGACACCTTCTTCATCGCCTTGGTCTGCGCCGACGAACCGACGCGCGACACCGAGAGGCCCACGTTGATGGCCGGACGGATGCCCTGGTAGAAGAGGTTGGTTTCCAGGAAGATCTGGCCGTCGGTGATCGAGATCACGTTGGTCGGGATATAGGCCGACACGTCGCCTGCCTGGGTTTCGATGATCGGCAGCGCGGTCAGCGAACCCGAGCCGTTTTCCTTGTTCATCTTCGCAGCGCGTTCCAGCAGGCGGCTGTGCAGATAGAAGACGTCGCCCGGATAGGCTTCACGGCCCGGAGGACGACGCAGCAGCAGCGACATCTGGCGATAGGCGACGGCCTGCTTGGACAGATCGTCATAGACGATGACGGCGTGCATGCCGTTGTCGCGGAAATATTCGCCCATGGTGACGCCGGTGTACGGGGCCAGATACTGGAGCGGGGCCGGCTCGGACGCGGTCGCCGCGACGACGATGGAATATTCCATCGCACCGTTTTCTTCGAGCTGCTTGACGATCTGCGCGACGGTCGAGCGCTTCTGGCCGATGGCGACGTAGATGCAGTAGAGCTTCTTGCTCTCGTCATCGCCGGCGTTGGCGGTCTTCTGGTTGATGAAGGTGTCGATCGCGACGGCGGTCTTGCCGGTCTGGCGATCGCCGATGATCAGCTCGCGCTGGCCACGGCCGACGGGGACCAGGGTGTCGATGGCCTTGAGGCCGGTCTGCACGGGTTCGTGGACCGAGGTGCGCGGGATGATGCCGGGGGCCTTGCGCTCGACGCGCATGCGGGTTTCCGACACGATCGGACCCTTGCCGTCGATGGGATTGCCCAGGCCATCCACGACGCGGCCCAGCAGGCCCTTGCCCACGGGCACGTCGACGATGGTGCCGGTGCGCTTGACGGTGTCGCCTTCCTTGATCTCGCTGTCCGAGCCGAAGATCACGATGCCGACATTGTCGGCTTCCAGGTTCAGCGCCATGCCCTGCACGCCATTGGCGAACTCGACCATTTCGCCCGCCTGGACGTTGTCGAGGCCGTGGACGCGGGCGATGCCGTCGCCGACCGTCAGCACGGAGCCGACTTCGCTGACCTGTGCTTCGGCGCCGAAGCTGGCGATCTGGTCCTTGATGACCTTCGAGATTTCTGCGGCGTTGATATCCATGACTTAGCCTTTCATCGCCTGGGCGAGAGTATTCAAACGGGTGCGGATGGAGCTGTCGATCATCTGGCTGCCGATCTTGACGACCAGGCCGCCCAGAATGGCGGGATCGACCTTCTCGTCGATCGAAACGTCACGGCCGATCCGCGCTTTCAGATTCTTCGCCAGCGTCTGGAGCTGGCCCTTGCCCAGCGGACGCGCGCTCGTCACTTCGGCGCGGGTCTCGCCCTTGTGGGCGGAGAGCAGCGTCTCATAGGCGCGGATGATCGCGGGCAGCTGCGTGAGGCGGCGGTTGGCGGCGAGGACGCCGAGAAACTTGGTGGTGAGGGCGTCGAGGCCCATCGCGCCGGCGACGGCGGCGATCGCCTTGCCGGCGGCCTCGCGGCTCAGCACGGGGCTGTTCACCAGCCCCTTGAACTCGGGCGAATCCGCGAGCGCGGCCTTGAGGCCCGCAAGGCTGTCCGCCACGGTGTCGAGCGCGCTGCCGTCACGGGCGAGATCGAAAAGGGCTACGGCGTAACGCCCGCTGAGGCTTGCCTGAATGCCGCCGGTAGTCTCCACGGGCTAACCGTCCTCCCAGTTGTTTTCGCGGTCATGCGAATAGAGGGGGCTGCGGGCTGGCCCGGTCCCCTGTCGAGGGGCCGCGTAGCAGTGGGATTATGACTATGCAAGCCGTTCGCAGTGATTCGACCCAAAGAACATGAACAGGTTGTTCATGTGAACTGATCTGGCGCTTATTGCGCCGGATCGACGGGCGCGAGCCGGCCTTTCTGGCAGCGATAGACGATGCGTTCATTGGGCTGGGCCGAGACGATGGCCGACAGGTCCGATTGTAGACGGGCCTCCGCCGCGAGCGAATCCGGTTCCTTTGAACAGGCCGGGGCAGGCTTGTCCCTGGTGAGTTCACGCGCCTTGTCCATGCTGTCCGAATCGAGCAGCCAGCGGCGCGTGCGGAGCAGGCCGGTGGCGGGGTCGAAGGCGGTGATCGATACATTGTTGCCCTGCGCGGGCACATTGGCGCGCTGCCATGCCGTGCCGACCGAGACATATTGATCGGCGCCGTTGACGCAGCCGCCCTCCGCCCAGGTGAACGGGACGTCGAGGGGTTCCGAGACGGTAAGGCGGCTGCGGTCGAGATCGACGCGGCAGACATTTTCGCCGGCCCAGCGGAACGGGTCGTTGGAGATGACCGACGTGTCCTCGGGCAGCTTGGCGCGCTCGTCGATCGAGGAGAAGCTGGGCTTAAACACGAACAGGGCAAGCGCCGCCAGCAGCGCCACGCCGCCGCCGCCAATGCCCCAGATTGCGGGCTTCTCCTTGCCCTGCGAGCGCATCAGCCCGCCCCAGCCCAGCGCGAGCACGGCGATGGCGAGCAGCACGGCGGCGCCGGCCATGGCGTTTTCGCGCGCGGAGATGATGTCGCGCTCGGCGCTGTCGCGGGCCTGCTGCACCGCGTTTTCGCGCGCGTCGGTGCGGGCGCGGTCGGAGCGTTCGGACGCCTGCGCCTCGCGCGCGGTGGCGGCGGCTTCGGCGGCGTCGGCCTCCGCCATGGAGCGGCAGGGCTGGATGGTGTGCAGCGAATTGACGCCGGCCTGGCGCAGGAAGGAGGCGACTTCGCGCCAGGATACCGCGAAACCGAACTCCGCGTCATTGCCGTCGGAGATCGAGCCGAAGCTGTTGACGCCCAGCACCCGGCCGCAATCGTCCACCAGCGGGCCGCCGCTGTTGCCGGCCGCCAGCGGGGCGGTGTGCAGGATGGTGTCGAAGCT
This sequence comes from Sphingobium sp., assembly GCA_044237945.1. Classification (GTDB taxonomy): domain Bacteria; phylum Pseudomonadota; class Alphaproteobacteria; order Sphingomonadales; family Sphingomonadaceae; genus Sphingobium. Next base: position 84,822 of record JBIIEH010000008.1, on the reverse strand, counting down.
CTGGCTGGAGCGGCCGGAGGAGACATTGCCGCTGGTCTTCACCGTCTGGAGCGGCTCGATCATCTGCTTGAGGCCCAGGCCCTGCGCGCGATCGACATTGCCGGGATAGCCGATGGCGGTGACATGCTGCCCGTCGGACACTGCCCCGGCGAAGAAGGTGCTGACCGGCAGCGCGCCATCCTCCAGCTGGATCAGCGCAAGGTCGTTGCCGGGCGAATAGGCGATGACGCGGCCGCCATAGCTCTTGCGCCCTTCGGACGGGACGACGCCGATGACGAGATTCTTTTCGGTGCGGGTCAACTCAACGACATGGGCGTTAGTCAGCACCTTGTCCGGCGCGACGGCAAAGCCGCTGCCATGGCCGACGAAATAGGCTTCGGTCCCGTCGGTCGCGACGATGGCGACACGGACCACGCCGCGCGCGGCGGCGGCGATATCCTGTTGCTCGGCGCGCGCAGCGACCGGCGCGGCGAGGGCGAGCAGGAGGAGGATGCGGCGAAGGAGGGCGACCATGAGTTCGCGCATTCATATGCGAAGCGGGGCGGGAGGCAATGGGGGAAACGCGCCGCTTCGACAAAAGGCTTTGAACGCAAGACGCGGGAAGCGAACGGTGGACGCACGGCCCATATGGGTGGACATGAACCAGATGACTCGCATCCGACCCACCCTCGACGACGACGCCTGCTGGGACGCCTTCGTGCGGCGCGACCGCGGACAGGACGACCGCTTCGTCGGCGCGGTGAAGAGCACCGGCATCTATTGCAAGCCCAGCTGCCCGGCGCGGCGGCCGTTGCGGGAGAACATGGATTTCTATCCCGATGGCGCGGCGGCGCGGGCGGCGGGGTTTCGCGCCTGCCTGCGTTGCAAGCCGGACGAGGCGGGGCGGGACCGGACAGCGGTGGCGGCGGCGGTGGCGCTGATCCGGGCGGCGGAGGAGCCGCTGTCGCTGGAGGCGGTGGCCGATCATGTCGGCTATGCGCCGCATCATTTCCATCGGCTGTTCAAGCGGGAAACCGGGCTAACCCCCGCCGCCTTTGCGCGCGGCCTGCGCGCCGAGCGGCTGAAGGCGGCCCTGCATGAGGAGGATAATGTGACCCAGGCGATCTATGCGGCCGGCTATACTGCGCCGAGCCGGGCCTATGCCGATGCGGCGAGCCATCTGGGCATGAGTCCCAGCGCGTGGAAGAAGGGCGGCGCGGGCGTGACCATTCGCTACGCGGTGCTGGACAGCACGCTGGGGCGGATGCTGGTGGCGGCGACGGACAAGGGCCTGTGCCGGATCAGTTTTGACGAGGAAGAGGCCGATTTGCGGCGCTTCTTCCCGCAGGCGGAGATCGTGGCGGCCGATGCGGAGATGCTAAAGCTGGCCGGGCGAGTGCAGGCGCTGGTGGACGATCCGACGAGCGCGGCGGATTTTCCCGTCGATGCCGGCGGCACGGCATTCCAGCAGGCGGTCTGGGCGGCGTTGCGCGCGATTCCCGCCGGCGAGACGCGGACCTACAAGCAGGTCGCCGCCGCCGTGGGCAAGCCCGACGCGGTGCGCGCGGCCGGCACGGCGTGCGGCGACAACCGGCTGGCGGTGCTGATCCCGTGTCATCGGGTGCTGCGCACTGACGGGGGCCTTGGCGGCTATGCCTATGGGCTGGAGCGCAAAAAGGCGTTGTTGAAGGCGGAGCGCGGCTGACCGCATTCTGCTTCACCCGCTGGTGGAATTGCGCCAAGCAGGGCGTGGGGAAGCAGTGGGATGGTTTGCAGGCATGGGCAGGACATTCGTGGCGATCGCTGGGCTGGCGCTGGCGGTCGGGTGGCCGGGGGCGGCGCTGGCGGCTTGGAATCAGGCGAAGACGCGGCACTTCACCGTCTATAGCGAGGGTAAGCCGCAGCAACTGGAGCAGTTCGCGACGAAGCTGGAGAAGTTCGACGCGCTGTTGCGGATGATGACCGATACGCGCGAGGACAGCGAGCCGAACCCGGTGCAGGTGTTCATGCTGTCGGACGACGCCGAGGTCAAAAAGCTGGCGCATAACCCCAATATCGCTGGCTTCTACAGCACGTCCGAGCGATCGGGCTACGCCATCCTGTCGCGCGAGCCGAAGGCGTGGAAATATGGGGTGGGGCCGGAAGAGGTCCTGTTCCACGAATATGCGCATCATTTCATGCTGCGCTATTTCCCCGCCGCCTATCCCGCCTGGTATGTCGAGGGGTTTGCCGAGTTCTATTCGGTGGTGACGTTCGAGGCGGACGGGCGGATCAGCTATGGCGAGATCCCGATGTCGCGGGTGCCGACGCTGGTGACGCTGTCGATCATGCCGCTCAAGGAGATGATGGCCAGCACGGCGAACTGGCGCAATGCGCAGCAGGGCGACCGCTATTATGGCACGGCGTGGCTGCTGACGCATTATCTGCGCTACACGCCGGCGCGGATAAAGGAATTTTCGGCCTATCTGACGGCGCTGACCAGTGGGGAGAAGGACGCGGACCCGGATCGCTTCTTCACCGGCGGGGTGGCGGCGCTGGAGAAGGAGTTGCGCGCCTATCTGAAGAAGGGGAGGGTCGCGCGGACGATATTGACGCCCAATGAGTTGCCGCAGATTTCGATCGCGCTGTCGCCGGTCGATCCGGCGCGGGCGGCGCTGATCGACCTGGAATTGAAGGCGATGGTCGGCCTGCCGGAGGAGGACCGGGCCGGTTTCGCGACGGCGGTGCGCAAGGCGGTGGCGAAATGGCCGGACAGCGCGCATGCGGCGACCTTGCTGGCGGAGGCGGAGCAACTGGTCGAGGACAAGGCGGCGGCGCTGGCGGCGGCGGACCGGGCGGTGGCGATCGACCCCGGTTTCGGGCGGGCGCAGGCGGTGCGCGCCGAACTGTTGCTGGAGCAGGCGCAGGACAGCGACAAGGCGGAGGACTGGAAGGCGGCGCTGGGCGCGATCATCAAGGCGAACCGGGCGGATACCGAGGACCCGGTGCCGCTGGCGCTGTTCTATCGCTATCACAGGATGAAGGGCGGGACGATGCCGCAGCTGGGCTATGACGGCCTGCGCAAGGCGTTCAGCCTGCTGCCGCAGAGCGCGAGCTATCGCCTCAATTATGCGCAGGCGCTGGCGGACAAGGGCGAGTTTGCGACGGCGTCGCTGCTGCTCGACCCGATCGCCTATTCGCCGCATGAATCGGGCATGCGCGTCTATGCGATCGCGAAAAAGGCGGCGTTCGACGCCGGGAAGAGCGGAAGCGCTGAGGCCGAGCCGGCCGAAGAGTGAGGTCAGGCGGTGGCCGCGCTGCGCATCAGTTCGGCGCGGTGGCGGTAGACCGAGTCCTCATTGTAGAGTTTGCCGCTGGCGGCGGCCTGCGCCACCATGTTCGCGAGCGTGGGGCGGTCGGCGTGGAGTTCCGTGAGGTGCGCGGCGAGGCTGGCGGGGTCGTGGGGGACGAAGCTGCCGCCGCCATGCTGGGCGATGAGGCCTTTGGGGTAGTCGGTGCCGTAGCCGATGAGGGGGCAGCCGCAGACCAGAGCCTCCACCAGGCAGCGGGCCGATTCGGGGGTCTTGTGGCAGAAGAGCAGGAGGTCGCTGGCGCGCAGGGCCGAGAGCAGGACTTCGCGGTCGCCCTCGAACCCGGCGAGGCGGATCGACGCGGACAAGCCTGAGGCTTCGACGCGGGCCTGCATGCGGGCGAGGTCGGGGCCGTCGCCATACCAGGTGGCGTTGAAGGGGATATCGTTGCGGGCGAGCAGCTCCAGCGCGCCGAGCCAGTCGTCCGGTCCCTTCATGGCGGCGGCGCGGCCGACATAGACAATCTCCAGCGGCGAGCCGGATGTGATGCGGGCCTGCTTGGCTGTAATGGCGTCGGCGGAAATCTCGTCGGCGACATGGGTGTGGGTGTCGTAGGTGCAGTGCGGCGCGGGGGCTGACGCGGCGTAGTGGTTGTACGTGTCCATGCCCTGCAGGAGCGCGATGCTGCTGTGCTTCAGGATATGCCGGCTATAGGCTTCGGTGATCGGGAAGGTCGCCTCCGCCGCGATGCGGATGGGGAAAGGGCGGCCGGCGAGGCGGTTGCGGATGATCGGCGGTTCGACGCGGTCGAGCCAGGCGGCATATTTGCGCTTCTGGCGGATCGCCTCGATCGCGGCGAGGGCCGGCCAGTCGCCGACGAGGCCGCCGATGGTGAAGCAGAGATGTTCGTGCGTGGCGATGGCGTCGGCCAGTTGCCGGCGCACGCTCCTGTACGCGCGGGCCATGGCGGGAAGGCGATACGCCTTGGGCAGGCCGATCAGCTGTGCGCCCGGGGGGGCGTCGACCCAGACGGTGGAGCTGCCGCCGGCGTGGACGTCATCGCCGATGCCGACATAGGTGACCTTGTCGAAATATCGACGCCACTGGGCGATGCCGGCGGCGGTCTGATCGTCGATCTGCGGGCCGTTGGGACCCTGGCGGACCAGGACATGCGTGACCAGAAGTAGTGAATTTGCCGTCCGCACAGATCGCCCCCAGATCAGTTCGCCCGTTGTTGCGCTGCGTGATATCGCGGCGGGCGACAAAAATCTTGCGCATTTACCAATTTGTTCTGAGCGGATTATTCTTTTCCAAATAGATGTAGCGCCATAGCGGGCGATGTCTGTGCCGCTTGGCGAGGTCATGGACTGTCGTTACGGTGGTTGCGTTGCGGTGCAGCATATATGAACGGGGCTGGTGGGTCGGATGAGTGAGCAATCCTCCATATCGCGCAAGTCGATATGGACCATCGGCACCTATGTCGGGTCGGCGGGGCTGCGCTTTGCCAGCAATATCGTGCTCTCGCGCCTGCTGGGGCCGCATATATTGGGCATGATCGTGATCGCGCAGGCGGTGCGATCGGGCACGGAACTGCTGTCCGACCTCGGCCTCGAACAGAGCGTCGTCCACAGCCCGAACGGCAATGACCGCAACTTCCTTAATACCATCTGGACCCTGCAGGTGCTGCGCGGGGCGCTGATTTCGGCGATCTGTTTTCTCGTAAGCGGAGAGATTGCGCGCTTTTACGGCATCGAGAGGTCGATCATCATGCTGATGAGCCTGGCGCCGTTCCTGGGATCGATCGCGTCCACGTCCATCTTCACGCTGTCGAAGAAGATGGACGTGAAGACGCGCAATATCTTCGAGATATCGGTCGAGTTTCTGGGGTTCGTGGTTACGATCACGCTCTGCCTGCTGATGCCGAGCGTGTGGTCGGCGATCATCGGCATCCTGTCGACCATATTGATGCGGTCGCTGGTCAGCTATGCGCTGGACCGGCGGATGCCCGCGATCGGGATACAGGTTGATTATCTCAAAGAGATATTCTCCTTCAGCAAATGGATATTGCTGTCGTCGCTGGCGCTGTACGCGGCGATCTATATCGACCGGCTGTATCTGGGGAAGGTTGCGGGGCTGTCCGTACTGGGCGTCTATGGGCTGGCGCGGGCGATATCGGACCTGCCGCAGGCGGTGGCGGGGCGGATCGCGTTCCAGATCGTGTTTCCCTTCGTCGCGGAGCGCAAGGGCGAGATGGACGCGGCGGCGCATGCCGAACTCGCGCATCCGCGCCGGCTGTTCCTGCTGCTGGTGGCCGCGGGGATCGCGTCGGTGATGGCGCTGTCCGACATCGCGGTCGGCATATTGTACGACCATCGCTATGCCGATGCGGGGTGGATGCTGTTCCTGCTGCTGCTGGGCAGCTGGCTGGGCACGCTGGCGTCGCTCAATGAGGCGACCCTGTTCGGGCAGGGGCGGCCGCGCAATGTCAGCCTGGCGAACGGGGTGCGGATCGCGGCGATGGCGGTGGCGTTGCCGGGGGGATATGCGCTGCTGGGCCTGCCGGGCGCGATCCTGGCGCTGCCGTTCGCGGAGCTGGTGCGATATGGCGTGCTGGTCGCGGGGCAGCGGCGTGGGCATGGGACGTTCGTGGGGCAGGATCTGGGCGTGACGCTGCTGCTGCTGGCGATGCTGGGGCTTTGGCTGGCGGGGCGGATGATGGTGGGGGTCGGGATGCCCTGGGCGGGGATGCATTGAGGGTGGGTGGCTGCCTTCTGCGCTGGCGGTGAGAGGCGGTTTTTTGTTCACGCGGAGGCGCGGAGGCGCGGAGACGCGGAGAGGAAAAGCCTTTGCGTCTCCGCGCCTCCGCGTGAACCAAATGTGTTTTGGCTGGGCTGACGGCGAACCGGCGGAAGTCGAATGGCCACTTCTCGCGGTCGGTCACCTGAAGCTGCAGAACGGTTCGTGGCCCGCTGCGATCTGCCTGTAACAAAGACGCGACGTTTCGCGCTGACAGATTCTTTTATATCCACTGGTTTTCATAGATGGTCCGGCGCAGGGTACGTTGCGCCAGTTTGGCCCATTCTTCTAGTTGTTCTTCATAGGCTTCGGGGTTCTGTAAAATTGCTTCGTCGTCTTCCGGCGATGTTACGTGAACCCATCTGTTACGATATTTTCGCAGCTTGTGAATGTCTTCTCGAAGCCCTGGGTCAATAGGCGCGCTATCAACCAGATCCGCAAGGCGAACACGCTTCCCGCCAGCATACTCGGCGCGAAGATAAGTTTCGATTGCCGCGGCAGCGGTTATCACGGTTGCTAGGTTCGCGCCGCCGACAAAGGCATAGTCGCACTCGCGAACGATGAAGGCGCACCATTCCGACATTGTAGCGCCGCCCTTCAACAGTTCGTCGTCAAGCGCAGTGATAAATGCCCATCTCGCTTCTTCGCTCAATACCGTTCCTCAAGCAAAGCCAGTTTTCGTTCCTAAGGCTGGCTGATCGCGAGAGCAACGAACGACTGCAACCCGCCAATTCTGCTCCCTCAGGATGGAAGAGCGGACCGACCGGACTTGGGAACGAAAAATACAGGTTTGAACGTCCGACTTTGGCCGTTTCCGTCAGTCCACTTTCTTCATGCCGGGCCTGACCCGACATCCCGCTTATTGGCGTCGCGAGAAGGAAGCGGGATGCCGGCTCAAGGCCGGCATGACGGGATTGCAGGCATTGTGACGGATTTTCGCATTCGTCCACGCGGCCTGGCCCGCTACTTCCCCAGCCTCTCCATCACCGCGCGCCGTTCCGCGTCGGTCATCCCGCGCCAGCGCACGATTTCGTCCACTGTCCGCCCGCATCCTCTACAGATGCGGCGTTCGTCCAGCGCGCAGAGGTTGCGGCAGGGGGTTTCCATTACATGAAGCTGTAGGGGTCGACGTCCACGGCGACGCGGGTGCCGCTTTTCCAGACGACATTACCCAGCCATTCGCGGATCATGTCCTGTAGCTCGAACTGGCGGGTGGCGTGGACAAGGAGGCGGTGGCGGTGGCGGCCGCGCAGGACCGACAAGGGGGCGGGGGCGGGGCCGTAGACCTGCATGCCCTCGACCACAGGGGCGGACTTGCCGATCAGGCGGGCGACCTCGGCGGCTTCCTTGCTGTCCTCGCTGGAGACGATGATCGCGGCGAAGCGGCCGAAGGGCGGCGCGTTGGCGTGGCGGCGGTTTTCGGTTTCGACGGCGTAGAAGCGCTCGGGGTCGCCGGCGATGAGGGACTGGATCACTTCGGCTTCGGGCATGCGGGTCTGGATGAAGACGCGGCCCGGCTTCTGGCCGCGACCGGCGCGGCCGGCGACCTGCACCACCTGCTGGAAGGTGCGCTCGGCGGCGCGCAGGTCTCCGCCCTCCAGCCCCAGGTCCGCGTCGATCACGCCGACGAGGGTGAGGTTGGGGAAGTGATAGCCCTTCGTCACCAACTGCGTGCCGATGATGATGTCGACGGCGCCGGCCTCCACCGATTTGACGAAGTCGGCGACTTTCGCGGGCGACCAGAGCGTGTCGGAGGTGACGATGGCGGTGCGGGCGGCGGGCCAGAGCGCCTTTACCTCGTCGGCGATGCGCTCGACGCCGGGGCCGCAGGCGACGAGGCTGTCTTCCTCCTTGCATTCCGGGCAGAGGCGCGGGGCGGGGATGACATGGCCGCAATGATGACAGGCGAGGCGTTTGGTCAGGCGATGCTCGACCATCCAGGCGGTGCAGTTGGGGCACTGGAACCGATAGCCGCAGTGGCGGCACAAAGTGAGCGGGGCGTAGCCGCGGCGGTTGAGGAAGAGGAGGGACTGTTCGCCCTTCTGGAGGGTTTCCTCCATCGCCATGACGAGCGGCGGGGCGATCCAGCGGCCGCGCTCGGGCGGGTCGGTGAGCAGGTTGACGCCGCTGATGTCGGGCATCTGCGCGCCGCCGAAGCGGGAGGGCAGCTTGATCTCGCGATAGCGGCCGATCTCCACCTGATGCCGGGTTTCGATGGCGGGGGTGGCGGAGGCGAGGATGACCGGGAAGCCTTCCGTATATCCACGCATCACCGCCACGTCGCGGGCGTGATAGTGGACGCCGTCTTCCTGCTTGAAGCTGGCTTCATGGGCTTCGTCGACGACGATGAGGCCGAGATTGGGATAGGGCAGGAACAGCGCCGAGCGCGCACCGACGACGACGCGGGCGTCGCCTGTGGCGATGGCGCGCCAGGCGCGGCGGCGTTCGGATTGGCGGAGACCACTATGCCAGCTGATCGGGACCGTGCCGAAGCGCTTTTCGAAGCGTTCGAGAAAGGGTTCGGTGAGCGCGATTTCGGGGAGCAGGACGAGGACCTGCCGGTCTTCGCGGATCGCCCGTGCGATGGCTTCGAAATAGACCTCCGTCTTGCCGGAGCCGGTGACGCCGTCGAGCAGGATCGGGGCGAAGGCGCGGGCGGTGACGGCGTCGGTCAGTTCGGTGGCGGCGGCGGTCTGCGCCTCGCTGAGCGCGGGGGGCGCGTGGTCCGGGGCGGGCACGGGGAAGGGGGTGTCGATGCTGACTTCGATGGGTTCGAAGGCGCCGGCCTTCACGAGGCCGCGGATCACCGCATCCGATACGCCGCCGATCAGCGCGAGTTCGCGGATCAGGCCCTGCCGATCGCCGATGCGCTCCATCGCCTGGGCGCGCTGATCGGTCATGCGCGGCGGCAGGTCGCCGGTGGCGCGATATTCTATGACGGTGCGTGCGCCCTCCAGCGCGGCCATGGAGGCGAGCGCCATGCGCAGCACGGCGGCGGGGGGCGCGAGATAATAATGCGCGGTCCATTCGATCAGGCGGCGCAGCGGTTCGGGCAGCGGCGGGGCGTCGATGACCTCGAGCAGGTTGCGCAGGCGGTTGTCGCCGACCGATTCGACATCGGGGAAGGCGTCCTCCTCCCACACGACGCCGACCAGTTGGCGCGGCCCCAGGGGGGCGACGACGATGCTGCCCGGCTCGACATGCATGCCGTGCGGTACGCGATAGTCGAGCGGGCCGAGAGCGGCGTTCAGGATGAGGACACGGGCGCGGGCCATGTGCCGCAGTTAGGGACTCTGCGTCAGATTCGCCAGCCGAGCGTCAGCCAGGGAATGTGCGCGACGGCATCGGGCCGAGCGTCGCGGATATTCTGTTGCCGCATGTAGAGCAGTTGCGCGTCGAGATGTCGGTTGAGGCTGTAGCGCAGGCCGATCTGGTTGCGCAGGGTGGCGAAACCACGCTTGTCGGAGGGGCGGGCGCGGTTGAGATTGGCCATGCCCTCGACCGCGAGGATGACGGTGACGCGCTTGGCCGGGTCGAGCGGCAAAGCGAGTTGCACGCGCTGGCGCAGGCGGAGCAGGGGCGTGCCGGCGGTGTCGAAGAAACGCTGTTCCAGCCGCGTGCGGGCCATGAACAGACCCTTTGTGATCGCGAATTGCTGAAACAGGCGATGTTCGCGCTCCGCCTCCGCCTCCAGATAGGCGATGCCGCCGCCGATCTGCACGCCGGGCGCGATCAGCCGGTCATAGGCGACGCGGAAGAGTTGCTGTTCGTCGCCGGACTTCTGTTCGCGGAAACGCTGGCTGACGTCCATCGTTATGAAATCGCTGGGCGATGCCCGGAACTGCACCTGCGCGGTGGACCAGCCCTGCGTCTCGCTGTCCGCCGCCTGCGCCGATCCGCTCCAGAGGAGGGCGAGCGCGAAAAAGCCGCGCAGTAGGCGCGGCCGGAGCAAAGCGGGCATGTGCGGTCCTTTTGTAAGGTGCCGCCGCTTTATCGGGCGCAAATGCCGCTAACAAGCGATGTCATGGATTAACGCGAAAGCTGCCGCTAAAGGGGATTCGCACGACCCGAAACCGGAGCATCCCTTCATGAAGTTCTTCGTCGACACCGCCGACACCGCCGACATTGCCGAGCTGGCCGCCACCGGCCTGCTGGATGGCGTCACCACCAACCCCAGCCTGATCCACAAGTCGGGGCGCAAGTTCCTGGAAGTGGTGGAGGAAATCTGCGGCATCGTCGATGGTCCGGTGTCGGCCGAAGTCGTCGCGCTCGATCATGAGACGATGATGAAGGAAGCCGAAATCCTGCGGAAGATCGCGGACAATGTCTGCATCAAGGTGCCGCTGACGATCGATGGCCTCAAGACCTGCAAGAAGCTGACCGATGACGGCACGCTGGTCAATGTGACGCTCTGCTTCTCGGCCAATCAGGCGCTGCTGGCTGCCAAGGCGGGCGCGAGCTTCATTTCGCCGTTCGTGGGCCGGCATGACGACAACAGCTTCGACGGCATGAAGCTGATCGAGGACATCCGCCTGATCTACGACAATTATGATTTCGATACCGAAATCCTGGTCGCGTCGGTCCGCCACCCGATCCACGTGTTGGAAGCCGCGCGCATCGGCGCCGACGTGATGACCGCGCCGCCCTCCGTCATCAAGATGCTGTCCAAGCATGTGCTGACCGACAAGGGGCTGGAAGGCTTCGCGGCGGACTGGGCGAAGACGGGGCAGACGATTCTGTAGGGCCGGCCGCTATTCAGCCCAGACGGGCCTGCAAATCGCGCTTTCCTGCGCTTCGGTGCTCACGGGCCTTAAGCCCGCTGCGCTCCGATGCTCGCAAAGCACGATTTTCGGCTCCATCTGAACTGAATATCGACCAACCCTACGCCATCCATGAAACATGTGCCGCCTCCGGGGATTATCTTTCCGGAGGCGTTTTTCATGTTCATCGCGGTCTATTGGTGGCGGGTGCATCCGGGCAAGGAGGCGCAGTTCCGTGGCGCCTGGCACCGGGGGACGGACCTGATCCGGGAACGCTATGGCAGCCTGGGGTCGCGGCTGCATCGCGATGCGGACGGTCGGTTCGTGGGCTATGCCGAATGGCCGGACGAGGCGACCTGGCGCAAGGCGTTCGACGCGAAGATGGTCTATGACGATCCTGCGACGCGCGCGGCCTTCGTCGATGCGATCGCCGAAGTGCCGCCGGGCGCGGACGCGATCTTCACCATGACCGTGACCGACGACCTGCTGCTGCGGTCGCGGGTGCCGGCTGAGCAGGAGGATTAAGCGATGGATACGGGTCAGGGGCCGGGGTTCGGCATCGGCTTTCTGCTGTTCGCGCTGGTGATCGCGGCGATCCTGATGGGGCTGGCGTTTTTGCCGATGGGATAGAGATGGTGGCCCCGGCGTGACTCGAACACGCAACATCCCGCTTAGAAGGCGGGTGCTCTATCCGGTTGAGCTACGGGGCCGGATGCGGGGGCGATAGCGGGCTGTTGAGACGCGCGCAATCGGGGCATTGCTTTATGGCGGGGCGCTATTAAGCATGATCCCTATGCAGGATCAGGGGGTTCAGAGGGTCGAGGCGGGGGCGCTGGGCGCGCGGCCGCTGCGCTATTTCGATTTCATCATGGCGGCGTTCGTCGCCATCCTGCTGCTGTCCAACCTGATCGGCGCGGCGAAGCTGTCGACTTTGTGGGGCTTCACCTTTGGCGCGGGCATCCTGTTCTTTCCGCTGGGCTATGTGATCGGCGACGTGCTGACCGAGGTCTATGGCTATGCGCGGGCGCGGCGCTGCGTGTGGGCGGGCTTTGGCGCGATGCTGTTCATGGCGCTGATGAGCTGGGTGGTGGTGCAGCTGCCGCCGGCGGAGGGCTGGCCCGACCAGAAAGCCTATGAGGCGGTGTTCGGCAGCACATGGCGCATCGTGTTCGCGTCGCTGGTGGCGTTCTGGGCGGGCGAGCTGGCCAACAGCTTCGTCATGGCGAAGATGAAGGTGCTGACCCAGGGCAAGCATCTGTGGTCGCGCACGATCGGCTCGACGATCGTGGGGCAGGGGGTGGACAGCCTGCTCTTCTATCCGCTGGCCTTCTGGGGTGACTGGACCAACGATCAGGTGTTGACGGTGATGGTCACCAACTGGGCGATGAAGGTGTTCTGGGAATTCCTGCTGACGCCGGTGACCTATGCGGTGGTGAACGGGTTGAAGCGGGCCGAGGGGCTGGACGTCTATGACGCGGGGACGGATTTCACGCCGTTCAGGACCGCGCTCTGAAAATGAGACCAAGCGTTTAACGGTAAAGCGAATTTTTACGATGGCCGGGGCATGGATGCACGATGAGCATCCAGTTGCACCGCGCCTTCGCCGATCTTTCTCTTCCGGAGTTCGAAACGGACATGGTGGCGGAGCTGGTGCTGGCCCGCCGCCGGTTCGAGGCGACGTTTCAGCATGCGCCGGTCGGCATTGCCCATGTCGGGCTGGACGGGCGGTTTTTGCTGGTCAATCCGCGCTTCAGCGAGATTTGCGGGCATGATGCCGAGACGTTGATGCGGATCGGTTTTCAGCAGATTACGCACCCTGACGATCTCAATATCGACGAGGCGCAGCTGGCGCGCTTGAATGCGGGCGAGTTTTCGCGCTATTCGCTGGGCAAGCGCTATATCCGCAGCGACGGAGCGGTCATCTGGGTCAATCTGACCGTGGCGATGGTGCGCGATGAGGCGGGGCGGCCGGACTTCTATGTCGCGGTGATCGAGGATATTTCGGAACTGCGGCGGGCGAGCTTCGATGCGATGCACGACCCGTTGACGGGGCTGCTCAACCGGCGCGGCCTCAGCCAGCGCGCGGGCGTGCTGCTGCTGGATGCGGAGAAATCCGGGGAGGCGGTGAGTTTGCTGTTCCTGGATCTGGACGGGTTCAAGCAGCTCAATGATCGGGCCGGCCATGCGGCGGGTGACGCCTGCCTGGTGGCGGTGGCGCAATTGCTGAAATCCCATGCAGCGGCGAGCGACGTGGTCGCGCGGGTCGGCGGGGACGAGTTCCTGCTGCTGGGCGCGTGCCGGGATGCGGCGGCGGCGCGGGAGGCGGCGCTGGCGTTGTGCGCGGCGCTGGCCGGGGTGCAGGACGGCGTGACCGGATCGCTGGGGCTGGTGACGGCGGCGGCGGATGCGGTTGATCTGGACGCGCTGATCGCGCGGGCGGATGGGGCGATGCTGGCGGCGAAGCGGGCGGGGAAGGATCGGGTGTGCGTGGGGTGAGGGGGCGCCAAACCCCACCCCGCTGCGACTAATTCGCTGCGCTCATAAGTCTCGCTGCCCCTCCCCTGAAGAGGAGGGGATAGGGGTTGGATAGTCCGCCCGCACGAAATACAACCCATCCGGCGGGGCGTTGACGCCGAGGCGCGCGCGGTCTCGGGCTTCGAGGGCGGCGGCCATGTCGGCGACGCTCCAGCGGCCCATGCCGACCAGGGCGAGGCAGCCGACCATCGAGCGTACCTGATGATGCAGGAAGGACCGCGCGGCGGCGTGGACGACGATATTCTCGCCATCGCGCACCACATTGAGTTCATCGAGCGACTTGACGGGGCTTTGCGCCTGGCAATGGGCGGAGCGGAAGGTGGTGAAGTCGTGGCGGCCGACGAGGATTTGCGCTGCCTGCGCCATCATCGTCGCGTCGAGCGGCTGGACGATGCGCCAGGCGAGGCCGCTTTCGAAGGTCAGTGGCGCGCGGCGGTTGACGATGCGGTAGACATAAGCGCGGCCGAGGCAGGAGAAGCGGGCGTGCCAGTCGTCGGCGACGATCTCGCAGGCGAGGATGGCGACCGGATCGGGGCGGAGGCGGGCGTTGAGCGCCTCCATCAGGCGGAAGGGGGCGATGTCGCGCGCTATGTCCGCATGGGCGCGCATGGCGAGGCCGTGGACGCCCGCGTCGGTGCGGCCGGCGGCGTGGATGACGGCCTGTTCGCCGGTGACGCTTTCGATCGCGCGTTCGATGGACTGCTGGACGCTGGGGCCGTGGGATTGCCGTTGCCAGCCCATGAAGGGGCGGCCGTCATATTCCACGGTGAAGGCGAAGCGGGTCATGTCGGGAGCCGCAAGGAGGTTGGCGGGTTAGGCATCGACGCGGCCGCCCGTTGGCATGGAAAAGCCGCGCAGCAGGTCGGCGGTCGCCATCGCGCCCTTGCCGGCGCGCTGGACGAGGGTGGGGCGGATGGCGCCGTGGCCGCAGCCGATCAGCATCGCTTCGTCAAGCAGCACGCCCGGCTCTCCGGCGGCCTGTTCGACATGGGCGGCGAGGATGCGGAAGCGTTCGCCATTGTAGCTGAAGAAGGCGCCGGGCGCGGGGTTGAAGGCGCGGATCTGGCGTTCGACCTGATGCGCGTCGGCGGTGAAGTCGATGGCGGCTTCGGCCTTGTCGATCTTGGCGGCGTAGGTGACGCCTTCTTCGGGTTGCTGCATCGGCGGGAACTGGGCGAGGTCGGACAGGACCTGGACGATCAGCGCGGCACCGGCCTCGGCGAGTTCGGCGGTGAGCGCGCCGGCGGTCTTAAGTTCGATGGGCGTCACGGTCTTGGCGCGCATCGGGCCGGTGTCGAGGCCGGCCTCCATGTCCATGATGGTGACGCCGGTCAGCGCGTCGCCGGCCAGGATGGCGCGCTGGATCGGCGCGGCGCCGCGCCAGCGCGGGAGGATGGAGGCGTGCAGGTTGATGCAGCCGTGGCGGGGGGCGGCCAATATGGGGCGCGGCAGGATGAGGCCGTAGGCGGCGACGATGGCGACGTCGGCGTCGAGCGCGGCGAAGGCGGCCTGTTCTTCCTCGTTTTTCAGGGAGACAGGCGTGCGGACCTCTATCCCCATCGCCTCCGCGCGGGCGTGGACGGGGGTGGGGCGCAGCGCCTTGCCGCGACCGGCGGGGCGGGGTGGCTGGCTGTAGACCGTAATGATGTCGTGGCCGGCCTGCGTCAGCGCATCGAGCGCCGGGACGGCGAAGTCGGGCGTGCCCATGTAGATAATCCGCATGTCCGTTCCTCAACGCTTTTGACCCAAGACTTGCAAGCCCCTATCTCGGTTGCATGGCTTCTCCCGAAATCGAGGCGTTGACGCAGGCGCTGTCCCGGCTGCCGGGGCTGGGGCCGCGTTCGGCGCGGCGCGCGGTGCTGCACCTGCTCAAGCGCCGGGAAAGCGCGCTGGAGCCGTTGTTGCGCGCCCTGGAAGTGGTCAATGAGCGGCTGGTGACCTGCGCGACCTGCGGCAATGTCGACACCACCGATCCGTGCGGCATCTGCGCCGATCCGCGCCGCGACGGGCGCGCGCTCTGCGTGGTGGAGGAAGTGGCGGACCTGTGGGCGCTGGATCGATCGCGGCTGTTTCCGGGGCGCTTCCATGTGCTGGGCGGGCGTTTGTCGGCGCTGGAGGGCGTGCGGCCGGAGGACCTCAGCATCGACGCGCTGGTCGCGCGGCTGGAAGCGGGCGGCGTCGATGAAGTCGTGCTGGCGATGAACGCCACGCTGGAGGGGCAGACGACCGCGCATTATCTGGCCGACCGGCTGGAGCGGTTCCCCGTGCGGCTGACGCAGCTGGCGCATGGCGTGCCGGTGGGGGGCGAGCTGGACTATCTGGACGAGGGGACGCTGGCGCAGGCGCTCAGGGCGCGACGGCCGGTGGGGTAGCTTTCGTCTATTGCGTTAACACAACATATGCGTGTAAATACGCAGCATGTCGGTGGTGATACATAATCGAATCGCGATGCTGCGCGCCGATGCCGGGGTCAGCCGGAAGGCGCTGGCGCAGGCGGTGGGCGTCAATCCGCAGACCATCGGCTTTCTGGAGCGGGGCGACTACAAGCCCAGCCTGGAGCTGGCGATGAAGATTGCCGCGTTTTTCGATGTGCGGATCGACCTGCTTTTCTCTTTCACCCCGTTTCCGTCGGTCGCGGCGGCGTTGCAGCGGGAAGGAGGCGACACATGACCTATCGTGCAGACCCGGTGGCGCAGCGGCTGGACCGCATGGCGGAGGCGACGGGCGTGCCGCGTCTTTCGCGGCGGTTTGAAGAGGGGCTGGCGCGGCCGTTTCGCATCTTGCCGCTGCTGATCATCGCGATGCTGTGCGCGGGCCTGTGGGCGCAGGCGCATTATGGCGCGTGGGGCTATTCGCTGGTGTTGGCGGGGTGGAGCTTTACCGTCACGCTCCAGCTGTTCGGGCCGCTGCGCCAGCCAAAGCCCGGCGAGCAGCGCGACGAGCGCGAGCGGATGCTGGTGATGATGGGGCATCTGCGCGGGCTGATCGTGACGATGATCGTGGTCATTGTCGGCTGCGCGCTGTTCGCGTTTCGGCCGCTGTTCCCGGCGGTGTGGATGCCGGACGGGCCGATGGACTGGCTGAGCATCGCGTTCTTCCTGATGGGGCTGGAGGCCAATGTCGCGCTGGCCGTCGCCAGCTGGACGCTGCCGCGTGGCGACGCATGGGACGAAGACGAAGGCTGAGCGCCGCCTGCGCTTGAAATTCGGCGCGTTTGCGTCTATTTTTGCGTCATGACTATCCGCACTATTCTTGAGGCGCCCGATCCGCGCCTGCGCGCCATTTCCTCGCCGGTGGAGGCGATCGACGACGACCTCCAGACGCTGATCGACGACATGTTCGAGACGATGTACGACGCGCCGGGCATCGGTCTGGCGGCGGTGCAGGTCGGCATTCCCAAGCGGGTGCTGGTGATCGACCTGCAGGAACCCGAATCGGAGGAAGAGGACGCCAAGCCGGTGAAGCGGCCGCTGGTGTTCATCAACCCGCAGATCCTGGAAGAATCGCCCGACCAGTCGTTCTACAATGAAGGCTGCCTGTCGGTGCCCGAGCAGTTCGCCGAGGTCGAGCGGCCGGCGAGCATCCGCGCGAGCTGGATGGACCGCGACGGACGCATTCACGAGGAGCGTCTGGAAGGGCTGCTCGCGACCTGTCTGCAGCATGAGATGGACCATTTGCAGGGCGTGCTGTTCGTGGACCATCTGTCGCGGTTGAAGCGCGATATGCTGATGAAGAAGCTGAGCAAGGCGCGCAAGGCGGCGTGACACCCTCCCGTTCGTTTCTCGACTGCGCTCGAAACGAACGGAAGCTGGGGGTGCCAATCCGGCGCTTGAGTTCGCGCGGCTTTGCCGTAGCCTTCGCTCGACAGAGGGGGAAAGGCCATGGCGAGTCGCGACGACAATGCTGCTTTTTCGATGCGCCCGGCGGCGGGTTCCGCGCGCGAACTGATAGGCGCCGGTGATGACGAGGGGTTCCTGCGCTGGGCCTATGTCACTTTGCTGGGGCGGCCGGCGGACCCCGAAGGGCTGAATGTCTACCTGCGCCAGATGGCGGCGGGGAAGAGCAAGGTTTCCATCCTGAAACAGCTGAGCCGGTCCGACGAAGGGCGCGCGCATGGAGCGCGGCTGCCCGATCTGGACGGGCTGATCCGGGGCGACATGTGGACGCGCGTGCCGGTGGTGGGGCGGTTTCTGAGCGGGGTTTGAGGGGGGGGCTTCGGCGTGGCCGACCTGAAATGCCCATCCCGCAAGCGGCAGGGGGGGCATTGGGCGTCCCGGCCCTTGCGCTCACCGTCATTTCCTAGTAACGGCGCGCCTTCGCAGAATTTCTCGCATCCATGGCCGGTCGGAACCGGCCTGAAACGGAGCATGACCATGAAGTCCGATACGCATCCCGACTACCACTTCATCACCGTCCAGATGACCGACGGCAGCACCTTCCGCACCCGCTCCACCTGGGGCAAGGAAGGCGACACGCTGGCGCTCGACATCGATCCGAAGTCGCACCCGGCCTGGACCGGCGGCACGCGCCAGATGGACACGGGTGGCCAGGTTGCGCGCTTCAACAAGCGCTTTGGCGGCCTGACGCTGAAGAAGTAATCGGCTTTCGAGCAGAGACATGAAAAGGGCGCCTGCGGGCGCCCTTTTTTGTTCTGGCGCTTATATTCCCCTTCCGCTTGCGGGAGGGGGTAGGGGAGGGAATGTCAGCGGACGCTGTGCTGACTGGACAGGCCCTCCCCCGACCCCTCCCTGAAGGGAGGGAGCAGGAAGGCGCTAAATCAGCCGCGCTCTTCGTCCAGAAACGCCGCCACATCCGCCAGCATGACATCCTTCGACAGGAAGGTCTGCCCGATGCCGCGCGCCAGCAGGAAGGGCAGGGTTCCCGCCGCCATCTTCTTGTCGTGCAGCATATGGGCGACGAGCGCCGCGCCGTCGCCGGTGACATGGGCGCTGGCGAGGTCGTGGGGCAGGCCGACGGCGCGCAGATGGTCGGTGACGCGGGCGGCGTCCTCCGCCGGGCACAGGCCCAGCCGCGCGGAATAGCGGAAGGCGAGCGCCATGCCGGCGGCGACGCCCTCGCCATGCAGCAGCTTGTCCGAGAATCCGGTGTCCGCCTCGAGCGCATGCCCGAAGGTATGGCCCAGGTTCAGGAGCGCCCGGCGGCCGCTGGTCTCGCGCTCGTCATCGGCGACGATCGCGGCCTTGGCGGAAACACTCCTGGCGATGGCGTGGGTGCGCGCCTCGCTCTCGCCCGACAACAACCGTCCGCCCTCCGCCTCGCACCAGTCGAAGAAGTCCGGGTCGTCGATCAGGCCATATTTCACGACTTCGGCATAGCCGGCGCGGGTTTCACGCGGGGGCAGGCTGTCGAGCGTGGTCGGGTCGATCAGCACCAGCGCGGGCTGGTAGAAGCTGCCGACCAGATTCTTGCCTGCCTTGCTGTTGATGGCGGTCTTGCCGCCGACCGAACTGTCGACCTGCGCCAGCAAGGTGGTGGGAACCTGCACGAAATGGCAGCCGCGCTTCAGGATGGAGCAGGCGAAGCCGACCAGATCGCCGATCACGCCGCCGCCCAGCGCCACGACATGGTCGCCGCGTTCGACCTCCAGCGCCAGCAGCGCGTCGAGCAATTGTTCCAGATGCCGCCAGCTCTTGGTTTGCTCGCCGGCGGGCAGGATGATCGGTTCGACGGTGACGCCGGCGCCGGCCAGCGCGGCGGCGACGCGCGGCAACTGCGCCTGCGCGACATTGGCGTCGGTGACGACGACCAGCCGGCCCTTGCGGGCGTAGCGGGCCAGATGATCGCCGGCGCGGTCGAGCACGCCGTCCTCGATCCGGATGTCATAGCTGCGCTCGCCCAGCGCGACGGGGATCAACGCCATGATGTCAGGCGCTCCAGAATGCGGTCGACGGTATATTCATGCTGGGTCGCGCTGCTCTGCACATGGATGGGGGCAAGCGCGTAAAAGGGATTGCGGGCTTCCGCGAGTTCGGTGAGCACAACGCGCGGATCGCGGCCCTTGAGCAGCGGGCGGCCCTCGCGGCGGGACACGCGATCGACCAGCAGGTCGATATCGGCGTTCAGCCAGATGGTGGTGGCCTGACGCAGGATCAGCGCGCGCGTCTCCTCCTGCATGAAGGCGCCGCCGCCGGTCGCGATGACCTTTGGCGCGTCGTCCATCAGGCGGGCGATGACGCGGCGCTCGCCATCGCGGAAATGGGCTTCGCCATAGCGTTCGAACATGTCGCTGATGCTCATGCCGGCGGCGCGCTCGATCTCCTCGTCGGCGTCGACGAAGGGCAGGCCGAGACGGGTCGCAAGGCGGCGGCCGACGGTCGATTTGCCAACGCCCATCATGCCGACCAGGACGATGGGTCCGGCCGTCACGGCATCGAGAGCGGATTTGCTGTTTCGCTGCATGGCGAGGGGGGCTATACAGCCCGCGATTGCGCACGCAAATGCAAGTTGCGCGCAACTTCGCGATAGTTTTGGGCCAGTCCGCAGAAAGATTCATGAGCAGCAAGAACAATTTCGGCAGTTTCGAGCGCGGCGGCCGTCGCCGCTCCAGCCTGCCCATCATCCCGATCGTCCTCGTCGTCCTGCTGGTCGCGTTGCTCGCCTTCTTCTGGTCGCGCGGCGGGGAACAGCCGCAGCAGCGGGTCGAACAGACCATCGCTTCCGAAAATCTGGGCAAATAGCGCCGATGCGCTGGGGCGTGGACGCCAGATGGGCGACGGCGGCATGCGTGCTGGCGCTGGCTGTGCCGGTGATCGCGCAGGAAGCGCCCGAATCGCTGTTGCCCCCCGGCTTCGGCAATCCCGAGCCGGTTGCGCCCAATCCAACGCCCACGCCGACGCCGGCCGGTCCGGTTGCGCAGCGCCCGGTTACCGTGCAGCCGCTGCCCGGCGGCCTTGTTCCGCCGGTCGTGCCGACTGTTTCGGACGCGGTGGCTGAAGCCAATCTGTCCGAAGCGGAACTGGCCGCGCAGAAGGCGAAATATGACCTGCCCGAAAGCGCGCGGCGTTCGCTCGACCGTATCGGGCCGCTAACCCCGGCGGAAAAGGGGCTGGCCCCCGACGCTTTCGGCCGCCAGCCGGGCGGCTATCTGATGGCGCTGATGCGCGAGACGCGCGCGCCGATCGTGTCGCGCTGGGCGTCGATCCTGTTGCGCCGTGCGCTGTTGTCGGCAACCGATACGCCCGCCGGCGTCGATGGCGCGGACTGGGCGGCGGAGCGCGCCTGGCTGCTGCTGCGCATGGGCGAGGCGGACAATGCCCGCCTGATGGTGCAGAGCGTCGACAGCGATCGCTATACCGAACGGCTCTACGCCATTGCGATGCAGACCTATCTGGCGGCGGCCGATCCGGCGGGGCTGTGCCCGCTGTCGGCTGGTGCGCTGCGGTTCAGCAAGGAACCGGGCTGGGACATGACGCGGGCGATCTGCCCGGCGCTGTCGGGCGATCAGGGTAGTTCCAGCGGCGCGCTCAACCAGGCGCAGCGGCGCGGCGTGGTGCGCGGCATCGATTACCGGCTGGCGGAAAAGGTGGTTGGCGCGGGCTTCAACGCGCGGCGATCGGTGAAGATCGAGTGGGACGGCGTCGACCGGCTGACCGCCTGGCGCTTTGGCCTGGCGACGGCGCTGAATGTCGAGATACCCCAGCCTTTGTTCGGTACGGTTGGCGCGCATGTGCGGGCCTGGGAAGCGCGGGCGCCGGCCTTGTCGGCCGTCCGTCGCCTGCCTGGCGCGGAGATCGCGGCGCGGCTGGGCGTGTTCTCAGGCGACGCGCTGGTGTCCTTCTACGGCGCGCTGGCGGCCGAAGGCGATGCGCCGGAAGACGCGGCGAACCGGGTGGATGCGCTGCGGACTGCCTATGCCGGCAACACCATCGGCGCGCGGATCACCGCGATGCACAGCTTCTGGGGAACGGGTGCGCGGCCGGACTATGTCGGGCTGATCGCCACATCCCGTGCAGCCGCCGGACTGCCGGTCGCGCAGACCGAGGCGCAGGACACGGTAAACCTGATCGCCGCGATGATGAGCACCGGGCGGGACCGCAACGCCGCCAACTGGGCGCGCGCGCTGGAGCAGGCGGGCGGCGTGGCGGCGACCGAGGGCTGGGCTTTGCTGGCTGTCGGATCGCCCAACGCCGTGGTGGACATCTCGACCGACAAGATCACCGCCTTCGCTGACGCCGGTGATCCGCATCGCGGCGCGATGCTGGTGGCGGCGCTGGCGGGCCTGTCGCGGCTGCCAGGTTCCGACCCGCAGGCGCAGGCGCAGGCGCGCGGCTTCTCGCTCCAGACCAACAGCCAATGGTCGCGCGCGATCGCGGCGGCGGCGACCCGGCGGGAGCAGGGGACGGTGGCGCTGCTGGCGGCCGTGGGCATGCAGGCCGGGCAATGGCGCGATCTGCCGCCGGCGCATCTCTATCACATCGTGTCGGCGCTGCACCGCGTGGGCCTCGACCCCGAGGCGCGGATGATCGCCGCAGAAGCGCTGACCCGCGCCTGATCCCATGGACGACGACGCCGTCCTGATCGACCGCTTCCTGGAAATGGCGGCGGCCGAGCGCGGAGCCGCGCGCAACACGCTGCTGGCCTATCGCGCCGATCTGGAGGGCGCGCGATCGGTGCTGGGCGGTCTGGCGCAGGCGGATGGCGCGGCGCTGGGGCGGCTGGCGGAGGCGTGGCGCGATCTGGCGGCGTCCAGCGTGGCGCGCAAGGTTTCCGCGCTGCGCGCCTTCTACGGCTTTCTGGAAGAAGAGGGCTTCCGCGCCGACAATCCCTCCGCTGCGCTACCCCGGCCAGTGACGCGCAGGCCGCTGCCAAAAGTTCTTTCGGGCGCGCAGGTCGATGCAATGTTTGCGGCGATCGCGGAGCGGACGAGCGGCGCGCATCCCGCGCCGCTGGACCTGCGGCTGTCTGCGCTGATCGAACTGCTCTACGGCTCCGGGCTGCGGGCGAGCGAGTTGGTCTCGTTGCCGCGCCGGGCATTGGCGACCGACCGGCCGTTCCTGATCCTGAAGGGCAAGGGCGGGCGCGAGCGTCTGGTGCCGATATCCGACAAGGCGCGCGCCGCCGTCGCCGCGTGGATCGCGCATGTACCGGGCGACAGCGCCTGGCTGTTCCCGTCGGGCAAGAGCCATTTGAGCCGCATTCGCCTGTACCAGATGGTGAAGGCGCTGGCGGCGGAGGCCGGCATCGCGCCGGAGGGCGTCAGCCCGCATGTGCTGCGCCACGCCTTCGCCACGCATCTGCTGGAGGGGGGCGCGGATTTGCGCGCGCTCCAGTCCATGCTGGGCCATGCCGACATCGGCACGACGCAGATCTACACCCATGTCGACAGCCGCCGGCTGGTCGAACTGGTCAATCAGCGTCATCCGCTGGCGCAGATGCGCGTCGCCCGCGTTGACGACGCCGCGCCTACGTCCTAGTCGGGCGCCATGGTCAGTTTCCTGGAATTCGAAAAGCCGATCGCCGAACTGGAAGCGCGCGTCATGGAACTGCGCGCAACCGCCGATGCGGGATCGATCGATATTGACGGCGAGATCGCGAAGCTGGAGCAGCGCGCGGAAAAGATGCTGTCGGACGCTTATGGCAAGCTGACGCCCTGGCAGAAGACGCAGGTCGCCCGCCATCCGGAACGGCCGCATTTCAAGGATTATGTGGCCGGCATGTTCGACAATTTCATGCCGCTGGCGGGCGATCGCGCCTTTTCCGACGATCAGGCGATCATCGGTGGCTTTGCGACGCTGGACGAGCGGCCGGTGATGGTCATCGGCCACGAGAAGGGCGACGACACCGCCAGCCGCGTGCGGCACAATTTCGGCATGGCCAAGCCGGAGGGCTATCGCAAGGCGATCCGCCTGATGGAACTGGCTGACCGCTTCAACCTGCCGGTGGTGACGCTGGTCGACACGTCGGGCGCTTTTCCTGGCGTGCAGGCCGAAGAGCGCGGGCAGGCCGAGGCGATCGCCCGCTGCACCGAAGCGTGCCTGGCGCTGGGCGTGCCGATGGTCGCGGCGATCGTGGGCGAAGGCGGTTCGGGCGGCGCGATCGCGCTGGCGGCGGCGAATCGGGTGCTGATGTTCGAACATGCCGTTTATTCGGTGATCTCGCCGGAGGGCTGCGCCTCGATCCTGTGGCGTTCGGCCGACAAGGCGAGCGACGCGGCGACGGCGATGCAGGTGACCGCGCAACATCTTCACGGGCTTGGCGTTATCGACAGGATCGTGCCGGAGCCGGTCGGCGGCGCGCATCGCGAGCCGGTGCAGGCGATCGGCAATCTGGCGAGCGCGATCGGCGCGGAGCTGGACCTGATGAAGGGCTGGACCGCAGAAGCGCTGCGGACGGACCGGGCGAACAAGTTCCTGGCGATCGGCGCCTGATCTGCGCCGGTCCCGCTTGAGGGGAGGATGGCGAGGATGCGCAAGACGAGGATGATGAACGGCGCGGCGTTGCTGCTGTGCCTGGGGCTGGCGGCGACGCCGGGCAGCAGCCGCGATATCCGCACCGTGTCCTCGATCAGCGCCGACGACAAGGCGTCTGGCGCGAAGCAGCATCCCGAACTGGTCAAGGAGTTCGGCGGGGCCTATTCTGGGCCGCAGCAAGCCTATGTCGAGGGCGTCGGCAAGCGCATCGCGGTCGAATCGGGGCTGTCCAACGCGCAGGGCGATTTTACCGTCACTTTGCTCAACTCGCCGGTGAACAACGCCTTCGCGATTCCGGGCGGCTATATCTATGTCACGCGGCAGTTGATGGCGCTGATGAACGACGAGGCGGAACTGGCCGGCGTGCTGGGGCACGAGGTCGGCCATGTCGCGGCGGAACATGGCCAGCGCCGCCAGCGCGCGGCGCAGCGCAACGCTATCGGGGGGGCGCTGTTGCAGGTGCTGACGGGGGCGGTGCTGGGGAGCGATTCGGCGCTGGGCGGGCTGCTCCAGAAGGGCATCGGGCAGGGCAGCCAGTTGCTGACGCTGCGCTTTTCGCGGACGCAGGAATATGAGGCGGACGATCTGGGCATCCGCTATCTGCGCTCGGCCGGTTATGATCCGCGCGCCTTGTCCAGCACTTTGGCGTCGCTCGCGGCGCAGAACAGCCTCGATTCGCGGCTGTCGGGCAATGCGCGTTCCGTGCCGGAATGGGCGAGCACGCATCCCGATCCCGCATCGCGAGTCGCGCGGGCGGCGAGCAATGCCGGAACCGGGAGCACGCTGCGCAATCAGGACAAGTTTCTGAGTGCGGTCGATGGCCTGCTTTATGGCGACGATCCCAAACAGGGCGTGATCGAGGGTGCGCGCTTCCGCCATCCCGACCTGCGTTTGACTTTTACCGCGCCGGCCGGTTTCGGCATGGAAAATGGCGCGGACGCCGTCTCGATATCCGGGTCGGGCGGGCAGGCGCAGTTCGGCGCGGGATCGCTGAGCGGATCGCTGGACGCTTATGTGAACGCGGTGCTGGCGAAGATCGGCGGCGGCGCAGCGCCCGAAGGGGCTGCGCAGCGCGGAACGGTCAATGCGATGCCGGCGGCCTGGCGCACGGTGCGCGCCAACAGCCAGTCATCGGGGCAGGTGGACGTAACCGTGTTCGCCTATGATTTCGGCGGCGGCCGGGCCTATCATTTCGTGCTGCTGACGCCCGCTGGAAAGGCGATCGGGCCGTTTGGCGACATGGTGAAGTCGATGCGCCGGCTGACGGCGGAGGAAGCGGCGGCGATCAAGCCGCGGCGTGTCCAGTTGGTGACCGTAAAGGCGGGCGACACCATCCAGACCCTGGGCAAGCGGATGGCCTATAGCGACAAGCCGATCGAGCGCTTTCTGGTGTTGAATGCGCTGACGTCCCGATCGACGCTGAAGCCCGGGCAGCGCGTCAAGATCATCGTATGAGCGAATAGGCGACGGACCTAAGGTCCGCCGCTTCTCCTGCGATTACTTGAGGTTACCGGAAACGCCGTTGAAGGTCGTCTTCAGCTTCGAACCCAGAGAACTCATGGCGCCGATGGCGGCGACCGCGATCAGCGCGGCGATCAGGCCGTATTCGATGGCCGTTGCGCCCTTGTTACTGCGCAGGACGGACAGACGATGATGCAGCATGATGGAACCCCCTTGAATGTCGGACAGACGGTTCGGATGTGGCATCGAATGCTTAGGTTCACGTTAAGCGTGTCGCTAAATATCGATGATGCATAAATAAAAAGGGCGACGGAACCAGTCCGTCGCCCCCCCTTATTCGTCGCTCGACCTGAACTTACTTCAGGTTGCCCGAAACGCCGTTGAACGTGGTGTTCAGCTTCGAACCCAGCGCGCTCATCGCGCCGATGGCGGCGACGGCGATCAGAGCGGCGATCAGGCCGTATTCGATCGCGGTGGCGCCCTTGTTGTTCTTCAGCATCTTGCGGAACTTCGTCATGTGATGTCTCCTTAGTGAACCATTCAACTACCCCGGCCACCCCGCTTGTAATCTGTAGGCCGCAATTGGGGATTTAGGTCTGTTCGGTTGATAAAAGTTTAATGGGGAAGTAAAAACTGTCAGGAATTGAAGGTTAATTCTCGTTAACCTTGGTTGCGACATTGCCCCACATATTGATCGTCTTCTTGGCTACTTCGTTGAGCGAGACCATGATAGCGAGAACGATGAGTGCAATGATGAACCCATATTCGACAGCGGTCGCGCCACGCTGGCAGCGTGCGAGCCTGGAACGTGCGATAAATCCGAATAGCCCGCGCATAGTCCCCAACTCTTGGACAGTTCCCCGTGGGTCTTGTAAGGCCGTGACGGTTAACAAATGGCTTCGCTTGTTCTGATGAATTCCCTCGCCCCTCAAAGTGCTCCCCTGATCGTTGTCGCCGCCGCTCTGCTGGATGCGGATGGGCGCGTGCTGTTGCAGCAGCGGCCACCCGGAAAGCCGATGGCGGGCCTGTGGGAATTTCCCGGCGGCAAGCTGGAGCCGGGGGAGACGCCGGAGGCGGCGCTGATCCGCGAATTGGACGAGGAACTGGGGATACAGACCCATGCCAGTTGCCTGGCACCCGCGACCTTTGCGAGCGCGCCGCTGGGGGAACGGCATCTGCTGCTGCTGCTCTATGTCTGCCGCAAATGGCAGGGGCGGGCGGAGGCGCGGCATGCGACCGCGCTGCAATGGTGTAGGCCCGCGCAGATGTACGCGCTGGATATGCCACCGGCGGACCTGCCGCTGATCGGACTGCTCGACGCGCTGATATAGGCGGCGGGATAGAACAGTCGAAAGAGCCGCCAGCGCTGTATCATGGCGCGGCGACTGTAGGACAGCGTTGCGGATCGCCCCGAAATGAAAAGGGCGCTCCCGGCCGAAGCCGGGAGCGCCCTTGACTTATTGCCTTCCCGGCAACGCGCGAGCTTAGGACTCTTCGGCCGCCTTGCTCTGCAACTGGATGTAGTTCTGGATGCCCATGCGGCTGATCATTTCGAACTGGGTTTCCAGCGTGTCGATATGCTCTTCCTCGCTGTCGAGGATCGACTGGAACAGGTCACGCGACACATAGTCGCGGATCGATTCGCAATGGGCGATGCCGTCCTTGAGCGCGGGCAGGGCTTCATATTCCAGCTCGAGGTCGGCCTTGAGGATTTCCTCGACGGTCTCGCCGATCTTCAGGCGACCGAGCAGCTGGAAGTTCGGCAGGCCGTCCAGGAACAGGATGCGCTTGGCGACGGCGTCGGCGTGCTTCATCTCATCGATGGATTCGCCATATTCGAACTTGGCGAGCTTCTCCACGCCCCAGTGGTCCAGCATGCGGTAGTGCAGGAAATACTGGTTGATCGCGGTCAGCTCGTTCTTGAGAACCTCATTGAGGTAATCGATGACCTTCTGGTCGCCCTTCATGATACGATGCTCCGGCTTGAATAAGTCGGGCAGCATATATCGCTGAATTCCGGTGAAGGGAACCCGGAAAGCCTAGGAAATCAGCCATTTTTTACTACGCTATTGCGTGATGTTCGCGACGGATTCTTCGCAAATCATTTGCAGTGGCGTCAGGCGGAGGCGCGTTCCGCGGCGATGATGGTGCGCGCGAAGGGGACGCATTGGCCGCATTTGGGCCGGCGACCGAACTGGGCATAAGCCTGGCAAGGGGTGTCCGCACCACCGCGAACCGCCTCTTTCAGGTCCTTTTCCCTGATTGCATTACAAACGCATACGACCATGAACCATCTCCGTGGTTGGAGATAGCGTAGCTGATAATAGGTCGCAATAGAGATTCAATCGCTCCTGCGAATTTGTTGCAACTTTCCGCGCGACAGGCTGCGCCAGAGCCATTCGGCCGGACCCATTGCGAATCGGGCGGCCCAGGGTTTCGACCAGAGCAGCATCATCGCCCAGCCCAGCAATACAACCAGCGGCAGGGCGACGAGCGGCACATGGCCGTAGAGGCCCAGGCCCCAGCCGTTGAAGATCGCTGTCATCACCAGGCTGGTCCCCAGGTAGTTGCTGAGCGCGAGCTTGCCGGTCGCCTTGAGGCGTAGCGCGAGTGCGCCGGCCGGATTGCGGGACAGCAGCCACAGGATCAGCGAGGCCCAGCCCACGGCCAGCGGGATGCGGAAGGGGAAGGAGAAGAGGATATAGCTGCCGAAGGTGCGAAGGCCCGGAAAATCGCCGACGATGATCCACGCGGCGATGGCGATCATCGGCGGCAGGCCGACGAGGAAGCAGTGCTTCGCCGTCCGCGCATATTGCTCGGCTTCCCAGCGGCCGGTTAGGAAGCCGCCCTTCAGCATCGCCATGCCTAGCAGCATGAAGCCCAGCGTGTCGAAGAAGGACAGCAGCAGGCCGAACAGCCACTGGCCGGGGAAATTCGACCAGGCGTCGGCGACGATCCCGGCATAGCCGCCGCGATGAACGGCATAGTCCTGGAGAATGGCGGGATTGGTCGGATCGGAAAAGGCACCGATGAAGGTCGCATAGCCGTCCCGCAGGCTGGCGTTTGCGTCGGGCGCGGCGGCAGCATTCGCCCAGGCGTTGAGCGCGGTCATCAACAGGACGCCAATCGCCAGATGGAGCAGGAAGAACAGGAAGGCGCGCTTGATGAGCGCCAGCGGCTCAAGCCGCACGAACAGCAGCGCGACCGAGCCGACGACGGCGTAGATCATCAATATGTCGCCCCACCACAACAGGATGAGGTGCGCCAGCCCCAGGACGAGCAGCCAGCCGAGCCGGATTTGCTGCCCGCGACGGCCGTTGCGCCCGGCCATCTCCTCACTGTCGATGAACAGCAGCATCGACGCGCCGAACAGCATCGAGAAGAGCGCGCGCATCTTTCCGTCCACCAGCACATGGCTGACCGCCCACCACAGCTTGTCGGCGATGCTGAGGTCGCCCGAGGCGCGCGGATTGAAATAGACCGTATCGGGAAAGGCGAAGGCGGTGATGTTCATCCACAATATGCCGAGCACGGCGCAGCCGCGCAGCACGTCCATGGCGGGAAGACGCTGGGTATCGTTCATCGGTCTGGCCCCGTATGCTCGGCTCGTTTGCAGGCTGGCAAAGGCGCCGCCGCTCTGTCATGGCGACTAGCCATGAACAGCCCCCGCAAGCAACGGATAAGCGACGCCTTCGGCGGGGCGGCGGCGCATTATGAAGTTCATGCCGGACCGCAGCGTTTCGCCGCGAAGCTGGTCGCCGATCTGGCGGAGCGGCAGCATCGCGACGGCGTGGCGCGCATCCTGGAGATCGGTTGCGGCACGGGCTTCCTGACGCATGATGTCCAGGCGCGCTGGGCGGGGGCGGAACTGGTCGTCACCGACCTCAGCCCGCGCATGCTGGAGCGGGCGGCGGCGGGCGGCATGGTGGCAGGCACCTTCCTGCCGATGGACGGCGAAGAGCCGGCGTTCGAGGGACCGTGGTTCGACCTCATTCTGTCCAGCCTGGCGTTTCAGTGGTTCGACGATCTGGCGGCGGCGATCGATCGGCTGGCGGGCCTGCTGCGGCCGGGCGGGAGCCTGATCTTCTCCACCATGGGGGCCGGCAGTTTTTCGCACTGGCGTGCGGCGCATGCGACTTGTGGCGTGGCGTGCGGCGTGCCTGCCTATCCGACTTTGGAGGATTTGCGCGCGATGCTGGCGGGGCAGGACGACGCCTTTGCCTTCGATGAGGATATCGCGCTGGACTGCCGCGACGCCAAGGGCCTGCTGGCGCATCTGAAAGGCATTGGCGCGGTGGTGCCGGACGAAGGGCGGCAGCCGTTGCCGGTGGGCGATCTGCGGCGCGTGATGGCGGCGTTCGAGTCGGCCGGCGGGACGGACGGATATCAACTGCTGTTCGGCCGGGTGACGCGCCGCGCGGGGTAGATTGCGGTGGTGCTGGTGAGACAGGGTGACAAGGGTGACAAGGGTGACACTGTCCGGAGCCATTTCGTGCGAAAGCCGCCCAAAAGCGTCGCTGAAGGCACTGCGAAGCGCCTGTGACGCGCCGGTCGGGTCACAGGTGGGACGCGACAGGGGCACGGCCAGGTCACAGCGACGCGCCGCCGAAGCGACAGGTGCGCGACAGTCGGGGCGTGGATGCGCTACGCCGGGCGGAGTGACAGGGAGGATGGGTGCGGCCTGCTCCATTCCCAAGACCAGATCAGAGCATTTCCTATTTTGGAAGCCTTTCGTCGGGCCACTGGATAATCGTTAACCGTCCGGCGCTATCACAACGGCATGACCGCCAGCGCTGCCAGCGATATGGACGAGATCATCCGGCGAGAGGGGATGCAGGCCGGCGCGGCGACGCGCGGTCTGATCGGCGCTGCGCCGTTGCTGTTCATGGTCGCGCATGCCCTGGGCCTTAGGGCCTTTCCGGCGCATGCGCCGGCGATCAGCCTGTCCTTCCTGATCCTTGCGCCGCTGCTGGCGGCCGGCGCGTGCCTGCTGCGCGCAAGGCGTAGCGAGGAATGGGAAGGCTGGGCGCCGCTGGCGCTGGCCATGGCCTGCTGGTCCGTGGCGATGGCAGCGACGATGGCGGCGACCCTGTGGATGGGATGGGGCGGCGAGGGCGGCCTGTCGATGCTGCTCTTCACGCTGTATGGCGTGCCCTTGCTGTTCGCGGTGGCCAGTCCCGAAGGCGAGGCGTGGCATGTGCGCGCGGTGGACGGCGCGCTGGCGCTGATCCTGGGCTATCTGTTCTTCGTCTATATCTTTTCCTTCGCGACGGTGGTCGGGACCGACGATCACGGGCTGGCGAAGCTGCGGCTGATGTTCGACATCCAGAACATCTATCTCGCCAGTTTCGCAGCGATGCGGTTGCGGGCGGCGGAGACGCCGGCGCGGCGGCGCTATTTCGGCGTGCTGACGCTGTATGCGGCCGCCTATCTGCTGACGGCCTTCTACATCAATCATTTCCAGTATGAGAGCGATTATGGGCAGCTGTCCGATGTCGTGATCGACATGCCGTTCCTGGCGCTGGTGGCGCTGGCGATCGGCGATCGGGCGCCGCGTGATCCGGCGCGTGCGCCGTCCCGGTCGCTGGTGCAGGCGGTGCGGGCGGGCAGCCCGATGATGCTGCCCGCAACGCTGCTGACCGTGTCGGTGCTGCTGGTGTGGCATCGACCCGAACTGGCGGTGATCGGCTTTGTGGCGGCGAGCCTGGGCTACGGTCTGCGCAGCGTGTTGACGCAGATGCGCGGCTATGCGGAGTCGGAGCGGCTGGAGGCGCTGTCGCAGGTCGATGGACTGACCGGCGTGGCGAACCGGCGTGCGTTCGATGCGGCGTTGGAGCGGGAGTGCGGACGGGCGCGGCGGGAAGGCGGCGCGCTGGCGCTGGCGATGATCGACATCGACCATTTCAAGCGGCTGAACGACCGTTTCGGCCATCCGGAGGGCGACGCGGCGCTGCGGGCGGTGGCGATGGCGCTGCAGGGCTGCGCGCGGCGCGGGACGGACATGATCGCCCGCTATGGCGGCGAGGAGTTCGCCGCGATCCTGCCGGGGCTGAATCTGGTCGATGCCGCGACCCAGGCCGAACGGATGCGCGCTGCGGTCGAGGCGCTGGGCCGGGAAGCGCCGGTCGGCGTGGTGACGGTGAGCCTGGGCGTCAGCTGCGGCAGCGACGCCGGCGCGCTGCTGATAGCGGCGGACAAGGCGCTGTATGATGCGAAGGAAAGCGGGCGCAACCGGGTGGGGCTGCGCTGAGCGTTTCAGTCGCGGACGATGAACGCGCCGGCTTCACGATCCTTCACGACCTTGTCGGCGCGGAAGACGGAGCCGCTCATGGTGAGATAGCAGCCGGGCGGAGCGATCTGGGCGGTGGCGATGGCCATGCCCAGGTTGAAGCTGGCGTCGCTTTCGCCGAAGCGGGCGGGGGCGAGCGCGCCGACGAAGACGATCGTCTTGTCAGTGATGTCGGCCAAGACGGCGGCGGTGGTCGTCATCGTGTCGGTGCCATGGGTGATGACGATGTGGCTTTCCGGCGCGGCGAGGACGCGGGCGCGGATCAGCGCGCGGTCGGCGTCGTCCAGTTCCAGACTGTCCTTGCGGGTCGCTTCCTCGATGCGGACGGGGCGTTTGACGCGCGCGATTTCCAGCAGCTTGCCGACGACGGTCTCGCCGACCTTGTAGTCGGACAAGGCGTCGAAATAGATCTTGTCGATGGTGCCGCCGGTGGTGAGTAGCAGGATGGGAGCGAGGGGGTCGGTCATGGTCATTCGCGGTCTGTCGTTTGGGCGTATATCAGTGGACTTGGTGCGGCAGCTTGCAGCGACACCGTCTTTCTATGTAAATCACAAATCAACGCCCATAAAGAGAGCGTTCCCTGAGCGTTTAATGTTTTTGAATAATAATGACCTGGATCGATAATTAGCGCTCCGTCGATATTTGGCTGATCATTAACATGTTTTTCCAAAGTTTCGACTGATGACCATCCCTTGTAGCCAACGGCATATAGAGGAATTCTGGGGCCTGGAAAATCTCCACCCATAATCATAGATGCGCCAATTTTGCGATGAAGGGTTGCCAACGAGTTCGCAGTTTTTACCACATCATTCCACTGGCTAGCCAAGTTCGACTTTACCTCGATAACTGCTGCAACGCCTTCCGCAAGATACAACCGATTCTGTCCCTGCCCAACGATCGGGAGCGTTGGCGAAAACGGATGTTCAATGACAACATCAAGCTGACCCGACTTATTTCCTAAAGAATCCGTCGCATCCCCAGTGCCAAACCTGTATATGGGGGAGAGTACCTTGGTGAGAAACTCACCAATGAATTGTTCTCTTTCGCTGCCTTTTGAGGCAGAAGACATGCTCGCGTTCGCTTCGTGCAAGCCAATTAGCATCCTTTGAAGGCCCGATAGGCGGCTCGCAAGGAACTGATTAGGCATTTCTCTCTCTAATAAATCCATCCACTTGAGCGCAAAATATATCTAACGCAATCTTAATAACAGGATATATCGAAAAAAGGCATCTAGAATTATTCCCCCCGCGCCATCGCTTCGCCGCGGTTGCGGGCGGCGGCAAGGGTGTCGGTGAGGAGGGTCAGCAGCCGGTCGTCGGCGTCCAGTATGTTCAGCCCCTCGCGCGTCATGCCGCCCTTGCTGGCGACCCTATCTGCCAGCGTGGCGGGGCTGTCGGGCGCGGCGGCGGCCATGCTGGCGGCGCCTTGCACGGTGGCGAGCGCCATGCGGGCCGACTGGTCGGCGGGCAGGCCGATCGCTTCACCGGCGCGGGCGAGGGCGTCGACGAAGCGAAACAGGAAGGCGGGGCCGCAGCCGGACAAGGCGGTGACGGCGTTCAGATGCCCCTCGTCCGCGAACCATTCGACGAGGCCCAGCGGGGCGGCAAGGGCGGCGGCGGCTTCGCGCGCGCTGTCGCCTGTGGTGGCGCTGGCGTGTAGCGCCGTGACGCCATGACCCATGCCGACAGGGAGGTTGGGCATGGCGCGGACGATGTCGCGCGCGGCGGGGA
The DNA here is from genome assembly GCA_044237945.1 of Sphingobium sp. Classification (GTDB taxonomy): domain Bacteria; phylum Pseudomonadota; class Alphaproteobacteria; order Sphingomonadales; family Sphingomonadaceae; genus Sphingobium. The sequence goes on along the minus strand of JBIIEH010000008.1, from coordinate 51,552 downwards.
AGCGCTGGCGCAGTTCGCTTGTGGTCGTGCCGGCCAGGATCGAGAGCAGGGCGGTGTCGGCGCGCAGCAGGGGCGCGAGGCGTTCCGCCACTTCGGCGATCTGATAGGGCTTCATGCCGAGCAGGACGAGGCTATCCTGCGGCAGGGCGTCGGGATAGTCGGTGACGACCGTGACGCCTTCCGCCACCGCACGGCCGCTTGGGCGCAGGACAGTGACGCGGGCGGGGTCGAGGCCGGCGCTCAGCCAGCGGGCGAGCATCTGGCCGGCCATGTTGCCGCAGCCGACCAGGAACAGGTGCGTGGGGAAGCCGTCTTTCATCGCGCGCGGCTCAGGCTTCGCCGCGGGTTTCGATGAGGCTGGCGGAGAGCGCTTCGGCCGGGGTCTTGCCGCCCCACAGGACGAACTGGAAGACGGGGTAGAAGCGCTCGCACTCGTCGATCGCGGTTTCGACCAGCATCTGCGCCTGATCGAGCGTCAGCGTGCCGCCATGGCCGAGCAGTGCGCCGTGGCGGAACAGGATGATGCCGCTGGACGACCACAGCTCGAAATGGCCGAGCCAGAGCTGTTCGTTGATGAGGCCCAGCGCCTCGTAGATCGCGGGGCGCTTTTCTTCGGTGACGCGGATGTCGGGCATGGCGAGCAACTGGAGGACCTGGTCCTCGTCGCGCCAGATGCCGCGCACCTCATATTGCGCCCACGACCCCTGGGTGTTGCCGACGATCTCATCCTCGCCGACCTGGTCGAAGCTCCATCCATGCGCGTCGAAATAGGCGCAGAGCATGTCGATGGGGGCGGCTTCGTGGCCGCCATTCTCAAATTCGTCGCTGTCCATCATCGCGGCCCCTTAGCACCGGCAAGGAGCGAAGCATAGCGCAGGCGCGTTATTCCGCGCCCTTGGACTTGCCCTTGCTGCGCACGGTGGCGGTGACGACTTCGGGCGTCTTGCCTTCCAGTGCGTCGATGCGGGCTTTGAGCAGTTCGACTTCCTCGCGAGCGGCGGCGGCGAGCGCCTTGACCGCCTCAAATTCCTCGCGCGACACGAAATCCATGCCGCCGATCCATTCCTTCGCCTTTTCGCGGGCGTTGGATTCGAACTCGCGGGTCATGCCGGCCATCGTGCCGGCCGCGCCGTTCACCAGCTTCGCGAGATCGTCGAAGATGCGGTTTTCGCTCTGCATGGGTCAGTCGTCCTGTAGCAAAAGGGTCTTATATCTGGGTGCGCAGCGCCGGCGCGACAAGGGTTTCCGCGTTCGGGTTCAACCGGCCGATCTCGAAATTGAGATAGGCGGCGAACGCCAGCCAGATCAGATAGGGCAGCATCAGCAGGCCGGCGGCGCGGCGGATGCGCCAGAACAGCGCGCTCGTCAATGCCGCGATGAGCAGCATCGCGACGATCAGGATCAGCGCATTGCCGACCTGATGCGCGCGGAAGAACAAGGGCGACCAGAGCAGGTTCATCGCGAGCTGGACGAGGAACAGGGCGACGGCGAGGCCGCGCATCCGCGCGCCGCGGGCGTGCAGGACGATCGCGAGGGCCAGGGCCATGCCGATATAGAGGATGGTCCACACAATGCCGAAGGCGGCGGCGGGCGGCATCAGGGCGGGCTTTTCCAGTGCGGCGAACCAGCGGTTCTGATAGCCGCTATTGGCGAAGCGACCGGACAGGAAGCCCAGAAACACGATGGCCGGCACGGTGACCAGCGCCCAGCGCAGATAGGACAGGCGCAATTGGCCCGCAGACGCGATCTCGTTCATTGGAAGCAGCGACCCCCACTCATTCGGCGGCTTCGGGCGAATCCTTGAGCGCCGAATCCAGCCGTCGGCTGACGGTTTGCGGAGAAACCGTCCGTCCCGCAACCCGTGAATAGAAGATCGGGATCAGGAAGAGGGTTATCAGCGTTGCAAGGGACACGCCAAAGACGATGACGACGCCGATCGAGTGGCGCGAGGCCGCGCCCGCGCCGCCCCGGATGACCAGCGGGATCGCGCCGAACACGGTGGCGATGGAGGTCATCAGAATGGGGCGCAGGCGGCGGGTGGCGGCCTGGCGGATGGCGTCGGCGACTTCCAGCCCCTCGTCGCGCAACTGGTTGGCGAACTCGACGATCAGAATGCCGTTCTTGGCGGCGAGGCCCACCAGCATGACGATGCCGATCTGGCTGTAGAGATTGACCGACCCGCCGGTCAGCAACAGGCCGATCGCGCCGCCCGCGACCGCCAGCGGGACAGTGGCAATGATGACGCCGGGGTGGATGAAGCTTTCGAACTGGGCGGCGAGCAGCAGATAGACGATCAGGATGGTGAGGCCGAAGACCAGCCAGATCGACCCGCCGGTCTCGCGCAGCGACTGGCTTTCGCCGCGATAGCCGATGGCGAGGACTTCGGGCGACTGGCGCGCCTGATCCTCCAGAAAGCCAAGCGCCTGGCCCAGCGAATAGCCGGGGGCCAATGCGGCGGTCAGCGTGATCGCGCGCAGCTTGTTATAACGGTTGAGCTGACGCGGGCCGGCGACTTCGCGCAGGGTGACGACGGCGGACAGGGGCACCAGCGCGCCGGTGCGGCTGCGCAGTTGCACCCGCTCCAGATCGGCCTGGGTCTGGCGGCCCTGCTGTTCGGCCTGCACGATGACGCGATATTCCTCGCCCCGGTCGACATAAGTGGTGACGCGGCGCGAGCCGAGCAGGGTCTGGAGCGCCTGGCTGATGTCGCTGGCGGAAATGCCGAGGTCGCCGGCGCGCTGCTGGTTCACCTCGATCCGCATTTGCGGCTTGGTTTCCTTGTAGTCGCTGTCGAGATTGATGAGGCCGGGATTGCTGGCGGCCGCTTCCATGATGCGGTCGCGCGCGGCGACGAGGCCCTCATAGGTGGAGCCGGCGAGCACGATGTTGACCGGCAGGCCGCGACCACGGCCCAGGCCCGAACGCGGGGCGACATTGCCGCGCACGGCGGTCTGCTGCGCGATGATCTGGTTGATGCGGGCGGCGACTTCGGCCGTGGTGACGGTGCGGTCCTCCCAGGGCTGAAGGAAGGCGATGATGTTGCCGCCGTTGAAGTCGTCGCTGCTGCCGAAGCCGGCCGGCGCGCGGACGTTCAGCACCTTGAGGACGCCTTCGTCCATCAGCGGCTGCATGTCCTTTTCGAGGCGCGCGGCGTAGAGCTTCATCGTCTCGAAGCCGGTGCCCTCGGGCGCGGCGACCTGTCCGTCGATGACGCCGGTGTCCTCGGCCGGGGCGAGTTCGTTGGGGAGCAGGCTGAAGGCTGCGCCGGCCAGACCGATGAAGGCGACGACGCCCAGCAGCGTGAACAGCGGGCGGCGGATCACGCGGTCGAGCAGGCGGGAATAGGCGTTTTCGAGGCGCTGGAACCGATCATCCACCCATTTGGCGAGGCGCGACCGCTCGCTGTGCTTCAGAAGCTTGGAACAGAGCATCGGCGCGAGGCTCAAGGAGATGAAGCCGGAGAAGGCGATTGCCGCGATCATGGAGATGGCGAGTTCGCGGAACAGAAGGCCGGTCTGGCCGGCGAGGAACATCACCGGCACGAACACGGCGCAGACGACCAGCGTTGTGGAGATGATTGCAAAGCCGACCTGCCGCGTGCCGACGAAAGAGGCGAGCAACGGGTCCTCGCCCTGTTCGATGCGGTGATAGACATTTTCCAGCACGACGATGGCGTCGTCGACCACCAGGCCGATCGCCAGCACGAAGGCGAGCAGGGTGAGCAGGTTCAGCGACAGGCCGAGCAGCCACATGACGGCGCAGGTCGCCAGCAGGCAGATGGGCACCGTCACCGCCGGGATGATCGTCGCGCGCAGCGACCCGAGGAACAGGAAGATGACGATGACCACCAGGATCGCGGCTTCGATCAGCGTGTCATAGACGTTATCGATGGCGCGGCTGATATACTGGCTTTCGTCCGAGCCGATGTTGATCTTCATGCCCTCAGGCACAGTGCCGCGCAGTTCCTCGATCAGCGCCTTGGCCTTGTCGGCGACCTCCAGCGTGTTCGCGCCCGACTGGCGGATGATGCCAAGGCCGATGCCGACCGCGCCATTGGAGCGGAACTGGGTGTAGATATTCTCCGACCCGCGCTCGATCCGCGCGACATCGCCCAGCCGCACCTGATAGCCGTCCGTCGCCGAGCGGCCGACGACCAGCGTGGCGAACTGTTCGGGCGTGGCGTAGGCCCGCTCGACGCGCAGGGTCTGGTTCTGGTCCTTCGATTCGAAGCGGCCGGCGGGCAGCTCGACATTCTGTGCGCGCAGGGCGCTTTCCACATCGGCGGGCGTCAGGCCGAAGGCGGCGAGCTTGTCGGCGTTGAGCCAGATGCGGGTGGATGGGCGCTCGTCCGCGCCGCCCTGCACGCGGGCGACGCCGTCGATGGCGGAGAAACGATCGGAGATGTTGCGATCGACATATTCGGCGATCTGCATCGAACTCCACCCGGCCTTGGTGAAGACGATGAACATGATCGGCCGCGCGTCGGCGTCCACCTTGCGGATCTGCGGCGCGAGCGCGTCCTCCGGCAGGTCCTGCGTCACCGCGCCGACGCGGTCGCGGACATCGTTGGCGGCCTCGTCGATATTGCGCGAGGGATCAAATTCGATCGTGACCGAACTGGTGCCGTCGCGCGAGGAGGAGGTGACGGTCTGAATGCCCTGTACGCCCGCCACGGCGTCTTCCAGAATCTGGGTGATGCGGGTTTCCACGACCGATGCGGCGGCGCCGGTATAGGTGGTGTCGACCGAGACGATCGGCGGGTCGGTGTCAGGATATTCGCGGATCGACAGGCTCATATAGCCGACGACGCCGACGATGCAGAGCAGCACCGCGACGACCGCGGCGAAGACCGGGCGGCGGACGGAAAGATCGGACAGTTGCATGGATTGCGCCCTCAGCCCTTCGGCCCTTTGCCCGGCCCCTTGGGTTCCGGGTCGCCGGGCAGGCGGACGGGTGCGCCATCGGTCAGCTTCACGACGCCTTCGGTCACGACGATCTGGCCCGCTTTCAGCCCGCCCGTGATTTCCACGACGCCATTCTGGCGCGCGCCGGTCTGCACCTTGACGCGCTTTGCCTTGCGCTCCTCGACGACGAAGACGAAGCGGTCCTCGCCATCGCCGATGACCGAGAGTTCGGGCACGGCGAGTGACTGGCGCTGGCGGGAGAGGACGCTGACGGTCATCAGCATGCCGGGTTTGAGCGCGCGGTCGGGATTGGGCAGGATGGCGCGGGCGCGGGCGGCGCGGCTGTTGGGATCGACCACCGGGTCGATCGTGGCGATCGTGCCGTTGAACGGGCGGTCGGGCCAGGCGGCGGCGGTCGCGCGGATCGGCATGCCTTCGCGCAGCAGGGACAGCCGGGTTTCGGGAATGGTGAAGTCGAGCTTGATGCGCGACAGATCGCTGACCGTCGCGATGGTGGTGCCCGCCGAGATGATCGCGCCGACCGAGACGTTGCGCAGGCTGACCCAGCCGTCGAACGGCGCGCGGATGACGCGATCGTCGATCGAGGCGCTGGCGAGCGCGGCGTTGGCGCGGGCGGCGTCAGCGATGGCGACCTGTTGCTCCAGCGTCGCGCCGGTCGCGAAGCCGCGATTTTTGAGCGCGGCGATACGGTCGAGTTGCTGCCTGGCCTGCAACGCCTGGGCCTGGGCGGAGGCCAATTCGGCCTGCTCCTGACCCTGCGCCAGGGTGGCGATGATCTGCCCCTTCCGTACGAAGCCGCCATCGGCGAAGTTCAGCGCGGTGATGCGTTCGGTGACGGGGGCGGACAGGATGACCTGTTCATTGCCCATGGCGGTGCCGACCGCTTCGATATTGTCGGTGAAGGTCGCGGGCGCGATGGCGCTGGCTTCGACCAGAGCGGGCGGGCGGGCGCGCTGCTCCTTCTTTGAACCGCAGCCGGCGAGCAGGGCGACGGGGGCGATGGCGAGGAGGATGGCGATGGAGGAGGACCGCATGGGGAAGCGCTAACTGGCCTTATACAGCGACTCAAGCCGGGCTTTCGTCGCATATTGTTATTGTATGGCGAGAGACGAACCGGGCTTCAATTTCCGCCAAGCGTGGCGTGGATGAGGAACTCGACATTGCCTTGCGGTCCGGTGATGGGGCTGGGGACGATGCCGGTGACGGTCCAGCCCTGTGCTTCGAGCCAGTCGCGGACCTGCGCGCAGACGCGGGCGTGGACGGTTTCGTCGCGCACGACGCCGTTCTTGCCGACTTCGCTGCGTTCCGCCTCGAACTGGGGTTTTATGAGTGCAATGACCTGCGCGCCCGGCTTCGCGAAGGTGAAGGGGCGCTCCAGCACCTTGGCCAGCGAGATGAAGCTGGCGTCGCAGACGAAGATGTCGATCGGTTCGGGGATGTGATCGGCGGTCAGGATGCGGGCGCTGGTCTGTTCGTGGACGATGACGCGGTCGTCGGAGCGCAGTTTCCAGGCGAGCTGGTTGGTGCCGCTATCGATCGCATAGACGCGGGCGGCCCCGTTGGTGAGCAGTACGTCGGTGAAGCCGCCGGTGGAGCTGCCGACGTCCATCGCGACCAGTCCGTTCGGATCGATATCGAAATGATCGAGGCCGTGCGCCAGCTTGATGCCGCCGCGCGAGACCCAGGGATGGTCGCGGCCGCGCACTTCGAGCGGGGCTTCGGGGGCCATTTGCTGGCCGGGCTTGTCGATCTTCCTTTCGCCCGAAAAGACATGCCCGGCGAGGATCAGCGCCTGCGCGCGGGCGCGGCTTTCGGCCAGGCCGCGATCGACGAGCAGCTGGTCGGCGCGTGCCTTGGCCATCAGTGCAGCGCCGTCAGGGTGGCGGGGGTCAGCAGTTGCGGCAGGACCTGTGCTGGCTTGCCCGGCGCGTACCAGAGGTAGAGCGGAACGCCCGAGCGGCCCTGGCCTTCGAGGAAGCGGGTGATCGCCGGGTCGGCATTGGTCCAGTCGCCGACCATGACGGTCACGCCCTTCTGCGCGAAGGCGGCGCGGGTTTCGGCGCGGTCGATGGCGGCGGCTTCGTTCGCCTTGCAGGTCAGGCACCAGTCGGCGGTGAAGTAGAGGAAGACCGGCTTGTTTTGCGCGCGCAGGGTGGTGAGGCGGGCTTCATCGAAGGCGAGGGCGTTGCCGGCATGGGCCTTTGCGGCGTCCTGCGTGGGGAGGAGCAGGGCGGAGGCTGCAACCAGCGCGAGGCTTGTAAGCAGGACGGCGATGCCGCCCGTGCCGCCACGGCGCTGGCGACGGCCGAGCCACCAGAGCGTGATGGCGAGCAGCAGCGCCGCGACAAGGCCGATCGCCAGCGCTTCGTTCCCGCGCTGGCGGCCGAGCAGCCAGAGCAACCCGAGTGCGGTCAGGAACATCGGGATCGACAGGATGCGCTGCACCCGTTCCATCCAGAGGCCGGGGCGGGGCAGGCGCTTACGCAGGGCGGGGAGGAAGCCGATCGCGAGAAAGGGGAGGGCGAGGCCGAGGCCGAGGCCGGCGAACACGGCGAGGGCGGCGGCGGGCGGAAGGACCAAAGCTGCGCCCATCGCTGCGCCCATGAACGGGCCGGTGCAGGGGGTCGCGACGAAGGCGACGAGCGCGCCGGTCCAGAACGCGCCGGCTGCGCCGCCTTTTCCTGCGAGCTTGTCGCCGCCGCCGAGGGTGGGCAGGGTGAACAGGCCGGCGAGGTTGAGGGCGATGGCGGTGACCAGCAGCAGCAGGATGAGGATGATGCGCGGGTCCTGCAACTGGAACGCCCAGCCCAGCGCCGCGCCCGCCGCGCGCAGGGCCAGCAGCAGCGCGCCGAGCGCCAGGCAGGTGGCGACGACGCCGGCGGTGTAGGCGATCGCTTCGCGCCGCACGACGCGCTCCTCGCCGCCGGCGCGGGCCAGGCTCATGGCTTTCAGGCCCAGGATCGGGAAGACGCAGGGCATGATGTTGAGGATGAGGCCACCCAGCAGCGCGCCGCCCAGCGCGATCAGCAGCGTCGCCATCATCCCCTGTTCGGCGGGGATCGCGCCGGGGCGGGCGGTGAGCAGGAAGCCTTCATGGTCGCCGGTGCGCAGGACCGCCTGAACCGCGCCGGTTGGTGCGTCGGGCGCGTCAGTTTCGATCAGCAGGCGGTCGCCGGCGCGGCGGACGGATTGCGGCGCTGCATATTTCGCGAAGCCTTCAGCGAGCGGGAAGAGGTGGACGTTTTCCACCGCGATGTCGGCGGGGAAGGGGATGGCGAGGCGCAGGCGGCCGTTGCTGACTTCATAGGTCGCTTCGCTGCCCAGTGGGCGGGGCAGATGGGTGCGCCACTCGTCAAAGCGTCCGCGCGTCGCCGGATCGACCGCGCCGTCGCCGGCGGTCAGGTCCAGCGTCAGTTCATCCTGTTCGGGCACGCAGACATTTTCGGTGCAGGCGAGCCAGTTGGCCTTTACGCGGATGGGGAGCGGCGTGCCGGGCTTTATGTCCGGGGCGATCGTCAGCGTCGAGAGGATGGCGTATGGCCCCTCATAGACATGGTTCATCAGGCCCGAGACCAGCAGCGTTTCGGGCACCGGATAGCGCATCGGGCCGACGGTCACGCCCTTTGGCAGGGTCCATTCGACGCGCATGCCAAGGCCGGCGTCGCCGGGATTTTCCCAATAGCCGTGCCAGCCCGGCTGCGGTGCCATGCGGAAGGCGATGGTCGTCGTTTTGCCAGGCGCGGGCGCAGCGCTTTCGGCGGCGAGGCCGGCGGAGATGTGCGTTTGCGCGGCGGCCGGCAGCGACAGCAGCAGCAAAAGCGTCATCACAAGGACATGAAAAATCCGCATCGGGCCTCTGGTCGCAGGATGTTCGCCGGGCTAGGTCCGACGTCCTGTGCCGTCAAGGTTCGCAAAGGATTTCCAGATGTTTCGTTCGCTCGCCGCCGCCCTGATGATCGCCGCTGCGCCCGTGGCTCTGGCCCAGACTGCGCCGGCGCCCGCCAAGCCGCCCAAGCTGATCGTCGCGATATCGGTGGACCAGTTTTCGGCCGATCTGTTCAGCGAATATCGGCCCTTCTACACCGGCGGCCTCAAGCGCCTGACCGAGGGCGCGGTGTTTCCGCGCGGTTACCAGAGCCATGCCGCGACCGAGACGTGCCCCGGCCACAGCACGATCCTGACCGGATCGCGCCCGTCGCGCACCGGCGTCATCGCCAATAACTGGTTCGACCAGTCGATCGCGCGCAGCGACAAGTCGGTCTATTGCGCCGAGGACGAGACGCAGCCGGGCACCGACAGCGAGAATTATGTCGCATCGCCGCTGCACCTGAAGGCGCCGACGCTGGGCGGGCGGATGAAGATCGCCAATCCGGCGACGCGCGTGGTGTCGGTGGCGGGCAAGGACCGCGCGGCGATCATGATGGGCGGGCCGACCGCCGATCAGGTCTGGTGGATGGGGTCGAAGGGCTTCGTCAGCTATCCGGGCATCGCGACGCCGCCGCTGGTGGCCAAGGTGAACGAGGCGTTCGCGCAGCGACTGGCGCAGGCCAATGGCGGCTTTGAGCTGCCGCCGCAGTGCGCGGCCAAGGATTTCCCCGTGGCCATCGGCGCAGGCAAGACGGTCGGGAACGGGCGCTTTGCGCGCGAGGCGGGCGATTTCAAGGGCTTCCGCGCGTCGCCCGAATATGACGCGATGGTGCTGGTGCTGGCCGCCGGCGCGATAGAGAGCATGGGGCTGGGCAAGCAGGCGCAGACCGACATCATCTCGATCGGCCTGTCGGCGACCGACTATGTGGGCCACACCTATGGCACCGAAGGCACCGAAAGCTGCATCCAGGTCGACCGGGTGGACCGCGAACTGGGCGCCTTCTTCGACCGGCTGGACAAGGACGGGATCGACTATGTCGTAGTGCTGACCGCCGACCATGGCGGCCATGACCTGCCCGAGCGGCACCAGCTGAACGCGATGCCGATGGAGCAGCGAGTCGATGTCGCGCTGACGCCCAAGGCGCTGAATGCGGCGCTGATGGAAAAGACGGGCATCCAGAACAAGCGGCTGATCCTGGGCGACGGGCCGGCGGGCGACTTGTATCTGGGCCGCGACCTGACGTCGGCCGAGCGGGCAAAGGTGGAGACGGCGGCGCTGGCCCTGCTGCGCGCGCACCCGCAGGTGCAGACCGTGTTCACCAAGGCGGAGATCGCGGCGACGCCGTCGCCCTCCGGCCCGCCGGAAAGCTGGAGCCTGTTGCAGGAAGCGCGGGCCAGCTTCGATCCGCAGCGATCGGGCGATCTGCTGCTGATGCTCAAGCCCCGCGTGATGTCGATCGTCGATCCGACCAAGGGCTATGTTGCGACCCATGGTTCGCCCTGGGACACCGACCGCCGCGTGCCGATCCTGTTCTGGCGCAAGGATATGCGGCATTTCGAGCAGCCGCTGGGCATCGAGACGGTGGACATCATGCCCTCGCTCGCGGCGCTGATCGGCCTGCCGGTGCCGGCCGGCGAGATCGACGGCCGGTGCCTGGACCTAGTGGCGGGCGAGGGGGATAGCTGCGGGCAGCGCTGAGGCGATGATGGAGGCGGGCGCGAGCGTGTCCGCCTTCAGCCGGTCGATCAGCGAACCGAGCCACAGCGCGTCGCTGGCGGCGCGGTGGCGCGCGGGATAGGCGCTGTCCGCCGCCGCTACGGCTTGCGCGATCGAGTCCTGAGTCGCGTGCATTTCGTCCAGCAGGTCGGACACATGCTCGATCGCGACCGGCGCGGACAGGCCGGCGGCGGCGGCCAGCGTGTCGAGCCAATACTGATCGATGCGGCTATCGGCGACGACGCGATGGCCGCTCACGGCCTGCGACAGCTCGGCCAGCACCTGCTCCACCGGCAGACCTTCATTGTCGATGCGTTCGCGCGAAATGCCGTGCAGGGCTTCGGCTTCGGCGGTCCAGTCCCAGCCCCACCAGTCGCGATGCGGGCGGATCAGCCAGCTGCGCGCCTGTCCGTGGACGGCGATGCCGACTTCAATCGGGAAGGATCGACCATGCTTCGGCAGGCAGCTCGCCTCGAAGTCGATTGTCAGGACACTCAACACACTCTCCGCTCATGGCGTCCCGCGTCTCCCGCGCGGTGGCCATTGTTCTTTTGCCGCGTCCCGCGCTCTGGATAGGCCAGGCCGGCATTCTTTGCCACAGGGATTTTTCCGTTTGATGGCAACAGGGTTACATTGTCTGGTCAGGGTCAGCTCGGGGTCGCCTGTCGCCCCGCGAGGGGCGGATGGGCGGCGGCGGCTGAACGCCGGATTAAGGAACATCGGCCGTCGCGACAGGTTGATGGCGCCGTGGGTGGCCTTGAAAAAGAGGAGGACATCATGGCGGAATATGAACAGACTCGGGCGCCACAAAGCGGGCCGACGACGACCATCATCGAGCGCAAGAGCGGCGGCGGGACGGCCATCGCGCTGGTGTTGTTGACGCTGGTGGTGGCGGTCGCCGCCTTCTTCCTGATAACCAGCCAGACCAAGAAGGACGACGCGGTTTCCACCGCCGCAACGCAGGTCGGTCAGGCCGCCAGCGACGTGGGCGACGCCGCGAAGGACGCCGCCGGCGCCGTGAAGGGCGAGTGATCCAATCAGAAAGGGCGCCCCTGTCGGGACGCCCTTTCCTTGTATCTGGTCCTGCCGCTGTCGGCTTGAACCGGAAATCCCGTCAGCCTTCGACCTTGGCGTATTTCGGCGCAGCTTCGTTCAGGATGTGTAGGATTTTCTTGAGCGCGGTCGGCTCGTCGGTCTCTTCCATCGCGGCCAGCTCGCGGGCGAGGCGCGAGGAGGCGGCTTCGAAGATCTGACGCTCCGAATAGCTCTGTTCCGGCTGGTCGTCGGCGCGGAACAGGTCGCGCGTCACTTCGGCGATCGACACCAGGTCGCCCGAGTTGATCTTCGCTTCATATTCCTGCGCGCGGCGCGACCACATGGTGCGCTTGACCTTGGGCTTGCCCTTCAGGGTTTCCATCGATTCTTCGAGCGTCTTGTTCGACGACAGCTTGCGCATGCCGACGCCCTCGGCCTTGTTGGTGGGCACGCGGAGCGTCATGCGCTCCTTTTCGAAGCGGAGCACGTACAGCTCCAGCTCCATTCCGGCGATCTGCTCCTTCTGGAGTTCCACTACACGGCCGACGCCATGCTTGGGATAAACGACATAGTCACCAACGTCAAAGGACAGCGCCTTGGCAGCCATTTGAAACCTTTCCATTCGAATCCGGGGAGCGGGGCGTCGCGGTGAGCAGGCTGTTTTGCTTGCCGGGTGGTCCGCGGCGTCACCGTCATAACATGAAGAATATTCTCCGGGACGGACGCGGTATCGTCCGTCTGCCGGGATGACATAGCAGATTCGTAATAAAATTGCCACCCCTCGCCGGAACAGGCGCGGAGCGTCACCCGATATGGGACAGAATCGGATTTAGATCAGCTGCCCTGACCGGGTTCGGCGGAGAAGAACTTCTCCAGCTTGCCTTCGACACCATTCATTTCGTCGGCGTCGGCGGGGGCATCGCCCTTGACCGTGATGTTGGGCCATTCGGCGGAGAATTTGGTGTTGAGTTCCAGCCACTTCTCCAGCCCGTTCTCGGTATCCGGCAGGATCGCCTCGGCCGGGCATTCCGGTTCGCATACGCCGCAGTCGATGCACTCGCTGGGGTTGATCACCAGCATGTTCTCGCCCTCGTAGAAACAGTCGACGGGGCAGACCTCTACGCAATCCATGAATTTGCAGCGGATGCAGTTGTCGGTCACGACGTAGGTCATTGGTCAGGCACTCTGGGAGGTGGTGGTGAGCGGGCGTCCTGCTATGCCGGGGGACGGCGCAGGTCAATGAGGATAATGTTGGCGCGGGCCAAGGGAGGGTTGGGACTCGCCGGCCCGAAAGAATTTTGCAAGCCGGCGGTGCTAGGCTGGAGGGATGCGGGCAAATAGCGAGTGAGACGAGCGGGTGCAGGCGAATGAACAGGAAACGGTAGAGGCGAACCGCCTGACGAACGGCGGACGCACGGTGACCTGGCTGAGCATGGATCACGCGGAGCCTGGGCTGATCGCGGCTCTGTGGACGCTGAACGTCATCGCCATCATCGCCAACACCATGTTCTTTCCGATGGAGGAGGGCGAAACCGTCAGTTCCGTGCTGTTCATGTCGGGCACGCCGGTATTCGCGGCCTTGCTGGCGGGTTGGGTGCTCGGGCTGCGCGCATCGGCATCGGGACTGGTCGCATCCTTCCTCATCATCGCGCTGGTCTGCGAAGGCATGAACGCGATCGTGTCGTTGCAGGGTGACGACCCTGCGCTCCTGGGCGCGTCCGTCGTGCTGGGGATCGCGATGATTGTCGGCGCTCTTTGGTCCCGGAAGCTCCCTGCGGGAAGGATACGTCACATCGCCGCCTTTTTGCTGGTCATCGGCGCGAACGCTGTGGCGTTCACGTTCACCCAGACCGATTATTTCTTCTGGGACATGGCGCGCCAGACCCGCGCGCTGATCGATCCCGCCCAGGCGGCGCAGAGCGAGCGGGATGTCGAAGAGCTACCGGCCATCGAGGCCGATCGCCTGTGGGAGGCGCAGCCAGCGCTTGTGGAGGGCGCCGTGCGACGCTTTGGCGCGCCGCGGGCCGGCCGGTCGGACATATATGTGCTGGCGGTCGCGGCCGGCAGGCAGGCGCAGTTCTCGCGCGAGGCGGGAGCCGCGATCCGCGCCGTCACGGCGCATTATGGCGAAGGCTATCGCGGCGCTGTGCTGCTCTCCAACAGTGCGAGCGACCAGTTACACGTGCCGCTCGCCACCCGGCGCAACATGGCGTCCGTTCTTGACGCCATGGGAAAGCGGGCCGACGAGCCGGACGATATGGCGTTCATCTATCTCGTGTCGCATGGATCGGCGGGTGCCGAATTGCAGACCGATCTGCCGAACTTTGACAGCCTGAGCGCGATATCGGCGTCGTCCCTGTCGGAAGCGCTGGGTCGGGCGGGGATCAGGCGGCGGGTCATCGTGATATCGGCCTGTTATGCGGGAAGCTGGATAGACGCGCTGGCCAATGACGACACGATCGTCATCGCTGCTGCGCGAAAAGACCGAACGTCTTTCGGTTGCGATGACAGCCGCCAACTCACCTATTTCGGAGAGGCGTTTCTGGAGGGAAGCCTTCGGAACGGCGCGTCGTTGCGCGATTCCTTCGACGCGGCGCGGGCCAAGGTGGCGCGCTGGGAGGCGAAGGAAGGCTATGTTCCGTCCGAGCCACAGGTCTATGTCGGCAGGAATATGAAAGCGGTCTGGACGGCGGCACGGGACCTTGGCAGGAATCGATCGGATCCGTCGGGTAAGGCGAATTTCTAGCCGCCTACGGTCAGTTCCTCATAACAGCTTTGCGCTTCCGGCGTCGGGCGAAAAAGAGGAACTTGTCGATGCGCAGAGTGCGCGCGGCCTAGACGAGCATCAGGTCGTAGAAGGCGATCGTCGGCGTGCCGGTGAGGACGATCGCCACGTCGGCGGACGACAGCAGGCCGTCCTGATTGGAATCGATGTAGAAGGTGCGGCTCTGCGTGTCATAGGCGGAGGCATAGTCGGTCGGCGCGAGCGCGTGCATGGTGGCGATGCGGTCCTGCACGGCGGCGATGCCGTTCTGGTTGCCGCCATAGTCGAGCGTGATGACGGTGTCCGCGTTCTGGAACGGCGTCTTCTGGCTGAAGAGCAGGACCTCGGTCACGTCGGTCGATCCCTGGAATATGCCGCCCGCGCCTGCGTCGCCGTTGAAGGAGAGCTTGTCGTCGCCGCCGGTGAAGCCGCCGATCCGGTCGGAGGAACCGAATTCGGAATCGGCCAGCATGCGGAAGAACACGACGTCCTTGCCGCCGGCGGACAAGGCGAATGTGTCCGCGCCAGCGCCGCCGGTCAGGATGTCGTCCCTCTTGCCGCCGGTGATGGTCGCGCCGGCGGACGAGACGATGACGCCGCGATAATCCTCTCCCCTGTCGAAATCGCCGGTCAGGTCGAGCCGGCCGTTGAGGGTGGCGGCGTTGATCGTGGTGACGGTGGTCGTGCCCGCATTGACGGAGAGCATCAGGTCTTCATTGCCGCTGATGGTGATCTTCGTGAGGCCGGGGCCGTCCATGATGCTCATGAGGTTATAGTCGCCGGTCACCCAATCGCTGCTGAAATCGGGAGGCTGGTCGCTGGTGGCCGGCGCCACGAAGCCGCCTTCGCTCACCACATTGATGCTTTCCACGGCGCGCCCGCCCTGCGCGATCCAGACGCCGGTTCGCATCGTGTCGCCCTGGTTGTTGAGGCCGGGTTCGAGTGGCGTGGCGGCTGTGCCGATGTGGAAGGTCAGGCTGTTCGTGGTGGTGTCGTTGACGCCGGGGTCGAAATACTGACCCAGGCCATTGGCGAGATAGATGTGCGTGTTGTCCTTGATATTGGCGAAATAGCCTATTTCGTCGCCTAGCCGGAGCGTATTGATGGTGGGCAGGCCCGCCATGTCGATATTGCCGCTCGTCGACAGCCCGCTGGGCATCAGGCTCAGTATCTCGAAATTCTTGATCTGTGCGCCCTGCTGCGCGGTGAGGTTGTAGGTTTTGAAGCGGATCTCATCCCGCGTGCCGGCGCCGCCGTCCAGTATGTCGGCAAATCCGTCGCTTGCATCGAGATCCGGGGCGACGAAGAGGTGGAGAAAATCATTGCCGTCACCAAGGCGCAGGCTGTTGACCCCGCCGGGGGCCATGTTGGAGACAATGACGTAATCTTCACCGGCGCCGGAATCGAGCACCAGTTTTCCGATGCTGCCGACATCGATATGGTCCTTGCCGCCGAGCGACGTGACGGTCGTGCTGAGCGCCGACGAACCGATCTGCGCGACATTGTCGCCCGTGCCGAGCGCGACGACCAGCGGCAGGTCGGTAATCGTGCTGATGTAGATGTTGTCTGCGCCCGCGCTGCCCTTGTAGCTGTTGATGTTGAAGATGCGCGGTTCGATCGTCAGCGAGCCGGTCATGGCGGACGCATCGATGGCGCGGGCGACATACAGGACGGCCCCGGTGTCGATCGTCAGTGCGCCGGCTCCGCTGAGCGTGATGTTGGTGTAGCTGGCATCGGTCGATGTCAGCCGACTGACGCTGGCGCCGCCCGCGCTGACGAGGGTGAGATTGTTTGCAGGGGCGTCGAGCAGGATGTCGGCGTTGGTCAGCGTCAGGTTCAGCATGTTGAGTTCCGCGCCGGACTTGGTCGAGAAGCGCAGCGTTTCGACCAGGTCGCCATCGCGCTGGATGTTGATTGCGGAGACGTTGATGGCGCTGCGGGTGATGCCGGTGACGATGAAGGCGTCTTCGGGGTCGTCGGCGATCATGTTCTGCACGGCATAGTTGACGATGCTGCCGGCGTTCGTGATGCGGGTCAGCGTGTTGGAGCCGCGATTGGTGAGCGTGGTGATCCCGCTAGAATTGAACAGGTCGAGCGTGACCGTGCTTTGCGCCGTATCGCCCGATCCGCTGAGCGGGGAATAGGCGCTGATCATGACATTTTCGATGTTCGTCAGCGTCGGGCGGGCGTTGTAGGGCTGGCCCGCATAGCTCGTGTCGGCGATCAGCGCGGCGACCAGCGTGTCCGTGCCTGCGCCGCCGTCGATCGTGTCGAACTGTTGCAGGGTGGAGGTGAGGATGCCGAGCGGCGTCAGATAGGCATTGGCGGTGAAAACATCATTGCCGGTCGTGCCGGTCAAAGTGTCGGTGCCGCTCGTCAGGTTGTAGCTTGCCATGATCCTGCCCCTTCACCCCGTGGAGTCGTGAGCGGGAAGCTATATGTATTTTCGGGCAATGGGGAGTGGGTGGAAAGTTGACTTGGAATAACTGGAAAATGCCGTTCAGATCAGGTGATCTTTCAGGCGTGACATCAGATCCATGCGTTCGTGCAGGATGGCGATGATCAGTGCAGGCTGTGTCTCGCGGATCATGCAGAAGATGTAATGATGTTCGCTTCTCGCCATGCGAAGGCCGGGGGCAATGGCATTCAAGTCTTTGAAAACGCCGTTTCCGGTAGCAAGCGCCTGCGTGCATGCGGCGATTCCTGCGGCGCCTGCCGGTCACCCCATCGTTCGGCGGTGTAGGCGATGATCTGCCGTGCCTCTTCCGCAGCCGTGGCCGTCAGAACATAGCCCGGGTTCACCCGCGCGCTTTCCGGCCCAGTTCCTGATCGAGAATGTCCTCAAGGCTGAGCGGTGACAGGTTTCCGGACCGAGCCTCCTCGATGCGCTCCTCCAGCAACTGCCGCAGTTCCGCCCAGGCGCCGTCCGTGTCCGACTGCGCAGGGAAAAGGCGCTCCAGCGCATATTGTCTGATCGTCTTGCCTTGCAGCGCGGCCATGGCCTTCAGGCTTTGATGCTGCTGGTCGGTAATGTCGATCGTGAGGCGGCTCATGGCGGTCGTTCCTGCGTGCCTGGCCACATTAGCACAAATGTGGGGATTGGCGCCAATGCTCACCCGCCGACCGTCAGTTCCTCATAACAGGCTTGCGCTTCGGGCGCGGGGCCGCGCCGGGCGGGGAGGGCGATGACGCGCACCACTCGGACGCTGTCTCCATGCGGGAAGGTGATGAGATCGCCCGCGCGCACCGGCGCATGGGCGCGGTCGATGCGGCGGCCGTTCAGGCGGATATGACCGTCCTCCGCCAGTTTCTGGGCAAGGGAGCGGCTTTTCGCGAGGCGGGCGAAGAAGAGGAACTTGTCGATACGCAAGGTCGGCAGGTGGCCGGCCGCCGGCGCGTCAGCCATTGCGGGCCAGAAGCTCCGCCAGGCCGGCGAAGGCGTTGTTGACCGGCGCGGGAGCAGGCTTGGCGGTGGCGGGGCGATTATCGGGGCGGGGGCCGCGATTTTCGGTGCGCTTGCCGCCTTCGCGCTTTTGACTGTCGCGCTTGTGATCGCCGCGTGCGTGGTTCTCGCGGGGCGGGCGGGCCTTTTGCCGGCCACGGAAGGCCCAGTTCGCGCCGGTGGCGACGGGCGCTTCCGCCGCTTCGACGGGTGCTTCTGCGCCCTCGACAGGCTCCGCGCTCTCGACCGGCTCGGCAACAGGGGCCGGGGCGATCACCTGCGGCTCGATCGGGCGGAAGCCGGCGGCGCGCATCAGCGTCAGGAAGGCGTCTTCGGAGAGGCCAAGCGACACGATCTGCGGGGACGTGGCCATGAACGGTTCGTTCTTCGCGATCGCCTCATGCGCGGCGCGGGCCATGCGTTCGGCCATGTCGATGCGCAGCATCTGCTCGCCGAAGGTACGGAAGCCGGCGATGCGCGCGCCCATCTGCTGCGGGCGGTCGCCGGCGGGCAGCAAAGTGAGGCCGGGGCCGGGCAGCGGCAGGCAGGGCTTGGCGATGCGCGCGGCGCTGAGCGCCGAGCGCCAGCGCGCCGCGCCGGGCTTCAGCAGGCCGGGATGATAGATGTCGAGCACGCCGATATCGATGCCGGCCTTGCGCAGCAGGTGGCGCTGGTCCTTGTCGAGATGGGCGAGCGCGGGGTCGAGTTCGGTGCGGGCGATGACGCCGCCGGCGTCGGCCAGTTGCGCGAAGACCGCGCGCACGACCGGCGGCACGGCGGGATCGGCGGCGCTTTCCGCCATCTTGAGCAGGGGAAGGAGGTGCTTCTGCCGCTGCGCTTCGACCCAGGCGGCGATGCGGGCAGCGACCTGCTTCTGCACGTCCTGCCCCAGCGCCAGCAGCGCGCGGTCCAGGCGGATTTCCGGGGTCAGCAGCGTCGGGCCGGTCAGCAGCGCGGCGACGGGCGCGCCCTGCCAGCCGATGCCGGGCGCAGCGCCCGCTTCGTCCAGCAACGCAAAATCCGCGTCGGTCGACGCCAGCAATTCTTCAGCCTTCACCTGCAATAGTCTCCCAAGACGGCGCTCTGCGGCCGCCAGCAGTAATTTCCTGTCCGCGAACCGGGTAGCGGGATCGATCGAGAAACGGAAGCCGTCAAGCCGTCCGATGCTTTCCCCGTCCACCAATACCGCGCCGTCGGCGTCCACGCTGACCGGCAATGTGCTGGCATTCTGGCCGATGTCGCGCAACAGCACAGTGGTGCGGCGATCGACGAAACGCTGCGTCAGCGCGGCATGCAGCGCATCGGAGAGCTTTTCCTCCAGCGCGCGGGTGCGCTCGGCCATCTCGGCGGGATGCTCCAGCCAGTCGGCGCGGTGGGCGATATAGGACCAGGTGCGCGCGGCGGCGATCCGGCCCGACAGCGTGTCCACGTCGCCCTGCACCGAGTCGAGTCGCGCGATCTGCCCGGCGAACCAGTCTCGCGGAATGTGCCCCTTGCCCTCCGACAGATAGCGCCAGATCGCGGTGACCGAGCGGGCGTGATGTTCCGCGCCCAGCTTCTGGAAATCGGGCAGCGAGCAGGCCGCCCACAGCCGCTCGACCTGCCGCCGGCCGCGTGCGCGCTCCATGACCAGCGGGTCGTCGGCCAGGCGTTTCAATACGGTCAGGTCGATCGCTTCGGGCGCGGCGCGCAGTTCGGGGCGGTCGGGGCGTTCCTCCAGATCGGCGATGAGGGTCGCAACGCTGTCGGTGCGGGGCGCGCCGTCGCGCCAGAAGAGCTGTTCGAGCGGCGGGAAGCGATGTTCCTCGATCGCCTCGATCTCCTCCGCCGTGAAGGCCGGCTCGCCCTCGCCTGATCCCAGCACGCCGAAGCTGCCGTCCTTGTGGTGCCGCCCGGCGCGGCCGGCGATCTGCGCGATCTCCGCCACCGTCAGCCGGCGGGTGCGGCGGCCGTCGAACTTGCGCAGCGAGGCGAAGGCGACATGGGCGACGTCGAGGTTGAGGCCCATGCCGATGGCGTCGGTGGCGACGAGATAGTCAACCTCGCCATTCAAAAACATCTGCACCTGCGCGTTGCGGGTGCGGGGGCTGAGCGCGCCCATCACCACCGCCGCGCCGCCCCGGAAGCGGCGCAGCATTTCCGCGACGGCATAGACCTCCTCGGCGGAGAAGGCGACGACGGCGGAGCGGCGGGGCAGGCGGGAGAGTTTCTTCGCGCCGGCATAAGTGAGCGTGGAGAAGCGCGGGCGGCCGATGATTTCGACATCGGGGACCAGTGCTTTGGTGAGGCGGGCGATGCTGGCGGACCCCAGGATCATCGTCTCTTCCCGCCCGCGCGCGTGCAGTATCCGGTCGGTGAAGACGTGGCCGCGCTCCGGGTCTGCGCCGATCTGCGCTTCGTCGATCGCGACAAAGGCATAATCGCCGGACGTGGGCATGGATTCGGCGGTGGTCAGGAAATAGCGCGCCTGCGGCGGCACGATTTTTTCCTCGCCGGTGATGAGCGCGACCTGCGCTGGCCCCTTGATCGCGACGACGCGGTCATAGACTTCCCGCGCCAGCAGCCGCAGCGGGAAGCCGATGAGGCCGCTCGAATGGCCGCACATGCGCTCGATCGCGAGATGGGTCTTGCCGGTGTTGGTCGGACCCAGCACGGCCGTGACGGAGGAGCGGGCGAACGAGGCCATGACCTGACCTATGTCGTCGAGGCGCGGTGGGAGCGCAAGGGTGGATTGTCGGGATGTGCGATCGGCCCGGCGGGGCGGCGGGGCATATAAGGACCACTGATGTCCGATCGGTAGTCGTTTCGGTCCAAGCATATATCGTGATTAGATAAAGTTTCTATTGCGGCCTGTATTTGCTGCTATATCCCAATGCATATTATCGGACTCCAAAAATCGGAAATAGTCTGCAATAATGTGGAAGCCTCATCGAAAGGCGTCGAGTCGTTTTGGGTGGATGGACAGTGCCTGACGCATATCATGCGCCGGGTCTGCAATCATGCAGTCGTTGAGGAGGGGGTATATCTTTTTTCAGAGGCCGTTCTGCCGGATTGATCGGCATGTGAGCGCCAATATTATTTCAGAATAAATATATGAAATACCCAATAAAGGGTCATCGGGCCGCGCGTGAAATCGAATTGTGATGGTTTAACCCACAAATTCCCGCGGGAGATGAACAATGTCCGTAGTCTATACCACAACCAATACGGCCGACGGCACGGAAGATGGCGACATCATCGTCACTGGCGCCAATGGACAAACCGTCACCACGGTGAATGCCGGCGGTGGGGATGATTTCATCGTCCTGGAACAGGGACCGGCGTTCATCGACACCGTTGCGACCAACAATGGCTTCTCCACCGCGACCAGCATAGATTTCGCCGGCAACTGGACCACCGCCGCTTCCCCGATGTTCGGGGACAGCACCATCCCGCATACGTCGATCATCGGCCAGGGATCGGGCGAGTTCGACTATTTCGCGATCACGTTGACGGCCGGACAGACGATCACGCTCGACGTCGATGGCGGACGCGGCATCAATGAGGATGGCGCTGGTCGGGTGGACACCTGGCTGAAGCTGTATGACGCCGTGGGCGGCGTGGTCGCTGCCAATGACGACAATAGCGACCTGACCCTGGGCGGCCTTGGGTCGACGAACGGGCTGGACAGCTACCTGACCTTCACGGCGACGACGGCGGGAACCTATTATATCCAGGTCGGGCAGTTTGCCACCGCCGGCATCGCCCCGATCGCGGCCGGCGGCAACTATATGCTGAACGTGTCGGCAACCGGCCATGCCGCGACGGCGCCTACGCCGAGCATATGGGACAGCACCGTCTACGCCGGCGAGGGCGATGACGAAATCTACGGCAATTTCGAATATGAAACGGTCTATGGCGAGGGTGGTAATGATATCATTTATGGCCTGGCCGGCCAGGATACGCTGACGGGCGGGGCCGGCAATGACAAGGTCTATGCCGGCAATGACGCCGACCGGGTCATCGACGGAGACGGCGACGACGTGCTGGACGGTGGCCTGGGAACCGATACGCTGAGCTATGCGGGGGCAACGGCCGGCGTCACCGTCAGCCTGGCCATCACGACGGCGCAGAACACCATCGGGGCGGGCACCGACACGATCACCGGCTTTGAAAATCTGACTGGCAGCATGTTCGACGACACGCTGACCGGCGACGACACGGCGAACACCTTCTACGGTGGCGCAGGAACCAACACGATGAACGGCGCGGGCGGCGCGGATCAGTTCGTCTACAATGGCGGCAGCGACATCGTGGATGGCGGCAGCGAAAACGACACTTATTATCTGAGTACGTCGGGCGTCGGCTGGACGGTCGATCTGCGCGCGGGGACGGGCGCCAGCAGCGTCGGCGGACACACGGTGTCGCTGACCAGCATCGAAGTCCTGTATGGGTCCTATTATAACGATGTCATCACGTCCAAGACGGGCACGACCATCTACGCGCTGGATGGCGACGATTATGTCTACGCCATCCTCGGCGTCCCCGAGACAATCGACGGCGGCGCTGATATCGACACGCTGGACACCACGGAATTCAACAGTTTCAATATCGGCTATTCGATAGATCTGGTGACGGGCGCGACCAGCGACGGCGAAAGCTACACCAATTTCGAGAATCTGATCTCCGGCGACACGGCCGATGCGGTGACGGGCACGGCCGGCGCGAACAGCATCTGGACCAAGGGCGGCGATGACAGCATCAGCGCCGGGATGGGCGACGACATCGTGGAAGCCGGCACGGGCGTCAACAGCATCGATGGCGGCGACAATGTGGACTGGGCCTCCTATGAGCATGCCGCTTCGGGCGTCACCGTCTCGCTGGCGATCGCAGGTGCGCAGAGCACCGGGATCAGCACCGACACGCTCACCAATATGGAGGGCCTGATCGGATCGGCGTTCGAGGACACGCTGACCGGCGACGCCCTCGCCAATGTCTTCATGGCTGGCGGCGGCGATGACGACGTGATCGGCGGCGACGGCGATGACATCATGTGGTGGGAAGAAGGCGGCGGCGGCGACAATTTCGTCGGCGGCGTCGGATCCGACACGCTCAATCTGGAAAAGGCGGCCAGCGGCTGGACGGTGGATCTGGAAACCGGCGTGGCGGCCAATGGTCTGGGCGGCGCGGTTTCTCTTTCGAGTGTCGAGCAGGTCTATGGCTCGGCGTTCGCCGACACGCTGGTGGCGGATAATAGCGGCGGCAGCACGCTGTACGGGTTTGACGGCGACGACCATATGTATCTGGGCCGTTCGACGCCAAACACGCTCTATGGCGGCGATGGCGTCGATACGCTGGACACCACTCAATATGATGTGGCGAACGCCTACACGATCGACCTTGCCACTGGAACGACGAGTGACGGCGAAACGATAGAAGGGTTCGAAAATCTGATCTCCGCCGGCACGATCGACACGGTCATCGGCACCGACGGGGCCAACCGGATCGAAACGCGCGGCGGCGATGACATCATCGACGGCGGCGCCGGCATCGACACGATGATCGGCGGCATCGGCAGCGACACCTATTTTGTCGACCATCTGCTCGACAATGTGGTCGAGAGCAATGTGGCAGGCTTCGACATCATCAACAGCAGCGTCACCTACAGCCTGGCCGGCCGTGCGGTGGAGCGACTGGTGCTGACCGGCGCGGCCAACGCCAACGCGACCGGCAATGCGGTGGTCAACGACCTGGTCGGCAATGACGGCGCGAATACGCTGGACGGCAAGGGCGGGGCCGACACGATGGCCGGGGGCCTCGGCAACGACACCTATATCGTTGACGATGCCGGTGATGTCGTGACCGAAGCCCTGAATGCCGGCACCGACCTGGTGCAGACCGGCCTCAGCTACACGCTGGGCGACAATGTCGAGCGGCTGCGGCTGGTGGGCACGGGCAATGTCAACGCCACCGGCAACGGCCTTGAAAACCGGCTGTTCGGCAATGACGGCAACAATCGGCTGGATGGCCTGGGCGGCGCGGACATCATGGCCGGCGGGCTGGGCAATGACACCTATGTCGTCGATCATGCCGGCGACAGCATCACCGAGGCGGCGAGCGCGGGCACCGATTTGGTCGAAAGCTCCATCACCTGGACGCTCGGCAACAATCTGGAGCGGTTGCGGCTCACCGGCACGGCCAACAGCAGCGCCACCGGCAACAGCCTCGACAACCGGCTGTTCGGCAATGACGGGGCCAATACCCTCAATGGCCTGGGCGGCGCGGACGAGATGCAGGGCGGCCTGGGCAACGACACCTATGTCGTCGACAGCGTGGGCGATGTCGTGACCGAAGCTGCCGGCGCGGGCACCGATGTCGTGGAAAGCTCCATCACCTATACGCTGGGTGCCAATCTGGAGCGGCTGCGGCTGACCGGAACGGCCAATATCAACGCCATCGGCAACACGCTGGACAACCGTCTGTACGGCAATGACGGCAACAACGTCGTCAACGGCGGTGGCGGCGCGGACCAGATTTACGGGCGGCTGGGCGTTGACACGCTGGTCGGCGGGGCCGGGGCCGACGGCTTCTACTTCGACACAGCGCTGGGCGGCGGAAATATCGACAAGATCAACGACTTCAACGTCGCGGACGACACGATCTTCCTGGAGAACGCCATCTTCGCCGCATTGCCGGTGACGGGCGTGCTGGCGCCGGGCGCTTTCGTGACCGGCGCGGCGGCCGGCGATGCGAACGACCGGATCATCTACAATGCCGGGACCGGGGCGCTGCTCTATGATGCCGATGGCAATGGCGCGGGGGCTGCGGTGCAGTTCGCGACGCTGACGGTGGGCCTCGCGCTGACCAACGCGGATTTCACGATCATCTAGGTCGCGTGGGCAAATTCGGAAGGTCTGACAACGAGCATTCTCAGACCTTTCCTTCTTCCTGGAGGGAGAAGGATACGAAGCCTTGCCCGAAGGGCTTAGGCGAAGTTGGATGAGGGGGGGCAGTATGCAACGCTGGCGGTTCAGCCCCCTCACCCAGCTACGACTACGGCAACAAGTTGCCAAGTCTTCGCAACCCGTTCGGGGTAAACAGTCCCCCGAACTGTTTAGGCCATGCCGGGGGCATGGCCGACCCCGAACGCCCCGGTGGGTCGAGGGAAGGAAGTTCGTCTACTTTCGACCATTTCTTGCCTTTGACACGTGATTGCGCTGTTCTTCGTTGCCGACGTTCGTCTCTAACGTCAGAATCAGAGAAAAGTTTTGAGGCTGGCATGTGGCGACGGTATATTGCTTGGATCGATAGAGACCTTGGCGACGGATGGCCGCGCATGAATGGCCCTTCTAGCTTAGTGCCTATCATGCCGCTAATGATTGCGGCAATTTTGAGCCTCGTATTCCGTCGCATGGGTGAAGTACCGTCAGCGCCCGAAGGCATCGCCGTAGGCGGCATCACGTTCGCTCTTTTCGCCATATGGATTTGGCGCGTGTATAATAGCGCAAAGCGCCAGCTGGCACGTTTACGTTCAGACGAAATGGACGGTTAGCCAATAAGGCTGGCAGAGCTATCCCGTTCCAAGGAGCAAGACGGCTGTATTTCCGCTAACTTGATGGATGCTGCGTACAGCAGACATTCCGCTAACCACCCATCCCGGCCATTCGGCAGACGCTGAATTTGTCCACGCGGCCTAAGGATCGCGCTATCCGGCTGCGGCCGGTCCGCCGTCATGGCGGATCGGCCGTTTCCGCGCGCGCCATTGGTCTGTCCAGCCGGTTCTCGCCGATGGCCCGCAACGATCCGTCGCAAGGATCGGGTGAAGCCTGCCTCGTTTATTTGACTTTAACCCTGTCTCTTCACAAGAGGATGGCTCTACGCACGGCGCGGGGGCCGTTGCGGACGGCAACGTCATGAATAACGTGCCCAGGGGTCGCCGGTTTGTTTCAAGATAGCCAGTTCGATGCGCAAGGCGGGGCCGCCATGTCGTCGTGGGTGGCTGAATCGCTGAACGGCGGTTTCGGCCGGGCTGCTCCCCAACAGCATTGGCGCGTCCGACTGCGCAACTGGGCGGACGAGGTCGATCTGGTCCCCGACCTTGGCCAGCGCGTCGGCAGCCTGACCTGGTTTCGCGGGCTTGCCACTTGTGTGGCGCTGTGCGGCGCTGCGATCGCGCTTGCGCCCGGTTTTGCGCCGGTTCCGGGCGTCACCGCCCCACCGATGGACGAGGCGCAGTTCGACGAGGTCCGCAGCCAGATGATCACGCCGCTGGCGCTGGGCGCGGACAGCGGCCGGCGCATGGGGCCGACCGATGCGGTGCAACCGCTGCGCGAGACGCCCGAGCGCCCGCAGATCGAATTGTCCGCGCAGATCGGCAGCAGCGATACGCTGAGCCGCGCTTTGTCCCGCGCGGGCGTGGGCGGCGGCGACGTGGCGACGGTGATGAGCATGGTCGGCGCCGACTCGCAGGCGCTCAAGGCCGGCACGCGGCTCGATATCATCCTGGGGCGGCGCACGCGGCGCGACCAGCCCCGGCCGCTCGATCACCTGGCCTATCGCGCGCGGCTCGACCTGGCGCTGGAATTGAACCGGCTGGACGGCGCGTTGCAGGTCAAGCGCATCCCGATCCGCGTCGACGACACGCCGCTGCGCATTCAGGGTGTGGTTGGCGACAGCATCTATCGCTCCGCCCGCGCGGCCGGCGCGCCGCCCAAGGCGGTGCAGTCGTTCCTGCGCGTCATCACCAAGCAGGTCGATCTGGGATCAATCCAGCCGGGCGACCGCTATGACATCGTGACCGGCTATCGCCGCGCTGAGACCGGCGACGTGGAGGTCGGCGAACTGATGTTCGCGGGGCTGAAGCGCGCGCGCGGCAAGGATGTGGACATGCTCCGCTGGGTCCGTGACGGGCGCGAGGAATGGTTCGAGGCGTCGGGCGTGGGCGAGCGGCGCGGCGTGCTGGCGGCCCCCGTCGCCGGGCGCATGACGTCGGGCTATGGCGCGCGGCGACACCCGATCCTGGGTTATACCCGCATGCATGCCGGCATCGACTTCGGGGCGGCCTATGGATCGCCGATCTATGCGGCGACCGATGGCGTGGTGTCCTATGCCGGGCGGCATGGCGGCCATGGCAATTATGTGCGGATCGAGCATGGCGGGGGCCTGGGCACCGGCTATGCGCATATGAGCCGGATCGCGGCGTCGGTCGGCCAGCGCGTGCGGCGCGGGCAGGTGATCGGCTATGTCGGCTCCACCGGCCTGTCGACCGGGCCGCATCTGCATTATGAACTCTATCGCAACGGCCAGACGGTGAACCCGTTGTCGGTCAAGTTCACCACGACGGCGCAGCTGGCCGGGGCGGAGCTGGCGGCGTTCCGGGCGAAGGTGGCGCAGATGAAGGCGCTGCGCATCGGCATGCCGACGCAGATGGTGCAGAGCGCGCCGGCGAAGGAAGTGTCGAAGGGCAAATAAGCCGCTTTTCGTTTCAGGTCCGCTCGGCTACCGCGCGGCGATGGTCGCCGCCTTTCCCGTCACCGCCATCCTGCTCGCCGGCACCCGGCCGAAGGCTGATCCGCTGGCCGTGGCGGCGGGTGTTTCCGTCAAGACGCTGGTCCCCGTGGGGGGCGAGCCGATGATCAACCGGCCGGCGCGCGCGCTGCTGGCGCATCCGGCGATCGAGCGGGTGATCGTGCTGACGCAGGACCCCGCGCCGCTCAAGGCCGATCCCGCCACCGCCTGGCTGGGCAGGGAGCGGCGCGTCAGTTTCGAGGTCAGCGGGTCGGGCATTGCGGCGTCGCTGCTCGACCGGCTGGATGAGGCGAGCCTGCCGGTGCTGGTGACGACGGCGGACCATGTGCTGCTGGACGCGGCGATGATCGACCAGTTTGTGGGGGAGGCGCGCGGCGCTGATCTAGCGGTCGGCATGGTCGAGCGGGAGACGCTGCTGGCGCGCTATCCGCAGTCGCGGCGGACGTGGCTGAAGTTCCGCGACGGCTGGTGGTCGGGCGCGAACCTGTTCTGGCTGGGCAGCGAACGCGCGCGGCCGGTGATGGCGCTGTGGCGCGAGATCGAGCAGGACCGCAAGAAGGGGTGGAAGGTCGTCGCCGCTTTCGGCCCGCTGCCGTTGCTGGGCGCGGCGCTGCGGCTGTTGACGCTGCGCGGCGGCGTCGCGCGGATCGGGCGGCGCTATGGCATCGATGCGCGGCTGGTGGCGATGCGGGATGCGGAAGCCTGTATCGACGCGGACAAGCCCGAGGATGTGGTGCTGATCGAGCAGATACTCGCGGATCAGCGCGCCGCCGTCGCGCGATAGGCGGCCGCGCCGAACAGGATCAGGCTGGCGAAGGAACTCGCGATGATGGCGATACCCGCGCCGCGTTCCTGCATCACCGGCAGCAAGGCCCAGAGCGTGCCGCCCAGCACGGCGAGCGCGATCAGGCGGATCACCACCGCGCGCCCGGCATAGCCTGCCGCGACCAGCGCGGGTTCGAAGCCGACGGCGGCAAGATCGATCGCGGCGGCCGCGCCCAGCATCACCAGCAGCGGATAGGCGGGCAGATAGGCCGAGCCGGAGATGATGTAGAGCGCGGGCTTGCCCAGGATCACGACGATCAGGAGGACGCTGACGCCGCCGATCGCGGCCATGCGGCTGGAGCGGCGGAAGAGGGCGCTGGCGGCGTTCGGATCTTCGCCGGCGTGAACGCGGCTCATCTCCGTGAACATGGAGCGGGCGAGCAGATCGCCGACGCGGGCCAGCGCCTGGCTCAGTTGATTGGCGAAGCGGAACAGGCCGGCGGCGACCGGGCCGGCGAACAGGCCGACCGTGAGCAACGGCAATTGCTGCTGCGCCGACGATGCGGTGGAGCCGAGATTGGTGAGGCCCGTAAAGCCCCAGAAGCCACGATTTTCGCGCGGCACGGACAGCGCGCCGCGCAGCGCGTCGCGATCGATCACGACCGACCGGCGGCGCACGACCAGATACCAGTAGGCGATGGCGGTGGTGACTTCGGACAGCGCCCATGCGGCGAGGAACAGCGGCACCGTAGGACCGATCGCCAGCACGACCAGCGCGCCGACCAGTCGCGTGACGGGCTGCGCGGCGTCGGCCATCGCGCCTTCGCGGAAACGGTCCTGCACGCGCAGCACGCCCACGGCGGTCGAGCGGAAGCTGAGCAAGGTGACGAAGGCGAACAAGAGCGCGCTCGTCGCCAGCGCCGGTGTCCAGCCGAAGCTGGGCGCAAGCAGCCACACGCCCAGCGTCGCCAGCAGGCAGCCGATGATGGCGGCGGCGATGTCTATCCCCGCGCACAGCGCGACGATGCGGCTGAAGGCGGGGCGGTCGCCTGCCAGCACATGCCTGCCGCCATAGCGGATGACCAGCCGCCACGTCTGGAACGACATGATGCCGCTGACCGCCTGTCCCAGGCTCAGGATCAGCGCGAACTCGCCAAAACCCTTGGGTCCCAGGCTACGGGTCGCGGCGGCGAGGTAGAAGAGGCTGAGCACCGCGCCCACGCCCTTGCCCGCCAGCATCCAGCCGGCATTGCGCAGGATACGGGAAATGGAGCTGTCGCGCGTCAGGAAATGGCGCAGGCCGCCGGGGCGGGAGGTCATATGTCTCTTTCCTCATGCCCTGGCCGCCCTTATGGAGCCGCAGCATGAAAATCGCCTTTGTGCTGATTGCCGAAGCCTATCAATGCTATCACGGCGCCGCGATAGCGTTCGAGCTGGCGGCTATGCCAGACGTCGAGGTCGCCTTCTACTATAATGATCCCGAAACGCCGCTGCATCTGGAGCGGATACGCAAGGCGTGGGGCGCGCCGCCGCTGCCGGTGATCCGCATGAAGCGGACCTGGGCGGCGCGGGCGATCCAGGCGATGAAGGTCTTTGGCCTCGCCAAGCCGCAGGTGCTGGCCGCCAATGAAGCGGAACTGGCGGGGTTCGACGCCATCTTCGCGCTGGAGGACAGCGCGGGCAGCCTGTTCGCCGGCAAGGAACGGGGTAAGCGGCCCGCGCGCATCCACATGTCGCATGGCTCGGGCGATCGCGCCGTGGGCTTTTCGCCGCGCATCGCCGCGTTCGATCTGGTGCTGCTGACCGGGCGCAAGACCGCCGACCGGCTGCTCTCGCTCGGCTATATCCAGCCCGGCGGCTATGCGCTGCCGGGCTATGCCAAGATCGAGGTGGCCGACCGGCTGCGCGCCAGCGAAGCGCCGCTGTTTGCGAGCGACCGGCCCGTCGTCCTCTACAATCCGCACAAGGCGCGGGGTCTCAGCAGCTGGCGGCGCTTCATCGGGCCGATGCTGAAGGGCTTCGCCGCGCAGGACCGTTTCGACCTGATCGTCGCGCCGCATGTGAAGATGTTCCGGCGCCGCTCCGAACGGCTGCGCAACACATGGCGCAGGCGCAGCACGCCGCATATCCTGATCGATCCGGGGTCGGAGCGGTCGCTCGACAACAGCTATACCGCCGCGGCGGACATCTATGTCGGTGACGTCAGCAGCCAGGTCTACGAGTTCCTCGCCCGGCCCCGCCCGTGCGTGTTCCTGAACGCGCATGGCATTGACTGGCGCGAGGACCCGGACTTCCGCTTCTGGCGTCTGGGCGATGTGGTGGAGGACCCGGCCGACCTGATGGAGGCGATCGACGCCGCGCCGGCGCGCCATGGCCTGTATCGCGCGGCGCAGGAGGAAGCGGCGGCGGCGTCACTGGGCGATCTGACGCCCGGCGGATCGCGCCGCGCGGCGGAGGCGATCGTGACGTTCCTGCGCGATGGGAGTGTCGAGCCGTGAAGCGCATCCTGTTCCTGTTCAACCACGACGCCGCGCATCAGGCCGCGCATATCGCTGGCATCGCGGCGCAGGCGGCGCTGCATTGCCCCGACCTGCACGTCATCGCCGCTTATGGCACGCCGGCGATCCGCGCCGTGCTGGAGCGACTCATCCCCGCCGACGCCGCCGCGCGGATCGACTGGGTGTCGCTCGACCTGTCGCCGCTCGCCAATGCTGCGCTGGCCCCGTTCAACGCGGTCTTTCCCGCCCGCCGGCTGGCGCGGCTGCGCGCGCATCGGGCCTTCTTCGCCAGCGTCGACATGATCGTGTCGACCGAGCGCACCTGCCTGCGGGTCAAGCGGGCGCTGGGCAGGCAAGCGCCCGCCTTCTGCTATGTCCCGCACGGCTCGGGCGACCGCAACGTCGCCTATCATCCCGAACTGGCGCAGTTCGACCTGATGCTGCTGAGCGGCCAGAAGCTGATCGACGAGATGGTGCGCCATGGCGTCGCGACTGCCGACAAATGCCGCCTGATCGGCTATCCCAAGTTCGACACGATTGACCGGAACGCCCGCCCGCGCTTCTTCGACAATGACCGGCCGGTGTTCCTCTACAACCCGCATTTCGACCCGCATCTGTCGTCCTGGTATGACGAGGGCGCGGCGGTGCTGGAGTGGTTTCGCGCGCACGCCGACCGCTACAATCTGATCTTCGCGCCGCATGTCATGCTGTTCCGCAAGAAGCTGCATATCTCGCCGGAATACAGGGTCGCGCGGTTGCGGCCGGATATCGACTCGGCGATCCGCGTCTGCCCCAGCATCCTGATCGACGTGGACAGCCCGCGCCTGTTCGACATGAGCTATACGCTGGCCGCCGACGCCTATATCGGCGACATGAGCAGTCAGGTGTATGAATTTCTCGTGCGCCCGCGTCCCTGCTTCTTCCTGGATGTGCATAGCGGCACAGCGCCCGGTGACCCCGTTCCCTACGAGTTCTGGCGCAATGGCGATGTTTGCCGCAATGCAACGGAAC
The DNA here is from genome assembly GCA_044237945.1 of Sphingobium sp. GTDB lineage: Bacteria > Pseudomonadota > Alphaproteobacteria > Sphingomonadales > Sphingomonadaceae > Sphingobium. Next base: position 20,021 of record JBIIEH010000008.1, on the reverse strand, counting down.
TGACGGCGCTGTTGCCCGACTGGCGGGCGCGGGGGGCTGCGCATATGGCGGAACAAGAGCGTCTGTTCGCTTATACGGTAGATGATGACCCGCACCAGCTATCGACATTGCGAGGCGCTCGCACGATCAGCCGTTGGTGCGCGGAAAATGCACGCTCTGCTTGACTAACGCGCCCCCATATTGTTCAGGGGTCAAAATTCAACGGATCATACGGGAAAACAAGGGTCATGGCCGAGTTCGCACTGCCCAAGAACAGCAAGATTTCGGGCAAGGGCGTCAAGCACGACGCTCCCGCAGGTGCGAAGAACGTCAAGAGCTTCAAGGTTTACCGCTACGATCCCGACAGCGGGCAGAACCCCCGTTACGACACGTTCGACGTCGATCTGGAGGACTGTGGTCCGATGGTTCTGGACGCGCTGCTCAAGATCAAGAACGAGTACGACTCGACCGTCACCTTCCGCCGCTCCTGCCGCGAAGGCATCTGCGGTTCCTGCTCGATGAACATGAACGGCAAGAACGGCCTCGCCTGCACCACTTCGATCGAGGAGTGCAAGGGCAAGGAAGTGCAGATCACCCCGCTGCCGCACATGGACGTCATCAAGGACCTGGTCCCCGACTTCACCCACTTCTACGCGCAGTACAACAGCATCAAGCCCTGGCTGCAAACCGTCAGCCCCGCGCCGAGCGGCAAGGAACGACTCCAGTCACCCGCCGACCGCGAGAAACTGGACGGCCTGTATGAGTGCATCCTGTGCGCCTGCTGCTCGACCAGCTGCCCCAGCTACTGGTGGAATAGCGACAAGTTCCTGGGTCCGGCTATCCTGCTCCAGGCCTATCGCTGGCTGGCGGACAGCCGCGACGAATATACCGGCGAGCGACTCGACGAGCTGGAGGATCCGTTCCGCCTGTATCGTTGCCACACCATCATGAACTGCGCGAACGTCTGCCCCAAGGGTCTGTCGCCGGCCAAGGCGATCGCCGAGACCAAGAAGATGATGGTCGAGCGCCAGCTCTAAACGGCGATGAGCGACGGAATCACAGGCGGAACGTTGCTGACCGAGGGGCCGTGGGCCGGCTGGGAACGCTGGTCGGACCCGCATCCTGACACCTTCCTGCAGGCGATCGGCACGGGCTACATGCGCAGCATGGGGCCGGGGCGCGCGCAGGTGGCGCTGGAAACGCGCACCAGCCATCGCAACCGGATCGACACGCTCCACGGCGGCTTTCTGGCGGCCTTCGCCGATCACGCCTATTTCGGCGGGGCCTGGGCGATGGGGCTGCACGGACAAGCGGATGGCGTCACCATCGACCTCACCATGCAATATCTGGGCGCCGGCAAGGTCGGTCCGATCCTGCTTGCCGATGTCGAACTGCTGCGCGAGACCGGCCGCATGCTGTTCATGCGTATGACGATCAGCCAGGATGGCGAAGTGATCGCTGCGTCCACCGCCACGGCGCGCAAGCCCTCACGTCCCCGAGACCCCAGCCAAAAGCCATGACCGGCGTCCGCGCCCGGTACGACGCGCTGGTCGCGGCCGGCGAACTGCGCGCCGACCCGGATCAGGCGGCGGCCGCGGCCGCGCTCGACCGGCTGCAACAGGAACTGGAGGCGACCCCGCCGCGCGGATCGACCCTGTGGAAGCTGCTGCGCAAGGTTCCGCCGCCGCCGCGCGGCCTCTACATGTTCGGCGGGGTGGGGCGCGGCAAGTCCATGCTGATGGACCTGTTCTACGACTGCGTGAAGGTCACGCCGAAGAAGCGCGCGCATTTCCACGAATTCATGCTCGACGTGCATGCCCGGCTGGCGCAGGCGCGCAAGGGCGAGAAGGGCGATCCCATTCCCCCGGTGGCTGAAGCGCTGGCGGAGGAGGGGCGGCTGCTCTGCTTTGACGAAATGGTCGTCAACAACATGGCCGACGCCGCGATCATGTCGCGCCTGTTCGCGGGACTGCTGGAGCGGCGCGTGACCATCGTCACCACATCCAACCGCGCGCCGGATGATCTCTACAAGAACGGTCTCAACCGGCAGCTTTTCCTGCCCTTCATTGACATGATCAAGGATCGGCTGGACGTCATGACCCTGGACGGGCCGACCGACTACCGGCTCGATCGTCTGGGCGGCAGCCAACTCTGGCACAGCCCCAATGGCGAGGCTGCGACGAAGGCGCTGTCGGCCGCCTTCTTCCGCCTGACCGATTATCCGGTCGAGGATCGCGCCCATGTGCCGACCGAGGAACTGGCGGTGCAGGGCGGGCGCACGCTGCATGTGCCCAAGAGCCTGAAGGGCGTCGCCGTCTTCTCCTTCAAGCGCCTGTGCGCCGAAGCGCGCGGCGCGCCGGATTATCTGGCGATCGCGCGGCGCTTCCATACCGTGATCATCGTCGGCATTCCCGTGCTGGGGCCGGAGAAGCGGAACGAAGCCGCCCGCTTCGTCACGCTGATCGACGCGCTCTACGAATATAAGGTGAAGCTGCTGGCGTCGGCTGATGCAGAGCCGGCAGTGCTGTATCCCGAAGGCGACGGGGCGTTCGAGTTTGAGCGTACCGTGTCGCGCCTCATGGAAATGCAATCGGACGATTATCTGGCGCTGGGCCACGGGCACAAGTGACGCCATGGCGTCATGCACGTCAGTGCAGTTGCGCCTTCCGCCCCGCATCTATCACGATCCGCACGAAGGCTTCGTGCCGGGCGATCAGGTCGTCCTTGTTGAAGCAGGCGTCCACGCCCAGTTCCAGCGCGTCATAATTGTGGCTGCCCGACACGACGATGATCCCGGAGGTGGACTGGTCCTTGAGCGACCGGATCAGCATTGGGCCGCTCATGCCGGGCATGTGCATGTCGAGCGTGACCACGTCGATCGGCTCCTGCGCCATGACGCGCCAGATCTCGTCGGCTGACGCCGCTTCCCGGATCACCCGGATTTCCGGGTCGCGCTCCAGGATCATGCGGATGACGTGACGCACGGTCGAACAATCATCGGCAATGAGTACGCTGGAAGCCAAAATCCCGTCCTGTGCAGTTCAATCTGATGACGGATTTGTATGATCGTTACGATAGTATCAATTAGACATACGTCGCGTTTCCGCCGCTTTTCAAGCGAATTGGACGAACGGAGAAGGTGCGCGGGCGCCATGGAGCGTGCGACATCTTCGACCAGCCGCATGTGTGGTGCGCTGCCGTTCATCTTCACGCAGTATAAGGAAAGAGGCCGGGCGCTCCCCCGAGGAGGAGGGAGCGCCCGACAAGTGGCCCGTGCCGGGAAGGCCGAAACACCAGGGTAGGAGTGTTCGGGAACAGGGGCGAATCACTGGCTAATGCAATTGCGAATGATTTGCAAAGATAAATCGCCATCTGCGGCTTTCGTCAGTTGAATCCCGCGTCACAGGGGTCTAAGCGGTCGGCAATTCCACAGACTGGTTGGAGGATGACGTTTTATGGCCCGTAAGAAGATCGCGCTCATCGGCGCCGGCAATATCGGTGGCACGCTCGCCCACCTCGCCGCGCTGAAGGGACTTGGTGACATCGTCCTGTTCGACGTCGTCGAGGGCGTGCCCCAGGGCAAGGCGCTCGACCTGTCGCAGTGCGGCCCGGTCGAAGGCTTCGACGCCAAGATCACGGGCACGAACGATTATGCCGACATCGCCGGCGCCGACGTCATCATCGTCACCGCCGGCGTCGCCCGCAAGCCGGGCATGAGCCGCGACGACCTGCTGGGCATCAACCTGAAGGTCATGAAGGCCGTGGGCGAGGGCATCGCCGCCAACGCGCCGGACGCCTTCGTCATCTGCATCACCAACCCCCTGGATGCCATGGTGTGGGCGCTGCGCGAATTCTCCGGCCTGCCGCACAACAAGGTCGTCGGCATGGCCGGCGTTCTGGACTCGGCGCGCTTCAGCCACTTCCTGGCGGAAGAGTTCGAAGTGTCGGTCAAGGAAGTGAACAGCTTCGTGCTGGGCGGCCATGGCGACACGATGGTGCCGGTGCCGGCCTATTCGACCGTCGCGGGCATCCCGATCCCAGACCTCATCAAGATGGGCCGCTCGACCAAGGAGCGCATCGACGCCATCGTCAAGCGCACCCGCGGCGGCGGCGGCGAGATCGTCGCGCTGCTCAAGACCGGCTCGGCTTTCTACGCCCCGGCGACCAGCGCCATCTCGATGGCCGAATCCTATCTGTTCGACCAGAAGCGCCTGTTGCCCTGCGCGGTCAACCTGACCGGCCAATATGGCGTGGACAATCTCTATGTCGGCGTGCCGGTGATCATCGGCAAGGACGGCGTCGAGCAGGTCGTCGAGATCGAGCTGGACGAGGAAGCCAAGGGCTATCTCCAGGTGTCGATCGACGCGGTCAAGGAACTGCTGGTCGCCTGCAAGGGCATCGACCCGTCGCTCGCCTGATATGCGGATGCCCGGCCTTTGTGCCGGGCATTTGTGATCTTCTCTGAAAAAAAATGGCGCCCCGGCCATTTCCGGGGCCTGAAGGACCGGAGCCACCATGTCGATCCTCGTCAACAAGAACACCAAGGTTATCACTCAGGGTATGACCGGCGCGACCGGCACCTTCCACACCGAGACCGCGCTGGCCTATGGCACGCAGATGGTCGGCGGCGTGACGCCGGGCAAGGGCGGCACCAGCCACATCGGCCTGCCGATGTTCGACACCGTCGCGGAGGCCAAGAGCAAGACCGGCGCAGACGCATCGGTCATCTACGTTCCGCCGCCATTCGCCGCCGACTCGATCCTGGAAGCGATCGACGCGGAAATCCCGCTGATCGTCTGCATCACGGAGGGCATCCCGGTGCTGGACATGGTCCGCGTGAAGCGCTCGCTCTCGGGCAGCAAGTCGCGCCTCATCGGCCCGAACTGCCCCGGCGTGCTGACGCCCGGCGAGTGCAAGATCGGCATCATGCCCGGCAACATCTTCTCGAAGGGCAGCGTGGGCGTCGTCTCGCGTTCGGGCACGCTGACCTATGAGGCGGTGTTCCAGACCACCAATGCGGGCCTGGGCCAGACCACGGCCGTCGGCATCGGCGGCGACCCGGTCAACGGCACCAACTTCATCGACGTGCTGGAGCTGTTCCTGGCCGACGACGCGACCGAGTCGATCATCATGATCGGCGAAATCGGCGGCGACGCGGAAGAGCAGGCTGCCCAGTTCCTGATCGACGAGGCCAAGAAGGGCCGCAAGAAGCCGATGGCCGGCTTCATCGCGGGCCGCACCGCCCCTCCGGGCCGTCGCATGGGCCATGCCGGCGCGATCGTGTCGGGCGGCAAGGGCGACGCGGAAAGCAAGATCGCGGCGATGGAAGCCGCAGGCATCAAGGTCGCGGCCAGCCCGTCCGAGCTTGGCTCGACGCTGGTGAGCGTCCTCAAGGGCTGATTTTTTAGCCTCTGGCGGCCGGGCTGCACCCCGGCCGCCTCTCTCCGCTCCGCGACTGCACGCGGCACGGGATGAATGACATGGGATTTGAGAATCAGGATTTCGAAGTAGAGCGCGGTCCCAGCTGGGCGCGCGAAAATTGGCCGTTGACCACCACCGACGACCTGACCGGCGCGCTGGACCCGACGCAGATGCAGGTAGCCGTCAAGGCCGCCGCCAAGGCGCAGGGCAAGCCGACGTCGCAGGCCGACATCGTCGACGCGGCCGAGGACGCCAAGCGCGCCCAGGGCCTCATCCGCACCTATCGCGTGCGCGGGCATCTGGCCGCCAATCTGGACCCGCTGGGCCTGACCCAGCGCGAGCTGCCGGCTGACCTGACGCCGGAATATCACGGCTTCACCGACCTCAACAAGAAGGTCTATCTGGGCGGCACGCTGGGCCTGGAATGGGCCACGGTCAGCGAATTCGTCGACGTTTTGCGCGCCAACTACTGCGGCAATGTCGGCCTGGAATATATGCACATCGCCGACGTGGAGGAGCGCGTGTTCCTCCAGGAGCGACTGGAAGGCAAGGACAAGGAAATCCACTTCACGCCCGAGGGCAAGAAGGCGATCCTGGCCAAGGTCATCCAGGCCGAGCAGTATGAGAAGTTCCTGGGCCGCAAATATGTCGGCACCAAGCGCTTCGGTCTGGACGGCGGCGAGTCGATGATTCCCGCGCTGGAAGCCATCATCAAATATGGCGGCGCACTGGGCGTGCGTGAGATCGTGTACGGCATGGCCCATCGCGGCCGCCTGAACGTGCTCGCCAATGTGCTGGCCAAGGGCTTCCGCGTTATCTTCCACGAATTTTCGGGCGGCACCGCCAATCCCGAAGACGTGGGCGGCTCGGGCGACGTGAAATACCATCTGGGCACCTCCACCGACCGCGAGTTCGACGGCATCAAGGTTCACATGAGCCTCGTCCCCAATCCCTCGCACCTGGAAACGGTCGATCCGGTCGTCCTGGGCAAGGTCCGCGCGCAGCAGACCTTCCGCGACGATCTGGAAAAGCATGACCAGGTGCTGCCGGTGCTGATCCACGGCGACGCGGCCTTTGCGGGCCAGGGCATCGTCTGGGAATGCCTCGGCTTCTCGGGCGTGGGCGGCTACAATACCGGCGGCTGCATCCACTTCATCGTCAACAACCAGGTCGGCTTCACCACCAGCCCGCAATTCTCGCGCGGCTCGCCCTATCCGTCCGACGTGGCGAAGGGCGTTCAGGCGCCGATCCTGCACGTCAATGGCGACGATCCCGAAGCCGTGACCTTCGCGTGCAAGCTGGCGATGGAATATCGTCAGACCTTCCACCGCGACGTGGTCATCGACATGTGGTGCTATCGCCGCTTCGGCCACAATGAAGGCGACGAGCCTTCGTTCACGCAGCCGTTGATGTACAAGGAAATCCGCCAGCACCCGCCCGTCAGCGACGTCTATTCGGCGCGGCTGAAGGAGCAGGGCGTGGTCGACGATGATTTCGTCAACGCGACCACCGGCGACTTCGTCAACCATCTGGAGGACGAGTTCGAGGCGGCCAAGAGCTACAAGTCGAACAAGGCCGACTGGTTCACCGGGCGCTGGTCCGGGCTGCACAAGCCCGCCGACGCGGAGACCAGCCGCCAGAATGTGGAAAGCGCTATCCCGGCCAAGCTGTTCGACAGCATCGGCCGCACGCTGACCACGGTTCCCGAAGGCGTGAACGTTCACAAGACGTTGAAGCGCGTCATCGACGCCAAGGCGGAGATGTTCAAGTCGGGCGAGAATTTCGACTGGGCGACCGGCGAGGCGCTGGCCTTCGGCTCGCTCCTGTCGGAGGGCTATGGCGTGCGCCTGTCGGGCCAGGACTCCGGGCGCGGCACCTTCAGCCAGCGTCACTCGGTCTGGGTCGACCAGGATACGGAAGCGAAATATATCCCGCTCTCGACCGTCCCGCACGGCCGGTTCGAAGTGCTGGACTCGCCGCTCTCCGAATATGGCGTGCTGGGCTTCGAATATGGCTATGCGCTGGCGGACCCCAAGTCGCTGGTGCTGTGGGAAGCGCAGTTCGGTGACTTCGCCAATGGCGCGCAGATCATCTTCGACCAGTATATCGCGTCGTCGGAGACCAAGTGGCTGCGTTCCAACGGCCTCGTCTGCCTGTTGCCGCACGGCTATGAAGGGCAGGGGCCGGAGCACAGCTCCGCGCGTCTGGAACGCTTCCTCCAGCTGTGCGCCGAGGGAAATATCCAGGTCGCCAACGTCACCACGCCGGCGAACTATTTCCACATCCTGCGCCGTCAGATGCTTCGGCCGTTCCGCAAGCCGCTGATCATGATGACCCCGAAGTCGCTGCTGCGCCACAAGCTGGCGGTCAGCACGGCGGCGGAGTTCCAGGGGAAGACCCACTTCCAGCGCATCCTGTCCGACACCAACCCGGCGCCGGACAAGGAAACCAAGCGTCTGGTGCTGTGCTCGGGCAAGGTCGCTTACGACCTGATCGAGGCGCGCAACGCCGCAGACGACAAGGGCACGCAGATCGTGCGCATCGAACAGCTCTATCCGTTCCCGACGGAAGCGCTGGCCGAGCGCATCGAGAAGATGCCCAAGCTGGAAGAGGTCATCTGGTGTCAGGAGGAACCCCGCAACAATGGCGGTTGGTTCTTCGTGGAGCCGTTTATCGAGGAAGCCCTGGACATTGCCGGCAAGGCGCCGATGCGCGCCCGCTATGCCGGTCGCAAGGCGTCGGCGTCGCCCGCAACGGGCCTCGCCAAGCGCCATGTCGCCGAACAGGGCGCCCTCGTCGCCGATGCGCTGGGTCACAGCGTTCGTGAAGAAATCCGTCGCCAGAAGAAAGGCTGAACAAGCTCATGGCAACCGAAGTCAAAGTCCCTACCCTGGGCGAATCCGTTACCGAAGCAACCGTTGGCCAGTGGCTCAAGAAGCCCGGCGAGGCGGTGAAGGCCGATGAGCCGATCGTGTCCCTGGAAACCGACAAGGTTGCGGTCGATGTGCCCGCGCCCGTCGCCGGAACCCTGGGCGACATCGTCGCCAAGGAAGGCGACACGGTCAATGTCGGCGCGCTGCTGGCCTATGTGAACGAGGGCGCGGCCGCCGCCGCTGCTCCCGCCGCTGCCGCCCCGGCCAAGGCGGAAGCCGCCGCGCCTGCGCCTGCCGCAACCGCTCCTGCCGCTTCGGATGACGATGGCGACGCCGGGGCCCTGACCCTGTCGCCGGCGGTCCGCCGCCTGGTGCTGGAGCATGGCCTTGACCCGTCCAAGATCAAGGGCACCGGCAAGGACGGCCGCCTGACCAAGGATGACGTGATGGCCGCCGTCGCCGCCGGCACCGCCAAGGCGGCTGCATCGGCGCCTGCCGCTGCAGCCCCGGCCGCCGACGCGCCCGCCGCTGGTCCGTCGCGCAAGCAGGAACGGGTCAAGATGACCCGCCTGCGCCAGACGGTCGCCAAGCGGCTGAAGGAAGCGCAGAACAACGCCGCGCTGCTCACCACCTTCAACGATGTCGACATGACCAACGTCATCGAGGCGCGCAACAAGTACAAGGACCTGTTCGAGAAGAAGCATGGCGTCCGTCTGGGCTTCATGGGCTTCTTCACCAAGGCCGTGTGCATGGCGCTGAAGGATATTCCGGGCGTCAACGGCCAGATCGAGGGCGACGAGATCGTCTATAACGACTTCTGCGACATCTCGGTCGCGGTGTCGGCCCCCAATGGTCTGGTGGTTCCGGTCATCCGCAACGCGGAAAGCCTGAGCGTCGCCGGCATCGAGAAGACGATTGGCGACTATGGCCGCAAGGCCAAGGAAGGCCAGCTGACGATGGAAGACATGAAGGGCGGCACCTTCACCATCTCCAACGGCGGCGTCTTCGGCTCGCTGATGTCGACCCCGATCATCAATCCGCCGCAGTCCGCGGTGCTGGGCCTCCACCGCATCGAGGACCGCCCGGTCGTCCGCAACGGCCAGGTCGTGGTGCGTCCGATGATGTATCTGGCGCTCAGCTACGACCACCGCCTGATCGACGGCCGCGAAGCCGTGACCTTCCTGGTCGCGGTGAAGAACGCGATCGAGGATCCGACGCGCCTGCTGATCGACCTGTAATCGTCGCAATATTGTCGAACCCGATATCCGGAGACGTGGAATGAGAAAGTTCGGGATTGCCCTGATACTCGCCATGACGACGCCGGCTGCGGCTTATGCTGCAGCCTGCGACACGCCCCGGAACGGGTTCGACAATGTCTACTGCTTCGCGAAGATCTACATGGATCTCGATAAGCAGCTGAACGACAATTATATCGCCCTGATGAAGCTGCTGACGCCCGAGCAGAAGAAGACCCTCCGCACTGGCCAGCTTGGCTGGATCGCGGATCGGGACGCCAAATGCTACCGTTCGAGCGAAAACAGCAACAGCGTCAACATCGACTGCGCGCTCGGCACGACGCGCAGCCGCATCCAGTTCCTGTCCGATCGGCTCGCCGAATGTCGCGGCACCGGCTGCAATCTCAGCAAGCTGGGCCGCGTGGGAGAAATTTGAAATGTCTGACTTCGATTATGATGTCCTGGTGATCGGCGCCGGCCCCGGCGGCTATGTCGCGGCGATCCGCGCGGCGCAGCTGGGCCTGAAGACCGCGTGCGCGGAAAGCCGTGAGACGCTGGGCGGCACCTGCCTCAACGTGGGCTGCATTCCCTCCAAGGCGCTGCTGCATGCGTCGGAACTGTACGAGGAAGCCGCCGGCGGCGCGCTCGCCAAGCTCGGCGTCAAGATCGACAAGATGTCGCTCGACCTCGACACTATGCAGGGCCAGCGCATCGACGCGGTCAAGGGCCTGACCGGCGGCATCGAATATCTGTTCAAGAAGAACAAGATCGACTGGCTCAAGGGCCTCGCGACCTTCACCGGCCCCAACACGGTCGAAGTCGCCGGCAAGTCGGTGACGGCCAAGAACATCGTCATCGCGACGGGTTCGTCGGTTACGCCGCTGCCCGGCGTGGATGTCGACAATGCGGGTCAGCAGATCGTCGATTCCACGGGCGCGCTTGAATTGAAGAAGGTGCCCGGCCACCTCGTCGTCATCGGCGGCGGCGTGATCGGCCTGGAACTGGGCAGCGTGTGGCGCCGCGTCGGCGCGAAGGTCACCTGCGTCGAGTTCCTCGACCAGATCCTGCCCGGTATGGACGGCGACGTTCGCAAGGAAGCGAACAAGATCTTCAAGAAGCAGGGCATCGAGTTCAAGCTCGGCACCAAGGTCACCAAGGCCGTTGCCGGCAAGAAGGGCGTGACCCTGACCGTCGAGCCGGCCGCCGGCGGCGAGGCGGAGACGATCGAGGCGGATGTCGTTCTCGTCTCCATCGGCCGCCGTCCGAATACGGATGGTCTGGGCCTCGACAAGATCGGGCTGGAGCTGAACAAGCGCGGCCAGATCGAGACCGACCATGAGTTCGGCACGAAGGTCCCCGGCGTGTGGGCGATCGGCGACGTGATCCCCGGCCCGATGCTGGCGCACAAGGCCGAGGACGAGGGCATCGCCGTCGCGGAGAACATCGCTGGCCTGACCGGCATCGTGAACCATGACGTCATTCCGAGCGTGGTATACACCTCGCCCGAGATCGCCGGCGTGGGCCTGACCGAGGAAGCCGCCAAGGAGCGCGGCCCGGTCAAGGTCGGCAAGTTCCCGATGCTCGCCAACTCGCGCGCCAAGACCAATCACGAGCCGGACGGCTTCGTGAAGGTCATCGCCGACGCGGAGACCGACAAGGTGCTGGGCGTGTGGGCGATCGCCTCGGTCGCCGGCACGATGATCGGCCAGGCGGCTCAGGCGATGGAATTCGGCGCGTCGAGCGAGGACATCGCCTACACCTGCCATGCGCACCCCACGCACAGCGAAGCGATCAAGGAAGCGGCGATGGCCGTGACCGGCAAGCCGATCCACATCTGATCGGCGCAGTGCTGATGAATAAAAGGCCGTCCTTTCGGTGGGAAGGGCGGCCTTTTGTTGTCTGGCGCTGGTGCTTAACATAATATGCTGGAAATGGCTCTGTTAAGCCATTGATTCAAGGTCAGATAAATCGCCTGGAACGGTGTGAACTTCGGATTGGCGGACCACTGGTTCCGGGGCGGATATCTTTCCGCTGTCCTACCTGCCGCTATTGCCCTTATGCTCGCCCACGCTCTTTGAAACCATGCCCAGCAACGGTGTGAACCTCGGGATGGCGGCTGCTTCAGGCGATGCGCTTGAGCAGCGGTTCGGCTTGCTCCGCCCCCTCCCAGGCGCGCTGCACGCAAACCCGGTCGCGGCCGCGCGACTTGGCCTCGTACAGCGCCAGGTCGGCGCGGTCGATCGCGTCGTGGATCGATATGTCGCCAGCCTGCCGGGCGGAGATACCGAAGCTGGCGGTCAATACTCGGCCAAGCCCCAGTTGCGGCGCGGCCTCGTCCGAAAAGGCGCGGCGCACGTCATTGGCGAGCGCGCTGGCGCGGGCCAGAGGCGTCTCCGGCAGGAACAGCACGAACTCTTCGCCGCCGAAGCGGGCGATCAGCGCCTTTTTCGGGGCCATGGCCCGCAGCGTGTCGGCCAGCGTCACGATCACCCGGTCGCCCTCGGCATGGCCGTGCATGTCGTTGACCTGCTTGAAATGGTCGATGTCGCAGATGACCACGCTGCCCTGCTCGCCGCGCTGCCCCAGTTCGGCAAGGCGCGTGTCGAAGCCGCGCCGGTTGAGCAGCCCGGAAAGCGGATCGACCAGCGCATCCTCGACATAGCGGGCCAGCAGATCGTCGACGATGCTGCCCAGCGCTGCGAGCGCCAGGAACAAGCCGAACATGCTGGCCAGCGCCTGCATCAGATAGGCATAGTCGCTCGACAGGAAGCCGGACTGGCCCAGGGTCAGCCAGATCGTGCTGGCCCGGCCCAGATTGTCGAGCGAGACCAGCAGTGTCGCGATGAACAGCGCATAGTCCGGCCAGCGGCGAAAATTCCCCCGCGCCGCGACCAGCGGGAGCGAGATCAGCAGGAAGCAGCCGACATCCGACGCGCAGAGTTCCGCCGGCAGTTCACCGGCGGCGATCGCCCACCAGCATCCGGCGATGGACATGGCCCAGATCGACAGGCGCAGCCCCAACAGCCAATTCGGCCGCCAGCGCGCCATCAGCGCCTGGCTGAAGCACAGGAAGCCGGTGGCGAAGACAAGGTCGGCGAGATAGGCCCAGATGGGGAGTGGCAGGATATGCGCAGCGAGCGGCGCAGTGAAGCCTGCGGCCACGCAGAAGAAGCCGCCGCTCCACCAGCGCGCAGCGGCGCCCCAGCGCCAGACGATCAGGAAGGTGCAGCCGAAGCTGGCCATCATGATCGGCAGGAAGAAGGCGAAATTCGACCCCACGCTGGTCGCTCTGGTCCCCGGTCGAAAATCCGATGCGCGAACCGTCCGCGCGCCTGTGTTCGGACTAGGGCGGGACCGTTAAGAAAGGATAAGGGATGCGATGAGTGGAATGCCGTCAGAAATCCGGCCGCCGCTTCTCCCGGAAGGCGGCGACGCCCTCGGCGAAGTCGGGCAGGGTGAAGGCGTCGCGGAACAGCGCGAGTGTAGCGTCGTCATCGTCGCTCTGCCCGTCCAGAATGCGACGGATGATCGCCTTGGCGGAGCGCACTGAATGCTGGGCGTTGTCGGCGATGGTCTGGGCTAGGTCGGTTGCGGCGGCCAGTGGATCGTCGGCGATTTCGTCGATCAGGCCGATATCGAGCGCGGTGGGGGCGTCGTGCAGTGCGCCGGTGAACAGGATGCGCTTGGCCCTCGCCGGGCCGACCAGGTCGACCAGCAGCTTCGTGTCGAACAGGCCGTAGGCGATACCCAGCTTCGCCGGGGTGATGCCCAGCCGCGCCTTGGGGCTGGCGATGCGCAGGTCGCAGGCGATGGCGAGGCCACAGCCGCCGCCTACCGCGTCGCCGTCGATCGCGGCGATCACCGGCTTTTCGGATTGGGCCAGCGCATATTGGGTGGAGCGGATCGCGTTCTGGTTGGCGACGCGCCAGGCCAGGTCGCCGCTGCGCTCGGCAAATTCGCCGATGTCCGCGCCAGCGCAGAACATGCCCGGCGTGGCGGAGGCCAGAATCAGGACGCGCACCGCCTCGTCCGCCATCGCCTCGGCGACCAGATGCGGCATCTTTTCCCACATCGACTGGTCCATGGCGTTGCGGCGGGCCGGCCGGTCGATCAGCAGCCGGGCGACCGCTCCGTCACGCTCCAGCCGCAGCGTCATGCCGGCCAGCCGCGCAGCAGCGGGACCAGTTCGTCGAAATGGTCGATCACCGCGTCCGCCTCCAGATTTTCGACCGGGCCGTCGAGGAAGCCGAAGCTGACGGCGATGCTGGGGATGCCGGCGTTGCGGGCGCCGGCGATGTCGTTGATCGTGTCGCCGACGAAGACGGTGCGGCCGCCGCCGGCGCGGGCGATCATCTCGCGGATCGGGGCGGGATCGGGCTTCGCGATGCCGACCGTGTCGCCACCGACGATGGCGGCGAAACGGTCCGACAGGCCGATCTGATGCATCAGCGGAATGGTGAAGCGCTCCGCCTTGTTGGTGCAGATGGCGAGTTTGACGCCGGCATCGGTCAGCGCGTCCATCGCGGCGATCAGGCCGGGATAGGGCAGGGTGTGGATGGCGAGATTCTGTTCGTAGTAGTCGAGCAGGACGGGGAGCAGTTGTTCGAGAACCGCTGCATCCTCGTTGCCGGAAGCTGTGAGCGCCCGTTGGAGCATCACCCGCGCGCCCTTGCCGACGAAGGGCTTTATCTCCTCGACCGCGAAGGCCGGCAGGTTGATCGTGCCGATGGCGTAGTTGACCGCGGCGGCGAGGTCGCCGCTGGTGTCGAACAGGGTGCCGTCCAGGTCGAAGCCGACGATGTCAAAAGGAATAGCTGTCATGTCCCGCGTCCTAGCCGGTGGCAATGACAAGTCAAACATGGCAAGGGCAGGCCGCAAAGAAGGATCACCGCCAGCATGACTTCCCCCCGTCCCCTCGCTGTCATCATCCTTGCCGCCGGGCAGGGCACCCGGATGAAATCGGCCAGGCACAAGGTGTTGCACCCCATCGCCGGGCGACCGATGCTGATGCATCTGCTGGCGAGCGTTGGGGAACTGACGCCCGAACGGCAGGTCGTCGTGGTCGGCGCGGGCCGGGAGCAGGTCGAGGCGGCGGTCGCTGGCAAGGGCGTGTCGGTGGCGGTTCAGGCGGAGCAGCTTGGCACTGGCCATGCGGTGGCGCAGGCCCATGATGCGCTGGCCGGGTTCGCCGGAGACGTGCTGATCCTGTATGGCGACGTGCCGCTGGTGCGGGCGGAGACGATGCGGGCGATGCTGGAGCGACTGGACCGGGGCGACGAGCCGCGCGCCGTGGTGCTGGGCTTCCGTCCGGACGAGGCGGCAGCTTATGGCCGGATCATCGCTGACGGGCAGGGCGTCATCGGCAAGATGGTCGAGTATAAGGACGCCAGTCCTGAAGAGCGAGCGGTAACGCTTTGTAATTCGGGGCTGATGGCGGTGCGGTCGACTGACCTGTTCGTGCTGCTCGACCAGATCGGCAACGACAATGCGGCCGGCGAATATTATCTGCCCGACATCGTCATGCTGCCTGGCGCACAGAGCGCCGTCATCGAGGCGGAAGCGTGGGAAGTCGCTGGCGTCAACAGCCGCGCAGAACTGGCCGGGGTGGAGGCGGTGTGGCAGGGCCGCCGCCGGGCCGAGGCGATGCGAGACGGGGTGACGCTGGTCGCGCCGGAAACGGTTTTCTTCAGCTATGACACGCAGTTGGGGCGTGATGTTTTCATCGAACCTAATGTCGTCTTCGGTCCCGGCGTGACCATTGCCGACGATGTGGTCATCCACGCTTTCTCCCATCTGGAGGGCGCGGTTGTCGGCAAGGGCGCGGAGATCGGACCTTATGCCCGGTTGCGGCCCGGCGCGCAGATCGGTGCGCAGGCCAAGGTTGGCAATTTCGTCGAGATCAAGAAGGCGGCGCTCGGCGAAGGGGCCAAGGCGAACCACCTGTCCTATATCGGCGACGCCAGCGTCGGAGCCGGGGCGAATATCGGCGCGGGGACGATTACCTGCAATTATGACGGTTTCCTCAAATACAAGACGGAGATCGGCGCGGGAGCATTTATCGGGTCGAACAGCGCGCTGGTGGCTCCGGTCAGCATCGGCGACGGGGCGATCGTGGCGGCGGGCAGCGTGGTGACGCAGGATGTTCCGGCGGACGCCCTCTGCCTGGTGCGGCCGGAGCAGGTCGCCAAGCCGGGCTGGGCTGCGGCGTTCCGGACCAGGATGAAGGCGAGGAAGGCCGCCAAGTGAAATGGCTGGGTCGGGGCGGCATCGTCGCCCTTGTCGCCGCTGTGCTGTTTGCCGGCTGGCTGGTGCATAATGCCGCCGCCATGCCGATCGTTCGGCGGTTGACGGTCGCTTTGCCCTTTCCCGCCGATGCGCCGCGCCGGCCGGTGACGGTTGCGCTGCTGACCGACACGCATCTGTCGGGGCCGGACAACAGCCCGGAGCGGATGGCGAGGATCGTCACGCAAATCAACGGGTTGAAGCCGGACCTGATCTTGCTGGGCGGCGACTATGTCGGCGACGACAAGGGCGGGGCGACCTATGACGCGCGCGCCGCCATTGCGCCGTTCGCGCGGTTGCACGCGCCGCTGGGGGTGGTGGCGGTGCTGGGCAATCATGACAATCGCAGCAAGAAGAACCAGGTTGCGCTGGCCCGGCCGGACTGGCGGGTGGCCTTTGCCCACATGGGGATTGCCATGCTGGATGACGAGGCGGTGCGGCGGGGGCCGCTGGTGATCGGCGGGTTGCGGGACATCTATACCGGAAGGCCGGACATTCCCGCGACGCTGAAGGCAATGGCGCAGGTTGGCGGCGCGCCGGTGCTGATGACGCACGGGCCGGACCCGTATCCCGACCTGCCTGATCAGTCGATGCTGGTGCTGGCGGGGCATACGCATTGCGGGCAAGTCGCCTTTCCCTGGTTCGGCATCGTCTATGTCCCGTCGAAATATGAGACGCGATACGCCTGCGGTGTCTATCGTGACGGGGCGAAGGCGATGATCGTTTCGGCTGGCGTGGGGACGAGCGGCCTGCCGATCCGCATGCTCGCGCCGCCGGATATCTGGCTGGTGACGGTGAAGCCTGACAGTTGAAAGAGCAGTCTTCGGGTAGCAAAGGTCCGGGCGTGTAGGACAGCGTAATTGCTGTCGGATCGGAGCGGTCGCTGTTGCCGACGCGGAATTAATGGCATGGCCATGAACTGCGGCTATATCGGCGCGGATTGGGTTCAATTGGTAGAAGCGGAGCGTCACCGGACATGTGCGGCATCATCGGGATCATCTCTGGCGAGGACGTGGCGGAGCGGCTGGTCGATGGGCTGAAGCGGCTGGAATATCGCGGCTATGACAGCGCCGGCGTCGCGACGGTGGATGGCGGCGTGATCGAGCGGCGGCGGGCCGAGGGGAAGCTGTCCAATCTGGTCAAGGTGCTGGCGACCGATCCGTTGCCCGGCACGACCGGCATTGCGCACACCCGCTGGGCGACGCATGGCGCGCCGACGACGAGCAATGCGCATCCCCATGCCACGGACGAGGTGGCGCTGGTCCACAACGGGATCATCGAGAATTTCAAGCCGCTCCGCGCCGAACTGATGGAGCGCGGTCGGGTGTTCGACAGCCAGACCGACACCGAAGTGGTCGCGCATCTGGTGAGCGAACTGGTGGAGCAGGGCGCTTCGCCGAAGGAGGCGGTAGCGCAGGTGCTGCCCCGGCTGCACGGGGCGTTCGCGCTGGCGATCCTGTTCAAGAGCCATCCGGGCATGCTGATCGGGGCGCGGCTGGGGTCGCCGCTGGTGGTGGGCTATGGCGACGGCGAGACTTTCCTTGGGTCGGATGCGCTGGCGCTGGCGCCGCTGACGCAGCGGATCGCCTATCTGGAGGAGGGTGACTGGGTCGTCATCACGAAGGACGGCGCGGAGATTTTCGACAAGGATAACAATCCTGTCGAGCGGCCGGTGACGATTTCGGGCGTGTCGGGCGCGCTGATCGACAAGGGCAATCACCGGCATTTCATGCTCAAGGAGATCTATGAGCAGCCGGTCGTGGTGGCGCAGACCCTGCGGTCGTACCTGCGGCGGATGGAGAATGAGATCGCCATGCCGGACATGGCCTTTGACCTGAGCGCCGTGAGCCGGATCACCATCGTCGCTTGTGGTACGAGCTATTATGCGGGCCTCGTTGCGAAATACTGGTTCGAGAAGTTTGCGCGCATTCCCTGTGACATCGATGTAGCGAGCGAGTTCCGGTACCGCGAGCCGGTGCTGGAGAAGGGGGGGCTGGCCCTGTTCATCAGCCAGTCGGGCGAGACGGCGGATACGCTGGCGGCGCTGCGCCATGCCAAGGCGGAGGGGCAGATCATCGCGGTGGTCGTCAATGTGCCGACCAGTAGCATGGCTCGCGAGGCGGACCTGTTGCTGCCGACGCATGCCGGGCCGGAAATCGGCGTGGCGTCGACCAAGGCTTTTACGTGCCAGCTCGCGGTGCTGGCGGCGCTGGCGGCGAACCTGGCGCGGGCCAAGGGCAAGCTGACGCCGGAGGAAGAGAGCGAGATCGTCTGGCATTTGTCGGAGGCTCCGGCGGCGCTCAATGAGGCGCTGAACCGGGATGGGCAGATCGAGGCGGTCGCCCATCTGATCGCGCCGGCGCGGGACGTGCTGTATCTGGGGCGGGGGCCGGACTATCCGATGGCCCTGGAGGGCGCGCTCAAGCTCAAGGAAATCAGCTATATCCATGCCGAGGGCTACGCCGCCGGGGAGATGAAGCATGGGCCGATCGCGCTGATCGACGATGCGGTGCCGGTGATCGTGATCGCGCCGAGCGGGCCGCTGTTCGAGAAGACCGTCAGCAACATGCAGGAAGTGCAGGCGCGCGGCGGCAAGGTGGTGCTGATTTCCGACGACGAGGGCATCGCGCTGGCCGGCGAGGGGTGCATGGCGACGATCGAGATGCCGCAGGTGCATCCGCTGATCGCGCCATTGGTCTACGCGGTGCCGGTGCAGTTGCTGGCCTATCATGTCGCGGTGGCGAAGGGGACCGATGTGGACCAGCCGCGCAACCTGGCGAAGTCCGTCACGGTGGAGTGACGGGCCGGGGGCGCTGGGGCGGGTTGACGATGGGAAAGAGCCGGGTAGGTTAGAAAATGTGACGCTTCGGGGGCCGGCTAACCGAACTCGCCAAAGCGATCACGGCCAAGGCTCCCTCTTCTTGTCCAGCCCTCTAGATGCAAGGTGGGCGGCCGTGTCATCGTTCCATTTCCTGCTCCTAGAGAACAAGTGGACGGAGGATGTGGCAGGGGGCCAGTCGAAGGTGCGTAGGTCATTGAGGTTGAATGCAACACCGCTTGCGCTGAACTCACGGAGTTGGTTCTGCTTTTCCAGACCGGGCAATTCGGCCAGATTCCTGCAATTAAACAACGAAAGCCTTTGCAAATCCGCTCCGGCGAGATCAAGCCGGTCCAGTCGCAGTTGATCCTCGATCCTAAGCGCGCAGAGCGCCGGGAACCTGGACAGATCGCCCAGGCTCGACAGCCCCTTGACCCGCAATATTTGCAGTGTCTTGAGGGTGTCACTGGTGAGGTCGTCGATGTCGGGTCGCCCGCCTAAAACCAAGGTCAGGCTCTCCAAGGCAGGCATGGTTTTGATGAAGTCGAGTACGCCTGTCTTTGCATAGCCGCTTAAAGTCAGTTTGCCGAGACGCGGGAGGGTAGCGATGGCCGATATGCCTTTGCTATGCCCGTTGATGAACAATTCTCTCAGAGCGACGCATTTTGCCAGCGCCGAAAGGTTGAAGTTTCGCTTGCGGGTTTCAATCAGTGCGAGCTGTTCCAAAGACCCGAGGGGCAGGGACGCAGGAAAATCCGGCCTGTCGAATTCGAATACTCCGAAGGATAGGGACTTCAGGTTCGGGAGACGGCCTAGTTCATCCTCATTGGTGATGTGATGAAGGCAATCGATCGATAGAGTCCGCACCTCCGGCAATGCGGCCAGTACGGATGCGTCAAAGCCTGTCTGATAATGGCCGTAAAAGCGGACCTCAAGGCGGTGCGCTTCCGTACTGCACGCCTCGTTCAGCGCCTTCAACGACCTGGTATCGTACGCATTTGAATTGCTGAATTGCACGACCAACTGGCCGTGACGTGCGCATGCCTTCACAATTTGGGCAGACGAAAGCGTCGCCGGATCCGTAACTCGAAAGCCATCTACTTTCAGCATATCCACCGCCACAGACCATGTTGCTGAAGGCGTCATGCAAGTGCGCATCATCGCGCTCAGGCAAGACAATCAGCCGAGTACTCGACGGGCTACCACAGCCCGTCCGCTGTAGGACAGCGCCTTTCCGGCGTCAGACCAGATGGGTCGGGGAGTCGCGGCGGGCGCGGGCGCTTTCGGCGGATTCGTGGCGGGCGGCCATGGCGAGCCAGGCGGCTTCGGCGCGGAGCGAGCGGTCGCGGACATTGTCCAGCGTGGCGGCGTCGGCTTCCTTGCGGGCGGCGGCGGCGAGGGCGCGATAATCGG
>JBIIEH010000036.1:0-42577 GCA_044237945.1 Sphingobium sp. | reverse complement strand
ATATGTATTGAGACATATGAACTGGCTTAAGCTTTTACGATGTCCTTGACGCCTAGAAGCCGCCAAAACACCGAGCCGCCGCCCACATGTCCCTTCATCAATCAACAATGTCAAAGAACCCATCCAACAGTAGAAGCGGACAGCTTTCGTTCCCCGCTATCGCTACCGGGGGACGTTGTGTCCGTTTATGTTGGCGACCGTACCAGATGCTGTCAGTTGGCAGCGCCCCGTCCGGTGAACAGCCCTCTAGGCGTGACCGGCTGACCCGTCAAACGCTTTTTGCAATTTTGTTTCAGGATTTTTTGGGGGTTGGGGGTCTATGCCCCGGAAAATGGCGCAAAACGCCGCCAGGGATAGGACGATCATGGGACTGCAAGACGCCGACGCGAGCGATGCCGGCTTTGGCGCGCGCATAAGGAGCGCGATCATATGGCGTTCGGGCAGCCAGATTCTGTCGCAGATCATGAGCTGGGTCGTGACCCTGGCCGTGATTCGAATGCTGGAGCCGTCGGATTACGGCCTGTTCGCGATGACGCAGGTGATTCTGAACTTCGCGACCTTCCTGAACGGCTATGGGCTGGTGAGCGCGCTGGTGCAGTCCGAAACGCTCAATATGCACAAGCTGCGCCAGGCATTCGGCATGATGCTGCTGCTCAATGGCGCGCTGGCGCTGGCGCAGCTGGCGATCGCGCCGGTGGCGGCGGACTATTACAACCAGCCGATGGTCGCCGACCTGCTGCGGGTGCAGGCGCTGCTCTATGTGTCGACGCCCTTCCTGTCGGTGCCCGAGGCGATCATGGGCCGCGCGATGGATTTCAAGCGGCCGGCTCTGGTCAACCTGATCGCGGCGATTGCGTCGGCGGCCGTCGCGCTGTTCGGCGCGATGTCCGGCTGGGGGGTATGGACGCTGGTCTGGGCGCCGATCACCGGATTCTGGGTCAAGGCGGCGGGCTATGTCATCGTCACCGGCTTCCGCCCGATCCCGAGCTTCGATTTCCGCGGCACTGGCGCGATGGTGACCTATGGCGCGTCGCTGCTGGGCGTGCAGTTGTTCTGGCTGCTTCAGAGCCAGGCGGACGTGTTCATCGGCGGCCGCTATCTCGATTCGCATGCGCTGGGCCTCTATGCCGAGGCGCTGTTCCTGACGCAGATCTTCGTCAGCAAGTTCATTCCACCGCTCAATGACGTCGCCTTCCCCGCTTATGCGCGGATGCAAAAGGATGTCGGGCGAGTCGCGGCGTCCTTTTGCCGTGCGGTGAAGCTGCTGCTTCTGATATCCTGCCCGATCTATCTGGGCATGGCGGTTACCGCCGAGCCGCTGGTCGAATCGCTGTTCGGCCAGAAGTGGCTGGAGATGGCCCCCTATGTGGCGATCCTGGCGCTCGCCATGCCGTTCCAGACGTTGCAGGTGATGTTCGCGCCGGTCAGCAATGCGCTGGGTCGGCCGGGCACTAGCGCGCGAATCGCGGGTGTGGGCGCGGTGCTGATGCCCTGCGCCTTTCTGATCGGCATCCAGTTCGGGCCGATCGGCCTCGCCTGGGCCTGGCTGGCGGCGTTTCCGCTGCTGACGCTGCTGACGGCGCGGCTGGCGGGCGCGCCGCTGGGGTTGCGATTCGGCGATGTCGCCCGCGCGGCCGCGCCGGGGTTGGGCTGCGCGATCCTGATGGCGGGCGTGGTGCTGGCGGTCGATCGCCTGCTGCCGGCGATGCCCGCGCCCGTGCGTCTGGGCGTGCTGGTGCCGACCGGGGCGGTCGCGTTTCTGGCGGCGCTGCTGCTGTGCGCGCGCGGCACGCTGGTGGAACTGGTGAACCTGGTGATCCGTCGCGAGGCTCCAGCGCCGGCAGCCGCCTGAAACTAGACCGCCTGAATATAGTCGCGCATCGACGCCGCTTCCGATTCGATGCGGTCGATCCGGTATTTGACCAGATCGCCGATCGACACGAGGCCGACGATCGCGCCATCCTGCACCACGGGCAGATGACGGATGCGCCGCTGCGTCATCATCGACAGTCCGGCCATCACCGCCGTATCCTGGCTGATGGTGATGGCGGGCGCGGTCATCACCGACGCGACCGGCTGATCGAGGACGGCAGGCCCCTGCTCCGCCAGCTTGTAGACCAGATCACGCTCCGAAAAGATGCCGACGACCTGTCCGTCATCGACCACCGGCACGCAGCCGATCCGCCGTTCCGACAGCAGGCGGACCGCCGCGAGCACATTGTCGGTGGAGCGGATCTGTACGACTTCGCCGCCCTTGTTCTGCAATATCGCCGCGACCGTCATGATGGCTCTCCTCTATTATGGGTCGACACCCGCTCGACCCCTTGATGATCCCACTTTCCGGTCCCAAAGAAAAGGCGTGACGCAACGACGCGCCCTGGATGATCCACAGATCGCAGCGACCGCCTGGGGCCGGTTTCGCCGGATGATGGGATGGATGGCGCTGGGCGGCCTTGCCTGTGTTCTGGTGGCGCTGGGACTGTTGCGATGGTGGACCGGGCCGATGTCGATCCACATGATCATCGCGACCGTGGCCGGCGTATGGCTGACCTTCATGCTCGGCACGGGGTTGATGGCGCTGTCCTTCCTGTCGGCCGGCACCGGGCATGACGGCGAGGTGCAAGACAGAATCAGCGAAAAAGTGAGGGAAGAGCATGGCGACTGACGGTGAAGTGACGTTGCGGGTCGTGCCGCAACCGGCGGACATCAATGCCAATGGCCATATCTTCGGCGGCTGGGTGCTGAGCCAGATGGATATTGCCGGCGGTATCGCCGCCGCGCGCATCGCCAAGGGCGCGGTCGCGACGGTCGCGATCGACAGCATGAAATTCATATCGCCAATCCTGCTAGGCGATATCGTGTCGCTTTATGCGCATGAGGAGCGGCGCGGGCGCACGTCTGTGGCGATCCGGGTGGACGTGGTGGCGAGTCGCAAGCGGGGGACGGAGGAAGTGCCGCTGACCAGCGGTCTGTTCACTTTCGTCGCGCTGGACGAGACGCACCGACCACGGCCGATCGAGAGCGACTGAGCATCTTCTCAGGGCGATATTCGCCGCCCCCTCTTGTGTTGCACTTTGGCAACACCATCTGACGGGCAACATCGTTCCAAGGCCCGGAGGGCGTAGCAAGTCATGAATCTCGAACTATTTACCGATCGCGCCAAGGGGTTTCTGCAATCCGCGCAGACCGTCGCGATCCGCATGAATCACCAGCGGATCAGCCCGGAACATATTCTGAAGGCCCTGCTGGAAGACAATCAGGGCATGGCGTCCGGCCTGATCAAGGCGGCGGGCGGCGACGCGGCCGTGGCGCTGCGCGAGACCGATGCGGCGCTGGCAAAGGTCCCGGCCGTGTCGGGCAGTGGGGCGCAGCAGACGCCGGGGCTGGACAATGATTCGGTGCGGTTGCTGGATCAGGCGGAGCAGGTCGCGAAGCAGGCGGGCGACAGTTTCGTCACCGTGGAGCGGCTGCTGCTCGCGCTGACGCTGGCGTCGACGACGGCCGCCGGCAGGGCGCTGGCGGCGGCGGGGGTGAAGGCCGAGGCGCTGAACGGCGCGATCAACGCCCTGCGCGGCGGGCGCAGCGCCGACACGGCGAGCGCGGAGGATCGCTATGATGCGCTCAAGAAATTCGCGCGCGACCTGACGCAGGCGGCGAAAGACGGCAAGCTCGATCCAGTGATCGGGCGTGATGAGGAGATTCGCCGCACGATCCAGATCCTGGCGCGGCGGACGAAGAACAATCCGGTGCTGATCGGCGAGCCGGGCGTCGGCAAGACCGCGATTGCAGAGGGTCTGGCGCTGCGCATCGCCAATGGCGACGTGCCCGATACGCTCAAGGACCGGACGCTGATGGCGCTCGACATGGGCGCGCTGATCGCGGGCGCGAAATATCGCGGCGAGTTCGAGGAGCGGCTGAAGGGCGTGCTCGACGAGGTGAAAGGCGCCGAAGGGCAGATCGTGCTGTTCATTGACGAGATGCACACGCTGATCGGTGCGGGCAAATCCGAAGGCGCGATGGATGCCGGCAATCTGCTGAAGCCCGCGCTGGCGCGAGGCGAACTGCACTGCATCGGCGCGACGACGCTCGACGAATATCGCAAATATGTCGAGAAGGACCCGGCGTTGCAGCGGCGGTTCCAGCCGGTGTTCGTGGGCGAACCGACGGTGGAGGACACGATCTCCATCCTGCGGGGTCTGAAAGAGAAGTACGAACTGCACCATGGCGTGCGGATCACCGACGGGGCGATCGTCAGCGCGGCGACCTTGTCGAATCGCTACATCACGGACCGCTTCCTGCCGGACAAGGCGATAGACCTGATGGACGAGGCCGCGTCCCGGCTGCGCATGGAGGTCGAATCGAAGCCCGAGGAGATCGAGGCGCTCGACCGGCGCATCATCCAGCTCAAGATCGAGCGCGAGGCGCTGAAGAAGGAGAGCGACCAGGCGTCGAAGGACCGGCTGACCGCGCTGGAGGCGGACCTGGCCAACCTGGAGCAGCAGTCATCCGAACTGACCGGCCGCTGGCAGGCGGAAAAGGACAAGATCGCCGGCGAGGCGACGCTGAAGGCGCAGCTGGACGCGGCGCGGCTGGAGCTGGAGCAGGCGCAGCGCGGCGGCGACCTCGCGAAGATGAGCGAGGTGTCCTACGGCACGATCCCGGCGCTGGAGAAGCAGTTGGCCGCTGCGCAGACCGCGTCGGAGGGCGCGATGCTGCGCGAGGAGGTGACGGCGGAGGATATCGCCGGCGTCGTCGCGCGCTGGACCGGCATTCCGGTGGATCGGATGATGACCGGCGAGCGCGAGAAGCTGCTGGCGATGGAGGAGACGCTGGGCAAGCGCGTCATTGGTCAGGCCGATGCGGTGCGCGCTGTGTCGACTGCCGTGCGCCGGTCACGCGCGGGATTGCAGGATCCGAATCGGCCGCTGGGGTCGTTCCTGTTCCTGGGTCCCACAGGCGTGGGCAAGACCGAGCTGACCAAGGCGCTGGCCGGTTTCCTGTTCGACGACGACAATGCGATGGTCCGCATCGACATGAGCGAGTTCATGGAAAAGCATTCGGTCGCACGGCTGATCGGCGCGCCTCCGGGCTATGTCGGCTATGAGGAAGGCGGCGTGCTGACCGAGGCGGTTCGCCGGCGGCCCTATCAGGTCGTGCTGTTCGACGAGGTCGAGAAGGCGCATGGCGACGTGTTCAATATCCTGTTGCAGGTGCTGGACGACGGGCGGCTGACCGATGGGCAGGGTCGGACGGTGGACTTCACCAACACGATCATCGTGCTGACGTCGAACCTGGGCAGCCAGTATATCGCCGCGCTGGGCGACGATGATCCGGTGGAGAAGGTCGAGGATCAGGTTATGGACGTGGTGCGCGCGCACTTCCGGCCGGAGTTCCTCAACCGGCTGGACGAAGTGATCCTGTTCCACCGGCTGGCGGCGGTGCATATGGCGCCGATCGTCGATATTCAGGTCGCGCGGATCGGCAAATTGCTCAAGGACCGCAAGATCGTGCTGGACCTGAGCGATGCGGCGCGGGCGTGGCTGGGGCGGGTCGGCTATGACCCGGTCTATGGCGCGCGGCCGTTGAAGCGGGCGGTGCAGCGTTATCTGCAGGATCCGCTGGCGGACATGATTCTTCGCGGTGAAGCGCCTGACGGATCGACCATCAAGGTGGATGAGGGCGATGGCGGATTGAAACTGAGCCTGGGGTAAGAAAAAGGGGCGGGATCCTGTGATCCCGCCCCTTTTTTGTCATACTATCAATGCCTTATCGGCGAATCAGGCTTGCGCCGCCCTGCAACTGACGGTTGCGATCCATCTGATCACGCGCATGGTCTTCGGCGGCGGACCATTCCGCCTTGGTGTGGCATTCCTTCTTCGACAGCATCGATCCCGTAGGGGTCACGCGACGACAAACCAGCTTGTTCGGGTCAGCCGGCTCCTTCGAGGCGGCGTCTTCCTTCTTGTCCTTCGCGAAAGCCGGCAGCGCGGTCGCGATCGGCGCGACGAGGACGAGGCCGGCAATCAAATAGGCGCTCTTCATCTGTTCAAGTTCCCAAAGCGGTTCATCGCATCGATTCGCGATCAACCGTCGCCAAAACAACAAAAAGGGGCGGCCTTTTACAAGACCGCCCCTCCCTGTTTTCATGTCTGATCGATTTCGATTTAGAAATCAACCTTCGCGCCGACGCGGAAGTAGCGACCGACGATGTTCGGGCCGGCGAAGGCCGGGTTGTACTGCACCAGACCGTAGGCTGCGTTCACGTCAAGCGGCGGCTTGATATCGAACACGTTCAGCACGTTGACGTACAGCGACAGATTGTCGTTGACCTTCTGGTTCAGCGACAGGTCGAAGTTCCAGACGTCCTTGGTCTTGCACTGGATCGGCGTGCCGTCTTCATAGGTGATCAGACCCAGATCGACGTTGCCGACGCAGTCACCCTTGGTCATGCCATAGTCGATCTGCGCCGTGTCCACGCCCTTGGTGTAATAGGCCGTGAAGGTGATCGCCGTGTCCTTGATCTGCAGCGTGTTCTGCCACGTGCCACGCAGCTTGGGCGCGCCCGAGCAGGAGGTGATGTTGCAGGGGCTGAGCGTACCGTCGTAACGCAGCGTGCCGTCGGCGGTCTCCAGCTTGTACTTCAGCGTGTAGGACGCATCGAGCTGGCTGATCCAGGTGATGCTGTCCGTGATCGGGTAGCTGGAGTTGATACCGAAATCGATACCGCTGACCGACTGCGAACCGGCGTTCTGGAACGGCGTCTGGATGAAGCCCAGCAGCGGCAGTGCGGTCGGGTTGTCATTGTCGATGTTACCCGACGGGATGACGACCGTGTTGGGCAGGTCAACCACGCCATTGTTGGTGTAATAGGCGTTAACATAGGGGCTGATGTCCGTCACGCCGGTGATCAGGTTCTTAATCTTGATGTGCCAGAAATCGACGTTGAACGACACGTTGCGGATCGGCTCGAACACGAAACCAGCCGTGAACGAGGTCGACTTTTCCGGCTTCAGGTTCGGGTTGCCCACCTGGGTCAGACCGATGCTGTAGCTGCCGTTGACGTAGGACGCGTCAGGGCCACCGTGTGCGGCGCAGAAGTCGGCATAGGTGTCGCAGTTGATGCTGGCCGACACATAACCCGTCGTCGGCAGGCCGAACGCCTCGTTGAACGAGGGGATACGGAAGCCCTTCGAGAAGGTGCCGCGCAGCAGCAGTTCATCGACCGGACGAACCTCGACGCCGACCTTCGGCGAGAAGTTTTTCTGACCCGTCGAATATTTGTCGTAACGGCCCGAGCCGGTCAGGGTGACCATATCGACGACCGGCGCCTTGACTTCGAAGAAGGCCGACTTGACGTTACGCGAACCTTCCGCGCCGACCGCGTTGATCGAGTAATAGCGATCATAGGACGACGCGTCGTTGGCCGGGTTGGCCGAAGGCGAGTTGATCGATTCCTTGCGGTAGGCAATGCCGACCAGAGCCTGCAGCGGACCGCCCGGCAGTTCGAACAGGTCCTTGGCGAGGGTCGCCTGCGCCTGCCACAGCTTCGACTTCGACGTGTTGTAGCTGGTGGGGGCGATATAATCCCACACCGACTGCGGCGTCGCCATCGGGTTGGCGAAGTTGAACGTGCCCTGGGCAACCACGTCCTGGATGCGGCCCGGGATCATGTAGTTGGCCTGGGTGCGCTTCAGGCGGACTTCCGACGCCGTGAAGTTCACGCCATAGCGCCAGTCGTCGCCGAACGAACCGTCGATGCCGGCGACGGCGCGCAGCGCGCGGGTGTCGGTCTCGTCGGTGGTCGGGAAGGGCGAGCGCACGATCAGCTGGGCGCGCTGGCCCGAAGCGGCGTACGGGTTGTACGGGTTCAGAATGCCATTGCTGCTGTCGCAGCCCGTGCCCAGGCCATTGGCCGTGCCCACGCCGGCGGCGCAGACATAGGTCGGCAGGATGACGTTGTAGACGGTCGGCTGGACATTGCCCGGCGTCGCGGCCGGCGTGCCGTGGAAGTTCAGCGGCGTCGACGACGCGAAGGTCTTCGTGCGGTAGTAGGTGCCCATCGCGTAGAACTGGGCGTTGTCACCCAGGTTCGCGGTCAGGCGAGCCGTGGCGCCGTAACGCTCGATCTCCGGCTGGAGCATGCGATACTTGGCCTGATAGTCGATCTCGCAGGCGCCCGCGAGAGGAGCCGAACCGCCGGTCGTGTTCGTGTTGAGCGGGAACTCGCCGCAGCCAGCAGCCGGGTTCAGATACTCATAGCGATTGAGGACATTGCCCGTCCCGAAGGTACCGCCGATGTTCGAACCATCTGCAACCCGACGGACCAGCGAGATGCCCGGCGTTGCGAACAGGCCGTTCCAGAAGCCGGACTCCGGCGTGGTGCCGTTCCAGTTGTGGTTATAGTAGCAGCTGCCGGTGTCACCGCAGATGCCGGTCAGGTCCGTCGTGTTGAACGGATAGCCGCGATCGCGCGCCCACAGCGCTTCCTGCTTCTGATATTCGCCCGAGACGTAGAAGTTGAAGCCCTGCTCGTCGAGGTCGCCATAGCCGACCGTCAGGTCAGCGCGCTTTTCGCCATAGTCGCCACGGCTGGAGATGCCGAGCGAGCCATTGGCGTGAACGCCCTGGATTTCCTTCTTCGTGATGATGTTCACCACGCCGGCGATCGCGTCCGCGCCATAGGTCGACGACGCGCCGTCCTTGAGGACTTCGATACGCTCGATGATGGCGCTCGGGATCGAGTTGAGGTCGACGAAGTTGCGCTGGCCGTCATCCGCGAGCGGATAGGGCGCGATGCGCAGGCCGTCGACGATCGACAGGGTGTTCTGCACGGTCAGGCCGCGCAGCGACGGGGCGTTCGCGCCGGCTGCGAAGTTGAAGCCGGTGTTCCAGCCGCTGGCGATGGTGCCCGCGCCGTTGGCGCTCAGGCGCTGCAGCGCTTCGCCGGCGGTGTTGATGCCGCGCTGCTGGAGCGATTCGGCCGACAGGACGGTGACCGGCGAGGCCGATTCCTTGGTGGTCTGACGCAGCAGCGAGCCGGTGACGACGATCGTCTGCTCATCGTCGGCAGCCGCAGCCTGCGGCGCCTGCGCGAAGGCAGAAGAGGAGAAGGTCATCAGACCCGCGCCGGCGACCGCCAGCACTTGCAGCGCCGCGCTTCCGCGCAGCAACGCGTTGTTCGAGATTGTTTTCACTATCCAGTCCCTTGCTCTGGAGTAAGAGCGGAATGCCCGCCTGTTCCATGACGAGCGAAGGGTTTGGAGCGCCCGACAAAACGCACCCCTCGCTCGCACTGCGGTCAATCTGCGCAAGCATGTAGGGCGGTGTAAAGCGCGCAGCGGCGCGCAAGCCTTGATTTTGAACGGTCTGTAGCAAAATTGCCACATGGGAAATTGTTAACGAATTGCGCGCTTGCACAACTTTGTTACAAGATCATGGCAGTTTTCGCGCGTTATCCTGCGAATATACCAGCAGGGCCGAAGTTTGATTGCCAAAAATGCATCACTGTGTCGGCATGGCCCCCGCCAGCAGCATTGGATCGATCCGCGCATTATTCCATTTCATCGCCCAATGAAGATGCGGGCCGGTCGCCCGGCCAGTGGCGCCGACCGCGCCGACGACCTGCCCCTGCCGCACCGCCTGCCCGACGCGCACGTCGATGCGCGACAGATGCAGGAAGGCGCTGTTGAGACCCTGACCATGGTCGATGATGAGCAGATTGCCCTCCAGCGTGAAGGGCTTGTCCGCCGCCAGCACGACGACGCCGTCGGCCGGCGCGGTGACCGGCGCACCCGTACCGGCCGCAACGTCCACGCCGCCATGAAAAGCGCCGGGCGTGTTGCCGCGATAGATGCGCTGCGCCCCGAACAGGCCGGAGATGCGCCCGGTGCGCGGCCAGCGAATGGGCTGACGCCAGCCCTGCGCCGCGGTGGTGGCGGCGCGCGCGGCGGCGATCCGCTCCAGTTCGGGCAGGCGGAGCGCCATGAAGGCTTCCGTATTGGCGGTCGGCCGCATCGGCGCGTCGATCCGTTCGATCCGCCAGGCGCGTTTGGCGATGCTCAGGCGCTGCGAAGTCTGGCGACCGTCGGCGAGCTTTGCCGCCAGCAGCGCGCTATCCGCCGCGTCCCGATCGAAGGCGATGATGAAGCGGCGATCGGCGTCGAACAGCACGGGCGCGCCGTCCAGCGTCAGATCGACCGTTCCGACCGGCGCAACGCCGCGCAGCAAAGCGCCCTGCCCCGGCGCGCCAACCAGCGCGAAGGGCGACGGGGCGGGAGCTTGCGCGCTGACGGGCGCGGCGACCAGCAGCAGCAGGGCGGCGACGCGGATCACGCCTGACCCGTCGCCTTGAGTTCCGCCTGCACCGACAGTTCGGCGCTGGCATAGGCTTCCTGCCGGGCGATGCTCCAGTAGCGCAGGTCGTCGAGCGCGATCTTCCGCCCGCTGACCGCGCAGACGACATGGTCGCCGGCGGTGAGGACGCGAAAACTATAGGGCAGATAGCGCAGCTTCGCCTGGCGATCGCGGTTGGACATCAGCATGACGGGCGCTTCCTCAAGAGAACAGGTCGGGCTGCCCCGGCGCGGCCGGATCGCGGGGCGCCTTGGGCCGGGACGGTGCAGATATATGGGCGGGCGCGGGCTTCTCAATGCCCTCTCTTGGGCCCTCCCCTATTTGCGCCTGCACCGTGCCGTCGCGGAAGTGCAGGGTGACCGCGCCCGCCGCCCGCGCCGAGGCGGCATCAGGGATCGTGCGGCCATCGGCCGTCACACGGGCATAGCCCAGCGCCAGCGGCCGGTCGGGATCGAGCGAGGCGAAATGGCGGCTGAGGCGATCCAGCGTCGCCGCCCGATCCCGCAGGGCGCGGACCAGCTGATCGGGGCGCGGGCGCAGCGTATCGAGCCGCTCGCGCGCCCGCTCCACCCGTTGCCGCAGCAGGGCGGGGCGCAGCGCGCCGCCGGTGTCGGACAGGCGATTGCGGGCGGCTGCGATCCGGTGACGAAGCGCCGAGCCGAGCGCGTCGGAGAGCAGATCGACCCGCTGGCGCTGCGGCGAGAGCAGCATGTCGGGCGCGGGCAGCAGGCGCGCCTGCATCTCCACCCGCTCGCGCGCCTGGCCGATGCCGCGCCGGACCGCGCGGTCGGAACGCAGTCCGAGTTCGCCCAGCAGCCCGACCAGTTCGGCGCGCACCGGCACGGCGATCTCGGCAGCCGCAGTGGGCGTGGGCGCGCGCAGATCCGCCGCATAGTCGCAGAGCGTCGTGTCGGTCTCGTGGCCCACAGCGGAGATTACCGGGATCGGGCTTTCCGCCACGGCGCGGACGACGATCTCCTCGTTGAAGCTCCACAGGTCCTCGATCGAGCCGCCGCCGCGTGCGACGATCAGCAGATCGGGTTTCGGGAAGCGGCCGCCTTCATGGATCGTCGCGAAGCCGCGCACGGCGCGCGCGATCTGGCTCGCCGCGCCCTCGCCCTGCACCAGCACCGGCCAGAGCAGCACGTCCGTAGGGCAGCGATCGGCCAGGCGGTGCAATATGTCGCGGATCACAGCGCCGGTGGGCGAGGTGATGATGCCGATGGTGCGGGGCAGGAAGGGCAGCGGGCGCTTGCGATCGGGCGAGAACAGGCCCTCCGCGCCCAGCTTCGCCTTCAGCCGCTCCAGCATGGCCATCAGCGCGCCCTCGCCCGCCAGTTCCAGCCGATCGATCACGATCTGATATTTGGAGCGGCCCGGATAGGTGGTGAGCTTGCCGGTGGCGACGACCTCCAGCCCGTCCTGCGCGGAGAAGGGGATGCGCGCCGCCGCGCCCTTCCACATGACGCCGTCGATGACCGCGCCGTCATCCTTGAGCGCGAGATAGACATGGCCGGACGCCGCGCGCTTGAAGCCCGAAATCTCGCCGCGCAGGCGGACATGGCCGAAGCGGTCCTCGACCGTGCGCTTCAATATCTGCGAGAGTTCGGTGATGCTGAGTGGCGGCGCGTTGTCGCCCGGCCTTTCCTCCGCTAACAGGCGCCCCGACGGATCATATTCGGTTTGCGAGACCATGGGTAAGATGAACATCCTTCTGATCGGCGGCGGGGGCCGCGAACATGCGCTGGCCTGGAAGCTGGCGCAATCGCCCAGCCTTGGCGTGCTGTACGCCGCGCCGGGCAATCCGGGCATAGCGAACTGCGCCACGCTGGTCGACCTCGACCCGACCGATCATGACGCCGTGCTGGCTTTCTGCGCGGACAAGGGCGTGGGGCTGGTCGTGATCGGGCCGGAAGCGCCACTGGTGGCGGGACTGGCCGACGATCTGCGGAGCGCGGGCGTGCCGGTGTTCGGGCCGGACAAGGCCGCGGCGCAGCTGGAGGGGTCGAAGGGCTTCACCAAGGATCTGTGCGCGCGGGCCGATATTCCGACGGCGGGCTACAAGCGCTGCGCCAGCCGGGACGAGGCGGTGGCGGCGCTCGACATCTTCGCGCTGCCGGTAGTGGTGAAGGCGGACGGCCTGGCGGCGGGCAAGGGCGTCATCATCGCCATGACCCGTGACGAGGCGGTCGAGGCGGTCGAGTCCATGTTCGACGGCGCGTTCGGGGAATCGGGCGCGGAGGTCGTGCTGGAGGAGTTCATGACCGGCGAGGAAGCGAGCTTCTTTGCCCTGACGGACGGGACGGCGATCCTGCCCTTCGGCTCCGCGCAGGACCACAAGCGCGTCGGTGACGGCGACACCGGCCCCAATACCGGCGGCATGGGCGCCTATAGCCCGGCGCGGGTGCTGACGCCGGAACTGGAGGCAGAGGTGATCGAACGGATCATCCGTCCGACCGTGGAGACGATGCGGGCCGAGGACATGGCCTATTCGGGCGTGCTGTATGCCGGCCTGATGCTGACGCCGGTCGGCCCCAAGCTGATCGAATATAACGCCCGCTTCGGCGATCCGGAATGCCAGGTGCTGATGAACCGCTTCGACGGCGACCTGGCGCTGCTGCTGCTGGCGGTGGCGCAAGGGCGGCTGGCCGACGAACCGCCGGTCGCGCTGGCGGACCGCGTCGCGCTGACGGTGGTGATGGCGGCGAAGGGCTATCCCGGCACGCCCGAAAAGGGCGGCGCGATTCGTGGGATCGATGTCGCGGAGGCGGATGGCGCGGTGGTTTTCCACGCCGGCACGGCGGCGAAGGACGGCGCGCTGGTCGCATCGGGCGGGCGCGTGCTGGCCGTTACCGCGACGGGCGACAGTGTCGCGCAGGCGCAGACGGCAGCCTATAAGGCGGTCGACCGGATCGATTTTCCCACCGGCTTCTGCCGCCGCGATATAGGCTGGCGCGAAGTCGAGCGGGAAGCGCAATAAGGAGAGAGCCGATGCAGGAATTCTTCATCAACTATGGGCTGTATCTGCTGATCGCCCTGCTGGTCGTGATCGCGGTCATGTTTCTGCTGACCCGCAAGCCGACCGGCGCGCTGCCGGGCGAGACCCCGGTGGAGACGCCGGTCGCCAGCGCGCTCGATCCTGCGCCTGCGCCGATTGTCGAGGCGCCGGCCCAGCCGCTGCCCGAGGTGGAGGCGGTCGTCGTGCCTCCCATCATACAGCCGGTCGCGCCGGTCGATGACGCGGCAGACGACCTGCTGAAGCTGAAGGGTGTTGGCGCGAAGCTGAATGCGCTGCTGATCGAACTGGGCGTCACCCGCTATGCGCAGATCGCCGCGTGGACCGACGCGGATGTCGCCGCGATCGACGCGAAGCTCGGCGCGTTCAAGGGTCGGCCGACGCGGGACCAGTGGATCGATCAGGCGAAGCTGCTCGCCGCCGGCGACATTGCCGGGTTCGAGGCGCGCTACGGCAAAATCTGAGCGTCAGCGCGCGAGGATTTCCTTCGCGCGCGGCGCCAGCCGTTCGACCGCCTGCGCGTGGATGCCGGGCGTGCAGCACAGCAGGCCGAAAGCGGTGGGCGTCGGGCGATTGTAGCGCAGCGGATCGCCGAGCGCGTCGGTGACGGTGCCGCCCGCCTCCTGCACGATCAGCGCGGCGGCGGCGACGTCCCACTCATTGCCCCAGCGCACCGTCGCGACCAGATCCGCCTCGTCGGCGGCGACCATGGCCATGCGCAGCGCGATGCTGTTGGGCTTTTCCACCGTCACCAGATCGCGGTCGGCACGGGGCAGCTGGTCGGCGGGCACGCGCGCGCCGGGCAGCTGGTCGCGTGTCCCGACGCTGAGCGCCGCGCCGTTGCGGGTCGCGCCCTCGCCGATCCGCGCGGCCCAGACTTCGCCGCGCGCGGGGGCCGCCAATATGCCGAAGCGCACCGCGCCATGTTCGACCATCGCGACCGACACCGACCAGCCCGGCCGCCCGCGCAAATAATCGCGCGTGCCGTCGATCGGATCGACCACCCAGACCCGCTCCAGCTCGAGCCGATGGACCGTGTCCGCCGTTTCTTCCGACAGCCAGCCTGCGCCAGGATCGATCGCGCCCAGGCTCTGCCGCAGCAGGTCGTCAACCTCCAGATCGGCTTCGCAGACCGGATGGCCGGGCGTCTTTTCCCACTGACGCACGCGCGTCTCGCCATCGGCCCACAGGGTCATGGCCCGGTCCGCCGCGCCGGTCACGGCCGCCAGAACGGCGTCGAAATCCAGTTCAGCCGCCCGCAACGGTCATTCCGTCGATGCGCAGCGTCGGCACGTTGATGGCGTAGCGGAACGACAGGTCGTTCGCGGGCACCAGCGCGCGGAACATGTCCTTGAGGTTGCCCGCGATCGTAATCTCCGACACCGCCTGCGTCACCGCGCCGTCCTCGATCAGGAAGCCGGATGCGCCACGGCTATAGTCGCCGGTGATGCCGTTGACGCCCATGCCGATCAGTTCGGTGATGTAGATGCCGCGCTTCACGTCCGCCATCAGGTCGCCCGGCGATATTGCGCCCGGCTCCATATGCACGTTGGAAACGCCCGCGCTCGGCGATCCGCCACCGCCCCGGCTGGCATGGCCGGTCGGCTCCAGGCCCAGTTGCCGCGCCGACGCGCTGTCCATTAGCCAGCCGGTCAGCACCCCGCCCTCGATCAGCGCGCGGCGCGCGGTCGGCAGCCCTTCGCCGTCGAATGGGCGGGAGCGCAGGCGGCGGGGCGCGAGCGGATCGTCGATGATCTCGATATCGGCGTCGAACAGCCGCTCGCCCAGGCTCTCGAGCAGGAAGCTGGAGCGCCGGGCGATCGCCGGGCCAACCATGCCGCCGATCAGATGGCCGACCAGGCTGGAGCCGATGCGGGGATCGAAAATCACGGGCATGACGCCGCTTTCGACCTTCACCGGATGCAGTCGCGCCACTGCGCGCTGACCCGCGCGGGTGCCGATGGCCTCCGCATCGTCCAGGTCGATCAGATGACGGACGCTGTGGCTGGCATGGTCGCGCTGCATGTCGCCGCCCGTCCCTGCGAGCACGCTCGCCCAGCCGGAATGGGTGGTGCCGGCATAGCCGCCGGCGAAACCATGACTCGTCACGAGCGCAACCTGGCTGCGCCCGTGCGACGCGCCGCCGCCTTCGCTGTTGGTGATGCCGGGCACGGCGCGGGCCGCCTCCTCGACGATCAGCGCGCGTTCGCGCAGGGCGGCCGGATCGGGTTCCTCCTCATCCAGCAGGTCGAGCGAGGCCGGGCGCTTTTTCAGCAGGCGGTCCTCCGGCGCGAGGCCGGCATAGGGGTCTTCGGGCGCTTCGCGCGCCATCGCCACGCAGCGTTCGACCAGCGTTTCAAGGCTCGCGGGATTGAGGTCCGACGCGGAGATCGTGGCCGACCGACGACCAACGAAGACGCGCAGGCCAATTTCCTCGCTCTCCGACCGCTCGACATCCTCAAGCTGGCCCAGACGCACCGCCACCGTGGTCGATGCGCCGCCGGCATAGAGCGCATCGGCTGCGTCCGCCCCGCCCCTGCGCGCCGCCGCGATCAGATGCTCGGCGCGCGACTGGGCTTCTTCGAGGCTGAGCATGAGCGGAAATTTATCCGTGTTGTGGGAGGGTGTGAGCGGCCTTACGCGCTCAATCCTGCTCCTGCAACCAGCGCCACAGCAGGTGCCAGGCGATGGCGCAGGGCGGCGGCGCGAGGAACGGCGCGTCGACGTCGCCACGCAGGGCGGAGCGCACCTGCGCCGCGTCGACCCAGATGGCGTCCTCTATCTCGGTCGGGTCTAGCGTCAGCGTGTCATCGTCAGTCTGCGCGATGCAGGCGATCATCAGCGACGACGGGAAAGGCCAGGGCTGGCTCGACAGATAGCGCACCGAATGGGCGACGACGCCTGCTTCCTCGTGAAGCTCCCGCGCGACCGCTTCCTCGATCGTCTCACCCGGCTCGATGAAACCGGCCAGCGCCGAATAGCGCCCGGCGGGCCAGCGATGCTGGCGGCCGACGAGGACGCGGCCCTGATGTTCGGCGAGCATGATCGCGACCGGATCGACGCGCGGGAAATGTTCCGAGCCGCAGCCGCCGCAGCGCCGCGCCCAGCCGCCCTTTTCCGGCGCGGTCGGCTGCCCGCAGGCGGCGCAGAAGCCGTGACGGGCATGCCAGTCGATCAGGCTGCGCGCCGCGCCATAGAGCGCCATGTCGTCGGCCGACAGCCGTTCCAGCATGTCCCACATGCCCGGCGCCTGCGCGGCGGCGTGCGGCGCGTCCGACGCCAGCTTCGCGAAGATGGGGCCGGCGCCGTCCACGCCCAGCAGCACATGGTCCGCCAGCCGCGCGCCGGGCGACAGCGGTTCCATCACCAGCCGGTCGCCCTCCAGCACCGGAGTCAGCCGATCGAGCACGAGACGGCAGGCGTCGGGCGAGGCGAAGGCGGCGGCGAGCCTATCGGGATCGGAGCGGACATGGTCGGCGCGGTCGAGCGTGCCACCGACGAAGCCGGCGCGAGGCGCTTCCTGGAGGTCAGCCGGGCCGTGCATTCATGCTCCTTTCGCGCATAACCATCTGCGCCGCGCGGCGGAACAGGGTGGGCAGGCCAGCCTCCTCGATCGCGGCGAGCGGCCACCATTCACCCGCGCCGGGCGGAACGCAACCCTGCCCTACGCGCGCGCTGTGAACACTGAGCGACAGGGAGAAATGCGTGAAGACATGCTCGACCGGGTCGGCCAGCGCCTCCCAGCGGGCCGCGATCGGCGGCGTCGGATCAGGCGCAGCGCCCCAGTCGGAGGAGGGCAGCGCGCGCATGCCGCCCAGCAGGCCCTTGTCCGGGCGGCGGACCAGCCAGACATGCCCATCCTCCCGTTCGATCCACCAGGCATGGCCCGACCGATGCGGCTTCGCCTTCTTCACGGCCTTGACCGGGAAACGGGCCGGATCGCCGGCAGCGCGGCCTTCGCACGGCTCTGCGATCGGGCAGGCCAGGCAGGCGGGCGCGCGGACGGTGCAGATGGTCGCGCCCAGATCCATCATCGCCTGCGCGAAGTCGCCGGCGCGTACATCCGGCGTGATCGCGTCGGTCGCATCGCGAATCGCAGGGCGGGCCGCCGGCATGGGGGTGTCGATGGCGAACAGGCGGGCCACTACCCGCTCGACATTGGCGTCCACCACCACGGCGCGCCGGCCGAAGGCGATCGCCGCCACGGCCGCCGCCGTATAAGCGCCGACGCCGGGCAGCGCGCGCAGCCCGTCCTCGCTGTGGGGAAAGACGCCTTCATGCTCGCCCGCCACCGCGCGGGCGCAGGCGAGCAGGTTGCGGGCGCGGGCATAATAGCCAAGCCCGGCCCATGCGGCCATGACATCGGCGTCGTCGGCCGCCGCCAGCGCTCCGACATCGGGCCAGCGCGTGGTGAACTTCGCGAAATAGGGCGCGACCGCCGCCACGGTCGTCTGTTGCAGCATGATCTCCGACAGCCAGACGCGATAGGCGCCGTTCGGGTCGTTGGCCGGCGCGGGCGTTCCGGGCGGCGCGCGCCAGGGCAGTGTGCGGGCATGCGCATCATAATGCGCGAGCAGCCGCGACGCTATTTGCCGGGGATCGGTCTCGACGGACATGGCGCGCCTATGGCATGAAGCGGGCCATGACGGAACGCCCTCCCAAAAGCCGGGACAACAAGGCAAAAGACAAGACGCCGGCCGAGCGTCCGCGCATCGGCGCGCCGCGCGCCATTGCGGACATCATCCCCGCCATCGGCGAGGCCGCCTTTCGCCGGTTCGGCTTCGTGCAGGCCAGCATCGTGTCGCGCTGGGCCGACATCGCCGGCGCGCATTACGCCCGCATCTGCGAGCCGGAGATGATTCGCTTCGCGCCGAAAACCAAGGCGGAGGGGACGCTGCACCTGACCGTGCTGAGCGGCCATGCGCCGATGATCCAGCATTCGCTGCCCGACATCATCGATCGCGTGAACCGCTTCTTCGGCTATGCCGCCGTCGCCAAGGTGACGATTCGCCAGGGGCAGCTGAGCCGCCGCCCGGCCGAGCGCCGCCCGCCGCCGTCGAACCTACGGCCGATCCCCAAGGATCTGGGCGATTCGCTGCGCGAGATCGGCGACCCGGAACTGCGCGCCGTACTGGAAGCCTTCGCCAAGGGTTTTCCCGGTTCCAGCGGCCCGCCGAAGATCGGCTGATCCGTTCCGCTCCCATTCATGCCGCTCGTGCAACGGACCCCTTTCATGACCAGACGCCTGCTGCTTCTCGCCGCCCTGATCCCCGCCATTGCCGTCGCCGCGCCGGCGGGCAAATGGATCAACGCCATCGCCCTGTCGAAGATCGGCGGCCATGTGATGGGCAATCCCGCCGCGCCGACCAAGCTGGTCGAATATGTGAGCTATACCTGTAGCCACTGCGCGCATTTCGTGAGCGAGGCGAGCGAACCACTGCGCACGCGCTATGTCGCGGGCGGCAAGACCAGCGTGGAAGTGCGCAACGCCGTGCGCGACCGCTATGACATGACCGCCGCGATGCTGGCCCGCTGCGGCGGACCCAGGCGCTTCTTCGGCAATCATGAGGCGCTGTTCGCCAACCAGGACGCCTGGATGGAAAAGCTGATGGCCTATGATCAGAGCGCGCCGCGCAACCCCGATCAGGTGACGACGATGCGCGACATCGGCCGCAACACCGGCCTTTACGACCTCATGAAAAAGCGTGGATTTACCGAGGCGCAGCTCGACGCCTGCATCGCCGATCCTGTTGCCAACAAGGCGGTGATGGCGATGACGGAAGAGGCGTGGAAGACCCTGAAGATCCATGGCACGCCGGCCTTCACCGTGAACGGCGCGCTGGTCGACGGATCTAGCTGGGAAAAGCTGCAGCCGGCCCTGCCCTGATCACCGCTTTCAACCATGATGAACTGGGGCTAGAGAAAGCCCCTCCAGCAGACGGAGCCGTTTTCGCCGTGAAATATCTGATCGCCATCGCCCCCGTTGCCCTGATGCCTGTCGCCCTCATGCTCGCCGGTTGCGGCGAAAGCGACAAGCCCGGCGCGCCCGCGCAGCCGGTCGCCGCCGTGGCCGCGCCCGCCGGCACGAGCTGGGCCGACACCGTGGCCGCGACGCCGGACGGCCATTTCCTGATGGGCAATCCCAATGCGACGGTGAAGGTCGTCGAATATGGATCCTACACGTGCAGCCACTGCGCCGACTTCTCGAAGGAAGCGTCGGAGGAGATTCGCGAGCTGGTGAACAGCGGCAAGATGAATTTCGAGTTCCGCCCCTATGTGCGCGATCCCATCGACATGACGACGGCGCTGCTGGCGCGTTGCGCCGGCAAGGATGTGTTCTATCCGCTG
The DNA here is from genome assembly GCA_044237945.1 of Sphingobium sp. Taxonomy (GTDB): domain Bacteria; phylum Pseudomonadota; class Alphaproteobacteria; order Sphingomonadales; family Sphingomonadaceae; genus Sphingobium. The sequence continues at coordinate 22,860 of JBIIEH010000036.1, read as the reverse complement.
TCGGAGCAATATTTCGCCAATCAGGGCGCGATGTTTGCAAAAGCCGAAGGCGCGCAGGCCGCGCTGGCCGGCGTCGACAAGGCGCCCCCGGCGCAGCGCCCGGTGATGATCGGCACGGCGCTGGGCCTCATCGACTTCGCCAAGCAGCGCGGCGTCGCCGAGGATCAGGCCAAGAAGTGCCTGGCCGACACCAAGGTCGCCGGCGATCTGGTGAAGGGCGTCGAGGCGGCCAACGACCAGTATAACATCACCGGCACGCCCAGCTTCCTGATCAACGGCGCGTTGCAGGAGAACACCGCCAACTGGCCGACGCTGCGCGCCAAGCTGCGCGACGCAGGGGTCTGATTGCGCGGGGGGGGATCAGATGCGCTGATTGAACGGGGCGTCGCTCCGTGAAGATCAGTCGCCTGAAACTCTCCGGCTTCAAGAGCTTCGTCGACGCGACCGAACTGCGGATCGAGCCGGGGCTGACGGGCATTGTCGGCCCCAATGGCTGCGGCAAGTCGAACCTGCTGGAAGCGATCCGCTGGGTCATGGGCGAATCCAGCGCCAAGTCGATGCGCGGCGGCGGCATGGAGGACGTGATCTTCGCCGGCACCACCAGCCGGCCGCAGCGCGACTTCGCCGAAGTGTCGTTGCTGACGGTGCAGGAACAGGGCGAGCTGTTCCCGGCGGTGGAGGCGGGCGCGGACGGCGAACTGGAAGTCACCCGCCGGATCGAGCGCGGCGCGGGCAGCGCCTATCGCGCCAATGGCCGCGACGTGCGGGCCAAGGACGTGGCGCTGATCTTCGCTGACGCCGCCACCGGCGCGCACAGCCCGGCGCTGGTCAGCCAGGGGCGCATCGCCGCCGTCATCGCCGCCCGGCCGCAGGAACGGCGCGCCATGCTGGAGGAGGCGGCGGGCATTGCCGGCCTGCATGTGCGGCGCAAGGATGCCGAGCAGAAGCTGCGCGCGGCCGAGGCCAATCTGGCGCGGCTGGACGAGATACTGACCGACATGGACAGCCGCGCCAATGCGCTGCGGCGGCAGGCGCGGGCGGCGGAGCGTTACACGAGACTCTCTGAGCAGATCCGCGTAGCCGAGGCGCGGGCGATCTTTGCCCGCTGGCGCGAGGCGGCAGCAGGGGCGGATGCGGCGCGGGCCGAGGCGAAGGCGGCGGAGTCTCATGTCGAGGCATCGCGTGAGGCGCAGGAGGCGGCCGCAGCCCATGCCCGTGCGGCGGTGCAGGCGCTGGCCGACCGGCGGGCGCAGGCGCAGGCGGCGCGCGACGCGGCGAACGAGGCGGGACACCGGCTGACCGCGCTGCGCACCGAGCGCGACGCCGCCGTCCGCCGCCTGGCCGAGCTGACCACCCAGGCCGAGCGGCTGGACGAGGACCGGGCGCGCGAGGGCACGCTGGCCCATGATGCCGCCGCCGCGATCGCCCGGCTGGGCGAGGAAGCCACGAGCCTGAAGCAGCGCGTGGCGGAAACGCAGGCGACGCTGCCCGATTATGCGCAGCGGATCGCGCAGGCCGAGGACGCCGCGCGCGATGCCGAGCTGGAGCTGGCCAAGGCGATGGCGACGCAGGCCGGCGAGCAGGCCGAGCTGCGCGTTGCCGACGCGGCGCTGGTGGCGGCGCGCAGCCGGCTGGAGCAGAGCGAGCGGGACCTGCGCAAGCTGAAGGCGGAGCGCGACGCCCTGCCCGATGCGGCGCCGCTGGAGGCGCGCCGGGCCGAGGCGATGGCGGCGCAGCAGGCGGCGCTGGCGGAGCGCGGCACGCAGGAACAGGCGATCGAAGCGCAGCAGGCCGCGCGCGAGACCGCGGCCGCCGCGCGGGCCGATGCCGAATCGGCGCAGGCATCGGCACGGGCAGCGCTGGCCGCGCTCGACAGCGAGGCGCAGGCGCTGCGCCGCGCGCTGGACGCCGGCAAGGCGAGCGGGACGCGGGCGCTCGACCGGCTGAAACCGGCGCCCGGCTATGAACGGGCGCTGGCCGCCGCGCTGGGCGACGACCTGGAGGCGGCGATCGGCGGCGAAGGGCCGCGCCGCTGGGCGGGAGCATTGGCGGGGGATGGCGACCCGGCGCTGCCGCCCGGCTGCACGGCGCTGGCCGACCATGTCGCCGCCCCGGCCGAGCTGGCGCGGCGGCTGGCGCAGGTGGCGGTGGCCGACAGCGATGGCGGACAGGCGCTGGCGGTGGGGCAGCGGCTGGTGACGCGGGACGGCGTGCTGCGCCGCTGGGACGGCTATGTCGCGCGCGAGGGCGGCGCGGCGGCAGCCGAGCGGCTGATCCGCCTCAATCGGCTGGAGGCGATCGAGGCGGCGCGGCCGGCGGCAGAGCAGGAACTGACGCAGGCGCGGGACGGCCTGAACGACGCGGCGGCGCGCGAGCAGGCGGCGGCGCAGGCGCTGGGGGCGGCGCGATCGGCGCTCGACCGGGCCGAGCAGGCGCTGCGCGCGGCGCTGCGGGCGGCGGACGAGGCGGGCACGGCGCTGGAGCGGCTGGCCGGCCGGCGCGAGGGGCTGGAGGAGCGGCTGGGCGCGGTGCAGCGGGCGCATGAAGGCGCGCGCGACGAGCATGAGGCGGCGCGTGACCGGCGCGCGGCGCTGCCCGATGGGCATGAGACGAGCGCGCAGGTCGCCGCCCTGTCACGCGCGAGCGAGACGGCGCGCAGCGGGGTGAGCCAGCTCAGGGCCGACCGGGCGCTGGCCGAGCGGGCGGTTGCCGCCGATCGCGAGCGCGCCGCCGCCGCCGACAGCGAGGCGAAGGGATGGCGCACCCGCGCGGGCGAGGCCGCGAAGCGGATCGCCGCCATGGCCGATCGCGAGACGACCATCGCCGACGAGCGCGCGACGATCGGCGACCTGCCGGAGCGGCTGGGCGCGAAACTGGACGGGCTGGCGCAGCAGGGCGCGGCGCTGGCGCAGGCGGCGGAGGCGACGCGGCAGGCGGAAAATGCGGCGGAGGCGGCGCTGAAAGAGGCCGAGAGCCGGGCGCAGCAGGCGGGCGAGGCGCATGCCGCCGCGCGCGAGGCGCGAGCCGGGGCGGTCGCCCGCGCCGAGGCGGCCGACGAGCGGCGGATCGAGGCGAGCCGCCTGTCGGGCGAGCGATTCGATTGTCCGGCGCCCGTGCTGCCCGAGCGGATCGGCTTTGCGAGCGCGGAAATCCGCATCGCCCAGACCGAGCAGGCCGAGCATGACCGGCTGTCGGCCGAGCGCGAGCGGATCGGCCCGGTCAATCTGGTCGCGGCGCAGGAACTGGCCGAGCTGGAGGCGACGCAGGAGACCAGCCGGGCCGAGAGCGCGGAGCTGACGCAGGCGATCAACCAGCTGCGCGGATCGATCGGCAGCCTGAACCGGGAGGGTCGCCAGCGCCTGATCGCCGCGTTCGAGGCGGTGGACGGGCATTTCCGGCGGCTGTTCACGACCCTGTTCAACGGGGGGCAGGCGCATTTGCAGCTGATCGACAGCGACGATCCGCTGGAGGCGGGGCTGGAGATCATGGCGCAGCCGCCGGGCAAGAAGCTCGCCGCGCTGACATTGCTGTCGGGCGGCGAGCAGGCGTTGACGGCGGTGGCGCTGATCTTTGGGCTTTTCCTGACGAACCCGGCGCCGATCTGCGTGCTGGACGAGGTGGACGCGCCGCTGGACGACGCCAATGTCGAGCGCTTCTGCGACCTGCTGGACGTGATGGTCGGGCAGACGCAGACCCGCTACCTGATCGTCACGCATAACGCCGTCACCATGGCGCGCATGCACCGCCTGTTCGGCGTGACCATGGTGGAGCGGGGCGTGAGCCGGCTGGTGTCGGTGAGCCTGGGCGGGGCGGAGGCGTTGCTGGCGGCGGAGTGAGGGGGAGTGTTCGGGCGATGACGAGATGGGCTTTGCTGCTTTTCGGTCTGACGATGATGGCCGGCGCGCCCGCTGTCGCGGCCCCGCCCCCTGTTGCCAATGATGCCGTCGATGCCGCGGAAGCTGCCAAACTGGCATGGACCGGCGCGCGCGGGGCGCAGATCTATGCCTATGATCAGGCCGCCTGGCATTCCAGCGATGCCGTCGCCCCCGAGCTGGAAGCCCTGGCGCGGGACGGCGCGCAGGGATGGGTCGTCGAGGCGGGCGAAGGGACCAGGCTGGTCGTCACTTATTACGGCAAGGACGATGGCGGGCTCTATGCCCTCGCAAGGCTTTCCATGGATGGGGCCAGGGTCGATCGCAAGGACATGTTCGCGCGCACGCAGCGCGAACCCCTCTCGGCGATGGCGATGCGGCTGATCGGCGCGAAGGAAGCCGCGCTGCAGCAGGCCGGCACGCTGGCGCGATGCGCCAAGGCGCCCTTCAATCCGGTATTGCTGCCGCCCGATGTGCCGGACGGGCCGGTCACGGTCTATCTGCTCACGCCGCAGACGAAGAGCAACGCCTATCCATTTGGCGGCCATTATCGGATGGAAATCGACAGTGCGGGGAAGATTCTGTCGAGCCGGCCGTTCATGAAAAGCTGTTTCGAGGCACCGAACGAGAAGAAGGCAGAAGTGCTGTTTCTCACGCATTTGCTCGATCCACAGCCGACCGAAATCCATGTCTACATGTCACTGTGGATCGGCAAGCCGGTGGTCGTCGGTACGATCGACAACAGGCTGATGTGGGCTGTGAACGGCGCGCAGATCACGCTGGCAGGGAAAATCCCTTCCGCCAAGGATTAGGGCGCTCGGGCTATAGCGGCCAGTCGTGGCGGATCGGCCCTTGGCCGGTGCGTGCAGGCTGGGGACAATCGGGCCATGGATCTTCCCCCGTTCAAGCTGGACCACTGGCTGTCGGCGCATGATTTCGCCGATCCGCCGATCGCCTACAACCTGGCCTCCAGCACCGGGCCGCGCTGGAGCGTGGGGGCGCTGTGCGGGCTGGGCGGGGTGCCGATCGACCTGTCCGACACGGTGCTGTCCTATGCGCCGGCGCAGGGCGGGCGGGCGTTGTGCGCGGCGATCGGCGCGTTTCATGGCGTCGACCCGGACTGGGTGGTAGCGACCACCGGATCGTCGGAGGCGTTGTCGATATTGCTGTGCCTGGCGGCGCGGCCGGGCGGGCATGTGCTGGTCCCGGACCCGGCCTATCCCGCTTATGCCGCGATGGCGCGCGCCTGGGGGCTGGACGTGCGGCGTTATGCGCTCGACCGGGCGGACGGCTTTGCGCAGCGGGGCGCGGCGATCCTGCCGATGGTGGATGGCGATACGGCGATGGTCATCGTCAACACGCCGCATAATCCCAGCGGATCGGTGATGGCGCCGGGCGAGATCGCGATGCTGGGCGAGGCGCTGCAGGCGCGCGGTGTGCCGCTGCTGGTGGATGAGGTCTATCATCCGCTCTATGCCGGGGTGGAGCAGCCCTCCGCCGCGTCGCTGCCGGGCGTGACGGTGACCAGCGACCTGTCGAAGGCGCTGTCGCTGCCGGGGCTGCGCACGGGCTGGCTGATCGAGGCCGATGCCGGTCGCCGTGCGCGGATGGTCGATGCGCGCAGCTATATGACGATCAGCGGGTCGCCGCTGCTGGAGCGGCTGGCGGTGCAGGCGCTGACGCACAGCGACGCTGTGCTGGCGCGGTTGCGGCAGGTGGCGATGGCCAATCTGGCGCGGCTGGACGGGCTGATCGCCGGATCGGGCGGACGACTGGCCTGGGTGCGGCCACATGGCGGCACGACCGCCTTTCCCTGGCTGGCGGATGGCCGCGACGCCCGCCCATTTTGCGAGGACCTGGCGCGCGCGGGCGTGCTGCTGGCGCCGGGCGACTGTTTCGACCATCCCGCCCATATGCGCATCGGCTTCGCGCAGCAGGCGGAGGGGTTCGACATCGCGATCGACCGGATCGCGGCGCAACTGGCGATGCTGTGATAGCCTTCGCGTCGACGCGGCGCGTGCGGTACAGGGGCGGATGGCTCAAGGAGGGCGCGCGATGGCGAATAAGGCGGCGGACGCAAGTCGGATCGATTTTCCGACGCTGATCGGCCTCGGGCTGCTACTCGCACCGCTCACCACCATGTGGCACGAAATCGTCGGCCATGGCGGCATGTGCATGGCGACCGGGGGCAGGCTGACGCAGATCGGCGCTTATTATGTCGAATGCGTGTCCAGGACGGTCGCGGCCGGGCGGCTGGTCGCCATGGCCGGGGTATGGGCGGATGTGATCGCGGCGATCGCGGCTGCGCTGCTCTGGCGGCGGGCGCAGGGGCCGCTCCCGCGCCTGCTGCTATGGACGATCGCGACGACCAAGGCGTTCTGCGCTGCGGGCTATTTCCTGTTTTCCGGCCTTACCAATGTGGGCGACTATGCCCCGGCGCAGGGACTGGCGCCACTGGCGCATCCCTGGGCATGGCGCGCCGCGTTCGTGATGGCGGGCGGCATCGCCTACTGGCGCATCATCGGCGTCGCGAGCGGGGCGATGGGGCGGATGGTCGGTGACGACAGGGCCGCGCGGCGACGCATGGCGCTGGGACTGTATTTCACCTTCGGCGCGGTCGCGCTGATCGTCGGCGCGTTCAATCCCGTGGGTTTCTTCATCATCCTGATGTCGGCGATGGCCTCCAGCTTCGGTGGCAATGCCGGGCTGTGGCCGGTCGCCTACGACCGACGGGCGGCCGGGCCGGCGGCGCCATTTGTCCTGCCCCGCAACAATGTGCTGATCGGGGCCGGCCTGTTGGTGGCCGTCGCCTTCGCGGCGCTGCTCGGCCCCACGATCATGCTCAGCTGACGCCCTTGTGCCACCATCCCTCCAGCCGCGACAGCAGGCCCTTGCGCTCGGTGATCGCCTCGAACATTTCGCCCGGCCCTTCGGGGTCGAGGATCTTGTTCTCGGCGATCCACGCCTGCACGGCGTTGAGGTCAGGCGTCACATAGGGGCGCAGCGTCTTGCCGGGCTTGTCGCGCAGCTGCTCTATCGCGGCGATCAGGCCGCGTTCGGCGACCACGGCGGCGACGCGCTCCACCGGCAGGTCGAGATGTTCGGCGAGCAGCGTGTCGCGCATCGCCACGATCGTCGCCTGCGCGCCGTCATTGGCGGGCAGCGCGGTGTCGATCGTCACATCGCATTCGGTGTCGAGCCGCATGGAGCGGTTGTTCATGTTGGACGAACCGACACGGATCAGCCGGTCGTCGACGATCATCACCTTGGCATGGACGTAGATCGGCGCGCCGCGCGTGGTGAAGGGGTGATAGATGCGGAAGCGGCCATGCTTGTCGCGGGCCTTCAGCGTCTCATAGAGGCGGGCGCGGGCAGTATCCATCGCCTGCTGCTCCAGCCAGCCATCGGCATTTTCCGGGTTCACCAGAACGATTTCCGGGCCATCCTCCTCGTCCAGCCGGGCGGCGATGGCTTCGGCGATGCGGCGGGAGGCGAAATACTGGCTTTCGGCGTAGATGCGGTGCTTCGCCGCCGCGATCTGGCTGAGGTAGAGATGCTCGATCTCGACCAGACCGTCCTGGTCGTCCATTCCCGGCGCGGAGCGGGCGATGGCGATGTCGACATTTTCGAACTGCACCGGCAGCGCGTCGGGCCAGCAGTCTGTCACGCCCTCCACCGGCGCGAGCTCATCGCCGCCCGCCTTGACCCAGCGCATGCGGGCATGGTCGCCGAGCGCGGCGGCGACCGGACCCTGCAGCGCGGTGGTGGCGTCGTGCCAGGGGCCGTAGGGCGTGCCGTCCGGGTGGCTGCGCGCGGGCTCCTCGTCGCGGTGGTGGCGCGTGTCCCAACGGTCGGCGGTCATGTCGATGCCGCCGCAGAAGGCGAAGCAGTCGTCGATGACGACGATCTTCTGGTGATGCGAGGCGGCCGGGGGATGATGGCCGTCGAGCTTCACGGTGATGCGCGGATGCGCCATCCAGCGCAAGGTCGTCGCCAGATGCGACGGGCGGACCATGGATTTCAATGCGCCGACATCCCAGCGCAGCAGATAGATTTCGAGGTCCGGCGTGCGGTCGACCAGCCAGCGAATATAGTCGCCGATGATGACCGGGGCGTCGTCATTCGCCTCGTCCTGCCGGATCAGGCTGATCGCCGGGTCGAAATCCCAGCCGATCAGCATGATGCGCTTCTGCGCCTTCATCATCGCGGCGCGCGCCTGCCGGAAATAGGCTTCGGCGTCGACGATCACGCTGGCCCGCGCCGCGCGCTCGATCCGCCAGCAATTGTCACCCGGGATCAGTGTCATGCGGTTCCCACCACCAGGCAGGCCAGGAACATCAGCGCCCCGGCGAAACGATTGGACCGGAATTTGTGCAATGGATCGACCCCGTCTTCCTTCAATGTCGCGACCTGCCAGACCAGATGCACCGCCATCGGTGTCAAGGCGATGACAGCGAGCAGTTGCGGGCGGACCTGCCAGATCGCCGCGACCCACAGCGCCAGCGCCAGCGCGTAGCACAGGGTGACGCCAGCGCGGACATGGCGGCCCATCGACAGCGCGCTGGAGCCGATGCCGATCAGCGCGTCATCCTCCCGGTCCTGCAAGGCGTAGATCGTGTCATAGCCCACGACCCAGAATATCGCGCCGGCATAGAGCAGCAGCCCGGCGAGCGTCAGGCCGCCCGCCACCTCGCTCCACCCGACCAGAGCGGCCCATGAAAAGACGAGGCCGAGCCAGAGCTGCGGCCAGCCGGTGATCCGCTTCATGAAGGGATAGGCCGCGACCAGCGCGAGCGAGGCGAGCGCGACGATCTGCGCATGGAGATGCAGTTGCAGCAGGACGACAAGGCCGATCAGGCACAGGACGAGCAGCCAGGCCCAGGCCGTGCGCGCGGATACCGCCCCGCTCGCCAGCGGGCGGGAGGCGGTGCGCGCGACCTGCCGGTCGAGATCGCGGTCGACGATGTCGTTGAACACGCAGCCCGCGCCGCGCATCGCGATGCTGCCCAGCAGCAGCCAGAGCAGCAGCGGCCAGCGTTCGCGCGCGCCGCCCGCGAGCACCACGCTCCAGGCGCCGGGCCAGTAGAGCAGCCACCAGCCGATCGGCCGGTCGAATCGAGCCAGCAGGGCGAGATTGCGCGGCAGATCGGGCAAGCGCCCCATCAGGCCGCGCGCCTGGCTGTCGGGGACGATGGCGTCTTGCAGGGATCGGTCGATCACGGATCAGCGTCTAGCGGGGGTCGCGGCCTTGCGAAAGTCAGGAACTCAACATTCCAGACCCACCAGCGTGCCGCTGCCGATGCGGTCGACATAGCGCTTGCCGTCGATCTCCAGCCAGTCGGGCGTGATCTCCAGCCGGCGGTCGCGGATGGTGGTGCGCAGATGCTCCACGGCGATGCGGTTGCGCGCGACGATGCGCAGGACGCACAGGCCATCGCCGCGCGCCGCCATCATCGAATAGCGGTCGCCGCGCAGCAGGAAATGCCAGCTGCCGTCATTGACCATCCACTCATTGCCATCGACCACCTGCATCGCCGTGCCGTCCGGCGCGCCCAGCCGCACGCTGATGCGGGTGGCGCCGGCGGTGCGATGCGGGGGCGCGAAGATCAGGATCGGCTCGCCCTCCACCGTGATCGGAATCGGCGTGTCGCGCAGCAGGCGGGAGCCGCCGACGATCAGTTGCGGCAGTTCATTCGAGAAAGGCAGGCGATCGCGCGCGAAATGGCGCTGACGCACGACCGGATTGGCGTGGAAGCTGTGCACCTGTCCGGGGGTCAGCCGCCCCTCCTCGACCAGCCCGTGGCAGGTCGGGCACAGCAGGGTGATGCCCGGCCCGTCCGGCAGCCCCAGATAGCGATAGATGGTGACGCCGCAGCGCACGCACGCAAAGCCGCAGGCCTGGCGAACCGCTTCGCGCTGTTCCGCCGTCAGATCCGGCAGCGACGGCATTACCCGCAAGCCCATGAAGACACCCCTGTGATGCCTGGCCGCATGATGCGACCCGGCTTTCCTTTCCGGTGTCCTCCTGCCTCAAAGGCTCGGCTCTGACGGCCGCTGAAACGTCTATCGTTTAAATTACCGGGCCAAAGTCAAGGGCCTCGCGCCCGATCGATTATTTCCCCGATTGTTTCTGTGGCAACAAATCGACCGAGCGGGCCGCCGCGATGGCGCGGATGCGGCCCGGATCGGGCATCGACCGAACCGCGATTTCCGCTACGTCACCGGCGCTGAACAGCTCGACATTGCCGACATTGAACAGCCGCTGCCACAGGCTTTGCGAGATGCGCACGGCGCGAATGCTGGCGAGCGAGATTTCCGTGCGCTGCTTGGAGAGCAGCCCCTTTTCGAACAGCACCTGGCTGTCCGACAACGCCAGCCGCTCGCCCTTGCACAGGATCCACCAGATCAGCAGCGCGATGACGCCGACCACCGATATCAGCAACAGCAGGAACAGCAGCGGGTTCGCGCGAAACATCGCGGGATGCTCGTCATAGAGCCAGCCATTGCTCATTTCACTGCTCCCTGGCGGTCCGTCGCGACATCATGGCCGCACAGATCATGGAAGGCGGCATCGCGTCAAGCCGCAGCGCATCGCCGCTTTCGCGCATTAACCATTGCTTTTCCTGATCCATGTTATGAGTCACCAACTGGGAAGAGACGCTGATGGCACGCAATCTCTACGATATGGGCGACAAGCCGGCTTCGGCGGCGGACGGCTGGCTGCGCGAGCAGCAGGATGGCCGGGCGCGCATCTTGCCGCGCGGCGCGATGCTGCTGGCCCTGGCGCTGGGCGGCACGGGCGCGTTGCTGCTGAAGGATATCATCCCGTCTGCGTCCAGAAGCGACGCCGTCTCCGCGATAACCGTGGTGGATGCTTTCGCCGCCTGCGACGACCCCGCCGGCAGCGCCTGCCTGCTGTCGGCCGGGCGCTTCGCCTGGCATGGCCGCAGCTATCGCATCGCCGACGTCGCCGCCCCCGAAGTCGCCAGCGCTGGTTGCGAGGCGGAGGCCGAGATCGCGCAGAAGGCGCGCGCGACGATGCTGGCGCTGATGAACGGCGGCGCGTTCGAGGCGCGGCCGGCGCCGGGGGACGACAATGCGCGCATCCTGGTGCGTGACGGCGTATCGCTGGGATCGATCCTGATCCTCAAGGGCTATGCAAAGCCCGTATCGGACAAGTCCCACAACTGGTGCGCATGATCGAACGGGACGAGAATATCCTCTGTATCCCGACCCCGAGTCTTGTTAATAGCGGTTTGCAATAGGAGATGCTGATCGGGCCAGCCACTCCGCCGGGGTAGAGTATGTCGCTGCGACCGCTGTTCGGTTTTCTCCATCGCTGGGTCGGGCTGCTCATGGCCGCTTTCCTGATCCTGACCGGGGTGACGGGCGCGATCATCAGCTGGGACCATGAGCTGGACGACCTGCTCAACCCGCATCTGATGCATGCGAAGACCACGCCTTCGGCCGTGACGCCGGCGCGCGACCCGCTGGCGCTCGCACGCGAAGCAGAGGCGCGCGATCCGCGCATCCGCGTGACCTTCGTGCCGCTGACGCCGGAAGCGGGCGAATCGGTGGGGCTGGGCGTGGACGGCCGGATCGATCCGAAAACCGGCAAGCAATTTCAGGTCGGCTACAACCAGCTGTTCCTGGACCCCGTCACCGGCGAGGAGCAGGGCCGGCGCGAATGGGGCGCGGTGTGGCCGATCACCAGCGAGACCTTCGTCTCGTTCCTCTACGTCTTTCACTACAGCCTGCATCTGCCCGAAATGTGGGGCACCGATCGCTGGGGCATCTGGCTGCTGGGCGTCATCGCGATCCTGTGGACGCTCGACTGCTTCATCGGCTTCTATCTGACGCTGCCGAGCCGGGCGAACGCGAAGAAGCGGGTCGGCAAGGGCAAGAGCTTTCGCGAGCGCTGGGCGCCGGCCTGGAAGATCAAATGGCCCGCCAGCGGCTTTCGCCTGAATTTCGACATTCATCGCGCCTTTGGCTTGTGGCTGTGGGGATTGCTGCTGATGCTGGCGTTCACCGCCTTCTCGCTCAATCTCTATACCGAAGTCTTCTATCCCATGATGTCGAAGGTCAGCACGGTGACCCCCGGCCCGTTCGACGTGCGAACCTTCCACGGTCCCGACGATCCGATCGAGCCGAAGCGCGACTTTGCGACGGTGATCGACCAGGCGAAGGCGGAGGCGGCGAAGCGCGGCTGGAAAGCGCCGGCCGGCAGCATCTTCTATTCGCCGGGCTATGGCGTCTATGGCGTCAGCTTCTTCGATCCGGGCGGCGACCATGGCGCGGCCGGGGTCGGCCCGCCGGTGCTGTATTACGACCAGGACGGCAAGCCCGCCGGCGACAGCGAACCGTGGAAAGGCACCGCGGCCGACATCTTCGTGCAGGCGCAGTTCCCGCTGCATTCTGGCCGCATATTGGGTCTGCCCGGCCGCATCCTGGTGTCCGCCATGGGCATCGTGGTCGCTGCGCTTTCCGTCACCGGCGTCGTGATCTGGGCGCGCAAGCGGCGAGGGCGCGTGGGCCGGGCGCGCAAGGAGCGGTCGGTGCGCGGTCCCGCGCTGCAACCGGCGGAATGATCCCGAAGTCATCGAACTGAAATATTTCTAGAAGGGAAGCGCGAAGCCGCCTATTGGGCTGCGCTCCACCGAAGGAATAGACGTCATCCGCCAGATTGCCGCCCTGCCCTATCGCAGCGAAGGACCGGCCGTGGACGCGCCGATCCGCATCCTGCTGATCACGTCGCGCGGGACCGGCCGTTGGGTGATCCCCAAGGGCAACATCCCCGCCGGCCAGTCGCCGCATTACGCCGCCTCGCTGGAAGCGGAGGAGGAAGCGGGCATTCGCGGCATGGTCTGCCCGATCCCGCTCGGCAGCTATCGCTATCGCAAGCGCCGCGCCAATGGCGCATCCCTGATGGCCGACGTGGAGGTCTTTCCTTTGTCGGTCACGGAAGAAATGGCCAACTGGAAGGAACGGGCGGAGCGCGAGCGGCGCTGGTTCACTCTGGCGGAGGCGGCCGAGGCGGTGGACGAGCCGGACCTGCGCGAACTCATCCGCTCCTTCGCTCCGGCAGAATTTCGCGCCGCCGCCCAGCGTTCCGGCATGTTCGCCGCAGTCGCCCAAAAATCGAGGATTCCCAAGATGTTCGCATGGTTCCAGCGCCTGCTGCCCAAGACCGGCAATTTCTTCGACCTGTTCGAGGCGCATGCGATCACCATCGTCGCCGCCGCCGACGCGCTGGCTCGGCTGTTGCAGAGCGGGACCGCGCCGGCCGACCATATCCGCGAGATCACCGAGCGGGAGGGCGACGCCGACGAGATCAACCGCGAAGTGCTCCAGACTGTGCGCGAGACCTTCCTCACGCCGTTCGACCGCTCCAGCATCACCCGGCTGATCGGCGCGATGGACGATGCAGTGGACGAGATGCTGGCGGCGGCGCAGGCGATCGACCTGTATGAGGTGCGCGATTTCGACCCGCATATGAAGGACATGGCCGCCATCATCGTCGACGCCGCGCGCCTCGCCTGCGAGGCGATGCCGCTGCTGCGCGATGTCGGCCGCAACGGGGTGCGGCTGCATGAGCTGACCGAGCGGCTGATCCGCATGGAGAACCACTCCGACGAGGTGCATCGGCTGGGCGTCAAGCGCGTGTTCCTGGAAACCGGCGAGCAGGAGACGATGCGCTTCTTCGTCACGCGGGAAATCTACAAGCATCTGGAGCGGATCGTCGATGCGTTCGAGGACGTCGCGAACGAGATCGACAGCATCGTCATCGACCATAGCTGATCAGGGGCGCATCCCATGGAACCCCTCACCTTTCCGCTGCTGGTCGGCCTGATCGCCGTCGCGCTGGCCTTCGATTTCCTGAACGGCCTGCATGACGCCGCCAATTCGATCGCAACCGTGGTGTCGACCCGGTTGCTCAAGCCCGTCGCCGCCGTCGCCTTTGCCGCCAGCTTCAACTTCGCCGCCTATTTCCTCTCGCTCGCCTTCCCGCAGCTGCACAAGGTGGCCGAGACGATCGGGTCGGGCCTGATCGCCAAGGAGCTGGTGACGCCATCGGTGGTGTTCGGCGCGCTGGTGGGCGCGATGTTCTGGAACGTGCTGACCTGGCTGCGCGGCATCCCCTCCTCCTCCAGCCATGCGCTGGTCGGCGGGCTGATCGGCGCGGGGGTGGCGCATGCGGGGATCAGCGGTATCCAGTGGGCCGGCCTCAACAAGACGCTGATCGCCATCGTGCTCTCGCCGCTGCTGGGCATGATGCTGTCGATGCTGGTGATGCTACTGTCGAGCTGGCTGTTCGCCCGCGCCTCCAGCCGCAGCGCGGAAAAGATCTTTCGCGTGCTGCACCTCGTCTCTTCGGGCGCCTATTCGCTGAGCCATGGCCTGAATGACGCGCAAAAGACGATGGGCATCATCACCGTGCTGCTGTTTTCCACCGGCTATCTGCATGGCGAGTTTGCGGTGCCGCACTGGGTGGCGATCAGCTGCTATGTGGCGATCAGCCTGGGCACGCTGGTGGGCGGGTGGAAGATCATCGAGACGATGGGATCGCGCATCACCAAGCTGTCGCAGCATCAGGGATTCAGCGCCTCGACCGGCGGATCGATCATGGTGTTCACCGCCTCGCTGCTGGGCATTCCGGTGTCGACCACACATACCATTACCGGCTGCATCATCGGCGCGGGCGTGGCGCGCCGGGCGTCGGCGGTGCGCTGGGGCGTGGCGGGCCATGTCATGATCGCTTGGGTCATCACCATCCCCGCGTCGGCGGCGGTGGGCGCTCTGTTCTACTGCCTGACGCTGTTGTTCTGAGCGCCCTGTTCTCGGGCGGCGGGCTTATTTGGCCAGCTGCCAGGTCATGGTGAAGGTGAAGCGGGTGGATATCGGCTTGCCCTCCGCATCGCGGGCCGGCACGAAGCGTCCGCGCGCCATCAGCAGCGAACAGGTGACGTCGTCCAGATCGGCGTCGCCGCTCGATTTTTCCACCTCGCATCCGGTGATCCGGCCGTCTGTGTCGACCTGGCTGCGCGTCCGGACGGTTCCCTCCGTCTCGCGCCGCAAGGCGCTGGCGGGATAATCCTCGCTGCGGAACCAATTCGTCACTTCTCCACAGGCGATGGCCGGCGCTGGCAGCGGGGCGGCCTCGTCCACCGGCGGGCAGACGGGCGCGACCCATGGCTTGGGTTTGGCCGGGACATAGACGGGCGGCGGCGGGCGGCGCGACGACGGGGCCTGGCTCGCCGGGGCCTCTTCGCCAGCCAGTGGAATACCGGCGGCGTTGGACTGCGCCTCGACCGCTGGCCGACCGGAGTCCGCCGAACGACGCGGGCTTGGTTCGGCCATGGTCTGCGCGACGAACCACAGGATGAACGCGCCGACCCAGCAGGGCAGCACCACCCAGGCCTGCGGCCCGTCCTTCACCACCGGCGCGACCGCGACCGTCAGCCCCATCACGCACAGCCCGGCGAGCGCCGCGCGATAGGCCCCCTCGCCCACTCCGCCCCATATCGCCAGCATGGTCCCGACGGACGTGAGCAGCATCGCCGCGCCGACGATGCCGGGCGCACGCCAGCGCTGCTCGGTCAGCAGGAAGAAATGCCGCGCCTGCCCGATGCCCCAGGCCCAGCAGGCCAGCAGCGCGGCGACGACGATCAGATAGGCGCCGACTCGATCTTCGGGCAGGCGCACCACATGGAACAGGACATAGACCGCGAACACGCCATAGGCCTTGCCCCATGTTCCCAGCCGCGTGAGGAAAGGCAGGATCGGCGGATTGGAGCGGATCGCCCAGCGGATGCCAAAGGCGATCACCAGCCCCAGCAGCGCCAGCACCACATCCGCCGCCGCGCCGGTCGGCAGCAGGCCCGCGACCAGCATATACAGCAAGGGCGCGGCCAGCCATGCATGCCGCCTTTGCCAATATTGTTCGGGAAATTCGCGGCATTGCCCGTCGCGCTTCAACCAGCGCAGATAGGCGAAGGGCGCGGCGAGCGCGCACAAGGCCGCGCCGATCAGCAGGCCGCCGCGCGCCGTTTCCGACCAGCCGAACGCATCCAGCACCCAGTTTTCGATGATGAAACCGATCAGCAGAATCGCCGGAACCAGCGCCAGCGTGCCGAGCGAGAAACGCGGCCGGGCGAGATAATTGCGCCACCACGCCACCCGATCCGCATCGAAATAGCGGTCCAGCACCGGCATCGAATGATCGGCATAGCCCAGCAGCAGGCTCACCTGCCCCGCGACGCCCGGTCGCAGGGCGTCGATCCTGGCCCAGCGCGGGCCGCCCCTCACCGACCGGGTCAGCGCCTGCCAGCCCAGGAACAGCTCCCCGCCCTCGCCGCCGACCGCATTGATCCAGCGCCGGTCCTCGCGCCAGCGGAACAGACCATAGGCCGCATCCGGCATCGGCCGCAGATCGTCGGGCGACCAGCCATAAGCCTCGAGCAGCGGCTCCACCATCGCTTCGGAATGCGGCAGATGGCCGGCGACGAGATGCGCCAGCCAGCCTTCCAGCCGGGAGCGATAGAGGATATTGTCATTGGCGGGGCTGGCGAGCAGCGTCTGCATCAGCAGCGCCGCGCGATCGGCATCGCCCGCCTCCAGCGCGGCGACCATCTGTTGCTGGATCGCTTCGGCTTCGGCCTGGTCCGCGCCGATCAGATCGGCGGCGCTGTCCCGTGGCGCGGCCGGGCGCGGCGTCAGGAAGACCGGGCCGTCATGCAGCGCGACCGGCGAATCATCGGACGGGAGCGCTTCCTCGGCCTCATCCTGCGCGCGCCACGCCGCCTCGCGCAGCGCGGCTTCATAGGCGTTGCGCAGCGCCTGGAAACCGGCGGCGTCATCCTCCGGATTGGTGGTTTTCAGCCTGCGGGCATAGGCACGGCGAATCGCGCGCTCATCCGCGTCCGGGTCCAGCCCCAGCACGTCCCAGATGTCGTCTCTCACAGGACGGTCTGGCCTTCCAGCTCGTCCAGCGCCTTGATGAGGTCCAGTCGCGCCCGCTCGGCGATGCGCGGGTCCTGGCTGTCCAGCGCCGCGCGGAACGCGCCGATCCACTGGTCGATCATCTCGCGCGCCGGCCCCAGATGGCCTTCCCACACCCGCTCCGCCCGCGCCATGGCGGCGCGATTGGGTTCGCTGTCGCGCGGATGCACTTTGAGCGCCGCCAGCGCCGCGCGCCGCTCGGCCAGGCTCACGTCGTCGGCGGGCGCATCCTCGTCAGTGATGACCAGCTGCCAGCGCTCGCCGCTGGCGGGCACATGCACGTCCACCTCCAGCAGGCCGTTGATGTCGTAGGAAAAACGGCAATCCACCTGCTGCCCCGCCGCTCCCTTGGGCACGGACACGCGCAGGTCGCCGATCTTCACATTGTCCGCCACCCGGCGCGCCTCGCCCTGATAGACGGTGATGTCGACATGGCGCTGATTGGGATTGATCGTGAAGAAGCTCTTCTCGCGACTGACCGGAATCGCGGTGTTGCGATCGATGATCGGCGCGAAAATGCCCTCTTCATAGCGGCCGTCAGGCAGTTCGCGCGCATGCGATACGCCGAGCGAAAAGGGGCAGACGTCCGTCACCACCACTTCGCTCAGCGCCGCGTCGCGCGCCTTCAAACCCGCCTGCACCGCCGCGCCCAGCGCCACGGCTTCGTCGGGGTTGACCTGGCTGTTGGGGAAGCGGCCGAACATCCGGGCGACCGCGCGCCGCACCACCGGCATGCGCGTCGCGCCGCCGATCAGGATCACTTCCGACAGGCTGTCGGGATGGATGTTGCTGTCGCGCAGAGATTGCAGCACCGGCTCGCGCAGGCGGGTCAGCAGCGGCTGCGCCTTCGCCTCGAACTCGTCGGCGGTGATGGTCGCGCTGTAGCTTTCGTCGCGCCACACCACGCGCATTTCCGCCTCTGCCGCGTTGCTCAGCGTCCGCCGGGCGCTCTCCGCCTGTTCGCGCAGCTTCTGGTAAAGCGCGTCGTCCGACGCCGCCCAGGCCCCCAGCTTGCCGCCCATCGTCGCGCGGGCATGGGCGACCAGCAGTTCGTTGAAATCCTCGCCGCCCAGCCGGTTGTCGCCGGTGGAGGCGCGCACCTCTATGATGCCCTCGAAAATCTCCAGCACCGACACGTCGAACGTGCCGCCGCCAAGGTCAAACACCAGGAAGCGTGTCTCCGCGTCGAGCTGATGGATGCCATAGGCCAGAGCAGCGGCGGTCGGCTCGTTGATCAGCCGCTCGACCTTCAGCCCCGCCAGTTCGCCCGCGCGCCGCGTCGCCTTGCGCTGCTTGTCGTTGAAATAGGCCGGCACGGTGATGACCGCCTCGGTCACCGGCTCGCCCAGAAAATGCTCGGCGTCTTCCTTCAGACTGCGCAGGACGAGCGCGGAGAGTTCCTCCGGCTGGAAGCTGCGCCCGCCGATGGCCGCCATGCGCTGCGTGCCCATGTAGCGCTTGAAGGCGGTGACGGTGTCGCGCGGATGCGTCGCCTGCCGCTCCCGCGCGGCGAGGCCCACATGCACCATGTCACCCTCGATGCTGACGGCCGAGGGCGTCAGCACATGGCCGAGGCGATTGGGGATCAGCACCGCCTGCCCGTCACGCCATACCGCAGCGGCGCTGTTCGTGGTACCCAGATCGATACCGATAATCATCTCGTCCCCCGGATGGCGAGTGATATCGGGCAGTTAAGCACTTGGCGAGGGGGATTCAGCGCCGTGGGGCGATGATCATCCCGTTACTGGATTCCCAGCGTCCTGCGCAGGAAATGGTCGCTGTCGGCCAGCATCTTCGTCCGCGCCGCGCCATCATAGAGCTGGTGGTCCAGATCCTTGAACTCGACATAGGTGACGGTCTTGCCCGCGCTTTTCAGCCGATTGTTCATCAGCCGCCCCTCGCCCACGCCGACATTCATGTCGAGATCGCCGTGGAAGATCATCACCGGCGCCTTGAACCGATCGGCGTGGCGGGCGGGCGACCCTTCGTCGATATGCGGGCCGATGCCGACGAAATTCTCCATGATTCGGAAATTGCCGCGATCGCGAAATTCCGACTTGAACACATCAAGGTCGGTCACCGGCGCGATCGCGACGATCGCCTTGAACAGGTCGGGGTCCAGCACCGCCGATTGCAACGCCGCATAGCCACCATAGGACCAGCCGACGATCGCCATCTTGTCCGGCGTGGTGATCCCTTGCGAGAGCAGCCAGCGCCCGGCGTCGTTCACATCGCCGATCGCGGTCTTCCACCCCTGCCAGCCGTTCTTCTGGAACCATTCCGCGCCATAGCCGGTGGAGCCGCGATAATTGGGCTGGAGCACGGCATAGCCCTGCGTCACGAAATATTGCACCAGCCAGTCGAAGCCCCATTCATCGCGCGCCTGCGGTCCGCCATGCGGCATGACGATGGCGGGCAGCTTCTTGCCCTCACCGCCCGGCGGCAGCGTCAGATAGGCCGGGATCATCGTGCCGTCGGCGGCGGGATAGCGCACCGCCTTCATCTGCCCGAACGTCACGCCGGCCAGTTCCTCGCGCACGCCGGTGATCGGCGACAGCCGCTTGGTGTCACGGTCGAACATATAATATTGGCCCGGATCGACGTCGCTGGTCACGAACAGGATCAGCTTGCGCTCGTCGCGCGTCGCATCGACGATGCCGACCTGCGATCCGGCGGGCAGCGCCTTGCCCAAGGCGGTCGCCAGCGCCGCCATGTCCTTGTCGAAATATTCGACCAGCCGCTGTTCGGTCGCATAGGTCGCGCCGATGATCCGCTGGTCACGGCCGATCCGCACCAGCCCGTCGACATCGGCCTGCGGGTGGGACAGCAGCAGCTTCGCCTCGCCGCCCGCGCCCAAGGGCTTTTCGAACAGCGCCTTGCGGCCCTGATAGTTGTCGAAACCAATGACGCTGTTGCGCTCCGGCGCGACGGCGACGGGCACGAAGCCCTGCGCAAGCCCGCTGTCGGAGGTGACGGTGGAGAGCGGCTCCCAGCCCGCACCGCTGGTCGGGCGCACGAAATAATTGGTGCGGCGCTCGGCATAGCCGGCGGCGTTGACCGGCTGGGTCACCATCAGTCGGACATCGCCCTTGCCGTCGGTCATGAAGCCGACCACGTCGCGGGGCTTTTCGACCTGGCGGCGCTTGCCCGAATAGAGGTCCACCGCCTCCACCGCCAGTCCCTCGTCCTTGCGCGACATGAGCGATCCGGTGCTGGCTTCGGGCGCGACATAGCGGTCCATCAGCACCGACTTGGGATCTCCGGCAACGTTGTAGTCGATGATCTCGCCGCCATAGCCGACATTATACAGCGCCACCCGGCTCATCGGCGGCGTCAGCGCCTTCATGTCTTTGCCGTCAGCGGCGATGCTGGCCAGGCGCGACGCGGCGTTGACCGATCCGCCGGTGGCACTGAACATGTAGAGGCCACACACGACGCGGTCGTCGAGCACGAACTGGCAATCGGTGATCCGTTCCAACCCGCGCTGCGACGACATGATCGGTACGGCATTGCTGGTCGCAAGATCAACGACGACCGTATTCTCGCCGCCATCCTTGCGGGTGCCGACCATGTAGATCTTGCTGCCGTCCGGCGAGACGCCCAGATCGATCACCGACGGCAGCGACCCGAATTTCGCGGCGGCCACGTCGATCTCGTCGGCCTGCGCCGGCTGGATCGCCAGCGCTGCAACCAGCGCCGTCAGCGCGCCACGGGACCAATTCGATCCAGACATCCCAATCCAACTTTCTGCTATGGTTACACTAAAGACAGTGTTCGTCCGTCGCGAATATCGGAATAGCCAATGATGGGAAAGCCCTCATCCTGACGCCAGGCCAGTGCGCGCAGCGAAATCAGTTCGAATCGCCAGTATTGTCCTTGTTCGCACCGCCTTCCTTTGGCGGGATCAGCGAATTTTCAGCGCCGATCTTCAACTCTTTCACCTTCGCCAGCAGCCCGTCCTTGTCCAGACCCGCATCGATCGCCTCCAGCAGCTTCGTCGTCGGATTTTCCGCCGAGCCGTGCGGATTGAACGCGACCGGCGCCAGCACTTCGCGCGCGCCCGCCAGATCGCCGGCCCGCAACAGTTCGAGGCCAGCGCGCGTGCGCAGGCTCATATCCTGCGGCATCAGCATCACCGCGCGGTAGAGGCCAGCTATCGCGCTGGCGTTCGGCGTCTCGCCCGCCGCGCCGAAGCTGTCGTAGAACAGCTGGAAGGGGTAGGGATCGTTCGCGTCCACCTTGTTGGCGCGCAGGAACCACGATCGCGCCGCCTTCCAGTCCGCAGCCGACTTGCTTGCATAGGCCCGGCTCGCGATCACCCGGCCCTTGAACGCCATCGCGGACAGATTGTCCGGGTCGGCCGCCAGTGCACGATCGGCCGCCGCATCGGCATCGTCCAGATGCTCGGCGTCCATGGCGATCTCGGCAAACCAGGCCTGCACCGTGGCGTCGGCCGGATAACGCAGCGCGATCGGCCGCGCCTGCGCGTAGAGCGCCGCAGCCTGATCCTTGTCCACGCCACGCGCGGAGATCATGCGGCTCATGATCATCGCCGATTCGCCTTCGCTCATGCGACGGACCACAACCTCGCGCGACGGCTTGATCTGCTCGGCGGTCAGCTTCGACACGTTGAAGGCGCTGCGTTGCAGATAGGCGTCCAGTTCGCCGTCCAGCTTGCGCAGGTCGCCGAACGCCTTCTGCGCCGCCTTCAACTGGTCGCCATCCTGATTGAACAGGCGCAGGAACTCGACATATTGCCCCGATCGCTTGCCGCTCATCCACAGATAATGGCACAGCGCCCAGCCGCGCGAATAGCGCTCCTCCACCTCGTCATTGGACACCTTGGTCGTGTCCTTGCGGATCATCTCCTCGACGCTCCAGCGGTGCATCGCCTTGATCGCCCAGGACCGGCCGCTCGCCGCGCCGATGGTGACGGATCCGTCATCCGCCAGCTTGGCGGTCATGAACATTTCCGCCAGCCCCTCGGTCGCCCAGCGCGGGATGAAGCTGGTGGTGCTGCCCAGCAGCATATGATGGGTATATTCGTGCAGCAGCACCGCCTCCGCCGTGAAGCCCGGCCCCGCGTTCAATATCTTCATCGGCATGAAGGCATGCGCTTCCTGCGCGCTGGCCGAATAGAAGCCGCCGATCGAATCATTGTCGGCCAGTCGCTGCAAGTCGCCCATGCTGTTCAGCAGATAGAGGCGCACCCGCACCCCTTCTTCCCCGCCGACCAGAAAGCGCATCGCCGCGTCGAACTGCTCCAGCCGCAACGCGCGCTTGCGCAGGTCGGCTTCGCTGCTGTTGCCCACGACGATGAAGTGCTTCGTCTTCGCTTCCAGCCACTCAGCGCGGGCGGCCGTGCTCATCAGCCCCATGCCAAGCAGCAGCGCCGCCGCGAGGCTGCGGAATATCCGGTTCATTACTGTTCCCCTACCGGCGCAGGTCACACGCGCGCCGCTATCGGGAAACAGCCTAGGCGGCCCCTGTCACGCAATCAACGAGGGACGCATCCGATGCGACGAATCGCGATGGGCTGGACTAGCTCTCATCCCCCATCCGCAGCGCCGCGATGAACGCTTCCTGCGGGATCTGCACGGAGCCATATTCGCGCATCCGCTTCTTGCCCTCTTTCTGCTTGTCGAGCAGCTTCTTCTTGCGGCTGATGTCGCCGCCATAGCATTTGGCGGTCACGTCCTTGCGCATCGCGGCGATCGTCTCGCGGGCGATCACCTTGCCGCCAATCGCGGCCTGGATCGGGATCTTGAAGAGGTGGCGGGGGATCAGGTCCTTCAGGCGTTCGCACATGTGGCGGCCACGGGCTTCGGCCGCGCTGCGATGGACGATCATGCTGAGCGCGTCGACCGGCTCGTTGTTGACCAGGATGCTCATCTTGACGAGGTCGCCTTCCTGGCTCCCGGTCTGGTGATAGTCGAAGCTGGCATAGCCGCGGCTGATGCTTTTCAGACGATCGTAGAAGTCGAAC
>JBIIEH010000034.1:0-43524 GCA_044237945.1 Sphingobium sp. | reverse complement strand
TGGGCGGTCGGGTGGGGGTGCGGGCCGGCGCCGAAACAAGAATGCGCCCTTCCGCGCATTCTTCAAAAAGGAGAGACTGCATATGAGCCATCCCTTCACGCTGGCCGACACCAGCCGGCACGAACCCGACATGGCGGACGAAAGCTGGCAGGAGAGCTTCTTCCTGGGGTGGACCGACATCCGCAACAAGGTGTGCGGGCATCATCATATCAGCCTGTGCCCCTATCTGGGCTATGCGCATGTGTGGACCTGGCTGATCGTGGACGGGGTGGAAGTGGCGCGCAGCCAGGAAAACCGCATTCCGCTGCCGGACATGGATTTGCGCGATATGGAGGTCGGCATTCTGCATTTCATCGCCGGGGAATCGATCCGCCAACTGCACCTGGCCGCCGATTTCGAGGGGGCGAAGGTGGAGGTCGATTATGAGGGCTATAGCGACCCGGTGCATGTCGAGATCAATACCGGCGGCAAATTGAAGCTGGGATCGCTGCATTATGAATCGATGGGGTCAGTCAAAGGCAGCGTGACGATGGGCGAGCGCGTCATCACCATCAACGGCAGCGGCTGGCAGGACCATAGCTGGGGGCCGCGCCGGCTGTCGAGCAATCCGGCGGGGCGCTGGGTGTTCGCGGTGTTCGGGGCGGACCTGGCGATGTCGCTCTATGTGCTGTCGGCGGCGGGGGAGAGTTTCGTCTTCGGCTATGTGCTGGACGATGGCGTGGTCGATCCGATCGAGAGCGCGGAAACAGGCTTCGTCGTGGCGGATGACGGGATATCGCCGGTGTCGAACGATACGCTGCTGTGGACGAGGTCCGGCAAGGCGTGGCGAGTGACGGGCAAGGTCATCGGCACGGCGCTGGTGGGCGGGCCGGGCTGGACCGGCGATGGCTTCCACTGGTGGATGGATGGCCTGACGCAGTTCGAATGCGGCGGGCGCGTGGGCGGGGGGATATTGGAGGTGTCTACGCTGAAGGCGCCGACCGATATGATCCGGGGGGTGCTGAAGGCGGAGTGAGGGGGGCAAGCCCCCTCCCCTTTTCCCTCAGGCGGCCGCTTGCGCCGGGGCGGCGGCGTCAGCCTGGCGGATGACGTCGGCGGCGCGCCAGGCCATGGCCATGGTGGGACCCTGCGTATTGCCTGACGGCATGACCGGCATGACCGAGGTGTCCATGACGCGCAGGCCGGTGACGCCGCGCACACGCAATTGCGGGTCGACCACCGAGTCCGCGTCATTGCCCATGCGGCAGGTGCCGACGGTGTGATAGCCGCAGGTCGCGTAGATATCGAACGCCTGCAATATCTCCTCGTCGGTCTGGTACTGCGCGCCGGGCTGGGTTTCCTCGACGATCATGTCGCGCAGCGGCGGTTGCGCCACGAACTTGCGGGCGGCGCGCAGGCCGTCGATCATCGCGCGATTGTCGAGCGCAGTGGCGCGGTGGTTGGCGATGGTTTCGGGCGGGGCGGATGGATCGACCGAGCTGATGTGGACGCTGCCGGCGGAATCCGGGCGCAGCGGGTAGACGACCAGCGACATGCCGGGGAACGGCTCGACCGACTTGCCCATTTTGTTGACGAAATCCAGGCTGTGCGGGGCGATGAGGAACTGGGTGTCGGGACGGTTGAGGCCGGGGCTGCTCTTGAGCCAGGCGCCCATGTCGAAGGTCGCGGAGGTCAGCGGGCCTTTTTTCGCGAGCAGATAGCGCAGCACCGAGCGGACCAGGCGCAGGCCGAGATGATCGCGATTGTAGCTGTCCTTCGGATCGTTCAGCTTCCACTGCATCAGGAGCGCGCGATGTTCGATCATATGCTCGCCGACCTGCGGGCGGGCGGCGACGACGTCGATGCCCAGCGCCTTCAAGCGATCGGGATCGCCGATGCCGGAGCGTTCGAGAATGCCCGGCGTCGCCATCGCGCCGCCGCAGACGATGATTTCACGGCCTGCGACGCTGTGGACCGCGCCGTCCTTGCGATATTGCACGCCGGTCGCGCGCGTGCCGTCGAACAGGATCCTGTCCACGGTCGCGTCGGAGAAGACGGTGAGATTGGGCCGCTTGCGCGCGGGGGCGAGATAGGCGACGGCGGCGCTCTGCCGTTCGCCCTTCCAGATGGTGCGGGGGTTGTAGCCGACGCCTTCGTCATTGTCGGGGACGTTGACGTCCTGCTTGACCGGCAGGCCCATGGAGCGGCCGGCGGCGATGACGGCGTCGTGCCAGCGCATGCGCACGTCGGAGCCGGGTAGAGAGATACGCAAAGGCCCCGCCCCGCCCCGGTCCTGGCCGGTGCCCAGTTCGTGGTTTTCGAGCGCGGCATAGGCCGGGCCGATATGGCTCCAGCCCCAGTCGTCGCTGGAACGCTCGGCAATGGCGTCGAAATCGGCGGGCTGGCCGCGCACCCACATCAGCCCGTTGACCGAGGTGGAGCCGCCCAGCACCTTGCCGCGCACCCAATATTCGGTCTTGTTGGCGTTCGTGGCTTCGGGCTTGGTCGGGTACATCCACAGATTGCCGAGGCGCTGCATCACCAGCGGCACGGCCTTGGGCACCTTGAAGAAGGGATGGCGGTTGCTGCCGCCCGCCTCGACCAGCGCGACCTTGACGCTCGGGTCTTCGGTCAGGCGATAGGCCAGCACGCAGCCGGCGGCCCCCGCGCCCACGATCACATAGTCAAATCCCGTCCCGTCCGTCACCGCGCGCTCCCTTGCACCCATATTGGCCGGGGGCGGCAAGATGTCGCCCCCGGCCTGTCTTTCGTCAGAATTTGAAGCTGGCCGACACGCCATAGCTGGCCGGTTCGCCATAGGTTTCGCCGATCGACACGGCGGCCGGCAGCACCTGGTTCAGATAGACCTTGTCGAACACATTGGTGCCGAAGGCGGAGAAGCTGATCTTGTCGCCCGGCAGGGTATAGGTCGCGCGCAGATTGACCAGCTGATACGCCTTCTGCCCGAACTGTTCGACCGGATCGAACCATATCCGGGACGTGTGATACATGTCGGCGTTGAGCGTCAGCTTGCTCTCGCCGAGCGGCACGTCGTACTGGACGCCGAGGCTGGCGGTGAAGCGCGGCGCGCGCGGCAGAGTGCGGTCCTTCGAATCGTCCGGCGTCGGCACGAAGATGCCGAAGGCCGGCCCGCACGCCGCCGGGTCCAGGCACTGGACATAGCGCGGCGCGTCCGGGAAGGACGAGAAGGTCGCATGGGTGTAAGCGGCCGCTGCCTTCAATTGCAGATTGGGCACGGGCGACCAGACCGCGTCGATATCCGCGCCGTAGATTTTCGAGTTGGCCGCGTTTTGCAGCAGGCTGGTCGAGTCCTCGTAAGAAGCGATCTGGAGGTCGCGATAGTCATAATAGAAGGCAGAGGCGCTGAGGCGCAGCGTGGGACTGGCGGTCTTGAAGCCGATTTCGAACGCGTCGATCGTCTCGGGATCGACCGGGTTGGTGACGTTCTGGCCCGATGGGTTGAACGCGCCCGATTTGAAGCCGCGCGTGTAGGAGGCATAGACGTTCGTGCGCGGGCTGATCTCGTAACGGACCACGGCGCGCGGCGTCAGGCTGTTGAAGCGCTTTTCGTTGCGGTCGCTGCCGGGCACGCCCACGGCCGCGCTCTGCGTCAGATACCAGGCGGTGCGCTTTTCGCTGTTGAAGCGGACGCCGGCGGTCAGGAACAGACTGTCGCCGACCTGATAGGTGCCGTCCGCGAACAGGGCGATGGCGTCGGTCTTCTGCTGGGTCTGGTAACCCTGAATGAAGGGGGCGCCGCCCTGCGAAATCAGGAAGTCGGTCTGGCGGTCATTATCGTTGAAATAATAGGCGCCCACGACCCATTTGAACGGGCCGCTGTCCTCCGAGGTCAGGTTGAATTCCTGGCTGATCGAGCGCTGCTTGTAGAAGAAGCTGTAGTCGAAGATCGGGATCGAGCTGTGGTCGTAATCGGCGCGCTGGTTGGTCGCCTGCTCGCGATACATGCTGTAGGAGGTGAGGGTCGCGAAGCCCAGGTCGAACTCGCTCTTCAGGCTGATGCTGTCGACATCCAGGAAGAAGTTGGACTTGAAGCTCTCCGACACTTCGCCGCGCTTGCTGCCCCAGGTCGCGCCGGGGACGAAGGTGGCGACGCCCAGATCCTGATGCAGCGCGCCGGTCTGCGCATTGGGGTCCTGCTGGTGGCTGTGCTGATAGGTGAGGACGAACTTGATGTCGTCGGTCGCCTCCAGCAGCAGTTTGGAGCGAACCAGCCATTTCTTGTAGCTGCCCCATTTGTCGTCATTGTTGACGCTGTTGGTGATGAAGCCGTCGCTCTGCTCATAGATGGCGGCGACGTCCATCGCCAGCTTGTCGGTGAGACCGGCCGAGATATAGCCGTTCACCGTCATATGGTTGAAGCGCTGATAGCTGGCGGAAATCTGGCCGGTCGGTTCGAACGAGGGATCGCGCGTGGTGACCATGATCGCGCCGCCAGTGGCGTTGCGGCCGAACAGGGTGCCCTGCGGCCCTTTCAGAACCGCGACATTGGTGACGCTGGCGAGCTGAAAGTCGTTGCTGAGCGCGCTCGGCACATAGAAGCCGTCGATATAGGTGGCGACGTTCGGCGGCAGGCCGTTGCCCGAGGTGGCCGACCCGACGCCGCGGATGGTCGGCTGGGCGAAGGCGCCCGAATAGTCGATGCGCAGCGAGGGCACGAGCTGCGGCAACTGGACCGAGGCGGAGACGCCCGAATTGGCGAGGGTTTCGCCGCCGATCGAGGTGATGGCGATGGGGACATCCTCCAGCCGCTCCGCGCGCTTCTGCGCCGTGACGACGATGTCGGCCGAACCGATCGGGTCCTGCGCCTGCGGCGTTGCGGCCTGATCCTGCGCGAAGGCGGGACTGGCGAGCGCCAGAGCAGCAGCGGTGGAGCCGGCGAGCCAGGCGCAATGATGCCTCATGATTATCCTCCCATTTTTTGATTTAATCGTTTGATTAGGACTCTATTAGCGTTAGTTTTCTCGACCTGCAACGAGATATGGTGGCCCGAACAGCGATTTTTATGCGGGGAAATGTGCGCGATCAGGCGTTGCGCTCGAACCTGTGCTGGCCTTCGGGCAATTGCACCCAGGGCAGCGCGGTGGAGGTCCAGACGCTGGCCCCCGGCGTGAACGGAGTCGGATCGTCCAGCGTGCCGGCCTTGACGATCAACAGCCCCTTGCCGTCGGTCGGTTCCGAGAAGATCGGCGAGCCGCAGGTCCCGCAGAATTTGCGCAGCACCGGATTGCCCGAGAAGGTGTCCTTGTCCTCATAGACGGTGAGGTCGCCTTCGTGGGTGACCGCCGTCGCCTTGAACAGGAGGTTCACCGAGAAGGCGCTGCCCGACTGCCGCTGACAATTGCGGCAATGGCATTGCGCCACGATCATCGGCCGCCCCTCGCAGCGATAGCGCACCGCGCCGCAATTGCATCCGCCTTCGATCATCCGTTCATCCTTTCAGAGAGTTGCGACAGCGATCAGCCGCCGGTGACGTTCATGGCGCGGGAGCCGAGCGCGCGGGTGGCGCCGCGCCCGATCGCGAAATCATGGGCGCGCGGCTTGTGCGCGATGGCGTCACGGATCGCCTGGTCGAGGGCGTCATCGTTCGCGCCGGAGCGAAGCACTGCCCGCAGATCGACCGCATCCTCCTGCCCCAGGCACATATAGAGCGTGCCGGTGCAGGTGAGCCGCACGCGGTTGCAGCCTTCGCAGAAATTGTTGGTGAGCGGCGTGATGAAGCCGATGCGCCGGCCGGTTTCAGCGACATGAACGTAGCGGGCCGGGCCGCCGGTGCGATAGTCGATGTCCTGCAAGGTCCAGCGCCGGCGCAGATGGGCGCGCAGCTCATCCAGCGGGCGATATTGGTCGGCGCGGTCGATGCCGTCCATCTCGCCCATCGGCATGACTTCGATGAAGGTGAGATCAAAGCCCTGGTCGCCGCACCAGGCGACCATCGCGTCATGCTCGGCGAGCGGCGTGTCGCGCAGGGCGACCATGTTGATCTTGACCTTCAGCCCGGCGTCGCGGGCTTTGGCGAGGCCGTTGAGCACTATGTCCAGATCGCCGCGCCGGGTGATAGCGCGGAAACGATCGGGATCGAGCGTGTCGAGCGAGACGTTGATGCGGCGCACGCCGTTGCGGAACAGCGCCTGCGCCTGATCGGCGAGGCGCGTGCCGTTGGTGGTGAGCGTGAGTTCCCGGAGCGCGCCGCTGTCGAGGTGGCGCGAGAGGCTTTGGGTGAGCGCCAGCGCTTCCTTGCGCACGAGCGGCTCGCCGCCGGTCAGGCGGATCTTCGTGACGCCCAGGCGGACGAAAGCGGTGCAGAGCCGGTCAAGCTCTTCGAGCGAGAGGACTTCGTCGCGCGGCAGGAAGGCGGGCTTTTCCGCCATGCAATAGACGCAGCGCAGGTCGCATCTGTCAGTGATGGAGAGCCGAAGATAGGTGATCTTGCGGCCAAAAGGGTCCTCCATCCGATATCCTCATCCTGCGGCGGGGCTGCAACGCCCTCTGGGATCACAGGAAAGCATTTAATCGATTATTGAATTTATGGGAAGTGGGAAGGTGGCCAGATGAGGCATGACGCCGTGGATGCGGGCATGCGCGCCCGGAGGGGCGGCTTTTGCGCGATAGAAGCTATTTGGGAAAATGGTGCCAGAAGAGCACCGTTATCGGTCGATTATGGTGTTGATTTATTTGAACAAATTTTCGATCGCGATGTGACTGGCCCCTGCTTTGGCCCCCAGCCTGGTTTGCTTGCTTGAAAACCGGGTTTTGGAGGCTGCGGTTGGCCGGCAAATCACAACGCCGCTCTGCGCAGCCCTCCTGCACACCACGCGCACCTGGCCAGACGGCTATACCTGCGTCAGCCGCTGCAATTTGGGCATTCGCGGTTTGGGCCGTGAAGTCGCGCAGTCCCGCCACACTCAAGCGCTATCTGAGTTCGATTGCTGCTATCCATCGCCACGCCGGACTCGAAAATCCGGTTCCTCCAAAGGCGCGCTTGCTCGCAATGCAGGCATCGGAGCGTCGCCAGAAGCGGTCAAATCAGCCTTGGCTGTTTGAAAACTGCCTCGAGCAAATAGCCAAATGTAAAACAGGAGATATCTCGGCCTCCAGGAACAGAGCCTTGCTCCGTATCGGCATCGCGACCGGAATGACAGCGGCTCAACTGGTCAGTATCAACTGGAGTGATCTTCAGATTTCACCTGAATGGAACGGCATAAAGCTGACCATCGATTTGCGTGATGGCGAATCTCCCAAAATTTTCCTGCTGGAACCAGAAGTGTGCCAAGCGGTCCTGTCATGGGCAGCATTCTCCTACCCGTGCACAGGCCCTGTTTTTTGTAGACTACATAGACGGGTCATGAACGGGACAATATGGAAAAAGGCTTTCACAGCAGTCTGTTACGCGTACCTATCGCGACCTTTTCGACTATGTGCAAAAACACGATGGGTTTTATTGGCTGTCCGCCGATCTGCCTATAATAAAGGCATACCTGACTGCGGGTTCGGTTACGAAAATGTCACGAGAATGGCTGAAACGTGGAGGGATGAACGAATATGACCCCCTACATCACCGCTCACGAGCAACCGTACTCAGTGATAATCTTCCATTGTAATCCACGTGTGCACTCTATGCGGCCCAATCCTGTGCCACGCGATGAACGACCCTTTCCCTGTGGATGGCACCCGCTCAAAATCCCCCGCCTGTTAGGCGCCATCCGGGTGCGAGGGCACGGCATCTTCTAGGACTTTCGCTTTCCGAAACGGAAACCGAGCCATATCCAATGCCATCCACCCGACCCCCCATCACGAAAACCACAGCAGCAGCATCCCAACTTGACTGCGCTCAACAATCAACCGATGCTGTCGGCATGATCAGACCTTCGATCATCGGCACGCTACAACATTGTTCCTTCGGAGCCATGATCGCGCGCGCGCCCTATTTTCATGCGATCGCGCTCAATCCATGCGCTCGAGCTGCGCCATAGTCGCCAGGTTCTTCCCGACCTCCCGATCATGACCGCAGCCCCGTCGAGATACCCTCGGTGGGGCTTTTTTCTTTCCCGGACATCCTCATGCTGCTGACCATCACCACCACGCACCAGCCCGCGACCGATCTTGGCTATCTGCTGATGAAGCACCCCGACAATGTGCATGCGGTGGAGCTGGCGTTCGGCCGTGCCACCCTGTTCTACCCGGAGGCGAATGAGACGCGCTGCACGGCTGCCATTACGCTGGAGGTCGATGCGGTCGAGCTGGTGCGTGGCAAGGGGCAGCTGGAGGACCAGTATGTCAACGACCGCCCCTATGCGGCCTCGTCGCTGCTGTCGGTGGCGCTAGGCAGGCTGTTGAACACTGCGATGGGTGGCCGGTCGAAGCTGCGGCAGGAACTGGCCGATCAGCCGATCCCGCTGGAGGTCATGCTGACACCGTTGCCCGCGCGCGGTGCCGCTGACCTGCTGCACACGCTGTTCGAACCGCTCGGCTACACCGTTGAGGCCGATCCGATAAGCCTGGACCCGGCACACCTTGACTGGGGCCACAGCCCCTATGTCAGCCTGCGGCTGACTGGCAAGGTGCGCCTGGCTGCGCTGCTCACGCATCTGTTCGTGCTGATCCCGGTGCTCGACAACGCCAAGCATTATTATGTCGGCGATGACGAGGTCGCCAAGCTGCTGCGCAAGGGCGAGGGCTGGCTGGAGACGCATCCCGCGCGCGAGCTGATTGTGCGCCGTTACCTGCGCGGCATTGGCGGGTTGGTGCGCCACGCATCGGCGCAGCTCGACGAACTGGTCGAGGCGGAACCCGCCGAACAGCATGCCGCCCGCGATGCCGGTGAGGAGGCACTGGAGAAGCCCATCCGCCTCAACGACCAGCGCATGGAGCGTGTTGTCGATCTGTTGCGGGAACTGAGCCCGGCCAGCGTCCTCGACCTTGGCTGTGGCGAGGGCCGGCTGCTACGCGCCCTGCTCAAGGTGCCGGGCCTGCGCCGGATCACGGGCGTGGAGGTCGCGCCGCGCGTGCTCGCCTCGGCCAGCGACAAGCTCAAGCTGGAGCGCATGCCCGACGTGCAGCGCCAGCGGATCGAACTGCTCCAGGGATCGCTGGTCTATCGCGACGACCGCCTCGCCGGCTTCGATGCCGCTGCCGTGGTCGAGGTGATCGAGCATATGGAAGCCGAGCGCCTGCCTGCGTTCGAGGCCGCCCTGTTCGGCCATGCCCGGCCCGGCGCGGTAATCGTCACCACGCCCAACCGCGAATATAACGCCCTGTTCGAGGGCATGAAGCCGGACGCGATGCGCCATACCGATCATCGCTTCGAATGGACCCGCGCGGAGTTCCGGCACTGGGCCGAGAGCGTGGCGCAGGCCCATGGCTATGCCGTCCGCTTCGAGGGCATCGGCAACGAGGACGCCACCCATGGGCATCCGACCCAGCTGGCATTGTTCACCCGCGTCGACAGTGTGAGGGCGGCGGCATGAAAATCGAGATACCCGAGTTCGCCCTCGTCATGCTGGTCGGTGCATCCGGCACCGGCAAGTCCAGCTTTGCCGCCAAGCACTTCCTGCCGACCGAGGTGATCTCATCGGATCGGATGCGTGGCTGGGTGGCCGATGACGAGACCGATCAGAGCGCGACGGGCGATGCCTTCGACCTGCTGCACTATGTCGTGGAGAAGCGCCTGAAAGGGTGCCGCTTCACCGTGATCGACGCGACCAACGTCCAGCCGGAATCCCGCAAGACGCTGATTGCGCTCGCCCGCAAATGGCATGCGCTGACCGTGGCGATCGTGTTCGAGCTGCCCGAGGCCGTCGCGGTCGCGCGAAACGCCGAGCGGCCCGATCGCCAGTTCGGACCCGGCCCCGTGCGCCGCCACATGCAGAGCCTGCGGCGTTCGGTCGGCGGCATGAACCGCGAGGGCATCCGCTATGTCCATCGTCTGCGCTCGGTCGAGGAGGTCGACGCGGTCGAGATCGTGCGGACGCGCCTGTGGACCGACCGCCGGGATGATTACGGTCCCTTCGACATCATCGGGGACGTGCATGGTTGCGCAGACGAGCTGGAGACGCTGCTGGGCGATCTGGGCTACCAAGTGCGCTGGGATGGTCGAGACGTCTCTGTCGTGCCCCCTGAGGGGCGTCGTGCGCTGTTCGTGGGCGATCTGGTCGATCGTGGCCCGCGCTCGCCCGACGTGCTGCGGATCGCGAAGCATATGGTCGATGCCGGCACCGCGCTGGCCGTGGTCGGGAACCATGACGACAAGCTGAAACGGCATCTGTCGGGCAAGAAGGTCACGGTGAGCCATGGGCTTGCCGAGACCGTCGAACAGCTGTCGCAGGAGACGCCGGAGTTCGCGGCCGAGATGCGCGCATGGCTCGACGGTCTTATCAGCCATTACGTGCTCGATGGCGGTAAGCTGGTCGTCGCCCATGCCGGCCTCAAGGAAGAGATGCAGGGGCGTGCGTCCGGTGCGGTGCGCGCTTTCTGCATGTATGGCGAGACCACCGGCGAGGTCGACGAGTTCGGCCTGCCGGTGCGCTGGGACTGGGCGGCCGATTACAAGGGTCGGGCGAAGGTGGTTTATGGCCATACGCCGGTGTTGGATGCCAACTGGGTCAACGGCACGATCTGCATCGACACGGGCTGCGTGTTCGGCGGCAAGCTGACCGCGCTGCGCTATCCCGAGCTGGAGCTGGTTTCCGTGCCGGCGTCGCAGACTTACTATGAGCCGATACGGCCGCTGGGAGGGCCGTCTGCCGATACCGGCGAGGCACAGGCGCGTCAGTTGAACCTGGCCGATGTGCTGGGCAAGCAGGCGATCGAGACGCGGCTTTATGGCCATGTCACGGTGCGGGAGGAGAATGCGGCGGCAGCGCTGGAAGTGATGAGCCGCTATGCGGTCGATCCCCGCTGGCTGATCCACCTGCCGCCTACCATGTCGCCCGCCGAGACCAGTGCCATGGACGGCTGGCTGGAGCGGCCGGAGGAAGCCTTCGCCTTCTATGGCGGCAAGGGCGTGCGGAAGCTGATCGCCGAGGAAAAGCATATGGGCTCGCGTGCGCTCATTGTGCTGGCAAGGACGCAGGAGGTCGCGGAGCGTCGCTTCGGTGTCCATGACGGATCGCGCGGCGTCATCGTGACGCGCACCGGCCGTCGCTTCTTCAACGACGCGGCGATCGAGGCCGAGGGGCTGCACCGTGTTGACCAGGCCATGGAGACCGCCGGGCTGTGGCCGGAGCTTGGCACCGACTGGGTGCTGCTCGACGCGGAGATCATGCCGTGGAGCATGAAGGCGGGGTCGCTGGTGCGCGGGCAATATGCCGCCGTGGGATCGGCAGCGATCGCTGGACTTGGCGCGCTGTCGGAAGCACTGGAGGCCGCCAGGGCGCGCGGCGTCGCGGTGGACGAGCTGGCCGATGCCACCACTGGTCGGTTGGACGACGCCGTGCGCTATCGTGCCGCCTATAACCGCTATGTCGCGCCGTTTGCGGGCATCGATGATCTGCGTATTGCGCCCTTCCATCTGCTGGCGAGCGAAGGGGCGGTCCATAGCGACAGGGATCACCTCTGGCACATGGCGATGTGTCATCGTCTGGCGGCGGCTGATCCTGCCCTGCTGCACGCGACGGCTTATCGCCGGATCGACCTTGACGATCCCGTCCAGGTGGCCGACGCCATCGCCTGGTGGGAAGCGCTGACGGCCGATGGTGGCGAGGGCATGGTGGTGAAGCCGCTCGACTTCATCGCGCGCGGCAAGAAGGGCCTGCTCCAGCCAGCGATCAAATGCCGTGGGCGGGAGTATCTGCGGATCATTTATGGCCCGCATTATGACCGGCCGGAGAATCTGGAGCGCCTGAAAAAACGTGGCCTTGGCCACAAGCGGTCCATGGCACTGCGCGAGTTCGCGCTCGGGCTGGAAGCGCTGCACCGCTTCGTCGAGCACGCACCGCTGACGCGCGTGCATCAGTGTGTGTTCGGTGTGCTGGCGATGGAGAGCGAGCCGGTCGATCCGAGGCTCTGAAGGTTGATGAATTTGCGACGGCTGGAAGGTTTTCAAACCGGACGCCTATTGTCATTTCATATAAATACGTATAAATACGCATAAATATGGAATTCGGAAGAAGGTGGATGGCTAATAGATTGAAGCAATTTCGCGTTGCTGCTGGCTTCACGCAGGCCGCAGTTGCCAAAGCGGCTGGTGTGACACAGCCGACATACCAACGATGGGAGGCCGGATCAGTCGATGTGCCTATCGAAAAATTGCCGAAATTGGCCGAGATGTTGAACGTCACAAAAGAGGCGATCCTTGGAAGGCACTCCCCGATCGAAGTCGCATTTTATGACGACAGCGCACCTGAAGATTTGCAGTACTTCGGTGAAGTATCCATCCACTTCTGCGGTGGCGGCGAATCGCTTTTGCTGTCAATTTCCGAACAGGCTCGCAGACGTATTTTCAGCGGCCTGCATCAGAATGGCCATTTCCTTGTCATAAAGGATTTGGGCAACCGAACGGTTGCGATCAGGAGGGGAGCAATCGCTGACCTCTACCTGTCCAGCGACGCATATGACGACTACGGCCCGGAACATGAAGAGCCTGGATATGAGGATGGAACACCGTTGCAATTCCCCGATCCCCGGGACTGGGAGATTATTCAGGCTCTCGCCCATGATGGCGTAGATTTCGAAGATTTCGCGAGCGAAGATGTGGAGCGTGTGCAGAACGCCGTCATGATCACAGATGCCCAATATGAAAAATTGGTCATCGAAGGACTAATTCAGCCTGATGAACTTGAAACCGAGAAGGTGAAAAATTCTATTATTACAAGCAGAATTTTTCAAATGGCGACAGAAATCACTTACCAGCTTTCGTCTGGCCAACAGCGTTCCGTGGATGCCACTGGCTACGATATCTACCAACCCCTTTGCGACCTCGTTGACGACGATGGCCTGCACTTTGACGAGGATTCCTCAATCATCTTGCAGGTCGAGGGGTATCACAGAGCTGTTTTCATCAACCCGAACGCGGTGGACTATATTTCGATCCCGACACATCTTTTGCAGAAGAGCGCCGATAATGACGCCGCCGCGATGCTCGATGATGAGGATAGGGACGACTGAAGATCGCGAGTTGCGAGCGGGTCTTGAATTGCTCGAATTGCGCTAAACCGAAACATGTCGGGACATCCAGGCTCGAAGCACGCTGCCAAGGCTCGCTGCGCCCCCAGCATGTTGGACTGCTTCGAGGGATTCCTGACTTCAGGAAAAATGGTGCCCAGAAGAGGACTCGAACCTCCACGACCTTGCGATCGCCAGCACCTGAAGCTGGTGCGTCTACCAATTCCGCCATCTGGGCACGGGGTAGGTGGGCGCCTCTAACGGGTGGCTTTGGGGCTGTCAACGCATCGCGCGCATATTTCTTGGCATGGGGCGCTGGCGGGCATAAGCGGGCGCGGAACGCCGCCATTTTTGAAGGACGAATACAGCCGATGGGCGATATCGACACTGATCCGCCATCCTTCCTGCGCCGCGACGGCGCGCCGGCGCTGGCCTATCGGCGGCGGGATGGCATGGAGCCGACGATCCTGTTCCTGCCGGGCTACATGTCCGACATGTGCGGGGAGAAGGCGGAGGCGCTCGATCAGTGGGCGGCGCAGCACGGGCGGGCGATGCTGCGGATCGACTATGCCGGCAATGGCGAGAGCGAGGGGCAGTTCGAGGATGGGACGCTGGCGAGCTGGCGGGACGATGCGCTGGCGGCGATCGATGCGCTGACGACGGGGCCGATCGTGCTGGTGGGATCGTCCATGGGAGGCTGGCTGGCGCTGCTGATCGCGCTGGCGCGGCCGGAGCGGGTCGTGGGGGTCGTCGGGATCGCGGCGGCGCCCGATTTTACCGAATGGGGCTTTTCCGATGCGGAGAAGGCGGTCCTGATGACGGAAGGACGGATCGTCGAGCCGACCGATTATGGCGACGATCCTTATGTCACGACGCTCGGGTTCTGGCAGTCGGGGCAGGCGCTGCGGCTGCTGGATGCGCCGATCGCCATCCCCTGCCCTGTCCGCCTGTTGCAGGGACAGGAGGACGCCGTCGTGCCCTGGGGGACGGCTCTACGCGTTGCGGAGCGTCTGCTTTCAGCCGATGTTCAGACGCTGCTGATCAAGGACGGCGACCACCGCCTGTCGCGCGAGCAGGATATCGCCATCCTGATCCGCACCGTGGGCGACCTGCTGGAGACGCTGTGATGCCGATGATTCTCGCCGTGCTGCTGATGGCGGGCCAAGCCTATGATCCGGAAATCGAGGCGATCATGCGTAATCGCGAGGCGAAACGAAAGCAGCCGGTCGCGGCGGCCGTGGCCCCGGCGGCGGAGACGCCCAAGGCCGATGCGCCGCTGCCGGTGCCGGCGGAGATCGCCAAGCCGTTCAACGCCTGCCTGGACGAGGCGGCCGCGTCGCCCGATACGGCCATCGCCACCGCGCAGCAATGGCGGCTTTCGGGCGGCGGATTTTATGCGCGGCATTGTCTGGGCTTCGCTTATGCGCAGTCAGGGCGCTGGCCGCTGGCGCTGATGGCGTTCGAGCAGGGCGCGCAGGAAGCGGAACTGGCGGGGCAAAGGCTGCCGGCGGCCCGGCTGTGGGGGCAGGCCGGCAATGCGGCGCTGGCGGGCGGCGATCTGGCCAAGGCGCGAACCGATTTCGATGCGGCGCTGGCGATCGGCTTTCCCGACGGGATCGAGAAGGGCGAGCTGTATCTGGATCGCGCGCGCGCCCTGGTGGCGCTGGGCGACCTGCCGGAAGCGCGCGAATCGATCGACTTCGCGCTGGAGCATGCGGCGCAGGACCCGCTGGCCTGGCTGCTGTCCGCCACGCTGGCGCGGCGGATGGAGCAGATGGGCCTGGCGCAGGCGCATGTGGCGCGCGCGGTGAAACTCTCGCCAGACGACGCATCGGTGGCTCTGGAGGAAGGCAATATCGCGGTGCTGACCAACCATGACGATGTCGCGCGCGCCGCCTGGAGCCGCGCGGCGCGGCTGGCCCCCGACATGCCCGCCGGCAAGGCGGCGGCGGAAAATCTGAAGCAGCTGGGCGGCGCTTCGCCGGGCTGATAGTGGCAGGCCAAAGCCATAAGGTTACAAAAGCGCCGCGAAACGCGACCGGATTTGTCAACTTATGTCACCTTTGAAAGATGATTTTACAGCGGCCGCGCTGAGGTTGCGCGCCGTGCCGCCTTCTCATGCCGGGATGGAGGAGATTGACGATCGAAAGAGCCGGCGCCGGTTTAGCAGAGCCGGCCGCTTGTAGGACAGGCCGACATCGGCCTGCGCCCCCCCCCCCCGCCCCGCCCAGCAACATTTCGTGACGGAACCCGCACGCGCCGCCTGCCGTTCGGTGGGGCAAGCGGGTCGCATGCAAAGGAATTGGAAACCATGAACGGACATTTCGGCAAGATCGGCGGCGCGCTGTTACTGGTGGCGGCAGCCGCTTCCCTCTCCGCCTGCTCGCGTGGCGCGACGCGCGGCGGGCTGATCGGCGGCGCGGGTGGCGCGGTGGTCGGCAGCGCAACGGGCCTGGGGACGGTCGAGGGCGCAGTGATCGGCGGCGCGGCGGGCGCGGTGATCGGCGACAAGTCGGATTGTTCGCGGAGGGATCGTCGGCGCGGGCGCTGCTGAATTAGCAAGGAAGAAAGCGGGACCCCGGCTCAGGCCTGCTCAGCGCGACATGGCGCGGGGTAGCTATGGGCCGGGGTGACGAGGGTTGGAATCAGAACGTTCGGCTCAGTTCAGGTAGAAATCGACCGTCGTGACGACGCGAACTTTCTTGTAGGGAGTGTCGGACGAACCGTCGCCATTTTCGCCGTCGCGGGCGTCGATCGAGAAATAGCCCTGGGTGGCGCTCTTGATGCCGCCGACGCTCGCGCCACTGTCGCGCGCGAACTGTTCGGCGGCGGCGCGCGCATCCTTGGTGGCGTCGGCGACCATCGAGGGTTTGACGTCGTTCAGCTTGGTGAAGCTGTATTTCATCCCCGACCCTTCCTGGAGCGTGACGCCGCGACGGACGAGGTCGAACTGTTGTGCGACGGCCTTTTCGGCGCGAGCGATGTCGGTGGTGCGCAGCAACATACGCTGGGTGATGGTGATGTTGTTGACGCCGTTGTTCATATACTGGTTCACGCCAGCGCCCACGGGCGTGAGGTCGGCGGGCTTGAAGCCGAGGCTGGTGAAATAGGCCTTCAATTGTTCGGTATTGGCGTTGATCTCGTTGCGGACGGTCGGCAGGTCGAAGCCGTTGGCCGAATAGCTGATCGACCAGGTGGCAAGGTCTGCGGTGACGTCCTTTTCAGCCAGGCCGCGCACGGTGACCGAACGATCGGCCGCCTTGGCGCGCTTGAGGCCGTCTCCCAGCAGATAGCCGCCGCTGATGAGGCCCACCGCCAGCAAGCCCGCGCAGCCCAGCAGCACCTTGTCACGCATGTCCAACGCCATTGTCTTGCCCCTCTTCCTCTTCTCTCGACGCCTCATGCGCCCTATCTTGGGCCTATCTGCCCATTCATAGATGAACCGTTGCTGGATAGCGACGAACGGAGCCAAAGCCTTGCCCAAATATCTGCACACGATGATCCGCGTCACCGATGTCGACAAGACCGTCGCCTTCTTCGACCTGCTGGGCCTGAAGGAGCAGAAGCGGTTCGACAGCGAGCAGGGCCGCTTCACTTTGGTGTTCCTGGCTGCGCCGGGCGACGAGGAAGCGCAGGTGGAGCTGACCTATAACTGGCCGGCGGAAGACGGGACGCCCGGCGAGGAATATGGCGGCGGGCGCAATTTCGGCCATCTCGCCTATCGGGTCGAGAATATCTACGACACCTGCCAACGGCTGATGGACGCGGGCATGACGATCAACCGGCCGCCGCGCGACGGGCATATGGCGTTCGTGCGGTCGCCCGACAATATCTCGGTCGAGCTGTTGCAGGACGGGCATCTGCCGCCGGCCGAACCCTGGGCGTCGATGCCCAACACGGGGGTCTGGTAAGATGCTGGAGGTGGTCCGCGTCCCTGTGCTGAACGACAATTATGTCTGGTTGCTGCATGACGACGCCAGCGGCGAGACGGTGGCGGTCGATCCGGCGGTGGCGGAGCCGGTGCTGGCGGCAGCGGCAGCGCGGGAGTGGACCATCAGCCAGATCTGGAACACGCACTGGCACCCCGACCATGTTGGCGGCAATGCGGCGATCAAGGCGGCTACGGGTTGCACGATCAGCGGGCCGGCGGCGGAGGCGGAGAAGATCGGCACGCTGGATCATGCGGTCGGCGCGGGCGACATGGTGCGGATCGGCGAGCATGTCGCGACCGTGCTGGCGGTGCCCGCGCATACGGCGGGGCATATCGCCTATCATCTGGGCGCGGACCGGATGGTCTTTGTCGGCGACACCCTGTTCGCGATGGGATGCGGGCGGCTGTTCGAGGGGACACCGGCGCAGATGTTCGACAATATGCGCCAGTTCGCTGCCCTGCCCGACGACACGGTGGTCTATTGCGCGCATGAATATACGCAATCCAATGGCCGCTTCGCGCTGACGGTGGAACCGGACAATGCGGCGTTGCAGGCGCGGATGCGCGATGTCGATGCGGCGCGGGCGAAGGGCGAGGCGACGGTGCCGACGACGATCGGGCTGGAGCGCGCGACCAATATATTCATGCGGGCGCAGGATGTGGCGGAGCTGGCAGAGCGGCGGGCTGCAAAGGATGCGGCCTGACGGCATTTGCGCTAGGATAGCGTCATCATGGCACATGCGTGCCCATAGGAGAGTCGCGATGCGCGCCCTGTTCCGCTTGCCCCTGTTACTGACACCGCTGCTGCTGGCCGCGTGCGCCGGCACCTATGAACCCGAACCGCTGACCGCCAAGCAGGAGGTGAAGCTGGACAAGGCGCTGGCCGGGCTGACGCCGGGCGAGCCGGTCAGCTGCATCAGCCGCTTTCCGCAAACGAACCTGGTGGTCATCAGCAATAATGTGCTGCTGTACAAGGTCAGCAAGAAGCTCGTCTATCGCAACGACCTGCTTGGCAGCTGCAACGGGCTGACGCGGGGCGACACGCTGATTACGCAGAGCCAGGGGTCGCAGCTGTGCCGGGGCGATCTGGCGCGGAGTGCGGACCTGCGGGTGGGGATACCGACCGGGGCATGCGCGATCGGGGATTTTACGCCTTATCGCAAGCCCAAGGGGTGAAGTGTTGCGCTTCGTTTCGGGCGTTGCACAGCCCCCACCCCGCTGCGACTAGAACTCGCTGCGCTCGTTAAGTCTCGCTGCCCAGTGTCGGGTGAACAGTCCCCCGGACTGTTCAGGTCATGCCGGGGGCATGACCGACCCGGCACTCGTGAACGGGAGGGGAAGGTGTTGCTTCAGGCCTTGTAGAGGGCGTCCAGCCGGTCGAGATAGCGGCGCTTGATGACGTGGCGGCGGATCTTCATCGAGGGGGTCATTTCCTCGTTGGCGATCGTGAAAGGTTCGTCGGCGAGGATGAAGCGGCGCAGGCGTTCGGTGACGGAGAGGTCAGTGTTGACGCGATCGACCGCCGCGCGCAGGGCGGCCTGGCAGGCGGGATCATTCGCGGCGCTCTCAGCCGGCTTGCCGTTGGCGGCGGCCCATTCGCGCAGCCAGTCGGCGTCGGGGACGAGCACGCCGACCAGATAGGGCCGGCGGTCGCCATGGACCATGGCCTGGCCGATTTCGGGCTGGAGCGTCAGCATGCCCTCCACCTTCTGCGGCGAGACATTGTCGCCCTTGTCGTTGACGATCAGGTCCTTCTTGCGGTCGGTGATGCGGATGCGGCCCTTGTCGTCGATCTCGCCAATGTCGCCGGTGTGGAGCCAGCCATTCTGGAGCGCCTTGGCGGTTTCAGCCGGGTTGCGCCAATAGCCGTGCATGACGAGTTCGCCGCGCACCAGTATCTCGCCATCCTCTGCGATCTTCACTTCCACCCCGTCGAGCGGGGGGCCGACCATGTCCATCGTGATGCCGGCGCGGGGGCGGTTGCAGCTGATGATCGGCCCGGCCTCGGTCTGGCCATAGCCCTGGAGCAGGGTGAGGCCGACCGCCTGGAAGAACAGGCCCACGTCAGGATTGAGCGGTGCGCCGCCGGAAACCAGCGCCTTCATCCGGGCGCCGAAGCGGGCCTGGATCCTGGGCTTGAGGGTGCGGGAGAGCAGCAGTTTCAGAGGTGCGTCGAGCAGGGTCGATTTGCCGTCGCGTTCCTTGGCCGCGATACGCAACGCCTGCTCCAGCAGCCAGTTGGGGAATTTGCCCTGCTTTTCGACCTGCTTGATGATGCGGCTGCGCAGCACTTCGAACAGGCGGGGGACGACGACCATGATGGTCGGGCGCACCTCCTCGATGTTGGCGGCGAGCTTGTCCAGCCCTTCGGAATAATAGATCTGCGCGCCCAGCATGATCGGCAGATATTGCCCGCCGCTATGTTCATAGGCGTGGGACAGCGGCAGGAAGGAGAGGAACACTTCCTCATCCCAGCCGAAGTCCTCCGCCACGAGGCGCGCCGCACCCTCGACATTGCAGAGGATGGAACCGTGATGCTGCATCACGCCGCGCGGGGAGCCGCCGGTGCCGCTGGTGTAGATGATGCAGCCAAGGTCGCCGCGCTGCGCCGTCTGTTCGATGGCGCAGGCTTCGGGATCGGTCGGATGACGGGCGATGAGGTCGGCCCACATATGGCAGTCGATCGTGCCCTGCGCGCCGCGCAGCGGCTCCATGCCGATGACGAAGCCGGCCTGGCTGCGCAGCACGGCGGGCATCAGCGCCTGCGCCAGCTTCGCGGTGGAGACGATGACGGCGCGCGCGCCGCTGTCGGTCAGGATATGCTGATGATCGCGCGTGGTGTTGGTGGTGTAGGTCGGCACGGTGACGCAGCCGGCCGCCATGATGCCCAAGTCGGCGATGCAGAATTCCGGGCGGTTTTCGCTGACCAGCATGACCGGGTCGCCGGGCTGTAGGCCGAGCGCGCGCAGGGCCGAGGCGAGGCTGGCGACCTGCGCGGCTACTTCGGTCCAGCTGAGCGATTGCCATTGGCCGCCCTGCTTGCGCCAGAGAAAGGGCGCGTCGCCGCGCTCCTTCGCGCGGGCGAAGAACAGGGTGACGAGATTGGGAAAGGCTTCGATGCGCACCGACCGGCTCCTGCTCGCTTGACGGCGCCTCTGGCGGGCGCTTGGCGGATCGCGCCTATAGCGCCCCGTGGCCGTAACGGCCAAGGGCTTTTGCTGGTTTCAGTCGAACAGGCCGTCCTGACTGTCCGCCGGCGGATTGAGGCCCAGATGCTTCCAGCCGGGACCGTTGAGGCAGCGGCCGCGCGCGGTGCGGGCGATGAGACCCAACTGGATGAGATAGGGTTCGACCACTTCCTCGATCGTGTCGCGCGGTTCGGAGAGGCCCGCCGCCAGCGTCTCCACGCCGACCGGGCCGCCCCGGTATATGTCGGCGATCATCATCAGGTAGCGCCGGTCCATGAGGTCGAGGCCGAGATGGTCGACCTCCAGCCGGGAAAGCGAGGCGTCGGCGATCGTGCGATCGACTTCCGGCGCGCCGGCGACATTGGCGAAATCGCGCACGCGGCGCAGCAGGCGACCAGCGATGCGGGGGGTGCCGCGCGAGCGGCGGGCGATCTCGATCGCGCCGTCCGACGTGATGGGCAAGCCGAGCAGGCCGGCGGCGCGGCGGACGACCAGTTCGAGTTCTTCCACGGTGTAGAATTGCAGGCGCACGGGAATGCCGAAGCGGTCGCGCAGCGGCGTCGTCAGCAGGCCCTGCCGCGTGGTTGCGCCGACCAGGGTGAAGGGCGGCAACTCGATCCTGACGGAGCGGGCGGACGGCCCCTCCCCGATCATGAGGTCGAGCGCGCGGTCCTCCATGGCCGGGTAGAGCACTTCCTCGACCGCAGGGTTCAGGCGATGGATTTCGTCCACGAACAGCACATCGCCCGGATCGAGATTGGTGAGCAGCGCCGCCAGATCGCCCGACTTGGCGATGACCGGGCCGGAGGTGGCGCGGAAGCCGGCGCCCATTTCCTTCGCGACGATCTGCGCCAGCGTGGTCTTGCCGAGGCCCGGCGGCCCGAAGAAGAGGACATGGTCGAGCGCTTCGCCGCGTTGTTTCGCGGCTTCGATGAAGACGCGAAGGTTGCCCTTCGCCGCTTGCTGGCCGACGAACTCCTCGAGGGATTTTGGGCGCAGCGCGGCGTCGACATCTTCGGCGCGGCGGGCGGGGGTTATGAGGCGGGAGTCGGTCATGACCTACCCCCGACCGCAGCATCCGCGTCCATTGCTGAATGCAATATGCGCAAAATCAGGATTTCTTGTTCATCGACATGATAGATCACCCGGTGAGGTCTGTGTGAGAACACTCTTACACCTTCACCATATTCGGTCTTAGCCTGCCCCACTGCCGGGTAGCGCCGCAAAAGGCCAAATACGCGCTGAAAACCTTCCATATGCGCGCGTGTCGCCTTCACACCGAAATGCTCAACGCCCCTGTCCTGAATCAAATCGAGATCCCGCGTCGCTGCGGCCGTCAGCCGAAGTCTAGGCATCAGGCAGACGGGCCATTATCTCCCGCAGAACATCTTCCGGCTCCGCATCTACGACGCCCGAGGTAAGCCCTTCTTCGATCATTGCGCGAACCCAGCGAACATCCTCTTCAGCTGCCTCCTGATCGCGACGGATCAGATCACGGAGATAATCCCCGGTATCTGCGTAGCGCCCCTCTGCCAAACGCTTGTCGACCCACTGTTCGAGCGCGGGGGGCATGGAGATGGTGTGGCTGGCCATCACCGGAACATATCCTTTTTGAGCGTTCATTCCAACGGTCCTCACTTCGCCGCCTTGCGCAGCGCGAGGCGCACCAGCGCGTCCAGGGTGGCGGTTTCGCCCAGTTCCACCTCGGCGGCGGCGACGGCGCTGCTGGCTTCGGCGGGTTTGAAGCCGAGATTCTGGAGGGCGGAGAGGGCGTCGGCGGCGTGGCTGCCGGCCGGCGCGATCACTGTGCCGGCGGCGAGCGCGCTGCCGGCGGGGGCTACACCGACCTTGTCTTTC
Organism: Sphingobium sp.; assembly: GCA_044237945.1. GTDB lineage: Bacteria > Pseudomonadota > Alphaproteobacteria > Sphingomonadales > Sphingomonadaceae > Sphingobium. The sequence goes on along the minus strand of JBIIEH010000034.1, from coordinate 21,429 downwards.
AATTCGCGGACGATGCGTTCGGCGAGTTTGGGGCCTACGCCGTTCGCGCGGGCGACCATCGCCTTGTCGCCACTAGCCACCGCGCGGTGGAGATCGGCGGGTTCGAGCGCGGAGAGGATAGCCAGAGCGACGCGCGCGCCGACGCCCTGCACATGGATGAGCAGGCGGAACCAGTCGCGTTCCTCTCCGGTCGAAAAGCCCATCAGGCGGATCGAATCCTCCGCCACCAGCATTTCGGTGTGGACGGTCACCGCCTCGTCCATCGGGCCAAGCGCGCCTAAAGTGCGGGAGGAGGCGTAGACCAGATAGCCCACGCCGCCGACGTCGATGACGGCATGGTCAAGGCCGGTGCTGTCCAGCCTGCCCCGAAGTTTCGCGATCATGCAGCGGCGCCTTTGGTCATGATCTGTTCCTTAGGCGAGGGCCACGTCGCGCGCCAGTCAAAAGAGGGCGGCACCTTTTGCGCCCCCGCGCGTAGTGCAGCCCGAACCTTCGCAACAGGACGAGACAATGGAAGATCAGCTCATCATGACTATCGCTCCGACCCTGCTGGGTCCCAAGGATTTCGAGTATCCCACGATCACCCTGTCGGGGATCGTCGACCATAATATGTATCTGTACTTCAAGCAGTGCCTGTCGACCGCGCCGCAACAGGGGCTGGTGATCGTCGAGATATCGACGCTAGGCGGCGACCCGGAGGTCGCGCGGTTGATGGGTGAGGACATCCGTTTCCATTCGGACCTGTATCCTGATCGCCGGCTCGTGTTCCTCGGCAAGACCGCAGTCTATTCCGCGGGCGCGACGTTCATGAGCTTCTTCGCGACGGAGAACCGCTATCTGACGCGGGGCACGCGGGTGATGATCCATGAGCGGATCATCACCAGCGACCTGCATCTGGAAGGGCCGCTTTCGACCTGCATCGCCTCGCTCAAGGCCAAGCTCAACGAGATCGAGGCGTCGATCGCGATCCAGAATGAGGGCTTCGCCAATCTGATCCTGGGGTCGCGGGTGACGATGGAGGAGGTGCTGCGGCGCGCGCCGGAGAACTGGTATCTGGAGGCCAATGAGGCGCAAGCGCTCGGGCTGGTATCCTCGGTGCTGTAAGGGACTTGCGCGGACCGGCGAAGCGGCGTTCATTCACCCGCATGAGCGGTTCGCGCATCTTTCCCTGGCGCTATGGCATGTTTCTGGCGCTGCTGGCGGCCGCCGCGCCGCTGGCGCTGATGATGGCGTGGCATGAGGCGGTGATGGCGGGGTTCGACATCGCCGCCGTCGCGTTCATCCTGTCGATCGTCCCGCTGATCGACGCCGCGCCAGATGCGATGCGGCGGCATGCGGCGGCGAATGACGCGAACCGGGGGCTGATGCTGCTGCTGACGGGGATCGTCAGCCTGGTGGTGCTGCTCGCGGTGGGCGTGGCGGTGAGCCAGCATGGCGGGCCGAGCGCGCCGGTGATCGCGCTGCTGCTGGCGACGCTGGCGGTGGCGTGGCTGTTTTCGAACATCGTCTATGCCATGCATTACGCCCATGTATTCTATCTGGGGCGCGGCGGCGGACTGGATTTTCCGCGCGCCAGGGAGCCGGGTTACTGGGATTTCCTGTATTTCGCCTTCACGCTGGGGATGACGTTCCAGACGTCGGACGTGTCGATCGAGACGGTCGGGCTGCGCAAGGTGGTGCTGGCGCACAGCCTGGCGGCGTTTGTGTTCAATCTTGGTATCCTCGCCTTCACTATCAACGTGCTGGGCGGGAGCTAGGCTTCCGCCCCACCCGTCAGGTCCTGATAGAGCATCAGGGCGTTGCCGTCGGGGTCGTAGAAGGTCAGCAGTTTCACCATGCCGTCGATTTCCATGATGTCGCCGTCGAAGCGGACGGCGTGGCCCTCCAGCGCGGCCTTGGCGGCGGCGAGGTCGGTGACGCCCCAGGTCGGGACGGCGCCGCCGGCGGTGATCGCTTCCACCTGCGAGAGGCCGACATTGACGCGGGCGACGGGGCTGATCATTTCGGCCCAGGCGATGTCGTCCATGCGGTAGAGCAGGGTGAAGCCGAGGACATTGGCGTACCAGTCGATCGAGTGGTCGAGGCTGGTGACCTGCATGGCGAGGGTGAGGCCGCCGTCATAGCCCATTGCGGTCATTGGATGCTCCCTTTGCAAACTTCACTATGAGATGCGTGCCAAACGCGATGTTGCGTTTCGAGTCTCGAAAGTATAGTTGATATCCTATGCTGTCAATCGAGAGCCTGTCAGAACTGGGACGCTATCGCTGGACCGTGCCGCTGATGGCGATGGTCGCGTTGCGAAATGGCGTGCGCTTTGCGGAGGCGCTGGGGACGTTCAAGCTGCCGCGCGAGAGCCTGTCGCGCACGCTGGAGGCGGCGATGGCGGCGGGGTGGCTGGTGCGCAATGCGGGCCATGGCCATCCGTTGCGGCCCGAATATGTGCCGACGCAAGAAGGCATGCGGATCGGCAAGGCGTGCGGCGTGATCATGGTGGCGCAGCTGGACCTGGGCCTGCCGCCCTATGCGCTGTCGCGCTGGAGCCTGCCGATCGTGCGGCTGGTGGCGGACGGGCACAGCCGGTTCAACGCGATCGCCCGCGCGCTGGAGCGGGCCAATCCGCGCGCGATGACGGCCAGCCTGCGCGGGCTGGTGGGGCTGGAGTTGATCGACCGGCGGCTGATCGACGCCTATCCGCCCGTGAGCGACTATGCACTGACGGAACGCGGGCTGATATTGGCGAAAGCGGCCTGACATTATTGCCGCGACGCTGCCGATGTTGCGGAAATTCCTTCCTTTTGTGACGTTGCGTTACTCGCGCCGGATAAGCCTGTTTCGGCGTTGACACCCTGCCCCCCTCTACCCAGAAGCGCCCCGCTTGTGCGAGTCAATCGCATTATCAAGAGGGGTCCGGGTATGAAAAAGGATGGACGCTGCGTGCGCGCGGCGATGATGGCTGGCGTCTGCGTGATGGCGATGGGCGGGGTGACGAGCGGAGCGGCCGCGCAGGTCGCGGCCCCCTCCCCGGCGGACGAGCAGAGCGACGCGATCGTCGTCACGGCGGCGGGGTACGAGCAGAAGCTGGTCGAGGCCCCCGCATCCATCACCGTGCTGAGCCGCGAGGACCTGGCGGAAAAACGCTTCGGTAGCCTGGCCGAGGCGTTGCAGGATGTCGAAGGCGTCGATGTCGGCGGCGAGGCGGGCAAGACCGGCGGCCTCAACATTTCCATCCGCGGCATGCCGAGCGACTATACGCTGGTGCTGATCGACGGGCGGCGGCAGAATGCGCCGGGCGGCGTGACCCCCAATGGCTTTGGCGAGACGTCGACCAGCTTCCTGCCGCCCTTCTCCGCGATCGAGCGGATCGAGGTGGTGCGCGGGCCGATGTCCACGCTGTACGGGTCTGACGCGATGGGCGGCGTCGTCAACATCATCACCCGCAAGGTCGGCAATCGCTGGGTCGGCAGCGCGACCGGCGAAGTCACGATCCAGGGCGACGATCGGTTCGGCAATATCAAGTCGGTGAACGGCTTTGCCCAGGGACCGCTGGTCGAGGGGCTGATCGGCCTGTCGCTGCGCGGCAGTGTATTCCGGCGCGAGGGATCGAACATCGAGATTCCGGGCGATCCGGCGCTGACGCTGGGGCGCAATCCGGTGGAATCGGACATCGTCAATTATGGCGGCCGCATCAACTTCACGCCGCATGCCGACCATGACCTGTGGGTCGAATATGACCGCAACGAGCAGACATACGACAACAGCAAGGGCCAGCTGGGCACGCTGGGGTCGGGCGGCTATGCGCCCGAGCAGCGGTTCAACCGCAGCAATTATGTGATCGCGCACAGCTGGCGCCTGGGCTTTGGCCAGCTCGACACGACGCTGACCCGCAACGAGACCGAGACGATCGGCCGGCTGATCCCCAATGGCACGCCGGGCGCGGTGCCGGGCAGCGACCGCACATTGCAGGCGCGCAACGACATTCTGGATTCGCGCCTGTCGGGCAAGGTCGGCCCGGTCGGCTTCACCGTGGGCGGGCAATATTGGAAGGCGCGCATGGTCGAGGGCGTGGCGGCCGAGCCGTTCCGCTTCACCCAGTGGGCGGGCTTTGCCGAGGCGACGCTGACCGTGGCGGAGGGTTTCAACGTCACCGGCGGCGCACGCTATGACGACCATTCGACGTTCGGCAGCAAATGGTCGCCGCGCGCTTATGCGGTGTGGAACATCAACGACGCCGTGACGCTGAAGGGCGGGGTCAGCCGGGGCTTCAAGACGCCGCGTGTCGAGCAGATCGCCAGCGGCATCATCGGCTTTGGCGGACAGGGGCGCATCCCGCTGATCGGATCGCCCAATCTGACGCCGGAGACCAGCACCAGCTATGAAGCGGGCCTGTATTTCGACAACAAGGGCTTCTTCAGCGGCAATGTCACGCTGTTCAACAATGACTTTACCGACAAGATCGCGACGGGCGTGGGCATTCCCAATTGCAGCTTCCAGGGCGCGCCGAACCGGCCGGGCTGTCTGGATGTCGGCAATTTCCCGACGGCCGACCTGCTGGGCCAGTCGATCAACATCGACAAGGCGCGCACGAGGGGCGCGGAAGTGGCGACCCGCTTCCAGTTCACGCCGGCCGTGTCGCTCTCGGTCAACTATACCTATACCGAGACCGAGCAGCTGAGCGGCGCGGAAGAGGGGCTGCCGCTGATCGGCATGCCCAAGCATATGCTGAACGGCAATCTGCGCTGGAAGCTGGGCGAGAAGGCGAGCGTGTGGGGCCGGGCGGAAATCCGCTCCAGCCGCTATCGCGGGGCCAATGCGCAGCAGATCGCGGTGAACGATTTCCGCGCCTATGAAGTGTTCCACATCGGCGGGTCCTACGCGATCACGCCGGCGTTCCGCCTGTCGGCGACGGTGTACAACATTCTGGATACCGACTTCGCGGTCTATGTGCCCTACACCAATACCGCGCCGTTGCTCTACACCCCGGCCTATTCGATCAACCAGGAAGGGCGGCGACTGTGGCTGTCGGCGGCGGTGGATTTCTAGGGCCTGAACCTGGCGCGGCTTGCTGAGGAGAAAGCACCGGATCGGCGGCACATGATGCCGCCGGTCCCTTTGCGGCTTGACCGTGCCGGGTCGTGGGGCGCACATTGAGGCTTGCGATCAGGGGGAGATCGGCCGGGCATGATCGATTATGACCTGAGCGACCCGGACGGGATCATCGTGGTGACCGGCACGGGCCTGTGGACGATCGACGAGGTGACGGCGCATTATGGCCGGCTGCGCGCGATCATCGCCGAGCGACGCAGCGCCGGCATGCCGATCCGCGTGCTGTCCGACGTGCGGCAGGGGCAGCGGCAGTCGCCCGAGATCGAGGCGGCGATATTGCAACTGATCACCGAGACCTATCTGCCGGGCGACCGCATCGCCATCCTGACCGGGTCGGAGGTGGACAAGGCGCATGTGCGGTCGGTGCTGGGACAGGCCGATGTGGCGGCGTTCCAGTCGAGATTGCCGGCGGAGATGTGGCTGATGACGGATGATCTGGAGCCGCCGCGTTAGGGGGGGGCAGTTGGGGTGAGTGGCCTGCCATTCTGCCGTTGAGGCGGGAGTTCGCTTTTTCTAACGACCAATTTTGGTCATTAGTCGAGCGCGCTTGTTTTCCTATTAGATGACCTTTTCTGCCCCTGCTGATGTGCTGACGGGAAGGGAAGTGCACCTATGACCCCGCTGCGACAGCAGTGGGCCCGGTCATTCGTTTGGGTTTTGCATAAAGGGAGCAACCAGCCCATGTCTTTCAGCAAAGGCATTTAAGCGATCCGCGAGACGGTCCGGGTCTTCGTAAAATTGTTTGTCCAATCGCTCCAACCGGGCGGAGCGATGATGGCGGGTGACAAGTTCCGTGAGGCGGCGTACTTTTGAGTTCGTAATCCGCCACCGTTCAGATCGGCTGTCGGGCGGATAATCAGTGTCAAACATGGTGCGAGCGGCTTCTTTGAGCAGTCGGGCCGAGTTTTCTGCTCCCATCTCTTCCAAGCCGCTCAAGGCGAGGCGATAATAGTTGCCTGAACTGTTGTAAAAATACTGGTCGAATCCACCATTATAAACATCACCTTCCATAAGGCAGACGGAGAAATATACCTTTTCCTCTATTGACCATCCATCCAGTTCCTGATTGTCGGCGCTCCGCTTGACGAGAGATACCCAAAGCTCGCGGAAAGGGTCATACTCCTTCAGTTTCTGATAATAGGCGCGCGACGCCTCCATACTTTCCCTTATGCCTTGTTTGCATGCCATGCATATGCCGCCGGTGGCTTCAGCCGTCGTGGGTAGTATCAACGCACCGCATTTATCACAGGGTATTTTGCTCATGGACGATTTCTGCCCACCCACTCTTGGCAGATCAAGCTTTAGACGCATGCCTCGCAGGACAAAATCTAATGTCCCACGCTCGCGAAGTTCAGATTTACTAAGCCGATGGCCGCGCTTGCGGTTCCTCGAAAAGGAGGAAAACAACGGCAGCTAACCTCACAACTGACGCTAAAAGCGGCCTGTCCGCAATCCACCCTCAGCCGCCAGCGTCGCCGCAACAAAATTGGTTCACGCGGAGGCGCGGAGGGTTTTTATTCTCCGCGTCTTCGCGCCTCCGCGTGAACAAGAAGGCAGCCTCCGGCTGGTGGCGCAGGCCCCATTACGACCAATGTCCAATCAGGCGGCGCGCGCGCGGGTCGTTATGGGAACTGGAGTTCGGCTTATCCGTCCCCACCGCCGGACTCCACCCGCCCCCCCTTCACCCGTTGCTTACCATTACCGCGCTAGAACGCGCCGCATGCGCGCGCCTCATGACCCCTGTCCGACATCCGCCGTCAGCCATGGCGTGGGCATTGCCGGGCTGATCGGGCTGGGGCTGTGGACGATCGTGGCGCGGCATTATGGCATGGACGGGCCGAGCGCGGGGATTGCGGCCGTGATTGCGTGCGGCGTGCCGATGGTGGGCTGGTCGCTGATCGTCGACAGGGTGCATCGGCATGCGTCGACCGGGATCGACTGGGATGGGCCGCCGCGTTCGTGGGCCAGCGTGCGGGAGACCGCGCCGGTGAAGATCGCCGGGCTGTGGGCGACGTGGCTCGCCATCGCGATCTTCTATTGCATCACGCGCTGGCACTGGAGCGGCGATTATCGCTTTTCGATGGAGCTGTTCATGGGGGTCGCGCCGTGGCTGCTGCCGGCGTCGGTGCTCTATGTGCTGTGGATCGACCGGCGCATGGTGGAGCCGCGCGACGCGGGTTTTCATTTCGGGCTGTGGGTGATCGGCGGGAGCGCTGGTCGGGCGGACATGGACGAAGTGTGGCGGCATGCGCGGGCCTGGGCGGTGAAGGCGATCTTCCTGGCGTTCATGTTTTCGATCGTGCCGGGCAATTTTTCCAATGTGGCGAGCTGGCGGATCGAGCAGGCGCTGGGCGATCCGGTGGCGCTGGCCGGCTTTCTGATTGCGCTGATGTTCGTGATCGACATCTGCGTGGCGACGGTGGGCTATGTGCTGACGATGCGGCCGCTGGATTCGCATATCCGCAGCGCCAATCCGCATCTGGCGGGCTGGACGGCGGCGTTGCTGTGCTATCCGCCGTTCGTGCTGATGGGGGATGGCGGGCCGCTCGATTATCATCCGGGCGGGGCGGAGTGGGATTACTGGACGGCGGGGATGCCGGCGCTGCAATGGATTTTCGGCGGCTGGCTGGTGCTGCTGACGGGGGTTTACGCCTGGGCGACGGTGGCGTTCGGGCTGCGCTTTTCCAACCTCACGCATCGCGGGATCATGACGCATGGGCCGTATCGCTGGACGCGGCACCCGGCCTATTTGTCGAAGAACCTGTTCTGGTGGTTTTCCGCTTTGCCGTTCCTGGCGACGAGTGGGGCGGTGAGCGACATGGTGCGCAACTGCGCGCTGCTGGGGCTGGTCAATGCGCTCTATTACTGGCGGGCGAAGACGGAAGAGGCGCATCTGTCGGCGGACGCGGACTATGTCGCCTATAGCGCGTGGATGGAGCGCAACGCGCCGGTACCGCGGCTGATCGCGTGGATCACGGGTAGGCGTCGCGGGGACGGGGCGGCGTTGCAGCCGGCGGAATAATGTGCGCCAGATGCCTTGAGGGCGACGCCATCCGGTGGGATGACGCCGCCCTCAAGGTCGGTTCACGTTTTGCAGGCGAGGCTTACATCGCCGGTGGGAAGGCCGAGTCATAGGCCGACCACAGATTGGCGAGGACGATGTCCTGCACCTGACCCGCGCCGTTGCCAATGCTGAGCAGCAGATTGTCGCCGGTCGTGCCGTAGCGCGAGATGGTGATCAGCGCCGAGCCGACATCCGCATCGTGCAGGTCCTGCAGCGAGTCGATGACCGCCGAAGTGCCGCCCGAGAAGGACACCAGATCTTCGGTGCCGACGAAGGTGCCGGCCGCGAACGACTTGAGCACGATCTGGTCGCCATCGGCAAAGGTCAGGTCGTTGATGCGGTCACGATCGGCCACGCCCTCGATCTGGTTGCCGTAGAACCAGAACTGGTCCGCGCCGCCATTGCCGCGCATCGTGTCGTTGCCCGCGCCGCCGATCAGGATGTCGCCGAGCGCACCACCGCGCAGGACGTCGTTGCCGGCGCCGCTGTCGAAGTAGTTGCCCTTCGTATTGATGCCGCGCAGATCGTCATTGGCCGCGCCGCCACGCAGGATGTTGGCGGTGGTGAGCGCAGAACTGGTCAGCGTGGCGTCCGAGAAGGTGAAGTTCTCGATGCTGGTCAGCTGGTCCAGGCCGTCGCGTTCGGACTGCCAGTCGATCACCTTGTACGAGCCGTTCTTCTCCGCCAGGATCATGTAATCGCTGGCTTCGCCGGAGAAGATCGCCTCGTCGACGCCGAGGCCGCCGCTGATGATGTCGTCCCCGCCGCGACCCACGAAGGTGTCCCAACCGTTGTTGCCGGTCAGCTTGTTGCCGACTTCGTTACCGATCAGCACGTCGTTGCCGGAACCGCCCGTGGCGTTTTCGATCACGACGTTGGCCGCGATGGTGTAGCCGCCACGCAGGCCGATATCGCCCGGACCATCGACGAAGGAGATGACGCCGCCGCCCGTAGGCGAATAGTCCAGCGTCGCCGCCATCAGATCGATCGTGGCGCTGAGCTTGCCGTTATAGGCAATCGTGTCCGTGCCGCCGGTGTCCCAGATGGTGTAGTAGGCCGAATCCGTGGGATCGTCCGACAGCGTGTAGACATTTTCGCCGGTCTGATATTCGTGGACGCCATAGCGACGCTGCAACGCTTCGATATCGAAGGCGCTGAGCGAGCCGGACCAGCCGTCGGCGATGTGCGCGCCGCTGAAGGGCGTTTCGCCATCCGGGTGGAAGACCCAGGCGTCGTTGTACGACATGACGGTGTAGACGCCCTGGTTGAGGTCATAGAGACCATAGGAACCCTGCGCGCCGGTGACGCCCAGCAGGACCGGCGAGCCGCCGCCGCTGTCGTGCGGGTGCGACAGGCCGTGGGCGTGGCCGAATTCGTGCAGCGCGACGGCGAAGGAATAGCCGCCCTCCTCCAGGCTCTGCTGCTGGTCGTAGCTCCAGCCGCCGCTCAGGACGTTGAAGACGCCGATGCCCTGGCCGTCAGGGCCATAGCCCGGATCCTGCGGGGTGAAATAGGCGCCGTAATCCTCCGACTCGGTCTTGAGCAGGCGGAAGGTCGCGTCCTCGACATTTTCGGTGACCTGATAGGTGATGCCGGTGATCGGAGTGTACTGTTGCAGCACCTCCATGATCTGGCCTTTTTCGTAGTTGTTCCAGTCGATCGTGACCATCGGCGTCGTGCCGTCGTCGCCGGTCTGGTTGAAGTTCTCGTCCGAATCGCCGAAATAGACATAGGCGGTCGGCACGCCGGCCACGTCCACCGTCGGGATGTTGGAAGCGCTGCTCCAGGTGATGGCGTCGACCGGATCCTGCGTGGAGGGATCGACTTCCGACATGGTCAGCGAATAGCCGCCGGTCCACGGCGCCCAGCTATAGGCGTCGAGATAATAAGTGCCGCTCTCGGTCGCGATGAAGCTGATCTTCGAGCTGAGGTCGCCGGCGGTGAAGTTGATGTCGTCGTTCTGGAGGAGGAAATTGCCCTCCCCGTCGTACAGCGCCAGACGCGGGTCGAGTTCGCCATCGGGCAGATCTTCGAAGTCGGACGCATAGTCCGAACCGCCGGCCATCTCGATCGTGTAGATCTTGCCCGCTTCCACGGTGATCGCGTAGCTGTCCACCTCGGTATAGCTGCCGCCATAGGGGCTTGGACCCGGATCGATGAAGCCATAGGTGACGCCGGCGGTGAGATAGGGCGTATCCTCGTCGAACGTGTCGGGCACGGTGTCGACGCCGGTATATTCCACGGTGTCGAAGGTGTAGTCGCCCGACAGGCCCGAGTCCGGATAAGCCCCGACGGTGACGTTGACGCTGCCGGTCGTGGTCGCGGTGTAGGTGATCAGCGAGTTGGTGCCAGCGCCGCCGTCATCGTCGAACGCCAGCACGGTCGTGCCGGCGGCGTCGGTGATCTGCATGACGGTGTCGGCCAGCGGATTGGCGCCGCTGCCATAGACCGAGAACAGATAGGTCTGACCGGCGACGACGTTGACGCTGTAGGTGTCGAACTCGTCCGGCCCGATCGTGCCGTCCACGGCGATGTCGCCGGTGGAGGGCAGCATGGTCGCGGTGACATGCGTGCTGTCCGGCCCGCCGACATAGTGCGTATCGGGGCCAACAGTCTTGTGCAGTTGCTGGGCTGCGCCCGTGGACCGTGCATCACCGAAGAAGACTTCGCCGTCCTCCCCGATACCCATACGGAGAAATTGAGATGACATCGTCTTATCCCTTGTGCTGGAGAATCGCGCCCGACAGGGGGCGAAAGAAATAAGAAATAATTTACCCTGTCAATGGACCGTCATCGGCGCATGTGGGACAATGTCTGTCATGATGAATCTGCTCGCTTCGCTGCTTCTGTTGGGACCGGCGAGCGCCGCCATGGCGCCGGTCGACAGTAATGCCGCTACGGAAAAGAGGAAAAACATGACCGTAGAACAGTCAAATGAACAGGGCGGCAAGCCAGTCGCCGGACTGCCCTATGCGCGGGGGCGCAGCTTCGTCTCGCTGGACGAATATCTGGCGCATTTGCAGGCGAACGGCGCGATCGACCTGCCCTGGTGGAAGGAGATTCGGCCGGGGGTCTACCAGCATGTGAAGCGGATGACGGGCAGCGACCAAGAGGTCGCCACGCGCGACGAACTGAAAAAGAAGTTCGGTTTCAGTCGGTAGAGCGGCGCACGTTAGAGCAGGCAGCGTTAAATCGGGATCGCTTTGAAATCCGTTCGCCCTGAGCGAAGTCGAAGGGTTCTGCTGAGCCGCAGGCGAAGCCGCTTCGCTGCGCTCAGGAGGAGGCTTCGACTTCGCTCAGCCCGAACGGGTCATATTTAACGCGCGACGCTTTGACCTGTCCCGGCACGGGAAAGATCAGAAACTTTCCTGCGCGTAGACGCGGCTGATGTCGCCGGCCCATTCATTGTTGTAGCTGTCGAGCAGCCGTTCGGCATGGGTGCGGCCGGAGGCGACGACTTCTTCCAGCGCGGAAAGATAGCCGGTTTCATTGTCGCCCGCGGCGTTGAGGCGCTTGCGGGCGGCCAGCCCTGAGCGCGCGATCGACAGCACGTCGCCGGCGATGTCGCGCAGGGTGCGGCCATCGCCGATCGGCGCGTCGAGGCCCAGCTTCGGCACGGAATCGCGCAGGGTCTGGCGCGCATCCATGCTCCAGTCCTTGACCAGATCCCACGCCGCGTCGAGCGCGCCCTGGTCGTAGAGCAGGCCGACCCACAGAGCGGGCAGCGCGCAGATGCGGTTCCAGGGGCCGCCATCCGCGCCGCGCATTTCGAGGAAACTCTTCATGCGCACTTCGGGGAAGGCGGTGGAGAGATGATCCTCCCAGTCCTTCTCGGTCGGCTTTTCGCCGGGCAGGACGGACAGCTTGCCGTCGAGGAAATCGCGGAAGCTGAGGCCCGCCGCGTCGATATAGCGACCCTCGCGGAACACGAAATACATCGGCACGTCGAGCGCATAGTCGGCGTAACGCTCGTAGCCGAAGCCATCCTCGAACACGAAGGGCAGCATGCCGGTGCGGCCGGGATCGGTGTCCGACCAGATATGGCTGCGGTAGGAGAGATAGCCGTTGGGCTTGCCCTCGGTGAAGGGCGAGTTGGCGAAGAGCGCGGTCGCCAGCGGTTGCAGCGCGAGGGAGACGCGGAATTTCTGCGCCATGTCGGCTTCGCTGCCGTAATCAAGGTTCGTCTGGATGGTGCAGGTGCGCAGCATCATGTCGAGGCCGAGCGAACCCACGCGCGGCATGTGGCGCAGCATGATCTCGTAGCGGCCCTTGGGCATGATCGGCAGCGCGTCGCGGGTCTTGTCCGGCCACATGCCAAGGCCCAGGAAGCCCAGGCCCAGCATGTCGCCGACATATTTGACCTGTTCGAGGTGCCGGCCGGTTTCGGCGCAGGTCTCGTGCAGATTGTCGAGCGGCGCGCCCGACAGTTCGAGCTGGCCGGCGGGTTCGAGGCTGATCGTGCCGTCCGCGCCCGAGAGCGCGATGATGTTGCCGCCTTCGAACACCGGCTCCCAGCCATAGCGGGTGAGGCCGATCAGCAGCGTGTGGATGCCGCCCTTTTCTTCATAGCTCGGCGCATGAAAATCCGACGTGGCATAGACGAATTTCTCGTGCTCGGTGCCGATGCGCCAGCGATCCTTGGGCTTTTCACCCTTGGCGAAGGCGGCGATCAGTTGATCGCGATTTTCGATCAGCGGGTCTGGCTTGCCCGAATCCGTCCTGGTGCTCATGCCCCGCCCTTAAACGCTCCCTCGCGCGGTTCAAAGCAAAGCGCGCGGGCGGCACATAAGTTGCCCTTGGGCAGAGTTCAATCCGATTGCGGATTGAAACGGGTCAGGAGGTCCGGTTCGTCCTAGAGCGGTGACGCGCGCAGGCGTAGGATGCGGGGGCATCTGTTCTCGGGAATGGGGGGACTTGGGCGATGGGCCTTACGCTTCCAACGTCGGTTGTCGACAGGCTGCGCGCGGATACGGCGCGGCGGGCGATATTACGGACGATCCAGGGCGGGATGGTGATCGCGCCGGATTTGCCCAACCCTGACCTGCCGACGCCGGGGCCGCCGGGACCGGATTTCATGGGCGTGGATGGCCCCGAACTGGCGCCGCCCAATGCGCAATGGCTGGATGCGGAGGCGCAGCCGATCGGCGCGCGCTTCGATCTGGTCGAGGGGACGGCGCATATCGAGGCATTCGGCGTCGGCGGGACGATCGCGCGGGAGGTGATCGTGACGCCGCCCCCGCTATACGAACCGCCCGCGCCGGTCGCCTTTCTGGCGATATCCTATTCCGATGGCGAGGCGCAGCGAGTAGCGCGGGCCGATCTGGAGGTGCGGGGCATGCCGGGGACGCCCGTTGTGCGGCATTTTCCCGAGGATCGGCCGTCCTCTCCGATCCTGTTCCCGGTGTTTGCCGAGCGCTTTGCCGACCCGGAGCGATTCTTCGCGCATGTGGCGCAGTTGCAGGTGTTTCTGGCAGCGACCGCGCCGTTCAACCAGCCGGCGGTGCAGGGCAAGATCGGCGTGCAGGGCTATTACTGGCCGGATGCTCCCGCCGAGGGCCTGTTCGACACGCCCGTCATCCAGAACAACTGCGCGGCGGGTGTCACGGCGGCCTATTATGGCGACAATATCGCAGCCAGCGAGAAGCTGAAGCCCTTCATGATGGAGGGGAAATATGGGCTGGTGCTGGTGGACCGTCCGTTTCGCGGCGGCGCAGGGGGCCTGGCGGGCTGGTCCTATCCGGCCTGGGCGACGATAACCCCCTGCCCCGGCGAGCATTGGGAGGCGGTGGCGGTGCATGAGATAGGCCATGCGCTGGGGCTGGCGGACGAATATGTCTATGCGCCGCTGGCGGGGCAGGCTTTTGCGGGTGAGCCGAATGTGACGACGGAGGCGGATGCGGGGAATGCGCCGTGGGATGTGACCGACAGTGGCGCGCCGACCGCGACGATGGCGGAGCAGGATGCGCCGGGCGCGCGGGAGCGCTATGCCGGGGTGATCGGGACCTTTGCGGGGGCGAAATATCGGGAGAGTTATTTCCGGCCTTGTTTTGCGTGTCTGATGAAGGAGACGCAGGGGGATTTCTGTCCTGTGTGTCAGGCGCATATTGCGAAGGTTTTGGGGGAGAGTTGAGGGGGCGGGATGGGGCGCGGGCGTTGCGTAGCACCCACCCCGCTGCGACTAATTCGCTGCGCTCATAAGTCTCGCTGCCCCTCCCTTGGAAGGGAGGGGTTAAGAGGGGTTACCAGTCGCCGTTTAGGGCCATCCAGGCTGCCGTTGCGGCGATGGCGGCGGTTTCGGCGCGCAGGATGCGGGGGCCTAAAGACAAGGCCACTGCGGCGGGATGGGCGCGGATGGCGTCGCGTTCGGCGGGGTCGAAGCCGCCTTCGGGGCCGATGAGGAACGCGGCGGGACCGGGATGGGCGCGAAGCGTGGCGTCGAGCGCCTGACCGCCGGTTTCGTCGGCGAAGAACAGGTGGCGGCCTTCCGGCCAGTTGGCGAGCAGCGCGTCCAGCTTGACCATGTCGGCGAGGTCGGGGAGCGCGGTGCGGCCGCATTGTTCGGCGGCCTCGACCAGATGGGCGTGGAGGCGATCGAAATTGAGCTTGTCCACGACCGCGCGGCGAGTGAGGACCGGCTGCAATCGGGCGACTCCGAGTTCACACGCCTTTTCCGCGATCAGGTCGATGCGGCCCTTCTTGATCGGGGCGCAGCAGAGCCAGAAATCCGGGACAATTTCGGGCGGCCTGGTCTGTTGCGCGATTTCGAGCATCAGGTCACGCTTGCGCACGTCGCGGACGCGCGCGGCCCATTCGCCCGAGCGGCCGTCGAACAGCAGCACGATATCGTCGGGCTTCACCCGCATGACGCTGATGAGATAATGGGCCGGGTTGCCGTCCACCGGGACCGTGACCCCCTCCCCCAGCGCGGTTTCGACATGCAGTCGGGGGGCGCTGCGGGGCGGCCAGGCGGGGGTGGCGGTCATGGGGGCGTCATGCCTGCGGGCGGGCGGGAAGTCGAGGGGTGGCCGCCTTCCCGACTTCCGTTCGTTTCGAGCGTGTCGAGAAACGCCAAGCGCTGCGCTGACGGCTTCTCGACTACGCTCGAAGCGAACGGGGAGCTTTTACACCATCCTTGGCTTCAAGTCCGGCTGCATCGGGTAGAGGGCGCGGACCAGCTTTGCCGGGTCGATGCCGTAATGCTGGGCGAGCGCGCCGGCGATGATCGCTTCGGTCGCGGCGGTGGGGCGCAAATCCCGCCCATCCTGGAGCGCGGCGGTCTTGAGGCCGGGCCAGTCGGCCTCGACCTTGCCCGTGCCGGTCACCGCGCCGCCGAGCAGCATCATGGCGCTGGCGGTGCCATGATCGGTGCCGCCGGTGCCGTTGAGCGCGACGGTGCGGCCGAACTCCGTGGCGACGACGACCAGCGTGTCCTTCCAGACGGGACCCAGGCCATCGGCGAGGCCGGCGACCAGCGCATCGAGCCGCCCGAGCTGCCCGGTCATGCGGCCAAGCTGGCTGGAGTGCGTGTCCCAGCCGGCGCTTTCGATCATCATGATGCGCGCGCCGTCCGCCGGGACCATCAGCTTGGCGGCGAGCGCGCCGATGGCGGCGGCGTCCGAGCCGCTTTCATTGTCGCCGGCGAGCTTTTCGGTCGCCATCGCGCTCTTCCACAGGCCCTCCAGCTGGGCGTCGCCGGCGTACATGCGGGCGACGCGGGCGGTGAGATCGGCCGAGGCGTCGGGCAGCAGGGTCGGCGCGTAGCTCGCCACCGGGGCGTCGCCGCGCAGGGCGGCGGGGATGGCGGGCGCAATCGCCATCGCCTTGTTTTCCGAGGAGGGGACGGCGGCGATCAGGCGGTTCATCCAGCCGGTTTTTTCGGTGTAGGGCTGGCGGCCGCCGGTCTCCAGCACGTTCTGGCCGTCGAAGTGCGAGCGGTCGCGATAGACCGAGGAGACGGCGTGGATGAAGCGGGCCTGTTTCTGCCCGTTCATCGCGGCGATGCGCTTCAACGCCGGGTGCAGCGTGAAGAAGTCGCCGATCTTGGTCCCGCCTTGCAGGCTGGGGGCGAGGCGGCCGCGAATGCCGGCATAATCCGGGTCGCCGGTGGGGGCGAGGATGTGCAGGCCGTCGGCCGCGCCGCGCTGGATGATGAAGACGAAGCGGCGGTTGGTCGGCGCTGCGGCGAACATGATGCTGGGGAAGGCGGTCGCCGCGACGGCGACGCCGCTGCCCAGCAGGAAGGAACGGCGGTTGAACATGGCTTCTTACCTCCGCATCATTTCAGGGGAGACCATCAGCAGGGAGACGCCCTGCTGCGGCCCTTCCGCGCCGGCGATGACGTCGGCCGTGTTTTTCGAGAGCGACTCGCCGAACAGCGAACGCGCGGCGGCGCGCGGATCGGTGGCGGGGGGCGTGCGGCGGGCGAGCTGCTGCGCGACCTCCACGCGGCGGACCAGCGCATCGGGACCGGCCCAGCTGGCGGCGATATCGTCGAAGCCGGCGGGGGAGCCGGGCCGCCAGACGGTCTGGCCCAGATTGGTGAGCATGGTCGCGAAATTGCGCTCCAGCCGGTCCTGGTTCGCCTCGTTCGCGGCGACCGGCGAGATGCCGGTGGCGCGGAAGGAGGCGACCACCCATTCCCAGGGGGTGCGGAATTTGACGGGTTTCGTGACCCAGCTTTCGGGCGCGTCGATGAGCGCGGCGTAGACGGTGGGCAGGTCGCCTCCGCTCTTGGCCCATGCCTGCTCGAGGCGGTTGACCAGGGCGGGCGGCGGATCGTCGCCCGCAAAGTGCCGGGCGAGCTTGGTGGCGAGATGTTTTGCCGTCGCGGGGTTGGCGGCGAGGTCCTTGAGGACCGCGATGCCCTGCGCAAGGCCGGGATGGGGATAGTCCTTGCCCATGATCTTGCGCGTGCCGGGTTCATGCATGTTCTGCGCGAAGCGGAAGCGGCCAGTGGCTTCGGTCACGTCCTCGTCCGCAAAGCCGCCGCCATAGCCGGCGATGTACCAGCCGGTGATCGCGCCGGCGAACTGGGTCACGTCCGCCTGGGTGTAGCCCGAGCGGACGCCGAGCGTGTGCAGCTCCATGATCTCACGCGCGAGATTTTCGTTGAGGCCGCGCTTGCGACCGTTCGCCGCAGAGCGCTGGGCGACGATGCTGTTGGGGCCGACCGACTGCACCTGATCGAGATAGAGCAGCATGGCGGGATGCTGTTCGACGGCGATCAGCATCTGCTCGAAACTGCCGAGCACATGCGGGCGGATCGCCTCGAACTCGAACAGGCCGGCGAGCGCGTTGACGCCCTGCTTCTCGGTCGAAACGGCGAAATGATTGGCCCAGAAATGCACGAGGCGTTCCACGAAGGGCGCGTCGGTCTCCACCGCGCTTTGCAGGCGCAGGCCGACCTGGTCGCGATAGGAGCGGCTGGCGATGCGGCTGAAGGCCATCAGGTCGGTCTTGGTGTCCTTGACCGCCTTGTCCTCGCTGCGCTTGGGATCGACCGCCTTGCCGCGCGCGACGGCGCCTTGCAGGTCGTTGATCGCGCCGATGATCTCCCCGCGCGTGGTGAGCTGCTGCTGGCCGGCGATTTCGGGGCGCCAGCCGGTGAGCTGGCCCTTCAACCAGCGCGCGGGATCGCCGATCTTCGCGCGGTCGCCGGGCCGTGCGCCCAGGCCGAAACGATTGAGGGCAATGTCCGTCCGATCCATGTCCGGTTCTCCGATGTCATTGCGGGTTCAACGCGCATGTTGGGACCGATTGTCGCAATAATGTATCAGCCACGGCGGATCGTTCCGCAAGCGCGACGAATGGCGTCAGCCGCAGCGGGCGGCGGTGACGATCATGCTGGCGTCATAGGCGACGGTGAGGCGATCCTCGCGGTAATCCATCGTCATCGCGGTGTCGGGGCCGCCCGAGCGCATGGTCTTTGCGCCGGACACGCGCAGCATGTCCTTGCCGAGTTGCTCGGTCAGCTTCTGGCCGACGAAGGCCGACAGCGCGTCATTGCGGCAGGTTCCGCCATTTTCCGCGGTCAGTGCCGGGGGCGGCGGCGTGGACGGCGCGCTGCCGCCGTCATGGGCGCAGGCGGCGAGCGGGAGGAACATCGTCAGAAGGATCGCCCGCATCGCCATGTCTCCTTATTCGGTGCGCGTCATCTTCAATCTGCCGCCCTTCACGGCGAAGGCCATGCGGCCTTCCACCAGATCGACGGCGTCGCGGCCGAACTGTTCGAAGCGCCAGCCCTCCAATATGGGGAGTCCTTCCCGCACGCCGGCGGCCAGCGCGTCGATATCGTCCGACCGCGCCAATAGACGCGATGCGACGTTGATGTCGCGTGAACGGATCTTGAGCAGCAATTTGAGCAGGTCGGCGACCAGCGCGCCGTCTTTGCCCAGCCCCGGGCGCTTGGGATCGCGCTCGGGCATTTCATCGCGGCCGAGCGGCTGGTGTTTGGCGAGCGCGGACATCAACCGCGCGCCGATGTCGTTGGTTTTCCAGGTGGCGCTAAGGCCGCGCACCTTGCCGAGGTCTTCCTGCACGCGCGGCGGGTGGCTGGCGATGTCGGCCAGCGTCTCGTCCTTGACGATGCGGCCGCGCGGCAGGTTCTTGTCCTGCGCCTCCGCCTCGCGCCAGGCGGCGAGCGCCTTGAGGCGACCCAGAACGTCGGGCTTGCGGCTGGCGATGCGGACGCGCTTCCACGCTTCGGCGGGGTTGTTCTCATAATTGGAAGGATCGCTGATCCGCTCCATTTCCTGGTCGAGCCAGCCGCCGCGCCCGGTCTTGCGCAGTTCCTCCAGCATCATGGGGAAAATCTTGATGAGATAGGTGACGTCGCCGATAGCATAGTCGATCTGGCGCTTGTCGAGCGGACGGCGCGCCCAGTCGGTGAAGCGCGCGCCCTTGTCGAGCTGCACGCCGAGCCACGCCTCGACCAGATTGCCATAGCCGATCTGTTCGCCCAGCCCGAGCGCCATGGCGGCGATCTGCGTGTCGAACATCGGATGCGGGGTGCGGCCGGTGAGGTTGTGGACGATCTCTATGTCCTGCCCGCCGGCGTGGAAGACCTTCAGCACATCCTCATTCTGCGTCAGCAGGTCGAGCATGGGTTTGAGGTCTATGCCCGGCGCCTTGGGATCGACCGCGGCGGCTTCATGTTCGTCGGCCAGCTGGATCAGGCAGAGTTCGGGCCAGTAGCTGTTTTCGCGCATGAACTCGGTGTCCACGGCGACCCAGGGGCTTTTGGCGATGCGGGCGCAGAAATCGGCAAGAGTCTTGCTGTCGGTAATCAGCGGATGAATTTGCATATGGTCTTCGATCTTATTATGGGCTGGCCCGCTTCTGGCGGGCTGGTCGTTACGACCCCAAGCCCATAACCCGCCTGCAACGCTTTGTCATATCCGTATCTTGCAATTGAAAGAATGACCGCCATGCACGCCTATCGCACCCATAATTGCGGCGCCCTGACCAAGGCCGAAGTCGGCGATACGGTCCGCCTGTCGGGTTGGGTGCATCGCAAGCGCGATCATGGCGGCGTGCTGTTTGTGGACCTTCGCGACCATTACGGCCTGACGCAGATCGTGGCGCGGGCCGAGAGCGAGCCGTTGAAGGCGCTGGAAAGCCTGCGACTGGAGTCGGTCGTGACGGTGGAAGGCAAGATCGTGGCGCGCGACGCCGAGGCGATCAACCCGCGCATGGCGACCGGCGAGATCGAGCTGGTGGCGGAAACGGTGACCGTGCTGTCGGCCGCCGCCGAGCTGCCGCTGCCGGTGGCGGGCGAGCAGGATTATCCCGAGGATATCCGCCTGCGCTATCGCTTCCTCGATCTGCGCCGCGAGACGCTGCACGCGAACATCGTGACCCGCACGAAGATCATCCGCGACATGCGTCGCCGGATGGAGGACGCCGGATTCACCGAATATTCGACGCCGATCCTGACCGCGTCGTCGCCCGAGGGCGCGCGCGACTTTCTGGTGCCTTCGCGCATTCATGCCGGCAAATTCTATGCGCTACCGCAGGCCCCGCAGCAGTACAAGCAGCTGCTGATGGTCGCCGGTTTCGACCGCTATTTCCAGATCGCCCCCTGTTTCCGTGACGAGGACCCGCGCGCCGACCGGCTGCCGGGCGAGTTCTACCAGCTCGATCTGGAGATGAGCTTCGTCACGCAGGAGGACGTGTGGAACACGATGGAGCCGGTGATGGCGCAGGTGTTCGAGGCGTTTGCCGAGGGCAAGCCGGTGACCCCGGCGGGCAGCTTCCCGCGCATTCCGCATGCCGAGGCGATGCTGAAATATGGCAGCGACAAGCCCGACCTGCGCAACCCGCTGCTGATCACCGATGTCACGACACATTTCGTGGGTTCGGGCTTCGGCATCTTCGCCGGCATCGTCGAGGGCGGCGGCGTGATCCGCGCGATCCCGGCGCCGGGCGCTGGTGCCGGCAGCCGCAAGTTCTTCGACGAGATGAACGTGTGGGCGCGTGGCGAGGGCTATTCGGGCCTTGGCTATATCAACATCAAGGATGGTGCCCCCGGCGGCCCGATCGCCAAGAATCATGGCGAGGAAGCGACGGCGAAGCTGATCGAGGCTTTGGGCCTTGGCCCCAATGACGGCGTGTTCTTTGCGGCGGGCAAGGAATCGCAGGCGGCCAAGTTGGCGGGTCTGGCGCGGATTCGGGTGGGCGAGCAGCTGGACCTGATCGACAAGGATCGGTTCGACCTGGCGTGGATCGTCGATTTCCCGTTCTACGAATATGACGAGGACAGCAAGTCGATCGACTTCGCGCACAATCCCTTCTCCATGCCGCAGGGGGGCCTGGAGGCGCTGGAGACGCAGGACCCGCTGACGATCAACGCCTATCAGTATGATCTGGTCTGCAACGGCTATGAGATCGCGTCGGGTTCGATCCGTAACCAGCATCCCGACCTGATGGTGAAGGCGTTCGAACTGGTGGGCCTGTCGAAGCAGGACGTGGAGGATCGTTTCGGCGGCCTGTATCGCGCGTTCCAGTACGGCGCGCCGCCGCATGGCGGCATGGCGGCCGGCGTCGACCGCATCGTGATGCTGCTGTGCGGGGCGCAGAATCTGCGCGAGATCACGCTGTTCCCGATGAACCAGCGCGCCGAGGACCTGCTGATGAACGCGCCGAGCGGGGCGGAGCTGAAGCAGTTGCGGGAACTGCATATTCGGGTGGTGGAGCCACAG
Organism: Sphingobium sp.; assembly: GCA_044237945.1. Lineage (GTDB taxonomy): Bacteria > Pseudomonadota > Alphaproteobacteria > Sphingomonadales > Sphingomonadaceae > Sphingobium. The sequence goes on along the minus strand of JBIIEH010000034.1, from coordinate 63 downwards.
GCGAAGGGCTGATTTCGCACTGAGGGTTATTTGGGTTCGCGCGGAGGCGCGGAGACGCGGAGG
>JBIIEH010000056.1:0-12573 GCA_044237945.1 Sphingobium sp. | reverse complement strand
GTGTTGCGTGTGGGGGGGGGGGGGTGGGGGGGGGGGGGGCGCCCCCCCCCCCCCGGGCCTGCGCCGCGCCTTATTCGGCGTGGGCGATATTCACGGCCGCCATCTTGCCGCGCTTGTCCTGCTCCAGATCATAGGACACGCGGTCCTTTTCCCGCAGGGTGGCGAGGCCGGCGCGCTCCACGGCGCTGATGTGGACGAAGGCGTCCTGGCCGCCGGTGTCGGGCGCGATGAAGCCATAGCCCTTGTCGGCGTTGAAGAATTTGACGGTGCCGGTGATGCTGCTCATGCGAGCTTCCTTTCATTCTGTGCAGCGCGCCCCATGTGGGCGCGCCGATCCGCTATCGGGGGCAGGGAAAGAAGGAAGAGGGTGCCGCAAAGCGCCTAAGACCGTCGATTTGCGAACGTAGCGTGACTTATGTAGGCGTGCGGGCGTCGAATAGCAAATTTTCGCGCCCTGCACGGGGTAGAGCCGGCGGGGACGGGCGCGCTGGGCGATGGCTGGCGGGGTGAGGGCCGATCACGCGGAGGGGGACTCGTCGTCGGCGTCTTCGATATCGTCTTCGGCGATCGGCTCGAAGCCCATATACTCGTCGCGGGCGCGGATGGCGGCGATTTCGTAAGGCAGCGCTTCACGTTCCTGCCGTTCGATATAGGCATCCAGTTCCGACGGGCTGAGGTCGCGCCGGTAGAAGTCCACGTCGTAATAGTCCTGGTTCTGATAGCCGTCGAATCCGGGCGGAGGCGGGAAATCCGTGGCCACGCAGTCCCGCTCGTCGTCCCAGAAGACGCCGCGCAGCTTTGCGGCGGCCTGTTCGGGCGGCAATTCGGCGCGGAGAGTGCAGTCTTCGGTATCGAAAAGGCGAAGTTCACACCGTTCCTGGGCACGGTTTTCTGCGGGTTTGGTGTCGTGATCGGCCGGTCGGGGCAGGGCGATGCGGGCGGCGAGGAACAGGGCGACCGAGGCGGCGGGGGAGAGGGTTTCGGCGATGGCGGGGAGGTCCTCCTCCGTCTGGGGCGGCGCCTGGTCGAAGGCGGGGATGGCGACGAGGTCGATGCTGTGCTCCGGCGGGCAGAGCAGGTCGCAATAGGCGGCGAAATCCTGTGCGACGACGCGGGCGAGGGCGGCGTCGCTGCCTTCGGGCGGGCGGTCGGCCATGCGATCCAGGCGCGAGAGCATCGACATGGCGAGGCGATTGTCATGGCGGCGGCGGGTGACGTCTCCGCTATATTCGTCGCGGGAGATGACCTCCTCCTGCCCCTCGATCGCGCGGGCGAGCAGATCATCGGCGAGGCGGGCGCGGGCGATCAGGATCGCGGCGTCCCAGCCCAGGCGAAAGGCCGCGCCCGCCGCCCGGTTGCGCAGGGCGTAGGCTGCGCGCGGGGAGATGTCGCAGGCGTCGCAGGCGATGGTGATGACGCCGGTGGCGGCGAGCGTCTCGACGAAATAGCGCTGGCGCGCGGGTGTCCAGCCGTCGACGCGGGACTGCGCGGCGGGGGTGGGGAGGGAGATGGGGGTGTGGATGGTCATGATGCTGGCTCTCCGGTTTCTTGAGGAAACGGGAGCGTGGCATGGGGGCGGGGGTGTAGGACAGAACAAAATGGGAACGGGTGTCAGGGATATTGCTGGCGGGTGTGCTTGACCGCGAGGATTTCGATGGCGTTGGCAGTGACGCGATAGATGACGAGATAATTGGGGGTGACCAGCGCTTCGCGGGTGCCGGCGACGCGGCCGGCGCGATACATGTGCGGATGGTCGGCAGCGCGGTCGGCGGTATGGCGAATGGCCGCGCCAATGCGGTCCGCAGCGGTCGGGTTTCGGGCCTCTAAGTAATCGACGATGCGTTCGAGGTCATCCAGCGCGTCGGTGTGTCAGATGAGCGGCAGCATCAGGCTTTCTTGCGCCGGTCGATGATGGCCTGCATCCGCGCCATGGCTTCGTCATGCGGAATGCCAGGCTGTTCCGACGCCATGCGCGCTTCGACCGTCGCGCGCAGCCAGGCGTCATAGGCTTCGGCCTCTTCGGTCGTCGCGAATTCGGACTCGATGGGGGAGAGCTTGGTCATGGGGTCGGAGGGTATCAGGGATGCAAGGGGGTGTCGATTGGGGGCTACCAGTTGCCGCCGGCGTCCTTGATGGCCTTGAGCAGGGCTTTCTTGGAGGGCGTGCGGCGGGTGCCGGTGTTGCGGGGGATGTCGGCGTCGGTGATGCCGAGTTCGGCGCGGCGGCGCGCGATCTGACGCCCGAGTTGGTCGAGCGTGATCGGTTCAGAGCTGGAGGTCTTCGACGCCATAGTCACCGGCCGTTTCGTAGCGGATGCGGCTTTCCATATAGTGCAGATCGAGCGATTCCGAAAGTCGGGCGAGCATGCAGGCCTGTTGCAGCATCTCGCGCGCCGTGCCGGATGCATATTGGCCCATGCGATCGGCGATCATGTCTTCCACGGCGATGACATGAATGGTGCCGCTGTCGCCGATCCTGATCGGGCGGATGCGATCGCGATCGGCTTGACCGTCAAGCAAGGTGGCGGAGACGACTTCAAACCCGAGTTGCAGATCGGGATGTATCCAGCCGCGCGTGGCGACGCCCGATCCTGTCGGGCGGACGAAGCCGTGATCCTGAAGAATGGCTTCGAACACGGGTTGCGCGCCGGTGACGATGTCGAAGTCGCCGGTGTTGACCGCGCCCAGCGAATAGATTTCCACCGCAGCGCCACCGACCAGAACCGGCCGTTCCCTGCCCGTCGCCGCCATGGCGTCGCTGATGCGGGCGTAGAGGGAGAGGGCAGCTTCGAAAGCGGGGCGGTAAAGCGACATGTCAGGCGCGGGGCGCGCGACGGTCTATGATCGCCCGCAATTTTGCCATGACCTGATCGTGCGGGATGCCGGGGCGCGGGTCGGCCAGTGCGGCTTCGACGCTGGCGCGGAGCCAGGCGTCATATTCCGCCGGGTCTTCGGGGGACATGAGGTGCGGCGGCGGATCGAAGTCCGAGGCGGAGAAGCCTTCGAAGTCTGGCGGATCGTGGGGCATGGCGGAGGTATAGCGGAAGGGGTGATTGGCGGATAGTCTTGGCGCGTGACGCTTGAAGGCATGTCCGGTTGGCGATGGGATATGTGGCTGGTTTGGGGATTTAGTAAACTGTCACCGTAACTCACGTAACTCACTTGTGTCACCGTAACTTGATGCGGGCGAGGAGGCCGAGGGCCGCGGTGAATTCGGGGCGGTAGGTGGGCATTTGGGGAGGGTAGCAGCGGGGTGCGCGTGCGCAATGGGGCGAGATTTGGGGTTTAGTAAACTGTCACCGTAATCCTGTCACCGTAATCCCTGTTTGACAGCCCTGGCCGAGGCGCGCTTGCAGGTCTGAACTGGCGGTGGTGGTGGGTCTTCGGGGGTCTAGTGGACTATCACCCTAATCCACCGTAATCCGTTTAGAACGCTGTGGGTTCACGAGGAGCTTGATGACTGAATTTAGTTACGAATCTCGCCTTCATAAAGATGAGATACATATTCTCACCGAATTTATCTTAGCACCTCCGGTCCGTGTAGGGGCGCTCGCGGCGGCGCTGGGTCTCGAAGTCGTGTTATCTGTATTGCCTCTAAATATAAGTGGATTGATTAAACCTAATGAAGATTCTGATTCTTTTATCATTAAAATAAATAAATTTGAACAAAAAAATCGACAAAGATTTACAATAGCGCATGAAATAGCTCATTTCTTGTTGCACAGAGAATTGATACAGGCGGGAATAGTTGATTCTGTTATGTACAGATCAAAACTTTCATCGAGGCTTGAGGCTGAAGCAAATAAGCTGGCTGCGGACATTGTCATGCCGCGGAGGCTCGTTAATCGCTTTACAGAGGGGCACAATTTTGCGAACAAGGAAAATATGATAGAGTGTCTTGCTAAGGAGTTCCAGGTCTCCAAGCAGGCCATGGAGATTAGATTGGGGATCTGATGCTTGCAAGCAAAGAGTACGTGCCCCTCTTAAAGACTCGTATTTCAGAGGTTGAGGCTTACGGTTTTCTCTCGGCTGAAGCAAAAGAGAGGACTCTTCCTCTATTCCAGCTTCGCCCATTTCCAAACGCTAACTACCTGAGCCACGCAGTCGACAAAGTGGTTCAGGCCAGTGCGGGACATCCCTTCGCGCTCGGCCTTGATCTCGAAAGGCTTAATCACAGCAGCCCAAAGCCAGCGCAGCAGGAGTTCAATGACCTCTTTAATCCCCATCTCGGATATCGGCATTACTATGAATTTGTCGGCGGTATCGATGGAGCAATTCCGGTCTTACAGAGCGCCACTGATGCGGATAATCTCCTGCGTCAGCTGGGAATGGCCACGGAATTAGATCGGGGCCTGATAGTTCATCAGCGACGAGACTCTCAGATCCCATTGTCCGACACTATCTTGGGTTTGCCTCCTCTCCCCACTGATACGGTTTTTGTGGTTGATGCAGGCTGGGGGCGAGATCCTCTCCAAATGCAGGCTTGGGTCCTTCCAATAGCCCAACGCATTCACAATGCGATTCCAGCCGCTGAAATCGTAGTTATGGGTAGCTCCTTCCCAAGCAGTTTCTCTCACATTGTTGGGAATTTGGAGGAGCAAGCTCACGAAAATGGCTTGTTTGATGCAATTCGCCAGCAGATGCAGTCTGCTGATCTCACTTATGGGGATTGGGGCAGCACACGCTTGTCACAGAGTGGTGGAGGTGGACGCATCCCACCAAGGATAGACTTGGCTCGGCCAGCTTCCTGGCACATTTTCAGAGCAGACCCTGACGGCGATGAGGATTATTTTTCAATTGCCGCGTCTGTTAGGGCGCACCCTAGCTTCGCGTCGTTACCAGATTGCTGGGGAAAGCTTTTAATAGAAGCTACAGACGGCAACGGTGCCGGAATTACCGGCGTCAAGATGAACACGTCCTCCCGCATTAATGCGCATATGACTCTTAGATCGGGAGCTGCGTATACGCTGGATGGCGATGAGCAGCCTTATAGTGACTAATGCGAGGGCGTCATCTAGGCGCCCTCTGCCTACCGAACATTTTTCCCCAGCAACGGCGCGAGATACCGCCCGGTGAAACTCCGCGCTTCCTTCACCACCTTCTCCGGCGTGCCTTCCGCGACAACCTCGCCGCCCTTGACGCCACCCTCTGGCCCCATGTCGATGATCCAATCCGCCGTCTTGATGACATCCAGATTATGCTCGATCACGACCACCGAATTGCCCTGTTCGACCAGGGCGTGGAGGACTTCGAGGAGTTTGCGGACGTCCTCGAAATGCAGGCCGGTGGTGGGTTCGTCGAGGATATAGAGGGTGTTGCCGGTGGCGCGACGGCTCAATTCCTTGGCGAGTTTGACGCGCTGGGCTTCGCCGCCGGACAGGGTCGTGGCCTGCTGGCCGACCTTGATGTAACCAAGCCCCACTTCGGCGAGCATGGCCATCTTGTCGCGGATGGGGGGGACGGCCTTGAAGAACTCGACTGCGTCCTCGACCGTCATGTCGAGCACGTCGGCGATCGAGCGGCCCTTGAACTTCACCTCCAGCGTTTCGCGATTGTAGCGCGCGCCGTGGCAGACGTCGCACTGGACGTAGACGTCGGGGAGGAAGTGCATCTCGATCTTGAGCACGCCGTCGCCCTGGCAGGCTTCGCAGCGGCCGCCCTTGACGTTGAAGCTGAAACGGCCGGGCTTGTAGCCGCGCGCCTGCGCTTCGGGGAGGCCGGCGAACCAGTCGCGGATGTTGGTGAACGCGCCGGTGTAGGTCGCCGGGTTGGAGCGGGGGGTGCGGCCGATGGGCGACTGGTCGATGTCGATGACCTTGTCGCAATGTTCGAGGCCGGTGATCTTGTCATGCGGGCCGGCGACGATCCGGGCGCCGTTGAGGGCGCGGGCGGAGGCGGCGTAGAGCGTGTCGATGGTGAAGCTGGATTTGCCCGAACCGCTGACGCCGGTGATGCACGTGAAGGTGCCGAGCGGGATGGACGCGGTGACGCCGGTGAGGTTGTTGGCGCGGGCGTTGTGGACGGTGAGCTTCTTGCCCGACCCCTTGCGGCGTTTGGCGGGGACTTCGATGCGGCGCGTGCCGTTGAGATAGTCGGCGGTGAGGCTCTTTTTGTTCTTGAGCAGCTGCGGCAGCGTGCCTTCGGCGACGATCGTGCCGCCATGGACGCCCGCGCCCGGCCCCATGTCGACGATATAGTCGGCGGCGCGGATCGCATCCTCGTCATGCTCGACGACGATGACGCTGTTGCCGAGGTCGCGGAGCCTTTTCAGGGTGACGAGCAGGCGGTCATTGTCGCGCTGGTGCAGGCCGATCGAGGGTTCGTCGAGGACGTAGAGGACGCCCGAGAGGCCGCTGCCGATTTGTGACGCGAGGCGGATGCGCTGGCTTTCGCCGCCCGAGAGGGTGCCGGACGTGCGGTCGAGGTTCAGATAGTCGAGGCCGACATTGTTGAGGAAGCCGAGGCGCTCGACGATTTCCTTGAGGATGGCTTTGGCGATCTGGTTCTGCTGGTCATTGAGCGCGTCGGGCATCGCGGTGAAGAAGGCGAGTGCGTCCACCACCGAGCGGCGGGTGGAGACGGAGATGTCTTCGCCGGCGATCTTGACTGCGAGCGCTTCGGGTTTGAGGCGCGCGCCGTTGCAGGTCTCGCAGGGCATGGCGGTCTGGTATTTGGACAGTTCCTCGCGCATCCAGGCGGATTCCGTCTGGAGCAGGCGGCGGTTGAGGTTGCCGATGACGCCTTCGAAGGGCTTTTTGACTTCGTAGCTCTTGCGGCCGTCCATGAATTTGAGCGTGACGGGCTTGCCGCCGGTGCCGTGGAGGATGATGAGCTTCACCTCGCCGGGCAGGTCCTGCCAGGGTGTGTCGAGCGAGAAGCCGAACTCCTTGGCGAGGGAGCCGAGCACCTGCATGTAATAGGGGCTGGGCGGGTTGGACTTGGCCCAGGGGACGACCGCGCCCTTCTTGATGGAGAGCGCTTCGTTGGGGACGACGAGGTCGGGATCGAACTCCTGCCGCTCGCCCAGGCCGTCGCAGGCGGGGCAGGCGCCCATGGGGGCGTTGAAGGAGAAGAGGCGGGGTTCGATTTCGGGGATGGTGAAGCCGCTGACGGGGCAGGCGAATTTTTCCGAGAAGACGATGCGGTTGGCGGGGATGCCGGCGCCTTTCATCTTCTTGTCGGTGGAGGCGGCTTCATCTTCGCGGCCGGGGACGACGCCGTCGGCGAGGTCGACATAGGCGAGGCCGTCCGCGAGCTTCAGCGCCTGTTCGAAACTGTCGGCGAGGCGGGTGGACATGTCGGCGTCCACCGCGAGGCGGTCGACGACGACTTCGATGTCATGCTTGTATTTCTTGTCGAGGGCGGGCGCGTCCTCGATCAGCATCATCTCGCCGTCGATGCGGACGCGGGTGTAGCCCGCCTTCTGCCATTCGGCGAGTTCCTTGCGATATTCGCCCTTGCGGCCGCGCACCACGGGGGCGAGCAGGTAGAAGCGGGTGCCTTCGGGGAGGAGGGCGACGCGGTCGACCATCTGCGACACCGTCTGCGCGCTGATGGGGAGGCCGGTGGCGGGCGAATAGGGGACGCCGACGCGCGCCCACAGGAGGCGCATGTAATCGTAGATTTCCGTGACCGTGGCGACGGTGGAGCGCGGGTTGCGGCTGGTCGTCTTCTGTTCGATGGAGATGGCGGGGCTGAGACCCTCGATATGCTCGACATCGGGCTTCTGCATCATCTCCAGAAACTGGCGGGCATAGGCGGAGAGGCTCTCCACATAGCGGCGCTGGCCCTCGGCATAGATGGTGTCGAAGGCGAGCGAGCTTTTGCCCGAGCCGGAGAGGCCGGTGATGACGATGAGGGAGTCGCGGGGGAGATCCACGTCTACGCCCTTGAGATTGTGCTCGCGGGCGCCGCGGACGGAGATGTGGGTGAGGCTCATGGGGTGTGATTGTTCCAGATTTGTTCTGTTGGGGCAAGGGCGAAGCCGTGCTTGCCAGATAGGCATTGTTGCTGATTTGCAAAATGGGCTGGGGCGAACAAGGCTGTCGCGCGGCCTGTCTGTTTTCATGACGGAAATATTACGGAATGTCCGTTCGTCGCAAATATAGAGGCGCGTTTCCACTGTGGCTTGTGCCCAGAATGCAAGATGCATAACCGTCGTGCCGGTGGTAAAAATGGGCCTTTGGGGGGCTGCATGACTTGCACGATCATACTGGTTCGCCGCTTTGGCGCGCCATGGGGGGATTCATGGTTGGTACTGTAACGGGTGTGTTCGAGTCCGCCGAGGACAGCGACTGGTTTCGTGTTCGGATGGAGGCTGGCAAAGTCTATGAAATATCATCGACCGGCGCGCCGCTGATCGGGGTCACGGGCGAAGGCGGTGTCGAATATCGGCTGCAGGAAGCAAACGGAAAGCGCTATTTCGCGGCGCCGATGACGGGCGACTACTTTCTGTCGGCGACCGATTATTATTACAGCGAGACGCACTACAGCATCGAGGTGAAGGTCGTACAGGATGTGTACAAGGCCGGGATATCCACCACGCTGAGCCTGGATGTCGGCGAGACGATCAGCGTGTCGGATGTGGAGGGCAACATTTCGGGCGACTGGTTCGCCATGGAACTGACTGCCGGGCAATCCTATTTCCTGTCAGGCGACTGGTCGCTGTATCTGGGTATCTTCGATGCCGCTGGCGTGGCGATCGATAATATGGCTTTTGGCGGCAATCATTTCACACCGACGCAGAGCGGGCGCTACTATGTCGGCGCTTATGGTAGCAGCAGCTATACCCTGTCGCTGACCGCCGTTGCGGATGATCGGGGCGAGATGCCTGCGACCGCCGGTGCGGTCGCGATCGGCGGGACAGTGCGCGGCATGGCTGAAACGGCCGACGACACGGACTGGTTCGCGGTGACGCTGAAGGCCGGGACGCGCTACGGCTTTTCGGTCGATGGATCGGCGCGACCTGCCCTGCTGAACGCACAGGGGCAGAACGCATCGCTGATCCAAACCACGGACGATCAGTTCATGGTGGCAGCCGACGGGGTCTATTATGTTGCGGTAACGGGGTGGCAAGCAGGGACATACACGCTGTCCGCCACGGTGGCGGCGCCATTGGCGACGCCTTCGGCAGCCAGCACCGTCCAGGTCGGGCAGGCAGTGGCGGCGCCTTCGGGGTCCGGCGATGCGGCCGACTGGTACAAGGTGACGCTGACAGCCGGGCAGATATACAGCTTTGCCGTTTCGGGCAGTACCGACGCTACCCTGACGCTGAGGGATGCGTGGGGCGATTCGAGCTGGACGGGTAATGCTCAAAGCGACGGGACGGTCGGGCTGAACGTCTACATCCAGTCGTCGGGCACTTATTATTTCGCCGTGGACGCGGCCGCCTACACGGTGACGACGTCGGTTCTGGCAGGTGATCACGCGGCGACGATCGACACCGACGGGCGGCTGACGGTGGGGCAGATCATCACCGACAAGTTCGAGGCCTCCAACGACCGCGACTGGTTCGCCGTCGATCTGGAGGCAGGCAAATCCTATGCGTTCGTTACCGATCGAGACGACAATCGCCTGATCCTGCGCGACGCGGACGGAAGAGCGCTGACAGACGATGACGGCACCGGCCGCCATTTCTCACCAACGGTCACTGGCGTCTATTATCTGGAGGCGCGCGGCTGGACTCCTGAATATTTGCTCGGGGTCGTCGAGATCGCCGATGATGCCGGAACGGACCCCATACATGCGGGCGTCATCCGTCGCCCGGCGGCATCGACCACGGGCAATGACGTGTTCATCAGCACGGCGGACCATGATGCGTTCATCGGGCAGGCCGGCGATGACCGCTTTGTCGCGGGCGTCGGATATGATCTGTTCGACGGTGGCGCGGGCACGGATCTTGCCTCTTTCACCGAGTTCAACGAAGGGATCGTCGTCGATCTTCGCGCCGGCGGGTTGCTGGTGGATGGCGTGGTGAAGGTGACCCTGTCGAGCGTCGAGACGATCCTTGGGACAGTCAAGGACGATGATATCGTCGGGGATGCCGGTGCGAACGACTTTCGCGGCGGGAAGGGCAATGACCTGCTGGACGGCGGTGTCGGCGCCGACGTGCTGGACGGCGGCTGGGGTAACGACCGATTGCTGGGCGGCAAGGGCGATGACGTGCTGATCGGCGGCGCCGGCGACGACATATTGAACGGAGGCGAGGGCGCCGACCGGATGGAAGGCGGGATTGCGGAGGATGTCTATGTCGTCAACAGCACCGCCGACATCGTCATAGAACGGCCCAATGAAGGCGTGGACCGCGTCAACAGTTCGGTCAGCTATTCATTGCGCTCGACGCATGTGGAGATTTTGCGGCTGATCGGGACGGCGAACATCGATGGGACCGGCAATGCGCTGGACAACGTTCTGGTCGGCAACCATGGCGACAATGTGTTGGACGGGCTGGGCGGGGCTGACCTGCTGGTCGGTCATGGCGGCGCCGACATGTTTCTTTTTTCGGTGCGGCCCAATGGCGGCGACGTGGACAGGATTGCGGATTTCAGCCTTGTCGACGACAGCATCGGGCTGGACGCCGCGATCTTTCGCGCGGGGCCGGCCGGGGTGCTGCGGGCGCAGGCGTTCTATGTCGGCGCGGCGGCGCATGATGCGACCGACCGGATCATCTACAACAGCGCGACCGGGGCGCTGTATTACGACGCGGACGGCAGCGGCGCGGGGGCGGCGGTGCAGTTTGCGGAGGTGAGCGCGGGACTGGCGATGACGAATGCGGATTTCGTGATCGTCTAGCGACTTCGGGCGAGCCGGAGGGAGCGCTGTTGCTCCCTCTCCTCCCCATAACCCCCTGTCAATAAAGCCAATTGACCGTCCTCTCGCAGCCGCCTAGACCCAGCGCCCTTGGGTTTGGGCGGGGATGTTGGCGTGAGCGAGAATGGCGATAATTCGCTGACTTATTATATGGGCGTCGGTGATCCGCCGCTCTATACGTCGACGCTGGCGCAGGCGGGCAAGACGCATCTGACCGTCTGGTCGCTGACCAGCGGCGACACGATCATCGACGATGGCGGGTTCGAATATCTGCGGCTGAACGGCTATGACGGCGACGACACCATCTATGCCGGCGCCAGCTACCAGACCTATGTCTATGGCGACGACGGCAATGACGTGATCCATGCGGGCACGGGGTTCAGCTTCCTCTATGGCGGGGGCGGGGCGGACATTTTCGTGTTCGACAGCTACGCCACGTCCAGTTCGATGCTGGCGGGCACGGACCAGATCGAGGATTTCCAGACCGGGATCGACCGGATCGACCTGCGCGGCATGAACCCGACCTCTGTGCGGATCACGCCCTATTCCGGCGGCGGCAACGACATCTACGCCACCACGGCGCAGGGAACCTTCACGCTGTATGTGCGGCACGCGGTGACGCTGGCCGATATCGACTATCTGCCGGTCGAGATCATCGGGACGGCGCTGGGCGAGCGGCTGGAGGGCAGCTATCTCGACAATGTGCTGCGAGGGCTGGGCGGCGACGACATCCTGCTGGGCGCGGGCGGCGACGACCTGATCGACGGGGGCGAAGGGCGCGACACCGCCAATTATCTGCTGGCGTCGGATGGGGTCACTGTGTCGCTGCGGATCAGCGGGGCGCAGGACACCGGCGGCGATGGCGTCGACACGCTGGTGAGCATCGAGAATCTGTTCGGCAGTTACTATGACGATGTGCTGATCGGCGACGGTTTGGCGAATGATCTGAACGGCTATGTCGGCGCCGACTGGATGATCGGCGGACGGGGCGACGACAGCTATCATGTCGATGACGCTGGCGACGTGGTGCTGGAATATGCCGATCAGGGGATCGACAGCGTCGAGGCGACGATCAGCTATGTGCTGCCGGATCATGTCGAAAATCTGACGCTGGGTTATTACAACAATATCGACGCCACCGGAAATGCGCTCGCCAATGTGCTGATCGGCAATGGTTACGCCAATGTGCTGGACGGCAAGGGCGGCGCTGACCGGATGGAGGGCGGCCAGGGCGACGACACTTATGTCATCGACAATGTGGGCGATGTCGTGGTGGAGGCGGCCGATGCGGGCGTCGATACGATCCGCACGGTCTACAGCTGGACGCTGGGGGCCAATGTCGAGAATCTCGTGCTGTTGGGCAGCGGCAATCTGAGCGGGACCGGCAATGGGCTGGCGAACGTGCTGACCGGGAACAGCGGCAATAATCTGCTGGATGGCAAGGGCGGCGCGGATCGGATGATCGGTGGCGCGGGCAACGACACCTATGTCATCGACAATGTCGGCGACGTGGTAGTCGAGGCGGCGGGCGGCGGGATCGATGTGGTGCGCAGCGTCTACAGCTGGACGCTGGCGGACAATGTCGAGCAACTGGTGCTGCTGGGTTCGGGCAATCTCAATGGGACGGGCAATAGGCTGTCCAATGTGCTGACGGGCAATGCGGGCAATAATCTGCTCGACGGCAAGGGCGGCGCGGACCGGATGATCGGCGGCGCGGGCAACGACACTTACGTCATCGACAATGTCGGCGATGTCGTGGTTGAGG
>JBIIEH010000033.1:0-45200 GCA_044237945.1 Sphingobium sp. | reverse complement strand
CGTCCTCATCGCCACGCCCGGCCGTCTGATGGACCTGTTCGGTCGCGGCAAGATCTTGCTCAACGGCTGCTCGATGCTGGTCATCGACGAGGCGGACCGGATGCTCGACATGGGCTTCATCCCGGATATCGAGGAAATCTGCACCAAGCTGCCCGCCACGCGGCAGACCCTGCTGTTCTCCGCAACGATGCCCGCGCCGATCAAGAAGCTGGCCGACCGCTTCCTCTCGAACCCCAAGTCGATCGAAGTCGCGCGCCCCGCCACCGCCTCCACCAACATCACCCAGCGCCTGGTGAAGGTCGAATCGCGCAAGAAGCGCGATGTCCTCTGCCGCATGCTGGAGGCGGAGGACGTGCAGAGCGCCGTCATCTTCTGCAACCGCAAGACGACCGTGCGGGACCTCAACAAGAGCCTGCAACGCCACGGCTTCCGTTCGGGCGAAATCCATGGCGACATCGACCAGTCCACCCGCATCGCCGAACTGGAGCGTTTTCGTGTTGGCACGGTGAACATCCTCGTCGCGTCGGACGTCGCCGCACGCGGCCTCGACATCAAGGGCGTCAGCCACGTCTTCAACTATGATGCGCCCTGGCACCCCGACGATTATGTCCACCGCATCGGCCGCACCGGCCGCGCGGGCGCGACCGGCACCGCCTACACCTTCGTCACGGCGGAAGACGCCGAGGCGATCGACAATATCCAGAAGCTGATCGGCACGAAGATCGAAGTGCTGGCCGGCGGCGAAGCCGCCACGCCCGCTCCGGGCGAAGCGCGCGAGGAAGAACCCCGCCGCAGCGATCGCGACCGCAAGGACCGGGGCCGGGGCAGGGACCGCAAGCGCGAAGACTGCCCCCGCGAGGAACGCCGCCCCGAACCGCGTCAGGAACCCCGCCGCGAGGAACCCCGCGCCGCCCGTCCAGAACCGCGCCGCGAAGAACCCCGCCGCGACGACTCCCGCCGCCGCCGCGACCCGGTGGACGACGGCCCCGACGAAGGCTGGAACGGCCCGACGCCGGAGTTCTTGAATTTCGGCTTCGGCGGCTGAAACATCACGCCACCGTCATCCCGGCCTTGAGCCGGGATCCCGCTTCCTTCTAGCGATGCCAGAAGCGGGATGTAGGGTCAGGTCCGGCATGACGAAGATGGAATGGCAGATAACAACCAATCCGCGCTGTTCCTAGATTAGCTCTACGATCCCGGAAGCAGATATTCGACAGAGTGGCCGCGTCCAAACCTATGCCGCAGAAGGCGTCGGCAACACTGTCTCAAGCGCTACTCGCAATCTGTCGTCATCTTTGCTCTGGATAGCGCGCGTAACCCAAGCAGTGAACTCGTTGATATTTCCAGTCCTCAATCGCGCTGCGAGTGCCAGTAGTGGTTTCTTGCGGTCATAAATTGCAAGAAGTGCGGGCAAGTCGTCCTCGGCTATTGCATTGGTGATCGCTTCTCTAATCCCGGTGGTGATCGCGATGACGTCGAGCGCGGTTGTCTGCGCAGCGTAACTCGCGGCAAGGTCTTCAATCGACTTGTCGGCCGAAAAATCGATCCGCTTTAGCATCTGGTCGATCCGCCGACGGCAGTAGCCCAGCACGACCTCAGTGACATTCTTTGGCTCTGACGCATCGGCGAACACTGCCGCCTTTACTTCGGCCAGCTTAGTTTCCAACTCAACACCACTAAAATCGTTCTTCACCAAAATGATCCGTGATATTTCAGGCAACAGCAGCAGGTTTTCGATCTCGGCGACCGGAAGTACCGACACACCCACGTCAGCGAGATGCGCGCGGTCGTTCGCGTCGCGTCCATCAGCGTCGATCAGACCAGCACAGCAAATACGAGTAAAGGCGGCGTTGCGTCGCATTGTCGAGACTGAATGAATCACACTCTGACATCCGCCTCGCGGGATCACAGTCCAATTGGGATAGCAGGCGCGGTAAAACGCGATATCCAGGCTTCCTTGGTCGCCCTCAACGAACAACACGGGTTTTCGGCTGCCAAGAATCAGCGTGACGAGGTCCTCGCTGAAGCCTTCTGCCTCCGGCACGTTCTCAATCACCCAACCAGTCGAGGGGGCAAAGCTCCGTACAACGTACTTTTTACCCGCCCGTGAGGCAGCAAACTCAAGGTCGTGCGTAATCAGCAGAAACGCACAATCCGGTCGTGCCGCCTCCAACTCGTCCCACAGGCGCCCTAGGATTGAGCGGTGCACATGGATTTCAGGCTCGTCCATGATAAAAACAGATCCCGCGTCCGCGACGAGAACTTGGCCGATCATATAGAAGACAGCCTTCTCGCCGTCGCTCATTTGCGTAATGCTGTACGGATCACTACATTCGCCCGATGCATCTATAGCACTTATAGAAATATCATCCGCTGTAGTCGTAAGGCGACGAGTCGGCAGCACTCGATTGAAGATAACTTTTAACCTGCGCAATATTGTCTCGCGACCTAACACCGGCGTTCCGGCTTCCGCAGCATCGTTCACTGCTACCGCGACGTTTGCCTGCTGCGCGAACAGGACTTGAAGCAGCGCTAAGGCGTCGTTGAGAATGAAGCGGGGTTGATTTTGTCCCCACCTCTGAATCTTCCGTGCCTGATGAATGCCACCGTAATCTCCCGGTTTCTCATAGCCGTAGCGCAATAGATGGCGAGCAGCATTTTCGCTCACCTTCTCAATTGAGGGATCAAGCGCAAGCATCCGCTGCGCCGAAATGCGGTGAGCGGCCGCATCAGCCTGCTGTTCACATTCAATTGCAAGGCGCGTTTTCCCGCTTCCGTTCGCGCCAACGATGATTGTTGACATCCCAGCGCGCAGTTCGACAGGTACGCTCGTGCCGGGTAGCTGAAGATCAATGGGCAGTGGCAAGCTTAACTCCCTCGAAACTAAATGCTCGAATGAATGTCTGAACGAATACGCAGTTGGATGATCCCAACACTCCGAAAACCGGCTGTCTGCAATCCAATTTTTCTTTTACGATCGATGAGCCCCCTTCATCACGACTGAATATCTTTGAAAAGAGGGCTGCACCTAGTCAATGGCAGGTTTCGTCCATACACATCTTGAATTAGTACTGATGCTCTCTACCCATCGCCCCAATCACCCCCTCACAACAACCCCATAGCCCGCATGCTGCTATGCCCCTCGCTGCTCACGATAATATGGTCATGCACCGCGATATCCAGTCGCCGCCCCGCATCCACGATCTGCCGCGTCAGCTCGATGTCCTGCCGGCTCGGCTCCGCAGCCCCGCTCGGATGATTATGCACCAGGATCAGCCCGGATGACCCAAGCTCCATCGCCCGCTTGATGACCTCCCGCGTGTAGATCGCCGCCTGGTCGATCGATCCGTCGCCCATATGCTCGTCGCGGATCAGCATGTTGCGGTTGTTGAGGTGCAGCACGCGCACCCGCTCGACGCCCAGATGCGCCATGTCCGCGCGCAGATAGTCCAGTAACGCGGCCCAGTTGCCCAGCACCGGCCGCTTGCCGACCTCCGCCTTCAATACGCGCAGCAAGGTGGCCTGCACGATCTTGATCGCCGCGACGCTGGTGTCGCCCATGCCCGGCACCCGCGCGATCGCCCGCCAGTCCGCCGCCATCAGCGCGCCGATGCCGCCGAACTCGCGCAACAGCGTCTTGGCCAGCGGCTTGGTGTCGCGCCGAGGGATGGCCAGCGCCAGCAGATATTCGATCAGCTCGTGATCGTGCAGACCTTCGCCGGCGGTGTCGGCCAGCTTCTGCCGCAATCGCGCGCGATGTCCTGCGCCGTCCTGCGCGGCTGTCTCATCCCGTTCCGTCAAAGTCCCGCCCCCGCAACACGCTTTGGAAGGCTATGCGTTGCGTATTGCAGCGGCAAGGATATTTACGCTGCCATGGACGTTGGCGATCGGTTACGGCTATGCGCATAGTCGGGTGCAGGAAGAAGAGCCGGGGTTGGCGATAGGCATGGACGAAACGGACGGCGAAGAAGAAGTTCGCCGGGGCTGGCTGCGCTGGCTGGGGGTCGGCGTCGGCCTGCTGGTGCTGATCCTGCTTGCCCTGTGGACGCAGCGCGCGCCCATCGTCGAAAATTTCGTGTCGCGCGAACTCAACCGGCGCGGCGTACAGGCCAGCTACAACCTGACCGAAGTGGGCCTGCGCACCCAGCGGATCGAAAAGCTGGTGCTGGGCGATCCCGCCGACCCGGATCTGACCGCCGACTGGGCGGAAATCGACATCGCCTTTGCCGGCGTCACCCCGCAACTCGCGGCCATCCGCGCGAGCGGCGTGCGGCTGCGCGCCGGTTATCGCGACGGCGTGCTGGACCTTGGCGAACTCGACAAGTTTCGCGATCCGACCTCGAAGGAGCCGTTCGGCCTGCCGGACCTGGTCGTCGGGCTGACCGATGCGCGGCTGCGGCTGAAAAGCGACGCCGGGCCGGTCGACATGCGGATCGACGGCACGGGCAATCTGCAATCGGGTTTTCGCGGCAAGCTGGCGGCGGCGATGCCGCGTCTGGGGCTGGCCGGTTGCGGCATGGTCGACGCCACCGCCTTGCTCGACATCGCGATGCAGGCGGGCCAACCGCATCTGACGGGGCCGCTCAAGGCACAGGCGATCGGCTGCAAGGACGCCGCGACCGCCATCGCGCAGCCGGCGGCGGAGATCGACGTGACGCTCGGCAAGGCGCTCGACCGCTGGAGCGGCCGCGTGTCGCTGGCGGGGCAGGCGCTCAAGTCCAACGGCGTCGTGCTGGCCAGGCCCAATGGCCGGATCGATTTCAACGGCACGGCGGCGGAGACGAGCGGCCGCGTGAAACTCGCCGCCGGGCAAGTGCAGGCGTCTGGTGCCGGCGCGGACCAGACCGAGATGAACGGCGTCTGGCGCGTCAAGGGCAGCGACGCGACGCTCCAGGGCATGCTCTCCGCGCGCAAGCTGCGCAGCGGCGCGGGCAATCCGCTTGCCGGCCTTGGCAAGGCGACCGCCGGCACCCCGGTCGGCCCGCTGGTCGCCCGGCTGGAGGAGGCGGTGCGGCGCGCTGGCGACGACAATATCACGCAGAGCCGCTTCGCGCTGGCGGTGAAGGGCGGGGCGGGCAGTCTGGTCCTGAGCGACGCGCATCTCGCCGCCCGCTCGGGCGCGCGGGTGGCGCTTGCGCCCGACAGCCAGGTGACGATCGCCTGGCCCGGCCCCGGCGGCGGCGCGTTCGACTGGGCCTTGGACGGCGCGCTCACCAGTGAGGGCGGAGGGCTGCCCAAGGCGGCGCTGCGCCTCGCCCGGCGCGCGGGTGGCGGCCTTGGCGGGCAATTGTTCGTCGATCCCTATGTCGCCGGCGACGCCCGGCTGGAACTCGATCCAGTGCGCTTCACCGCCGAAGCTCACGGTGAAACGCGCATAGTGACGCAACTGCGCCTCGACGGCCCCTTGCCCGACGGCCGAATACGCGGTTTTACCACGCCGATCACCGCGAAGTTAGCCGCCAATGGCAACCTCGCAGTCAACCCCGACTGCGTACCGCTCACCCTCACCGAAGCGCGCTACGGCAGCTTCGCCATCGGCCAGACCAAGCAGACCCTGTGCCCGGCATCCGGCGGGCCGCTGCTGGCCTTCGGTCCCAAAGGCATGAGCGGCGGCGCGGAACTGCGCAAGCTGGCGCTCGCCGGCCGCAGCGGCGACAGCCCCATGCGCCTCACCGCCGACAGCGCGCGCCTCAGCCTGCGCGACAGCGGCTTCACGCTCGCCAATGCGCAACTGCTGGTCGGCCCCGAAGACGCCCCCGTCCGCCTCGCCGCCGTCAGCATGGAGGGCCACCCGGCCGCCAAGGGCTTCGGCGGCACGCTGTCGGGCGTCGAGGGCAAGATCGGCAACGTCCCCCTGATCGTCGAAAATGGCGCGGGCAATTGGGGCTTCGCCGCCGGCACGCTGCGCCTCGCCGCCGCGATGACGGTGCGCGACGCCGCCGCGCCGGCGCGCTTCAACCAGCTCAACGTCCCCGACTTCGTGCTGACCCTCACCGATGGCAAGATCGCCGCCACCGGCAATCTCCACGCGCCCAAAGGCGACGCGATGGTCGCCCGCGCGGTCATCGCCCATGATCTCGGCTCCGGGCGCGGCCATGCCGACCTGATCGTGCCCGCGCTCGTCTTCGGCCCCGCTCTTCAGCCGGAGGACGTGACACCCATCACGGTCGGCGTCGTCGCCAATGTCGCCGGCACCGTGACGGGGCAGGGGCGCATCGACTGGACCAGCCAGGGCGTCACCAGCAGCGGAACCTTCCGCACCGACAGCACGAACCTCGCCGCCGCCTTCGGCCCGGTGGAGGGCCTGTCCGGCGAAATCCACTTCACCGACCTGCTCGGCCTCGTCAGCGCGCCGGGGCAGGAAGCGCATATCCGCATGGTCAATCCCGGCGTCGAGGTGCGCGACGGGGTCGTGCGCTATCGCATCGAACCCAATCTGAAGGTGCGCGTGGAGGGCGGCGGCTGGCCCTTCTCCGGCGGCGAACTCGTGCTGCTGCCGGCGGTCATGGACTTCGGCGCGGATGTCGATCGCTACCTGACTTTCCGCGTCATCGGTCTCGACGCCGGCGCGTTCATCCAGGCGATGGAACTGGACAATATCGCCGCGACCGGCACGTTCGACGGCATCATGCCGCTGATCTTCAACAAGAATGGCGGCCGCGTCGCCGGCGGCGTGCTGACCGCGCGGCAACAGGGCATGCCGCCGCTGCTGATGCCCGAAGGCGTGCTGCCGACCATCCCGTGCGATCCCACGCGCCAGTCGGGCACTTTGTCCTATGTCGGCCCGGTGTCGAACGAGCAGCTGGGCGTGATGGGCAAGATGGCCTTCGACGCGCTCAAGAACCTGCAATATAAGTGCCTGACCATATTGATGGACGGCGCGCTGGACGGCGAAATGGTGACGAACGTCGTCTTCAACGGCGTCAACCGGGGCCAGGTGAACGCCACGCCCAGCTTCATCTCGAAGAGCTTCATCGGCCTGCCGTTCATCTTCAACGTGCGGATCACCGCCCCCTTCCGGGGACTGATGAGCACCGCGCAGTCCTTCGTCGATCCCAGCAGCCTGATCCGCAACAGCCTTGGCGATCAGATGCAGGACAAAATTCGGGCGGGCGAAGCGGTTAAGCCTGCGGAAAGCGAAACTATGCCAAATGGGGAGCGCAAATGAGAAAGATGGCGATCATGACGGCGGGTCTCACCGCCACGGCCCTGGGGGGATGCATTCAGGTGAAGGCCCCCGACAAGCCGATCGAGATCAACCTCAATGTGAAGGTGCAACAGGAGGTCGTGGTGAAGCTGCAACGCGACGCGCAGGACCTCATTCAGAACAATTCGGAGCTGTTCCCGCAATGACACGCACGTTTATGATGATCGCCACCGGGGCCGCGATCGCGCTTGCGACGGGCCTCGTCATGACCAGCGCCGCGCGCGCACAGGGCAGCGAAGTCGCCGCCGCCATGGCCGCCGGCACGGTCGGCGAGCAGGCCGACGGCTATCTCGGCATCGCCGGCACGGTGGGCGCAGACGTCCGTTCGGGCGTGGAAGCCATCAACATCAAGCGCCGCGCCGCTTACACCGACCTCGCCAGCAAGCGCGGCGTGACGGTGCAGGACATGGCGGCCGCCACCGGCTGTCAGACGCTGGGCCGGGTAAAGCCGGGCCAGATGTACCGTATCGGCGCCGGCCCCTGGCAGAAGAAGGGCGCCGACGCCATCGCGCTGCCGGGTTACTGCGCCACGGCGGGATAAAGCGCCGCTTCAAGTCCCCCTCCCGCTTGCGGGAGGGGTTAGGGGAGGGCGTGTTTCAGGGATATCCGGAGTGATAGCCTGACCATTGCCAACCTCCAGCATGAACCACGCACATCTGCCCGTTCTGGCGGGGAGTAGCGAGATGCCGCCGATGTGCCGACCTTGTCATCTCTGCTGCGTTGTTATGCTGTTGGCTCTGACCGGCTGCGGTCTCATTCCCGGACAGAAGTGCCCCTCCGGGACGCCCGTTCGGCAGGACGTCGCCTATGTCGCCGCGCTCAATCTGTCGCGCTGGGCGCATGGGCCGATCAGACTGGACGCCGCGCTGCGACAGGGGTGCTGCTCACTCACGCCAATGTCTCGCAGCAGCCTTTCGGAACGGGTGTTCGTGTCGAAGCGGTTTCGCGCTGTCGCTACGTTCAAGGCGCGCCTGCCCGATCCGCAGGGGCAAATGGTTGATCCCGTGTCCGGCCGCCAGGTTGGTTCTCGGACGACGGCCACGGTCAATGCCTGTGGCAAATTTCTTGAAACTTGGTCGGAGGCGGAAATCTAGGGTGGAGCGGGGTTTTTCACCGCCGCTTCTTCCCGATCCCGCGCATGTCCACAATCCGCGCCGCCTCCGCATCAAATGGCGCGAGAAACCCGTACAGCACTCCCGCCATCGCCTCGGCATCGACCGAATGCAGCACGAACTGCCCCAGTTTCTGCTCGCGCACGAATCCGGCGTCCTTCAGAATCGCCAGATGTTTCGAGATCGACGGCAGCGCCATCTCGAAATGATTGCCGATCTCCCCGACCGTCATCGGCGCTTCCAGAAGATAGCTCAAAATGCGCCGGCGCGGTTCGGAGGCGAGGGCTTTGAAGGCTTTTTCCATAGATGATTTCCTAAGTAGGAAAATATCTATTTGCAACCCGCAAAGCCGCGAATATCCGCCATTTGTACAATATCGCGCCGCCCCTGTTGACACCCCGGAAAAGCATTTCTAGACGGGCCGCGCCTTGACGGGGGCTTGCCGCATCCGCCTGTTGCCTCGCCGACGCTCTTGAGACGGACGGAGAGAAAACATGGCAGCGCAAGATCCCGGACAGGACCCGACGGGTGAGGACCCGCGTATCGCTTCCCTGCAGGAGCGGATCGCGCGGGCCGAACAGGCCGAAAAGGTCCGGCAGGGGGTGGTTGAACAGAGCGCGGACGATGGGACGCGCATGGGCAACCGGGTCCTCGCCGAACTGATCGGGGGTCTTGTCGGCGGCGCGCTGATCGGTTGGGTCCTGGACCGGCTGTTCGGCACGCAGCCCTGGCTTCTGCTGGTGTTCCTCGGTCTCGGGATCGTGGTCGCTTTCAGGAACATCATACGGATTACGACGAAGCGTCCCGACTGACCGGGGCCTTCGCACACAGGTGACAGGGGTTTCCACGTGGCGGCAGACGCGGCAGCAGAGGCGGGCAAGATCGACCCGATGCACCAGTTCACGATCGAGCCGTTGTTCGGCACCGATCACTGGACGCTGGGCGGCTACAACATCGCCTTCACCAATTCGGCGCTCTGGATGGCCATCGCGGCCGTCGCGCTGTGGATTTTCGTCGCTGGCGGCATGAAGCGTCAGCTCGTCCCCGGTCGCTGGCAGGCGGCGGTGGAATATTTCACCGGCTTCATCACCAATCTGATGACCACCAATGTCGGCAAGGAAGGCAAGAAGTACGTTCCCTACGTCTTCTCGCTGTTCATGTTCATCCTGCTGGCGAACCTGCTCGGCCTGCTGCCGCTCGGCCTGGTCGGCGTGCATCCCTTCACCTTCACCAGCCATTTCTCGATCACCGGCATCCTGGCGATCGTCAGCTTCGCGATCGTGCTGATCGTCGGCTTCGCCAAGCACGGCTTCCACTTCTTCGCGCTGTTCGTGCCGCATGGCACGCCGCTGCCGATGATCCCGTTCATCTTCGTGATCGAGCTGGTGTCCTTCCTGGTCCGTCCCTTCAGCCTCGGCCTGCGACTGTTCGTCGCGATGACCGCCGGCCACGTGCTGCTGAAGGTGCTGGCGGGCTTCGTGATCAACTCGACCAACGCCGGCGCCGGCTTCGGCGTGCTGGTGGGCATCCCCAGCTTCGCGCTGATGATCGCCATCTCGGCGCTCGAAATGCTGGTCGCAGTGATCCAGGCTTATGTCTTTGCGCTGCTGACGTCGCTGTACATCAACGACGCCGAGCATCTGCACTGAGATTTTCGTTTCTTTCCAATCACCAATCTTACCAAGTTTAGAAAAGGAGTTAGTAACATGGACGCAGAAGCAGCAAAGCTGATCGGTGCTGGTCTGGCCGCCATCGGCGCCGGCATGGCCGCTCTGGGCGTGGGTAACGTCTTCGGTTCGTTCCTTGAGAGCGCGCTGCGCAATCCTTCGGCCGCTGACGGCCAGCAGGGTCGCCTGTTCATCGGCTTCGCGGCCGCCGAACTTCTGGGCCTGCTCGCGTTCGTCGTGTCGATGATCCTGATCTTCGTCGCCTGACATATAAGTTCAATCTTGCCGCCGGCGGTGTTCGCGCCGGCCGGCGGCAGATGACGGATAGGGTGCAATGCCTCAAATAGCCCAGCTTGCCGAAACCTATGCCTCCCAGGCCTTCTGGCTGGTGGTGATCTTCGGCTTCATTTTCTTCGTCGTCGGCCTGGGCATGGTCCCCAAGGTCGTGTCGACCGTGGACCTGCGCGACAAGCAGATCGCGGACGATCTGGCGACCGCGAAGGCGGCCTTCGCCAAGGCGGACGAGCTGGAAGCGGAGCATCGCACCAAGGACGCCGACACCCGTGCGGCTGCCCATACCGTGCTTGGCGACGCCAAGTCCACGGCGGCGCGCAACACGGAAAAGCACGTCGCTGCGGCGGACGCGAAGATCGCCGACCATGTGGCGGCGGCCGAGGCGCGTATTGCTGAGGCGACCAAGGCCGCGCTCGCCGATATCGAGCTGGTCGCGGCGGAAGCGGCGCAGGACATGGTGGCGCGGATTTCGGGTATGGAAGCCAGCCCGGCGTCCGCTCAGCAGGCCGTGAAGGCGGCGCTCGCCAATGTCTGATACAGCAGCAGCACAGCATCTGGATGCAGGATCGCAGGCCGTGGCAGAAAATCTGAGTGAACCCTTCCATAAGGAGGGTATGCAGCCGGTGGGCACCGTCGCGCATGAGGGCATGGATCATCATGCGCCCGATCCGGCGATCGGCGGGGCTGGCGGCTATCTGAACGCCACGACCATCGTGTCGCTCGCGATGCTGATCTTCATCATCGTGCTGGTCTGGAAAAAGGTGCCGGCGATGATCGCCGGCGTCCTCGATGGCCGGATCGCGCAGATCAAGACGCAGCTCGCCGAAGCCGCCTCGCTCCGCGCCGAAGCCGAAGGGCTGAAGGCGCAATATGACGCGAAGCTGGCCGCGCTGGTCGGCGAGTCGGAAAACCTGCGCGCCCGCGCCCAGGAAGACGCCGCCCAGATCATCGCCGACGCGGAAGAGAGCGCCGCCGCGCTCGTCGTCCGCCGCCAGAAGATGGCCGAAGACAAGATCGCCGCCGCCGAACGCGCCGCCATCGCCGACATCCGCGCGAAGACGGTTAAGGCTGCGACCACCGCCGCCGCCACGCTGATCCGCGACGGCCTGGACGCAAAGGCCGACAAGGCCCTGGTTGACAGCGCCATCCGGGGCATCGGCGGCCCGGTCTGATCCTTACATCGGTCGGATGAATAAAAGGCCGGCGCCGCAGGGCTCCGGCCTTTTTCATGTCCACCGTCTCAATGTTTCGCCTGCCGATTTCGCGGCCTGCTGCGCCGACTGCGAAAGGCGGGCAAGGTTCATGGCCCCATGTAATAAGCGTGGCAGGACCAGATGCTCCACCGAAACGCCGCTCGCCCGAAGCGTGCGGGCAAAGGCCGCAGCTTGTCGGTAGACGGGGTCAAGCGCGCGCCCGGTGATGAGCAGGGTCGGTGGAAAGCCCGCAGCATCAGCGGGATTGAGCGGCAGATAGCGCTTTGGCCCCAGCGCGTGTCCGATCAGCGTCACGGCGATCCTGCCAGTCCAGCCTGCCCGCTGCCAGGCTGACGGGTTCATATCGATCAGCGGATAGAACAGCACCTGCCCGATGATGAGCCTGTCGATGCGATTGAAGGCGACGCAGCATTGCATGGCGAGAAATGCGCCCGCCGAATCCCCGCCGACAATCAGCTTCGCCGCATTTCCGCCGAGCACGTCGGCGTTATCCAGCACCCATTGGCAGGCATGGATCACGTCATCCAGTTGGGCGGGCGCTGGATGTTCGGGCGCCAGTCGATAGCTGACCGCAAGCACCCGAAGTCCGGAGGCCGCGGCCAGACGGCGACAATGGCCATCATGCGTATCGATGCCGCAAGACAGAAAGCCGCCACCGTGAAAGTAGAGCAAGGGCGGACGGATAGCGCTACCTGGCGGGCCGTAGAGCCTTGCGGGCAGCACTCCGATAAGAAGCGATGTAACGGAAACGTCTGGCCCGGCCTTGTCAAAAACGCGGACAAGCCCCCTGACAACAGTGCGAAGAATGGCGATGCCGATCGAGGCCATGTCCAGACTATCGCATCGGCGACTGGCGATGGCCAGCCGGCTTTGCGGGAGGCGGCGCACCGGACGCCCCCTCCCGTGAACTCAACCCGCCAGCGTCGCGTTGTCGATCACAAAACGGTACTTCACGTCGCTCTTCTGCATGCGGTCATAGGCGGCGTCGATGTCTTGCATCGCGATCATCTCGATGTCCGACACGATGCCCTTTTCCGCGCAGAAATCGAGCATCTCCTGCGTTTCGGCGATGCCGCCGATCAGCGACCCGGCGATCGCCTTGCGGCCGAAGATCAGCATGCCGACCGTGGGCGAGGGGTGGGGATGCTCGGGCACGCCAACCAGGCACAGCGTGCCGTCGCGCTTCAGCAGGGCGGTGAAGGCATCCAGGTCATGGCTGGCCGCGACGGTGTTCAGGATGAAGTCGAAGCTGCCGGCATGCGCCGCCATCTGATCGGCGTCGCGCGAGATGATGACCTCGTCCGCGCCCAGGTCCAGCGCGTCCTGCTTCTTGCTCTCCGACGTGGTGAAGGCGACGGTATGCGCGCCCATCGCATGGGCCAGCTTGATGCCCATATGACCCAGGCCCCCGATGCCGACGATGCCGACCTTCTTGCCCGGCCCCGCGTTCCAGTGGCGCAGCGGCGAGTAGGTGGTGATGCCCGCGCACAGCAGAGGCGCGACGGCGGCGAGCTGTTCGGCGGGGTGGCTGATCTTCAGCACGAACTTCTCGTCCACGACGATCGCCTGCGAATAGCCGCCCAGCGTGTGGCCCGGCGCGTCGGCGGTCGGGCCGTTATAGGTGCCGACGAAGCCGCCGCCGGTGCAATATTGCTCCAGCCCCTCGTCGCAGGACGGGCAGCTCTGGCAGCTGTCGACCATGCAACCGACGCCGACGGTGTCGCCGACCGCGAAGCCGGACACATGATCGCCAACGGCGGTAACATGGCCGACGATCTCGTGGCCCGGCACGCAGGGGTAGAGCGTGCCTTCCCATTCGGAGCGGGCCTGATGCAGGTCGGAATGGCAGACGCCGCAATAGGCGATCGCGATCTGCACGTCATGCGCGCCCACGGCGCGGCGTTCGATGTCGATGGCTTCGAGCGGCTTGTCGGCGGCATGCGCGCCATAGGCTTTGACGACCATGGGAAACCCCTTCTGTTCGCTGATGTCTGGATTGTGTGGATCAGGGCCGCCCGGATCGGGCGGCAGGGCAGAGATAGGCTGCCGATGGCGTCGATCAACCCGGCCTGTCCCGCACGAGCGAAATTTTATTCCGTGCGGTACAGATGCACGGGATGGCCGAGCGACTGCAATCTTTTCAACGCATGCCAACTTGGCCCGGCGGCGTAATCCGCCTATCTCGCCGCAATGCAGCAACAATCGTCTCCCGTGGTCCATCCGGGCCTCATCATGCTCGCGCTGGCCATGGGCGGCTTCGCGATCGGCACCACCGAGTTCGCGGCGATGAGCTTGTTGCCTTATTTTTCCGCTGGTCTGGGCGTCGATGCGCCGACCGCCGGGCATGTCATCAGCGCCTATGCGCTGGGCGTCGTGGTCGGCGCGCCGATCATTGCCGTGTTGGGCGCGAAATTCGCCCGGCGCACGCTGCTGATCGCGCTGATGGCGATGTTCGCGGTCGCCAACGGGCTGAGCGCGATGGCGCCTGACTACACCAGCATGCTCTTCTTCCGCTTTTTGAGCGGCATGCCCCACGGTGCCTATTTCGGCGTCGCGGCACTGGTTGCCGCGTCGCTGGTGGCGCCAGACAAACGGGCGCAGGCGGTGTCGCGCATGTTCATGGGGCTGACCATTGCGACGGTCGTCGGCGTTCCCTTCGCCAATCTGCTGGGGCAGACGATAGGGTGGCGGTCCGGCTTCGCCGTGGTGGCGGTGCTGGCCGCGATCACATCCGTACTGGTCTGGCGCCTTGCCCCGCATGACCGTCCGGTCCCCGGTGCGGGTGCGCTGCGTGAGCTGGGCGCGCTGGGCAAGAGGCAGGTCTGGCTGACGCTGGGAACCGGCGCGGTCGGTTTCGGCGGACTGTTCGCGGTATACACCTATGTGGCGTCGACGATGCTGGAGGTGACGCGCGTGTCGTCCGCGCTGATTCCCCTGGTGCTGGCGCTATTCGGCCTGGGCATGACGATCGGCAATCTGGTGGCCGGGTGGCTGGCGGATCGTGCGCTCAACCGTACCGTCATCGGCTTTCTGATGTTCAATGCGGTCGTGCTGCTGCTCTATACGGTGGCGGCGGGCAGCATCTGGACGCTTGCACCGCTCGTCTTTCTGATCGGATGCAGCGGCGGGTGGAGCACCATTCTGCAGGTGCGTCTGATGGACGTGGCGGGCGATGCGCAGACGCTGGCGGCTGCGCTGCACCATGCCGCGTTCAATCTGGCCAATGCACTTGGCCCCTGGCTGGGCGGCATGGCGATCGCGTCCGGCTATGGCTGGACCTCTACCGGTTGGGTGGGCGCGCTGCTTTCCGTCGGCGGTCTCGGCATCTTCCTGCTGTCGCTGCTGGATCAGCGCGCCTCTGACCGTCGCCTCGCGGCTGCCTGCTGATCCATTCACGCTTTGTATTCGGGGGGCGGACGGCCTATCTGACGGTCCATGTCCGGCCCGCAATCCCCCGATCGTTTCAACGAAGACAAGGCGACCTACACCGTCACCGGCAGCCAGCCGGACATCGACGCCGGCGTCGCGGCGATCCGCAACACGCTGAAAACCCTGCCGACGCGGCCCGGCGTCTATCGCATGCAGGATGCGCGCGGCGACGTGCTCTATGTCGGCAAGGCGCGCGCGCTGCGCAACCGCGTGACCAACTACACCCAGGTCGATCGGCTCCCCAAGCGGTTGCAACGCATGGTCGCGCAGACCCGCAGCATGACCATCGTCACCACCAACAGCGAAGCCGAAGCGCTGCTGCTGGAGGCGCAGCTCATCAAGCGCTACCGCCCGCCCTATAATGTGCTGCTGCGCGACGACAAAAGCTTCCCCTTCATTCTGCTGCGCGAGGATCACGCCTTTCCCCGCGTTCAGAAGCATCGCGGCGCGCGCAAGTACAAGGGCCGCTATTACGGCCCCTTCGCCAGCGCTGGCTCCGTCACCCGCACCATCAACGCGCTGCAAAAGCTGTTCCTGCTGCGCAGCTGCACCGACAGCTTCTTCGCCAACCGATCGCGCCCCTGCCTGCTCTACCAGATCAAGCGCTGTTCCGCCCCCTGTGTCGATCGCATCGACGGGCCGGGCTATGCCGAGCTGGTGCAGGATGCGCAGGATTTTCTGGGCGGCAAATCCACCATGGTGCAGCAGAAGCTCGGGCTGGCGATGCAGTCGGCGTCCGACGCGATGGACTTCGAGCAGGCGGCCGTCATCCGCGACCGGCTGAAGGCGCTGACCTTCATTCAGGGGTCGCAGGCGATCAACGCCGAAGGGCTGGGCGACGCCGACATCTTCGCGCTGGCGGAGAAGGGCGGGGCGATGTGCATCCAGGCGTTCTTCATCCGCGGCGGCCAGAACTGGGGCCATCGCAGCTTCTTCCCCGTTCACACCGCCGATGTCGCGACGGAGGAAGTGCTCAGCTCTTTCATGGCGCAATTCTACGAGGAAGTGCCGCCGCCCAAGCTGGTGCTGGCCGATCGCCAGCCGGCCGAATGCGATCTGATGGCGCTGGCGCTGTCGGAACGGCTCGGCAGCAAGGTAAGGATCGAAATTCCCCAGCGCGGCGACCGCACTCGCCTCATCAAGCAGGCGCAGCGCAACGCCGTGGAAGCGCTCGACCGGCGGCTGGCGGAGACCACGACGCAGGCCAAGGTGCTGGAGGATATGGTCGAAACCTTCGCGCTGGAGGGCGTGCCCGACCGGATCGAGATCTACGACAACAGCCATATCCAGGGCGCGCATGCGCTGGGCGCGATGGTCGTCGCCGGGCCGGAGGGTTTTCGCAAGAACGCCTATCGCAAGTTCAACATGAAGAACCCGGAGACCAGCAACGACGATTTCGCGATGATGCGCGAGATGTTCGAACGCCGCTTCGGCCGCGCCGCCCGCGAAGACCCGGATCGCGATAGCGGCGAATGGCCCGATCTGGTGCTGATCGACGGCGGCAAGGGCCAACTCTCCGCCGCGCGATCCATGCTGGAGGATATGGGCATCGAGGACGTGACCATGATCGGCGTCGCCAAGGGGCCGCATCATGGCCGCGAGGGACGCGAAGTCTTCCACCTGTTCGACGGCCGCGAAATCACCCTGCCGCTCAACCATCCTGTGCTGTTCTACATGCAGCGCCTGCGCGACGAAGCGCACCGCTTCGCCATCGGCGCGCACCGCCAGAAGCGCAGCAAGGCGATCACCGTCAGCACGCTCGACGAGGTGCCGGGCATCGGCCCGTCGCGGAAAAAGGCGCTGCTGATGCATTTCGGCACAGCCAAGGCGGTGAAGAGCGCCGCGCTGGAGGACCTGTTGAAGGCCCCCGGCGTGTCCAAGGCGGTGGCGCAGCAGGTGTTCGATTATTTCCACGGGTGAGGGGGGGCGAATTTGCGCCCAGCATCCCTCGCCCCATGGGGGAGAGGGTTGCGAAGACTTGGCAACTTGTTGCCTTAGTCGAAGCTGGGAGAGGGGGCAGCAACGCTGATGTAGCTTATTGCCGCTCCCCCTCTTCCAACTCCGCCTAAGCCCTTCGGGCCAAGGCTTCATATCCTTCTCCCCCTTGGGAGAAGGGCCGTGTCGAGTGCGCCACAGACGTCCTGCCGGCTGCTCGACCTCACAAGGAAACTCCCTGTCCACCGGACGAAGCTATCCAGCCCGAAAGGCTTCCAAAATAGGATTTCCTCTGGTTTACCCTTTGGGATGAAACACCACGCCGCCTGGCTACTGCCGTCTCGCCCTTGCCGATACCCTGCCGGCGCCCTGGTGGTACGCAACCGACGCTGGCCCGTGACTTGGCCGTGCCCTGCCAGTGACCCGACTGTGACCCCGCAGGGACGTACTGGTGCCCTCGCGGTGCCTTTGGCGACACTATTGGGCCTGTTTTCGTCGAAAACGGCCAATCACTGTGTCACCTTTGTCACCCTGGGCGCGTTCTCCCGTCTTGAATCAGTCCCGAACAGAGTGAAAATCCCATGAAAAGCATCAATCCTGCCACCGGCGAGGAAATTGCCCGCTACGACCTGCTCGACGCAGCCGGACTGGAATCCGCCCTGGCTGCCGCTGCCGCGACCTATGACGACTGGCGTCGCACCGCGCTGTCCGATCGCGCCGCCCTGCTGACCCGCCTTGCCGACGTCTGGCAGGCGAACCGGGAACCGCTCGCCCGCATGGCGACGCTGGAAATGGGCAAGACATTCAAGTCCGCCTTGGCAGAAGTCGACAAATGCGTCGCCGGCTTCCGCCACTATGCCAGCGAAGGCCCGGATATGCTGCAAGGCGGCAGCATCCCGCTGGCGGCGGGACGCGCCGACATCCACTGGCTGCCGATCGGCGCGGTGCTGGCGATCATGCCGTGGAATTTCCCCTACTGGCAGGTGGTCCGCTTCCTCGCCCCCTGCATCCTCGCCGGCAATGTCGGCCTGCTCAAACATGCCGGCAATGTACAGGGCTGCGCCGGCCTGATGATCGACATGATGGTCGAAGCCGGCGCACCGGACGGGCTGTTCCAAAATCTGCGGGTCGATCATGAAGCCATCCCCGCCATCATCGCCGACGATCGCGTCGCCGCCGTCACCCTGACCGGCAGCGAGGCGGCGGGCGTTTCCGTGGCGGAGCAGGCCGGGCGCGCGCTCAAGAAGGTGGTGCTGGAACTGGGCGGCTCCGACCCGTTCATCGTCATGCCCTCGGCCGATCTCGGCAAGGCGGTCGCCGCCGCCGTCACAGCCCGCGTCCAGAATACGGGCCAGAGCTGCATCTGCGGCAAGCGGATGATCGTCCACGCCGACATCTACGACGCCTTCCACGCGAAATTCGCCGCCGCCATGGCGCAGGTGAAGACCGGCGATCCGTTCGACGAGGCGACCGTCATGGGGCCGCTCTCGACCGAGAAGCAGCGCCAGACCGTCATCGCCCAGACCTGGAAGTTCAAGGCGGCCGGCGCGACGCTGACCGGCGGCGAACTGATCGACGGCCCCGGCGCGTTCATGACCGCCGGCGTCCTGACCGACGTGCCGATCACCCCCGAACTGATGGGCGAGGAAATCTTCGGCCCCGTCGCCATGCTGCTGCGCGCCGCCGACATTGATGAAGCCATCGACATCGCCAACGCCATCCCCTTCGGTCTTGGTTCGTCGGTCTGGACGAACGATCCGGCGGAAGAAGCGCGCTTCATCCGCGACATCCGATCGGGCATGACCGCCGTGAACCAGATGCTCGCCTCCTCGCCGGAAGCGCCCTTCGGCGGCATCCGGCGCTCGGGTCATGGCCGGGAATTGAGCGCACAGGGGCTGCACGAGTTCATGAACTTGAAGACGGTGTATCGACCGGCGTGACTGCGATAGGACAGGCCCGTGCCAGCCCTCACCACCTCCGCCATCGTCTGCGCGCTGCGCCATCATGGCGAACATGGCGCGATCGCGCGGCTGCTGACGCCGGATCATGGGCTGGTCGCCGGCTATGTGCGCGGCGGGCGCTCTCGGGCGATGCGGCCGGTGTTGCTGCCGGGCAATGTCGTGAAAGCGGAGTTCCGCGCCCGGACGGAGGATCAGCTCGCCGGCCTGACGGTGGAACTGGCCCACAGCCGCGCGCCCTTGCTGGCCGAGCCGCTGCCCGCCGCCGCGATCGACTGGGCCTGCGCCCTGACGGCGGCGGCCCTGCCGGAAAGCCAGCCCTTTCCGGCGCTGCATCAGGCGCTCGACGGCGTGCTGGGCGCGGTCGAAGCCGCGCCTGCGGCACGGGGATGGGCGGCGGCGCTGGTGCGCTACGAACTGCTGCTGCTGGCGGAGCTGGGCTTCGGCCTCGACCTCTCCCGCTGCGCCGCAACGGGCGTGGCGGAGGAGCTGGTCTATGTCAGTCCGCGCAGCTCGGCGGCGGTCAGCCGGGCAGGGGCGGTCGGCTATGAAAGCCGCCTGCTGCCCTTGCCGCCCTTCCTGCTGAAGGGGGGATCGGGCGAATGGGCGGAGATACTGGACGGCCTGCGCCTTACCGGCTTCTTCCTCGAACGATCGGTCCTGACCGACCGCCGCGCCGACGTGCTGGCCGCGCGGGAACGGATGGTGGCGCGGCTGGAACGGATATCGGGCGGAAATTAACCGCGTTGCGGTGGCGGAAGGTAAATATTCAGGAGCTAAGGCGGCTGCAAAGCGGGGGAGTTTTCACGTCATGCCAAGGTCCGTCATCACGCTCGCCATGATATTGGCGCTGAGCGCAAGCGCCGCCAACGGCGCGCGACCGACCGCGCCCGAGGTCTATTACCCGATCGCGCCGACCATGACGCCGGAGGAATATCTGCTCGCCCGCATCGGCGCCGGGCGGACTCTGGAAGACTATCTGGTCCAGATCATGCGCACGCTGCGGGAATATGATGCAGCGGATGACGGGCTGGACGAGGCCGACCTGCGCCGTGCGGCGCTGATCGAAAAGGCGGCGTATCGTGGGCAGGCGATTGGCACTGTCCTGCGCTATGACCTCAACGGCGACATGATCGTTACCCGCAAGGAGATCGAGACGGCCATGGTGGACCGGCAGGATGGCCGCCGACCGGAATCCGATCAACTGCTCGATCGCTATGACGCGGACCAGAACGGATCGATCAGCCTGAAGGAAGTCGCAAGCCGGCCGCCCGAAAGGGCCGACGGCTCCGCCATGCTGCAAGCTGGGCGGCTGCTGTTGGCGCTGGACCCGAACAAGGACGGCCTACTGACCGCACAGGAACTCCGCGCGATCGGCGAACAGGCCTTCGCCCGCATCGACCGCGACGGTAACGGGACGATTTCGAAGGAGGAGGCCGACGTCGCCCAACCTCTATTCGCGCAGGTCCAGCAGAAGATGCAGGATCAGGAACTTCGGATGACCGCGCCCGTCTGCGCCATGCCTGCGCTCGCTGCCGGCGCGGATCTTGTCCTGCTTTCCACGTATGAAGGGGTCAGCCTCTCGTCGGTCTCGGTCGGCGGGCAGGATCAGGAAACGAACATCATCGACGTGGCGATCCAGCCAGGCGACGAGCCGCTCTACCTCGTGCTTGCGTCCTATGAATCGATGGTCTGGCGGCTGACCGGCGCTGTGAAGCGCGTACAGCGGGTCGCAATCAGCAGCGCAAACGCCGCACCGGGCGGCGTCTCCGCGTCCGGGGGTGTCGGCTTGCCGAAGGACAAGGTGGCGATT
The DNA here is from genome assembly GCA_044237945.1 of Sphingobium sp. Lineage (GTDB taxonomy): Bacteria > Pseudomonadota > Alphaproteobacteria > Sphingomonadales > Sphingomonadaceae > Sphingobium. The sequence goes on along the minus strand of JBIIEH010000033.1, from coordinate 24,571 downwards.
TTGCCGGCCAATTGCATCTCCTACTTCTCGAAGACCGACGGCCGCGATTCCCTGCGCGCCGAAGCGACGCTGGAGCGGTCGATTGGGAAGCGTCCTGCAAAGATCGTCGCGACCTACAGCGCCAGCGCCGTAACCCTGCCGAGCGGCGAAATCACGACGCCATCCCGCGATCCCCGGGAGCAGGGCGGCACACCGGCTGGCTTCGATCCCGAAACATGGCGGGAAGCGCTGCGCTTCTGGCCCGGCGGCGTGCAGCAGGTCGCGCCAGCCTCTATCGTCGCCCGCGCCAGGGTTGAAGCGTACAGCGTGCTGCCCAGCCAGGCCGGGCTGGCGCAACTGGTCGGCTCCGGCGCGCTGACGAAGTTCCGCTCGTCCGGGAAATATCGCATCGTCCGCCCAATCGCCCGCTTCCCCGCATCGATGGGCGGCGCGCACCGCGCGGACTTCCTGCTCGCGCCGGGCGTACCTGTACCGCCGGGCGATATGCTGCACGCCTGCCTCAAGATCGAACAGACCGGCGAGATCAAGGGCGGCCCCATGTGCAACGAGAGGAAGTTCGGCGATTGAGAACGGGCTATCCCTTGATCCATGCGCCACGCACGGTCGGCTGCCACTCTTCCTCCGCCGGCCAGTCATGCGCGCCGCCCTTCCAGCGGCATTCGAACAACGCCTCCGGCTCTATCGTTTCGCCGTCCAGCGTGGCGACGCAGGCGATGCCCTGTAGCACCGCTTTCAGGCTCACCCGCAACTCGCCTTCGCCCAGCGCGCTCAGCCAGGGTTCCTTGTAGCTTTGAAACAGCCGCAGATGGCCGCCGCTGCGATGCATGGTCTCGCCATTCACCAGCATTCGCTCCTGCCCCCACAGGCTCCAGGAAAAAGCGTTGTCCACATCCACCCGGCTATTGCCGACGCGATAGCGCCAACGTTGTCCGATCAGTTTCATGTCTACTCCAGCGGCAAGGCCGCGATCGGGGTTGCATCAAGGCCGGTCGCTCCATAGAGCGGCGGCGATTTTCAGCCAAGGAGTGCGTCCATGCTCATCGCCCTGTTCCCCGGAGACGGCATCGGTCCCGAGATCGTCGCGCAGGCGAAGCGCGTGCTGGACGCGCTGGCGATCGAGGGGCTGACCTATGAGGACGGGCTTGTCGGTGGTGCGGCGTACAAGGCGGTGGGCCACCCGTTGCCGCCCGAGACGCTGGATCTCGCCAAGCGCGCCGACGCGATCCTGTTCGGCGCGGTGGGCGATCCGGACTGCGACGCGCTGGAGCGGCATCTGCGGCCCGAGCAGGCGATCCTGGGCCTGCGCAAGGAACTGGGCCTGTTCTCCAACCTGCGCCCGGCCAAGGTGTTTCCCGAACTGGCGGGTGAGAGCGCGCTCAAGCCGGAGGTGGCCGGCTCCATCGATCTGCTGATCGTGCGCGAGACCAATGGCGACGTCTATTTCGGCGAGAAGGGTTTCCGCACTACCGCCGATGGTCAGCGCGAAGGCTATGACATCATGTCCTATAATGAGGGCGAAGTGCGTCGCATCGCGATCGCCGGCTTCCAGGCCGCGCAGGCGCGGCGCGGCAAGCTGTGTTCGGTGGACAAGGCCAATGTGCTGGAGACCAGCCAGTTGTGGCGCGACGTGGTGATCGAGGTGGCGAAGGACTATCCCGACGTCGAACTCAGCCACATGTATGTCGACAATGCCGCGATGCAGCTGGTGCGCAATCCCGGCCAGTTCGACGTCATCGTCACTGGCAATCTGTTCGGCGACATCCTGTCGGATCAGGCGAGCATGTGCGTCGGGTCGATCGGCATGCTGGCGTCGGCGACGCTGAACGGCAGCGGGCAGGGGCTGTACGAGCCGATCCACGGCTCTGCGCCCGATATCGCTGGCACCGGCAAGGCCAATCCGCTGGCGACGGTCCTGTCGGCGGCGATGATGCTCCGTTATTCGCTTGGGCTGGGCGCGCAGGCCGATCGCATCGAAAGCGCTGTGGCGAAGGCTCTGGCAGGCGGCGCGCGCAGCGCCGATCTGGGCGGCAGCATGACCACGGTGGAGATGGGCGACGCGGTGCTGGCGGCGCTCTGAACAGGCCCTCGACATGAGGGCGAGAAGGACAGCCAGTGACCGATCTCTCCCTCGAATCCCTGCGTGAAGCCGCCGCGCTCGTGCACGCGCAGGTCCCGCCGACGCCGCAATATGCCTGGCCGCTGCTGGCCGCGCGAACGGGCTGCGACGTCTGGGTCAAGCATGAGAACCACACGCCCACCGGCGCGTTCAAGGCGCGCGGCGCCATCACCTATATCGACTGGCTGCGGCGCACCCATTCTGATGTGACGGGCCTCGTCACCGCGACGCGGGGCAATCACGGTCAGGCGCAGGCCCGCGCAGCCAAGGCGGCGGGCCTGTCAGTGACGATCGTCGTGCCGCACGGCAATGCGAGGGAGAAAAACGCGGCGATGCGCGCGTTCGGCGCGACCCTGATCGAACATGGCCATGATTTCGACAGCGCCAAGGCGGAGGCGCTGCGCCTGTCGGAGAGCGAGGGCCTCTTCATGATCCCGGCCTATCATGACGAACTGGTGCGCGGCGTCGCCAGCTATGGGCTGGAGCTGTTCACCGCCGCGCCCGATCTCGACACTGTCTATGTGCCGGTCGGTTGCGGATCGGGCCTGTGCGGGACGATCGCCGCGCGCGATGCGTTGGGCCTTTCGACGAAAATCGTCGGCGTGGTGTCGGCGCATGTCGATGCGGCGAAGCGATCGTTCGAGGCGGGCCGGCTGATCCAGAGTCCTTCCGCGCACACCTTTGCCGATGGCGTCGCTGTCTGCACCCCGGTGCAGGCCGCGCTCGACTATTTCGGGCCGCGTGCCGAGCGTTTCGTGGCGGTGAGTGACGACGAGGTGGCCGAAGCGATCCGCGTCTACTGGCAGGATACGCACAATCTGGCCGAGGGCGCAGGCGCGGTGGCGCTGGCCGCGCTGATGCAGGAACAGGACCGAATGCGTGGCAAGAAGGTTGCGGTTATCCTGTCGGGCGGTAATGGCGACATGAGCCAGATGGCCGGCATATTGGCGGGCGAAACGCCCCACATAGAATATCGGGAAGCGGTATGAAGCGGAAGAGCGGGCAGGACCCGGAGATCACGAAGAACTGGAAGCCCGCGACGCTGGCCATCCGTGGCGGCACCGCGCGCAGCGAATGGGGCGAAACCTCCGAGGCGTTGTTCCTCACCAGCGGCTACAGCTACGACCGGGCCGAGGACGCGGCGATGCGCTTCTCCGGCGACCAGCAGGGCATGACCTATTCGCGCCTCCAGAACCCCACGGTGGAGATGCTGGAAAAGCGTATCGCGCTGCTGGAGGGCGCGGAAGCGTGTCGCGCCACCGCCACCGGCATGGCGGCAATGACGGCCGCTCTGCTGTGTCAGCTGTCGGCGGGCGACCATGTCGTCGCGGCCAAGGCGGCGTTCGGCTCCTGCCGCTGGCTGGTCGATACGCTGCTGCCCAAATTCGGTATCGAGACCACCGTGGTCGACGCGCATGACAATGATGCGTGGGAGCCGGCGATCCGCGCCAACACGAAGCTGTTCTTCTTCGAGACGCCGGCCAATCCGACGATGGATGTGGTCGATCTTGCCTATGTCTGCGGCCTTGCGAAGTCACGTGGCATTACGACTGTTGTCGATAACGCCTTCGCCTCGCCCGCGCTCCAGCGGCCGATGGAGTTCGGCGCGGATGTCGTGGCGTACAGCGCGACCAAGATGATGGACGGACAGGGCCGCGTGCTAGCCGGCGCGATCTGTGGCACGGAACAGTGGATCAAGGAGGTGCTGCTGCCCTTCCATCGCAACACCGGGCCGACGCTCAGCGCCTTCAACGCCTGGGTGGTGTTGAAGGGGCTGGAGACGCTCGACCTGCGCATCCGCCGCCAGAGCGAGAATGCGCTGAAGGTCGCTAAATTCCTGGAAGGCCGTGTCGCGAAGGTGCTGTATCCGGGGCTGGAGAGCCATCCCGCCCATGCGCTCAACGCGAAGCAGATGGCGGCGCCCGGCCCCATCTTCTCGCTCTATGTCGGCGGCGGTCGGGCGGAGGCGCATGGCCTGCTCAACGGTCTCGAACTGGTCGACATCAGCAATAATATCGGCGACTCGCGCTCGCTGATGACGCATCCGGCCTCCACCACCCATTATGGCATGGCGGAGGAAGCCCGGCTGGAAGTCGGCATTACCGAGGACATGCTGCGGCTGAACGTCGGTCTGGAGGACCCGGACGATGTGATCGCCGATCTCGATCGCGCGCTCGCGTCGATAGGGCGTTGACGTGAAGGGGGGATGCAGCGCATTCCAGACGCCGTGTCACAGGTAAAGAACGCCCTCTTCCCTTTCCACGCGATCACGCGCGACATCACCATCTATGTCGCCGTGACGTTCCTGGCCGAGCAATCGGAGCCGGAGCGCGGTCGCTGGTTCTGGGCCTATCATATCCGCATCGAGAATGAGGGCGAGCAGCCGGTGCAACTGCTGACCCGGCACTGGATCATCACCGACGGGCGCGGGCAGCAGCACAGCGTCGATGGCGACGGCGTGGTCGGCGAGCAGCCGGTGGTGCAGCCGGGCAAGAGCTACGACTATGTGTCGGGCTGTCCGCTGGGCACGCCGACGGGGTCGATGAAGGGCCATTATCACATGATCGGCGCGGACGGACTGACCTTCGACGTCGCGATCCCGCACTTTGCGCTGGTGGCGCCAGCGGTGGCCGAATGAAGCGTACCCATTTGCCGCTCAACGGCCTGCGCGTGCTGGATGCGGCGGCGCGGCACCTGTCGTTCACCCGCGCGGCGGACGAACTGGCGGTGACGCCGGCCGCCGTCGGGCAGCAAATCCGCGCGCTGGAGGACATGCTGGGCGTCGTCCTGTTCCGCCGCACGCCCAAGGGGCTGGAGCTGACGTCGGAGACCGAGGCAGGGCTGGACGCGCTGCGCAAGGGCTTTCTGGCGTTCGAGGAAGCGGTGCTGGCGATGCAGGCCGGCCAGTCCAGCCTGTCGCTGACCATCGCCGCGCCGCGCGACATCATGGCCAAGTGGCTGCAACCGCGCCTGGCCGCTTATGCCGCCGGCCAGCCCGAATTGTCGTTCCAGTTGATTGCGGCGGACGATGCGCTGGACTTCACCGAAGCCAATCTCGACCTCGCCATCCGGCTGGGCGGGGGCAAGGGCGAGCATGAGGGGCTGGCGCTGGGCGAGGGCGGCTTCGTGACCGTGGAGGCGGCTGCGGGCGGACCCGACGCCCGGATCGGCTGGCCCGGATGCCCCGAGGAAGAGACCGGCGCGATCATTCGCGTGGCGGACGCGGGATTGGCGATCGAGGCGGCGGTCAGCGGTTTTGGCCGGGCGACCGTGCCGGCGCTGCTGGCGCAGGCGGACATCGCCGCCGGTCGGGTGCGGCAGGTGGGCGAGGCGGTCGCGTCGCCGCTCGCCTACTGGCTGATCGCGCCGCTGCCGCAATGGCGTCAGAAGAAGGTCAAGGCGCTGGTCGAGGCGCTGACAGCGTAAGCGCACTGAGGTTCGACCTGCCGACAGGTGATCTCGCGCCCAATTTCTCCCATTTCATCATTTTCTAAGCCTTGCGCGGCAAGACCTGCGGCCGGGGGTGGAAATGGATATTCGGCAATCGCGAACGGATCGCTATGACACGCTGGATGGCCTGCGCGGCTGCGCGGCCATTCTCGTCATGATGCATCACATGTCGCCGCGGCTGGCGGATGTGGACCTGCTGCCATCGGGATATCTTTGCGTCGATTTCTTCTTCATGCTCAGCGGGTTCATCATCGACCGCCGCTATGACGGCAAATTCCGTGCCGGCCTTTCATTCGGTTCCTTCATGGTGGATCGACTGCGCAAGCTATACCCGATCATGGCCTGCGGCATCTTGCTGGGCGCCATGTCGGCGGTGGGACAGGGATGGGCTATCTTGCCGGCGATTGTCTACATGGTCGCGCAATTGGCCTTTATTCCGCTGTCGAGCGGCATGATGAGTCCATTTCCGCTCAATGGCGTCCAGTGGTCCCTGTTTTTCGAACTGCTTGCCAATGCGGCGCATGCATTGATCCTCTGGCGGCAACGGGCAGGATTTCTCATTGGGGTCTGCGCCGCCAGCATCTTGTTGCTGAGCATTGGCGCCTATCAGTTCGGCTCGCTGGCGATCGGTGATCGCGGCATTCATTTCGGATGGGGCATCGCTCGCGTCATCAGCAGCTATGTGCTGGGGATGTTGATGAGCCGATTGATCCTGTTGCGCCGTGACCCGGCGGCGCTGCCCGTCGATGGCCGGTGGGTGATGGCGGCACTGATCATATGTGTGGGCGGCGCTGGCCTGCTCTCGTCCGCCGTCGGCGAACTGGCGAGCGACCTGCTGGTCGTCTTCGGCCTGTTCCCGTTCATATTGTGGGCGGGCGTCGTGGCGCAACTGCCTTCGAGAATTGCGCGCATGGCCGGCTGGATGGGCGCTATTTCCTATCCGCTCTATGCTCTTCATTTGCCGATCACGGAATTTGTCGGCGCACAGCCCTGGTCGGCGGCCGCGCGGATAGCGTTGGCCTGTTCTCTTACACTCGGCGGCGCCTGGCTGTTGTCCCGCGCCATGATTGTGGCGCGGCGTCCGACATCCGCTTATTTGACTACCAGCATCACTTCGACAGCAGGTTCATCGCTCGGGTCATGAGCGCAACGAACTGAGCCTCATCAACGCGCGCGGCCGGATCATTCCAGGCCGCACTGACGGCGATCCACTGGCCGTCCTGCCGCCGGGCAAGAAAATTCATCGCGATGACGCCCGGCTCGCTGCCGCCCTTGTAGCCCAGATACGCCCAGCGCTTCGCATCGGCCGGCGCGATGCCCGGATTGATCGCCAGTATCGGCAGGGCGTCGCCGCCTTCCCGGCGCAGCCAGTCGAGCAGGTGGATTTCGTCCATGGGCGAGGCGAACCATTCGACGCTGTCGATCGCCGTCGGCGTTTCGGCGAGGCTGCCGACGTCGATGTCCACGCGAGCAGGAAAGGTCTTGAGCAGGTTGCGCTTTTCAGCGGGCGAGGCGGTGATGTAGCGTTGTCGCAATTCGGCCAGTTCCGGCATCTTCAGCGCAAAGGCTTCGGCTGTCGTCAACATCGGCAGCGCGCGATCCGGCGCCGCGTGGCCGGTCAACGCCAGCATTGCGTCCACCTTGTCCCGCCCCAGCGCCAGTAGCAGCGTGTCGGCGGCGCTGTTGTCGCTCTCCGCGATCATTGCGGCGGACAGGCTGTGCAGGGTCATAGGCGCATTGTCGGGATAGGCGAGCAGGCGTCCGGAAAAGCTCTTGTGGGCGAGGGGGAGGACGTCGCTCCACCGGCGCTCGCTCGCTTTGACGGCGCGAGCGGCTTCGGCGAGGACGTAGAGCTTGAAGGACGACCCGGTCGCCATCTGCGCGTCGGGGCCGGCGCTGGCGATCATCTTCGGCTCGCCCTCGTCCAGCCTCGCGGCGGCGAAGGCGGTGCGGCCGGGCAGGGCGGCAAGATCGGCGAGCAGCTTGTCCATGCTGTCGTCCGCTTGCGTTACGCCGACGATGCGCAGGCCGATCACCTTGTTCGGCGCATCGGGCGCGACGACCAGCGTGAAGCCGATCGTCGCGCGTTCGTAGCGGACTTCGACCTGCCCGGCCGTAGCGCTGGTCGCAGTGACCGCGCCGAGCGTCTTGGGCGCGCCATGAGCAGCGCGCAGATCGGCCGCCAGCGCGCGCCAGCGTTCGACGGGAACGGCGGTCAGGAACAGGTCGGAGAAGAAGTCCTGCTCGTCGCCCGGCGCGGCGAGAATTTGGACGAGCTGCTCTGCGCGGGATTGGTAGGCCGGGGACTGGGCGTGCGCGGGGTGGGCGATGAAGGCGAGTAGCAGAGCGAAAACCATCGCCGCCTGTACGGCCAGAAAACGCACCGCCCGGCCTTCTTTCATGCGTCGATCGCTTCCTCATCCACCGCCGCTGCATTTTCCTGAATGAAGGCGAAGCGGTGCGCCGGGTTGTTGCCCATCAGCCGGTCGACCAGATCGCGCACGCTCGCGCGCTCCTCGACATCGGCGGGCAGGGTGATGCGGATCAGGCTGCGGGTCTTGGGGTCCATCGTCGTTTCGCGCAGCTGGCCGGGATTCATCTCGCCCAGCCCTTTGAAGCGGCTGATGTCGACCTTCTTGCCCTTGAACTCCTTGGCCGCCAGCAACTCCTCGCGATGGGCGTCGTCCTTGGCATAGGCGCTCTTGCCGCCCGCCACGATACGATAGAGCGGCGGCTGGGCCAGATAGAGATGACCGCGCCGCACCAGTTCGGGCATTTCCTGGAAGAAGAACGTCATCAGCAGCGTCGCGATATGCGCGCCGTCCACGTCGGCGTCGGTCATGATGACGACCCGCTCATAGCGCAGATGATCGGGGTTGCAGTCCTTGCGCGTGCCGCAGCCCAGCGCCAGGATCATGTCCGCAATCTCCTGATTGGCCAGGATCTTGGAGGCGTTGGCAGACGCGACGTTCAAGATCTTGCCGCGCAGGGGCAGGATGGCCTGCGTCTTGCGGTCGCGCGCCTGCTTGGCGGAGCCGCCTGCGGAATCGCCTTCGACCAGAAAGATTTCCGCGCCTTCCGCGTCGTCGTTCGAACAGTCGGTCAGCTTGCCGGGCAAGCGCAGTTTCCGCGCCGACGTAGCGGTCTTGCGCTTGACCTCCTTTTCCTGCTTGCGGCGCAGGCGGTCGTCCATCCGGTCCAGCACATAGGCCAGCAGCGCCTTGCCGCGCTCCATATTGTCGGAAAGATAATGGTCGAAATGGTCGCGCACGGCGTTTTCGACCAGGCGCGCGGCTTCTGGGCTGGTCAGGCGATCCTTGGTCTGGCTCTGGAACTGCGGCTCACGGATGAAGACCGACAGCATGATTTCCGACGACGTCATGATGTCGTCGGCGGTGATATCCTTCCCCTTCTTCTGACCGATCAGTTCGGCAAAGGCGCGAATGCCCTTCACCAGTGCTGACCGCAGTCCCGCTTCATGCGTACCGCCATCTGGCGTGGGGATGGTATTGCAGTACCAGCTATAGCTGCCGTCCGACCACAATGGCCAGGCGACCGCCCACTCGACCCGGCCGGCCTCCGCGGGGAAATCCTGCGACCCGGAAAAGAACTTGCTGGTGGCGCATTCCCGGTCCCCCACCTGCTCTTGCAAATGGTCGGCCAGACCGCCAGGAAACTGGAATACCGCTTCGGCCGGCGTGTCGTCGGTGATGACGGACGGATCGCATTTCCAGCGAATTTCGACGCCGGCGAACAGATAGGCTTTCGATCGGGCGAGGCGATAGAGGCGGGCTGGCTTGAACTTCTGCTCGCCGAAAATCTCCGTGTCGGGAATGAAGCTGACCGACGTGCCCCGCCGGTTGGGGGCCGCGCCGACCTTGCCAAGGCCGCTGGTCGGCAGGCCCTTGGAAAAGCTCTGGCGGTAAAGCTCCTTGTTGCGCGCAACCTCGACCACGGTGACGGTCGACAGCGCGTTGACCACGCTGATGCCAACGCCATGCAAGCCGCCCGAAGTGGCGTAGGCTTTGCCTTCGAACTTGCCGCCCGAATGGAGCATTGTCAGGATCACTTCCAGCGCCGACTTGCCCGGAAATTTCGGATGCGGATCGACCGGCATGCCGCGCCCATTGTCGATGATGGTCAGCTTGTTGCCAGCCTCCAGCGTCACCTCGATCCGGGTGGCGTGGCCGGCGACTGCCTCGTCCATGCTGTTGTCCAGCACTTCGGCGGCCAGATGGTGCAAAGCCCGCTCGTCGGTGCCGCCGATATACATGCCGGGGCGGCGGCGCACGGGTTCCAGCCCCTCCAGAACCTCGATCGAGGAGGCGTCATAGGCGGGCGTGCCGGTGGGTTGATTGCTGTCGAAAAGATCGTCGGACATGGGTGCAGCTATGCAGTCTGGGCAGTGGGGATGCAAGCGACCCGCCCGGCCCGTCGGCGCTGGCCGGAGGCGTCGCCGCGTGCCGAAGTCGCGACAGGCGGCGGCGGAGCAATCTTATGTTACAATGATTTAGGCAACGAAAGCGCGACACGGGCGTTTGGAGGGGTGCAAAGCGGGAGGAATTTCTCCCGCAAGGTGAGGAGACCCCCAAAAATGCGTATTATCCATCTGGCGCCGCTTGGCGCCGCGATGTCGCTCGCCCTGGTGACGCCGGCCTTGGCGCAGGATGCCGGCGGCGACGAGTGGACCGGCCCCTATGTCGGCGGTTCGATCGGCTACAACTGGCAGCCCAACAGCAACAAGAACCGCAACGAGACCCTGCAATTCGACACCGACGGCGACGGCTCCTTCGACGACACGGTGGTGACCGCCACCGGCGCGAACGCCTTCTCGCCCGGCTTCTGCGACGGCAAGCGCGGCGGCCCGACCGTCTGCGACCGGGGAGACCGGGACGGCAAGCTCGCCTGGGGCGTGCATGCCGGTTACGACATGCAGATGGGCAATTTCGTCGTCGGCGCGGTGGTCGAGGGCGGCAAGTCCTATGGCTCCAACTATGTGACCGGGTTCAGCACGACGCCTGCGAGCTACACCTTCGTGCGCAAGCTCGAATGGGAAGCCGCCGCGCGGCTGCGCGCGGGCTTCGCCATGGGCAAGACGCTGGTCTACGGCACGGGCGGCCTCGCTTATGGCAAGTTCGAGAACCGCTTCCTGACGACCAACCAGGCCAACACTTTCTCCGGCCTTGACCGCAAGCAGGATGACTGGGGCTATACCTATGGCGGCGGCATCGAGCACAAGGTGTCGGACAATTTCTCGATCGGCGTGCTGTATCGCCGCACGCAGTTCAATCCCAATGACGGTATCGTGACGGTCACGCGCGGCACGGCGCCCGCGACCAACCCGTTCGTCAATCCGGATACGACCGCGGGCCGCACGGATATCCGCCGCAGCAATAACGACTATGTGAACCAGAGCGTGCGGGCGACCGCCAGCTTCCGCTTCTGACGCAGGGGTAGGAGAGGAAAGGCCCGCCTTCCGATAGAGAAGGCGGGCCTTTTTATGTCATCAGCGCACGCGCGGGCCACCAAAGGGCAGCGGCGGCGGCGGGCGGCGGGTGCCGCGCGGCAGCTGCGCCTGATAGGCGCGGCCGCAATGTTCGACGCAATAGGGGAAGCCGGGGTTCACCGCTTCGCCGCAGAAATGGAAGTCCGGCTCGCCCGGATGGCCCATCGGCCATTTGCAGATGCGCTCGGTCAGATCGAGCAGCGATGTCTTGTCGGCGATTTCTGCACTCGGCTTGGCGGGGACCAGGCGGCGGGGCGGCGCGGGCGGGATCGGGGCCTGCTGGTCGCCCGGACCCTGGCGCAGGAAGCCGCCGGGGCCGACCGAGACGACGCGCGGTTGCGGCGGCGGCGCATCGGCGGCCGGAGCAGCCGTGATCGGCGCGGCGGGCGCAGCGGGAGCGGCGACGCGAACAGGCTCGGGCGCGGGCGCGACGGGGGCGGGGCGCACGGGCGCTTCGGCGACCGGCGGCGCAACGGCGACAGGCTTGCGCGGCGGCACGGGCTTGCGCGGCGCTTCATTGGCCTTCACCGGCGACGGACGCGATTGCAGGCCAAGGCGATGCGCCTTGCCGATCACGGCGTTACGGCTGACGCCGCCCAGTTCGTCCGCGATCTGGCTGGCGGTCAGGCCCTTTTCCCACATGGCCTTCAACTGGTCGATACGCTCGTCGGTCCAGGACAATGGTTGCTCCTTCAATGTGCGGCAGGCGCCCGATATGGGGAGCCGGCCACGAAATTCCAGTCAGCCAGACACCAGAAGGCGCTTGCCGCATAAAGGTGCAGCCGATAGTCGATCCGGCCATGAACGACCAGTCCCTAAATGTCGCCGACTCACGCACCCTGCCGCCTTTCCCGGAGCCGGGCGTGCCGGTCATCCGCAACGTCAACTGGGCCGGGCTGCGCGCGCTGTACCGCAAGGAAGTGCGCCGCTTCATGAAGGTGCAGTTGCAGACCATCTGGGCGCCGGCGGTCACGACGCTGATGTTCCTGGTGATCTTCTCCCTCGCGCTGGGTGGTGCGGACCGGCGGGTGCTGGGCGTGCCCTTCGCCGATTTCATCGCGCCGGGCCTGATGATCATGGGCATGATGAACAACGCCTTCGCCAATAGCAGCTTCTCGCTGCTGGCGGGGAAGATGCAGGGCACGCTGATCGATTATCTGATGCCGCCGCTGTCGAGCGGCGAGCTTCTGCTGGCGCTGGTCGGCGCGGCGATCACGCGGGCCTGGGCGGTGGGGCTGGCGCTGTGGCTGGCGATGGCGCTCTGGCCCGGCGTGCATGTGACGCCGGTGCATCTTTGGGCGATCCTGTGGTTCGGGATGATGGGCGCGGCGCTGACGGCGCTGATCGGCGTGCTGACCTCGATCTGGGCGGACAAGTTCGACCATGCGGCCGCCATCACCAATTTCGTAATCGGGCCGATGACTTTGCTGTCGGGCACTTTCTATTCGATCGATCGGCTGTCGCCGCTGTTCCGCACGATCAGCCACGCCAACCCGTTCTTCTATGCGATTTCGGGATTTCGCTATGGCTTCGTCGCCGCGGCGGACGGCAATCTGATCGCCGGCAGCATCGTGCTGGGGGCGCTCAATCTGGGATTGGCGGCGCTGTGCTATTATCTGCTGCGCACTGGCTGGAAGCTGAAAGCCTAAAGAAACGCCGCGAACAGCGGGATGATCAGGCTGAGGCCGAGCAGCATCGCCGCCGCCGTCAGCCAGTGCGACAGACGCGGCATCTGCCGGTCCTGATGATCTTCGTGCGCCATGCTTCAGGCCCTGTATACCATTTTCTGCCATGGCGAAGGACAATAGCGAACTGGCAGGGTGAACGGCATGAAGGTGGCTCAATGAAAGTCGCAATAGTATTCGGAACCCGGCCGGAGGCGATCAAGCTGTTTCCGGTGATCCATGCGCTGCGCGACAAGCCGGGCATCGATACCCGCGTTATCGTGACGGCGCAGCATCGCGGCCTGCTGGACCAGGTGCTGGAGATTGCCGGCATCAGGCCTGACATCGACCTGGATGTGATGACGCCCAACCAGACCCTCGACGGGCTGACTGCGAAGCTGATCGTCGCGCTGGGCGAAGCGTTCGACGCGGAAAAGCCCGACCGGGTGGTCGTGCATGGCGACACGCTGACGACGATGGTGGCGAGTCTGGCGGCCTATTACCGCAAGATCCCGGTCGCCCATGTCGAGGCGGGGCTGCGCAGCGGCGACATCCATCATCCCTGGCCGGAGGAAGTGAACCGGCGCGTGGTCGCGTGCATCGCCGACATGAACTTCGCGCCGACGCAGGCTGCGGCCGATGCGTTGCTGGCCGAGAGCCGCGACGCGGCGGGCATCCATGTCACCGGCAATACGGTGATCGACGCGCTGCTGGCGACGGTGGCGCGGGTGCATGCCGAGCCGCATCTGGCGGCGGGACTCGACGATCTCGCCGCGCGCTTTGCCGGCAAGCGGATCGTCGCGGTGACCAGCCATCGTCGCGAAAATTTCGGCGGCGGCATGGAGGCGATCGCGCGCTCCATCGCGGATATCGCGGCGCGGCCGGATGTGGCGGTGATCTTCCCGGTCCACCCGAACCCGAATGTGCGCCCGGTCATGGACGCGGTGCTGGGTGGTCTCGACAATGTCGCGATGATCGAGCCGCTCGACTATCCGCATTTCGTCCGGCTGCTCGACCTCTGCACGCTGGTCCTGACCGACAGCGGCGGCGTGCAGGAAGAAGCGCCCTCGCTCGGCAAGCCGGTGCTGGTGATGCGCGAGACCACCGAACGCCCCGAGGGCGTGCTGGCGGGCACGGCGAAACTGGTGGGCGCCGACCGCGATATGATCGTGCGCGAAGTGTTCGCGCTGCTGGATGATGACGCTGCCTATCAGGCGATGGCGCGGGCGCATAATCCGTTCGGTGACGGCAAGGCGAGCGGGCGGATCGCCGATATAATAGCGGGCGGCTGAGCCGCCTACTGCCTAGCCCGCCGGATAGCTTTCATGCCCCGCATTGGGCCACAGGAAGTTGGTGTAGGTCAGCATCGTCGAAAAGCTCTCCGACCGCACCTGGTGCCACCAGCCGATCGGAATGAACAGCAGGTCGCCCGGCGCCAGCAGCACTTCATAGCGCAACACATCGCGCGCCTGCGGATGCTCCGCCAGCCGCTTCGCGTCGGTCAGGTCATGCACATCGCTGAACACATGCCGTCGGTGCGCCAGTCGCCGGGTCTGCGACGGCGGGACCAGAATGATGCGCTTGGTCCCGGTCACCTGCGCCAGCAGATTGTTGGTGAGGTCGAAATGCAGCGGCGTGAACGTCCCCGCGCCGCCGATCCACAGCATGCCGGCGCCCGGCGCCAGATAATCGGACGGATGGCCCAGATCCGCCATCAACGGCGCGAGCGCACCAGCATTGGCCGCGCTGTTATAGGCGGTGAGGTAAGCGTCATTGCCGCCCTTCGCCGCCAGCGCGATGAAATCGCGAAACGGCCCGCGCCTTTTGTGCCGGTCCTTGGCCAGTTCGAAATCGCCCGCCTTGTCGCGCCCGCCCTGATACTCGATCACCGCATCGCCCACGGCATCGGCCAGATAGTCCGGGGTCCACCGCTCCAGCGCCGGCCAGCCCTCCATCGCGCCCTTGATGACGACCGGACGGCCGGGCGCATAGAAATCATGCAGGAAATCGTCGCCGGGCAATTTCTCGGCGGTCAGCAAGCCCGACGCATAAGGCGAGAGCGCCCGCTGACGCTCCATGACGTCCAGCAGCCATTCGCGCCGCCGCAGAACCAGCGCATCGTCGCTCTTTGGCGGTGCGGGGGCGGCTTTCGGCGCTGGCTTGCTATCCGCGCCGAAGCCGATCTGCCGCAAGGCCATCTGCATGCGCAAATCTGTTGCCGGATCGGGGAAGGGGCCGCTTTTGCTCATCATCTGCTCCTATGACAGGACGATGACAGTCGCGTGTCACCGTCAAGCCGGTTCCGTCACCGGCTCCTTGTCCGCCTGCGGCCGCGAACGCCCCAGCAGCACGCCGCCCAGCGCCAGCAGGAAGCCGGCAATCTGCACCGGCCCCAGCCGCTCGTCGAACAGCAGCCACGCCTCGATCGCGGCCAGCGGCGGCACCAGCAGCAACAGCATCGACGGCCGCGCCGGTCCCTGATGCCGCACCAGCCAGACCAGCAGGCTCAACCCCAGCGCAGACAGGCCCAGCACCGACCAGGTCAGGCCCGCCCACAATATCGGGTCATTGTCCCAGTGATAATCGCCGAGCACCAGCATCGCCGCGCAGGTCACGGCCGCGCCGCTTGCATTCTGGATCGCGCCCGACATAGCGATCCCGTCGCCCGCGATCGATCCACGCTGGATCAGCGTGCCGCCCGCCATGCCCAGCACCGCAAACAGGCCCAATATCGTCGGCAACAGCGCGATCCCGCCCGCGCCGGAACGCTCCAGCGCCGGCAGCAATACGCAGGTCACGCCAAGAATCGCGATCGCCAGCCCCATCCAGGCGCGCGGCGGCTGCCGATCGCCCAGCAGCATTGCGCTCGCCGCCATCACCAGCAGCGGTTGCAGCGCGCCCAGCAACGACATGATGCCGGCCGGCATGCCGGATCGCACCGCCCACCAGCTAAGGCCCAGATACAGACCGTGCAGCATTGCGCCGGCCGCCACATGCAGATGCACCCGCCCGCGCGGCAGGCGCTGGCGAAAGGCGACCGCGGCCATGCCCAGCACCCCCGCCGTCAGCAGCAGGCGGATCGTCAGGATCAGTTCCGGCGCAGCATGCGGCACCATGAAACGGGCGACGATGAAGCCGGTGGACCAGATGAGGACAAACAGGATGGAGGCGATTGCAGCAAGCATCGCGCGCCTTTGGCCGAGGGGCAGGGCGATGTCGAGGGGGCGAAGGACTCATGCAGAGGTCGATAGGCGATCCGCTTGCGTTGAAATGCCCCGCTTGTGCGCCGCGCGTCGCTCAATTACATCGCGCGCATGACATCGACTAACGACATCCGCAGGTCCTTCCTCGACTATTTCGGCGCTGCCGGTCACCAGATCGTGCCTTCGGCGCCGCTGGTGCCGCATAATGACCCGACGCTCATGTTCGTGAACGCCGGCATGGTGCCGTTCAAGAATGTGTTCACGGGCCTGGAAACACGCCCCTACAAGACCGCGACCTCGTCGCAGAAGTCGGTGCGTGCCGGCGGCAAGCACAATGATCTCGACAATGTCGGCTACACCGCGCGCCACCATACCTTTTTCGAAATGCTGGGGAATTTCAGCTTCGGCGACTATTTCAAGGAACAGGCGATTACGCATGCCTGGACCCTGCTGACGAAGGAATGGGGCCTGCCGCCCGAAAAGCTGACGGCGACTGTCTATCATACCGACGATGAAGCCTTTGACCTGTGGAAGAAGATTGCGGGCCTGCCCGAAGAGCGTATCATCCGCATCCCGACCAAGGACAATTTCTGGGCGATGGGCGACAGCGGCCCCTGTGGTCCCTGCTCGGAAATCTTCTACGACCATGGCGACCATATCTGGGGTGGCCCTCCGGGATCGCCGGAAGAGGATGGCGATCGCTTCGTCGAGATCTGGAACCTCGTGTTCATGCAATATGAGCAGGAAGCCAACGAGATCGTTTCGGAACTGCCCAAGCCGTCGATCGACACCGGCATGGGGCTGGAGCGCATCGCCGCCGTCATGCAGGGCGTCAGCGACAATTACGACACCGACACGTTCAAGGCGCTGATCGCCGAGAGCGGGGCGCTGACGAAAACCGCCACGGACGGCGAGCACAAGGCCAGCCACCGCGTCATCGCCGATCATCTGCGCTCGACCAGCTTCCTCATCGCGGACGGCGTTCTGCCCGCGAACGAGGGGCGCGGCTATGTCCTGCGCCGCATCATGCGCCGCGCCATGCGCCATGCGCACATCATCGGCGCGAAGGAGCCGCTGATGTACCGTCTGGTGTCGTCGCTCGCCTCCGAAATGGGCGGCGCCTACCCGGAATTGCTGCGCGCGCAGCCGCTTATCGAGGAAACCTTGCTCCGGGAGGAAACAAGGTTCCGCAAGACGCTGGAAAATGGCCTGAAACTGCTCGACGAGGCGACCGTCGATCTGGCCGATGGCGGCACGCTGCCTGGCGAGACCGCGTTCAAGCTCTACGACACCTATGGCTTCCCCTATGACCTGACCGAGGACGCGCTGCGCTCGCGCGGCCTTGGCGTCGACCGCGCCGGTTTCGACAGCGCGATGGCCGAACAGAAGGCCGCCGCTCGCGCCGCGTGGAAGGGATCGGGCGAGAAGGCGTCGGACGAAATCTGGTTCGACATCGCCGAAAAGGCCGGCAACACCGAGTTCGTCGGCTACAGCTCGACCCAGGGCGAGGGCGAGGTGCTGGCCATCGTCAAGGACGGGGTGAACTTCGACAGCGCGACCGTTGGCGACACGGTCACCATCGTCACCAACCAGACGCCTTTCTACGGCGAAAGCGGTGGCCAGATGGGCGATGCGGGCGTCATTTCGTCGCAATCGGGCCTGTCCGCCACCGTCGAGGACACGTCCAAGCCGCTCGGCCGCCTCCACGCCCACCGCGCCACGATCCAGGCCGGTTCGGTCAAGATCGGCGACAGCATTCACCTGTCGGTCGATGTCGATCGCCGCGACCGTATCCGCGCGAATCACAGCGCGACTCATCTGCTGCACGCCGCCCTGCGCAAGGAACTGGGCGCGCATGTTACGCAAAAGGGCAGCCTGGTCGCGCCTGACCGCCTGCGCTTCGACTTCTCCCATCCCGAAGCGCTGACCAGCGCGCAGATCGCGGCAGTCGAGGCGGACGTGAACGCACAGATCCGCCATAATGAGGAAGTCACCACCCGCCTGATGACGCCAGATGATGCGATCGGCGCGGGCGCAATGGCGCTGTTCGGCGAAAAATATGGCGACGAGGTCCGCGTCCTTTCCATGGGACGAGGCGACGAGCATTTCTACTCGGTCGAACTGTGCGGCGGCACCCATGTCCGCGCCACTGGCGACATCGCGCTGTTCAAGATCGTCGGCGAAAGTGCGGTCTCCAGCGGCGTTCGCCGGATCGAGGCGCTGACAGGCGAAGCCGCCCGCCAGTGGCTGGTCGATCGCGACGAGAAACTGCGCCAGTCCGCCGCCGCGCTCAAGACCACGCCGGAGGACGTGCCCGCGCGCATCGCCGCGCTGGTGGAGCAAAGCCGCAAGCTGGAACGCGAACTGGCCGAGGCGAAGAAGGCGCTGGCGCTTGGCGGCGGCGGTGCGGCCAAGGCGGCCGGGCCGGAGCAGGTCGGCAGCATCGCGTTCATCGGTCAGGTGATCGAGGGTCTGGACCCCAAGGAACTGCGCGGCATCGTCGACGGCAACAAGAAGACGCTGGGCAGCGGCGTCTCTGCTGTCCTCGCCGTGATGGACGGTCGCGCCAGCATCGCGGTCGGCGTCACGGACGATCTCGCGCCGGGCATCAGCGCCGTCGATCTCGTCCGCGCCGGCGTTGAGGCGCTCGGCGGCAAGGGCGGTGGCGGTCGTCCTGACATGGCGCAGGGCGGCGGGCCGGATGGCGACAAGGCGCAGGACGCGATCGACGCGGTCAAGGCCGCCCTGGTCAACGTTCCGGCCTAACGCACCGCCTTCAGCTTCGCCGAACCGATGTGCCAGCGCAGTTGCGCTGCGCTGGTGCCATCCACGTCATTGACCCGGCGCACGACATAGTCGCCCGCAAAGCGCTGCTGCGTCCCATCGTCCAGCGTCGCGACCACGGTCACCTTCACCGGCTGGAATATCGACCCCATCGCCGCATCTCCCGGCTCCAGCGGAGCGATCTTCACCTGCGTCGATGCCGTGTGCGCAAAGCCCGCCTCGAACTTCGCGAGGGACTGTCCGGGCGGGCCATTTTCACCCCACTGCGCCCAGGCCGTCGCATAATCGCGCGCGTTGAGCGCCGAATAATAGCGGCGCACCACGTCCGCCGCCGCCTCCACGCTCTTGGGTGCGGTCCCACACTCGGCCATCGGCGCGCCCTTGCCGTCGAACAGGGCGCAACTGCGGGCGATCTCGTCCTCCATCATGGCGCAACTGTTCGCGACATTGCACGGCGGCCGGGTCGCCGGCGACGCATTGCGACAGGCACTGGCCAGTCGGTCCGCCGCCGCCTGTCCGATCTGCGCCGCACAGGATGTCGGCCCGGACGCGACCGGCGTTGTGGCATTTTCGACCGTTGGGGTAGGCGCTTCATGCGCGGGCAGAGCGGGCGCGTCATTCGCCATCGCCGCTGCACTGTTCGCCACTGGCTGATCCGGCGCCTTCGACGGCCCGCATGCCGCCAGTCCCAGCACAGCGCCGCTCAGCAGCAATCGCCTGTATATAAGCATGTTCGGCTCCTCACCTCTCGTCCGGCTTCAATCGCTGAGCGCCTGAAGATATCCCCGATCCCGTCTTGCGGCCGCCTGAATAATGCCGAAGATGGCGCGCCAGCAATCAGAGGGACATAATCTATGACCAGCTTCGCGGACGCACGAAGTCCATGGGCGCCGACCGGAACCGACCGTTTTCTGGGCGTCGCGGCGCTGTTTCTGTTCGTTTGCGTGCTGGTGGCGCTGGCAAAGGGGCACGCCACCTGGAGCCAGGTCCCTCCCGCCATCTGGGTGCATCTGCTGACCATCATGATCGCGCTCGCGCTGACGCCGGTCATGCTGATGCGCCGACGTGGCGACCGCTGGCATCGGCGGTTGGGCTGGGTCTGGGCCGGCACAATGCTGCTGACGGCGATCGACAGCTTCTTCGTTCACGTTTCCAACCCCACCGGCTTCTCGGTCATCCATATCCTTTCGGTCTTCACGCTGGTGCAGGTCCCCATCATCGTGCAGTCGGCGCGCACCCATAATGTCGTCCGTCATCGCCGTTCCGTGCGCGGCATGGTGATCGGCGCGCTGTTGATCGCCGGCTTCTTCACCTTCCCGTTCAATCGGCTCCTCGGCCAGTGGCTGTTTTCCTGACATTATAGCCGCCGGCCGCTCCCCCAGCGCGGCGAACTGCGCTATGGCCGCGACATGCCGCTGGATTTGCAGTCGATCATCGACGACATCGTCGCCCGCATGTCCGGGGAAGAAGAGCGCGGCGCCGTCGCGCGCTATATCCCCGAACTCGCCGGCATCGATCCGGCGCGTTTTGGCGTCGCTATCGCCACGGCGGACGGCCGGATGTTTACCGGCGGCGACGCGGAGGACGGTTTTTCGATCCAGTCCATATCGAAGGTGTTCGCGCTGACCCTGGCGCTGGGCAAGGTCGGCGACCAGTTGTGGGAGCGAGTCGGCCGCGAGCCGTCCGGTTCGGCTTTCAACTCGATCGTCCAGCTGGAGCGGGAGGACGGCATTCCGCGCAACCCCTTCATCAACGCTGGCGCCATCGTCGTCGCAGATGTCAATCTGGGCGGCCACCAGCCGCGCGTCGCGATCGGCGAGATGCTGCGCTTCATCCGCTACCTCGCCGAAGATGATGGCATCGCCATCAACGAAGCGGTGGCCGGATCTGAAACCACCACCGGATTCCGCAACATGGCGCTCGCCAATTATATGCGCGCCTTCGACAATATCCGCCATCCGGTCGATCTGGTGCTGGGCGTCTATTTCCACCAGTGCGCGATCGAAATGAGCTGTCGCCAACTGGCGCTGGCTGGCCGCTATCTGATGCTCGACGGTCGCTATCCGGGTGGAGGCAGGGTGGTGTCGCCGGCGCGGGCGCGCCGCATCAACGCGCTGATGCTGACCTGCGGCCATTATGACGCCTCGGGCGACTTCGCCTTTCGCGTCGGCATCCCCGGCAAGTCGGGCGTGGGCGGCGGCATATTGGCGATCGTGCCGGGCATCGCTTCAATCGCGGTCTGGTCGCCGGGCCTCAACGACAATGGCAATAGTCGCCTGGGGACGCTGGCGCTGGAGCAACTGGCGCAGCGAACCGGCTGGTCGGTCTTCAGTCCGCCGGACGGGTAGGGGAACGGCGGAAGCCTCTCTCTGCCACTATAAGGCGAAACCTTCAGGTCGCCTCATCCGCCCGCAGCCGCCGCAGCTTGGGCGCAGCGTCCATCTGCGCCGCGTCCTTGATGCCCATGCGCAGATCCTCGCGAGTCTGGTGGATTGACGCGATCACCGGCCCCATCGCCACGCCCAGATCGACCAGCGCCGTCTCCGCCAGTTGCAGCGAGCTTTCCAGCGTTTCGGGCACGGCGTCGCTCGCGCCCGCCTTGTAGAGTTGCGCGGCGTGCTCGGCGTCGCGCGCGCGCGCGATGATCGGCAGGTCGGGCACCCATCCGCGCACGCGCTTGGTTACGCGCACCGACAGCACCGGATCGTCCATCGTCAGGATCAGCGCACGGGCATGGCCCAGCCGCAGCTTGTCGAGCATCTCCGCCCGCGCCACGTCGCCGAACAATATGGGATAGCCCGCCCTGCGCGCATCCGCGACGACATCGGCGTCCGATTCGACGATGATGAAGCGCTGGCCATGGGTGCGCAGCAGGTCGCACACCATGCGACCCACCCGGCCAAAGCCGATGATGACCGCCGCCGCCTGCGTCTGCTCCTCCTCGGAAACGCCGGCGTCCTCCTTGGGGGCCATTTCCAGCCGTCGCGAAATGTCATGGCCGATTCGCGCCAGCAACGGCGTGATGGTGAGGCCAATGGCGGTCACGATCTGCCAGAAGGCGGCAGTGGACGGCAGGATCAGCTTGGCCGCCGCCGCCGTGGACAGCACGATCAGCGTTGTTTCCGACGGGCTGGACATCAGCAGCCCGACCTCCATCGCCACGCCCCGCCGCACGCCGGAGATATAGAGCAGCGCTGCCGTCACCACCGTCTTGGCCACCACCACGCCCATCACCGCCAGCAGCAGCGCCGGCCAGTTCGCCAGAATCACGCGGATGTCCAGGCTCATGCCCACGGTGATCAGGAACACGCCCAGCGCCAGCCCCTTGAACGGCGCGGTGATCACCTCGACTTCGCCATGATAGTCGGTCTCCGCGATCAGCAGCCCCGCCAGCAGCGCACCCACGATCGGCGACAGTCCCGCGATCGACGTCGCCAGGCTGGAGACGATGACCACCAGCAGGCTCGCCGCCAGGAACACCTCCGGGCTTTTCGTCCGCGCCGCCTGCGCGAAGACATGGGGCAGCAGGAACCGGCCGAGCACCAGCATCACGACGATCGTCACGCCGCCGCGCATCAGCACGGAAATCGCCTCCGACCAGCCGCCGTCCGCGCTGACCGACGGCGCGAGCGCGCCCAGCATGAAGATGATCGGCACCAGCGCCAGATCTTCGAACAGCAGCATCGAGAAGGCGGAGCGACCGACCGCCGATTGCGTGCCCACCATCGGCAGCACCAGCGCGGTGGAGGACAAGGCGAGCGCCAGCCCCAGGCCGATCGCGCCGGTCCATGGCTGGCCCAGCAGATACAGACCAGTGCCCAGGATCGCCGCGCTGCCGATCAGCTCCGCAGCGCCCACGCCGAACACCTGCGTGCGCATCGTCCATAATCGTCGGAAGCTCAGCTCCAGCCCGATCGAGAACAACAGCAATATGATGCCCAGTTCCGCAAAGGGCTGGATCGCCTGGGGATTGGATATGGTGACGTGATACAACCAGGGATACTGGCCCACCAGCGCGCCAAGGCCCGCCGGGCCTACTGCCAGCCCCACCAGGATGAAACCGATGACCGGGCTGATCCGGAAACGCGCGAAGCCGGGTATCACCAGCCCCGCTGCGCCAAGGATCACGAGGGAATCGCTGAAACTTTGAGGATCGATTGCGCCGGCCATGAAAACATCATTGCGGCTAAAGTCGGCGATTGCCAGCGAGCGCCGATATTTTTTCGTTCTGGTGACGAAAGGACGTGCGGATCATCCCTCAGGCCGAAGAATTGTCAGCCGGCAATGCTGGTGCGGACGGCGGGACTTGAACCCGCAATTCCAGGGGAAGGCGGATTTTAAGTCCGCTGCGTCTACCGATTTCGCCACGTCCGCATGCGCGCACGCACTGGCGTTACAGCGCCGCCGGGTCAAGCCCAGCCCTGGCCCCGGCGCTGGCCGCTATTGCGCGCGGCACGATCAGGCTTCGGTCTTGACGTTCAGCCGTTCGCGCATTTCCTTGCCCGGCTTGAAATAGGGTACGCGCTTGGCCGAAACCGGCACTTGCTCGCCCGTCCGGGGGTTGCGACCCGTGCGTGCGTCACGCGCGCGCGTGGTAAAGGCGCCGAAACCACGCAACTCCACGCGTCCGCCGGTCGCCAGTCGATCCACGATTTCCCGAAAGAAAAGATCGACGATGCGTTCCACATCCGTGGCGTTCAGCCCCGGATTTTCTTCCGCCAGTCTTTGTATCAACTCCGAACGGATCATGGTGCCTCCCCAATGCTCCACGGTTCATAATTAGCATGCATAGTGAGTCGGCAAGCTGTTGACAATGTTGCTGGCTTGCACGGCTTTTTTCAAGAAAAACGGCCCGCCCGGCAAAAAGCCGGACGGGCCGTTTTTAACATGCATCAAGAAGGAGGTCAGCCCTCGCTCTTGGCCTTCAGAGCTTCGCCCAGAATGTCGCCCAGCGATGCGCCGCTGTCGGACGAGCCATACTGCGCCACCGCCTGCTTCTCTTCGGCGATCTGCATCGCCTTGATCGAGAAGGTCGGCTTCTTGGCGCGGTCGAAGCCGGTCACCATGGCGTCGAACTTCTGGCCGGTCTGGAAACGCTCCGAACGCTGCTCGTCGCGGTCGCGACCCAGGTCGCTGCGCTTGATGAAGCCGGTCGCGCCATCGTCGCCAGCCTGGACTTCCAGGCCGCCGTCGCGGACTTCCAGAACGGTGACCGTGACGATCGCGTTCTTGTTGAGGCCAGCCGAAGCCGCCGCCGTGCCGCCGGCCGCCGGGCCGCCGCGCTCGAGCTGCTTCATGCCGAGCGAGATGCGCTCCTTCTCGACGTCGATGTCGAGAACGACCGCCTGCACGGCCTCACCCTTGCGATGCAGCGCCAGCGCGTCCTCGCCCGAGATGCCCCAGGCGATGTCGGACATGTGGACCATGCCGTCGACGTCGCCGTCCAGGCCGATGAACAGACCGAATTCGGTCGCGTTCTTGACTTCGCCGTCGACGACCGAACCGATCGGATGACGCTCGGCGAAGCTGTCCCAGGGGTTCGACTGCGCCTGCTTGAGGCCCAGCGAGATGCGGCGCTTGTCCGAATCGACTTCCAGCACCAGCACTTCGACTTCCTGCGAAGTCGAAACGATCTTGCCGGGGTGGACGTTCTTCTTGGTCCAGGACATTTCCGACACGTGGACCAGGCCTTCGATGCCCGGCTCCAGCTCGACGAAGGCGCCATATTCGGTGATGTTCGTGACGCGGCCCGACAGCTTGGCGCCGATCGGATACTTGGCGGCGGCGCCTTCCCACGGATCGCTCTCAAGCTGCTTCATGCCGAGCGAGATGCGCTGCGTGTCGCGGT
>JBIIEH010000007.1:0-156132 GCA_044237945.1 Sphingobium sp. | reverse complement strand
TTTGTGGGGGGGGGGGGGGGGGGGGCCCGGGCCGGTACCGCGTTCAACGATTACCGGATCAGGTTCAGGACGCCCTGCTGGCTCTGGTTCGCCTGGGCGAGCATCGCCGTCGAAGCCTGCGACAGGATCTGGGCCTTGGCGAGCGCGGTCGTTTCGGCCGAGAAGTCGGCGTCCTCGATGCGGCTGCGCGCGTCGGTCAGGTTGGTCACGTTCGCCGTCAGGTTGTTGATCGTCGATTCCAGGCGGTTCTGGACCGCGCCAAGATCGGCCCGCGTGGTTGCGATGGCGCTCAGCGCGCTGTCGAAGTCGGCGAGGACCGAGGTGGTCGCTGCGGCGAAGTCGCCGGCGTCGGCAAAGTCGCCGTCGCTGTTGGCGTCGAGGCCGTTCAGATAGACCTTGGGCGTGCCGGCGGCGACATCGACGACCTTGTTGAGGTCGGTGTTGCCCAGAAGGCCGTTGGCGGAGATCGTCACTACGTCGCTGGCGTTGGCGCCGGCCTGGATCTTGATGTCGTCCGAACCGTCGGCGTTGCGGCTGCCGGCCAGCACGGCCGGCGGGCCGGCGGCGGCGACGGCGGTGCCCACGAACAGCTTCTTGCCGTTGAACTCGGTGTTCTTGATCGTGTCCGAGATCTGGGTCGAGAGCTGGTTCATCTCGCTCTGGATGTTGTCGCGCGAGGACGTGTCGTTGGTGCCGTTGAGGCCCTGGACCGTCAGTTCGCGCATGCGCTGGATCATGTTGGCGATTTCGCCGAGCGCGCCTTCGGCCGTCTGCGCCAGGCTGATGCCGTCATTGGCGTTGCGGATGCCCTGCGTCATGCCCCGAACCTGCGCGGTCATCTTGGAGCTGATGGCGAGGCCGGCCGCGTCGTCCTTGGCCGAGTTGATGCGCTTGCCGGTCGACAGGCGCTCCATGGCGACGCCCAGCGACTTGCCGGCGGAGGTGGAGGCGTTGGCCGAGCGCAGCGCGGCCGAGTTGGTCCCGATAACAGTCATTGCTCAATCCCCTGAAAATAATGCGGCCGCTGCGCCCTGGCATCGCTGGCCGGGGTGTGGCGTCCTCGAAGGGGAATAACGGCGGGGCGGCCGCGGACTTTAATGCGGGGCCGCAACTTTCGATGGGAATCGGCGGCCCTTACGCGCGCGCGGGAAGGGGAAAGCTGCGGCTCAGCGGCAAGCGCGTTAACGCTTTCGACCAAAGTCTAACGGCTTAGCGGAAAAAACTTGCCGCCCGGCGGCAAAGTGGTTTGCCGGCGTTAACCATTTGAAAACCACGCTGACGGTATTTTCCAGTCATCGAAGCAGGTCGCGAGTGCGGGGGCACGGACGACCATCAACATGGGGTCTGTTCATGTCATCGCTGGACATGAGCCGGGGAGCCTGCGCCCTTGTTCCGGGGTTGCAGAACTGGCTCGAAAACGCCTTTCATCAGGTGCGCATCGTTGATGCCGCCAGCCCGCGCTCTCGCGAAGATCGCCGCGTTCTGTTGATGACCGAAATCGGTCACGCCACGCACCGCGATATCCTGATCAACGTCATCGACGGCGCGCCGTCGATGATCGCGGCGGCCAACGGCCTGCCCGCCCGCCTGTCCTTCGGGCTGGAGGACATGGGCTTCGCCTTCGCGCTGATCGGCGAGATGATGCGTCCCGCCGCCGTTCCGGCTGTCGGTGACGCCGCCAGCGCCCGGCTGATGAGCCTGGCCGAGCGGGTGGCGCGCAGCGATGCGACCGTGCTGATCCAGGGCGACACAGGCACCGGCAAGGAAGGCATGGCGCGCTTCCTGCACGCTCGTTCGGGCCGCAGCGACCGCGATTTCATCGCCGTCAATTGCGCGGCCCTGCCCGAGACGATGATGGAGGCGATGCTCTTCGGTCACAAGAAGGGCAGCTTCACCGGCGCGGCCACCTCTTCGGAGGGGCTGTTCCTGGCGGCGGACGGCGGCACGCTGTTCCTTGACGAGATTGCCGAACTGCCGCTCAGCCTGCAGGCCAAGCTGCTGCGCGCGTTGCAGGAAGGCGAAGTGCTGCCCGTCGGCGCGACCCACCCCGTTCCGGTCAATGTGCGCATCGTCGCCGCCTGCAACCGCGATCTGGCGGCCGAATGCGCCGCCGGACGGTTCCGCGAGGACCTTTACTGGCGGCTGGCCGTCATGCCGCTGGAACTGCGCCCGCTGGCCGAGCGCCGGGGCGACGTGACCGCGATCGCCGCCGCCATGCTGCTGCGCCTGCAGGACCTGTCGAAGGCCGCCTTCGTGTGGCCGACCGGCGCGGCGCTGGAGCGGCTTTCCACCCATAGCTGGCCGGGCAACGCCCGCGAGCTGGGCAACATCCTCCAGCGCGCGATCGTGCTGCGCGAGGGCGACCGGATCGAGGCGGAGGACCTGCATCTTGCCGCCGCGCCGCGCCTGCGCATCGTCGAGCCGGCGCCGGTCTTCATCGAGACCGCCGCGCCGGCCGCGACCGAGGAGCCGACCCGCCTGCGGGACGTGGCGCACCAGTCGAAGCTGGACGCCATCCGCGCCGCCCTGCGCGAGACGGACGGCCACCGCGCCGCCGCCGCCCGGAAGCTGGGCATTTCCGAACGGACCCTGCGCTACCGGCTCGCCGAGATGCGCGATCTGGCCGCCGCTTGAGGAGCTGACCCATGGCAGGCATTTCTCCCACCGACAGCGTGATGGCCCTGCGCAACGCCATTCTGCAAAAGAATGCGGCGCTGCGCGACATCTCGCAGGCTGGTCAGATCGGAACGGGTGGCGTTGGTCAGGCGGGCAGCACCCCGCCCGGCGGCTTCACCCAGGCGCTCAACAGCGCGCTGCAATCGGTCAACGGTCTCCAGACCCAGGCCGGTGACGCAGCGACCGCGTTCGAGCGCGGCGAGACCACCGATATCGCCGCCGTCATGCTGGCCAAGCAGCAGGCGTCGGTCAGCTTCGAAGCGACCCTCCAGGTCCGCAACAAACTCCTGTCCGCCTACAAGGACATCATGAGCATGCCGGTATAACCCATGGCTGACAACGCACTCACCATCGACGGCGGTTCGACCGCCCCGGCGCTCCCCGCCGCATCCTCCTCTTCCTTCGGCGGCAACGCCGGGGGGTTCAACGCCGCGAAGGCGCGCTTTGCGGGCTTCATGAAGCAGCCGGCCGTGGCGAAATCCATGCCGCTGCTCGGCCTGCTGGGCGTGGTCGGCATCGCCGGCGCGGCCTGGCTCGCGCTGCGCGAACCGCCGCAGCGCGACCTGTTCCGCGGCCTGCCCGACAGCGACAAGTCCGCCGTCGCGCAGGTGCTCGATCAGGCCGGCATCGGCTATGGCTTCGACAACAGCGGCGCGATGACCGTGGGTCAGGACGATTATTTCAAGGCGAAGATGATGCTCGCCGCCCAGGGCCTGCCCAAGAGCGCGCCTGACGGCAACAGCATGATCGACAGCCTGCCGATGGGCGCTTCCCGCGCGGTCGAGGGCGAGAAGCTGCGCTCGGCCCGCGAGATGGACCTGGCGCGCACGATCGAGGCGATCGACAGCGTCGAGAGCGCCAAGGTGCATCTGGCGGTGGAGCCGCCCAGCGTGTTCCTGCGCGATCGGGCCAAGCCGTCCGCGTCGATCATGCTGCGTCTGGCGCAGGGGCGTACCCTGACCGACCAGCAGGTCAGCGCGATCGTGCATCTGGTCGCTTCGTCGGTGCCGGAACTGAACCCGGACGATATTTCGCTGGTCGACCAGAATGGCCGGCTGCTGAGCGACAATGATGGCGACAGCGCCGATGATCGCCAACTGGCGGTGCAGAGCAAGATGGAGGACCGCTATCGCCGGTCGGTCATCGCGCTGCTGACGCCGATACTGGGCGAGGGCAAATTCTCGACCGAGGTGCGCGCCGAACTGAACTTCGCCGAGCGTCAGGCGACCCGCGAAACCTATCCGCAGGACGAGGCGCGGCTGCGCACGGAAAATGGCAGCTGGTCTTCGGACGAGCGCGGCCAGAAGGCCGGCGAGGCGGGCGGCATTCCGGGCGCGATCAGCAACCAGGCCCCGGTCAACCCGACCGTGACGCAGACCAACCCCAATGGCCAGGCGGTGTCGCAGGGCCAGACGGCGGATGGTAGCCAGGCGCAGCCGGCGACGCCGGGCCTGCCGCCGATGAAGACCGAGGAAACCTTCAACCGCAGCTTCGAGCTGGGGCGTGAGGTGTCCGTGACCAAGGACGCGGTCGGCACGATCAAGCGCCTGTCGGTCGCGGTCGCGCTGGACAATGGCGCGGACGGCAAGCCCCGTTCGGCGCAGGAAATCGCCGCATTGGAAGCGCTGGTAAAGGGCGCAATCGGCTTCGATCAGGCGCGTGGCGACGTGGTGGCGCTGTCTTCGCGCAGCTTCGCCAAGACCGAGGAAGTCGCGCCGCTCTGGTACGAGGCGGACTGGGTCGCGCCGCTGGTGCGCAATGTGTCCGCGCTGCTGGTGGTGCTGCTCCTCATCCTCGGCGTCGGCCGGCCGCTGCTCAAGCGTCGCGCCGCCGCGCAGGAGGCGCAGGCCGCAGAGGTCGCCGTGCAGGGGCAGAAGATCGGTCGCGAGATTTCCGGCGAACTGACCCGTCAGGCGGCCGAAGCACCCGCCGATCCGGCCCGCCCGATCACGCTCGACATGATTTCGTCGGCGCATGACTATGCCTCTCGCGCCGAACTGATCCGCAATTTCGTGAAGCAGGACCCCGATCGCGCTGCGCTGGTGGTTCGTGACCTTCTGAAGGAAAACAAGAAGGAAAAGGCGGATGCCTGAGATCGTCCCCGGCCGGCCCGAGGCGCTGAAGGGTAGCGCCGCCGCCGCCGTCCTGCTGATGCTGTTCAACGAAGACGAAGCCGCGCAGATCCTGTCCCGCCTGGAGCCGGAGGAAGTGCGCCAGCTCGGCTATGCGATGTACGATGTCGCCGACGTCGAGATCGAGGAAGTCAACGAGGCGCTCGACCATTTCGTCACCAAGGCGAAGAAGCGCACCACGATCGGCTATGGCGCGACCCGCCATATTCGCGGCGCCATGACCAAGGCGCTGGGCGAGGAACGGGCCGAAACCATTTTGGCGCGCATCACCCCGCCGACCCGCTCGACGCATCTGGAGATGCTCAAGTGGATGGACGCGAAGGAAGTCGCGGCGCTGATCGAGGCGGAGCATCCGCAGATCATGGCGATTGTGCTTGCGCATCTGGAAGCGCCGATCGCCGCCGACGTGCTGCAACTGCTGCCGGTCGAATATCAGGAGGAGATCGTCTACCGCATCGCGACCCTGGGTCCGGTGTCGACCGACGCGCTCGACGATCTCGACCAGCTGCTGCTGCGCGGTCCCGCCAAGAAGCAGGGCGCAGCCTCGCAGCGCGGTGGCACGGTCGAAGCGGCGGCGATGATGAACAATGTCCGCAAGGACAATGAGCAGCGCATCATGAAGGCGCTGTCCAAGCGCGACAAGATGATCGCCCAGACGATCGAGGAGGAGATGTTCGTCTTCGACAACCTCATCGACATGGACGACAAGAATCTGGGCACGCTGATGCGCACCGTCGACAGCTCCATCCTGGTGGTGGCGCTCAAGGGCGCGAACGACATGCTCAAGGCGAAGATCTTCAGCTCCATGTCCGCGCGCGCGGCACAGGCGATCGCCGACGAGATCGAGGAGCGCGGGCCGATCCGCCTCGCCGAAGTCATTGACTCGCAGAAGCTGATCATCGCCACCGCTCGCCGCATGGCCGACGCCGGCACCATCATGCTGGGCGGCAAGGGGAATGATTTTGTCTAATATCTGGTCCGCCGGCAGTTATCATGATGTCGCGTCTGTGCCGGTTTCGGGCGCGGGCAAGGCCCCCAGCGGCGGCTTTCGCAGCCTCTACAGCGCCCCTCCCGGCGCGCAGACCGAGGCGATGCGGCATGCCAACGCCGTGTTCGAGGAAGAGCAGGACCCGCTGGAACAGGCGCGGATCGAGGCGTTTACGCTTGGCTTCGACGAAGGCAGCCGGATCGCCGGAGAGGCGGCGGCGGCGGATGTCGAAGCGATGACTCGGCTGGCCGAATCGCTGGAAATGCTCGCGCCTGCACCGAGCGGCATGCTGTCCACCATGCTGTCGGCCACGGTCGTGCGGCTGGTGCAGCAGATCGTGGGCGAGGTCGAGATCGACATCGAGCGGCTGCTCCAGCGTTGCGACACCGTCGCCGCGTTCATGGAGACGGACGACCAGAAGGGCGCGCTGTTCCTGAACCCGGAGGATATTCCGCTGCTCGAAGGCCATGAGGTCGGCGTGAAGCTGGTGCCCGATCCGTCGATGCAGCGCGGTTGCGTGCGGCTGGAGACGGCGGACGGCTGGGTCGAGGATGGCCCGGACGTGCGCCTCGCCCGGCTGCGCGCGCTGCTGGATGACATGGAAGGCAAGCTGTGATCCGCGCCCAGCTCGCGCAGGCGGAAACGCTGTTCGATCATTTGCAGGTGCAGAACCGTGCGCCACGCCATGTCGGCCGCCTGATGAGCCATGATGCGGGCATGCTCGAGGTCACCGGCTTTCGCCGCCCGATCGGTTCGGGCGCGCGGGTGCTGGCGAGCGATGGCACGAAATGCCGCGCCGAAGTCGTCGGCTTTCGCGGCGATCGCACGCTTCTTGTCCCCCTCGATGCGGATGCGCCGCTCGAAAACGGCATCCGCGTCGAGCCGGACAGCCAGGCCAATATGGTGCAGGTGGGCGAGGGGCTGATCGGCCGCGTCATCGACGCCATGGGCCAGCCGCTCGACCGCAAGGGACCGATCATCGCCGGCTCGTCCTGGCCGCTGAACGGCGTCAAGGGCAATGTCCTCGATCGCGGCCGCGTGACCGAGCCGTTCGACCTTGGCGTGCGCGCCGTCAACGCGCTGCTCACCGCCGGGCGCGGCCAGCGCATCGCCATCATCGCCGGATCGGGCGTCGGCAAATCCGTGCTGATGGGCCAGATGATCGCCGGGGCGGAAGCCGATGTCGTGGTCGTCGGCCTGATCGGCGAACGCGGGCGGGAGGTCAGCGACTTCCTGGAAACCAAGCTCAAAAATTCCATGCACAAGTCTATCGTCGTCGCCGTGCCCGCCGATCATCCCCCGGTGCTGCGCCTGCGCGCCGCCGCGCGCGCGACCGCCATCGCCGAATATTTCCGCGCCCGTGGCAAGAAGGTGCTGCTGCTGATCGACAGCCTCACGCGCTGCGCCCACGCGCAGCGCGAGATCGGGCTGGCGCTCGGCGAACCCCCAGCGATGAAGGGCTATCCGCCGTCCGCTTTGGCGCTGATCCCGCGCCTGGTCGAGCGGGCAGGGGTGGACGCCCGCACCGGCGGCTCCATCACTGCGCTCTATACCGTGCTGGCCGATGGCGACGACACCGACGATCCGATCGTCGACGCCGCCCGCGCCATCGTCGACGGGCACTTCGTCCTCTCGCGCCACCTCTCCGAACAGGCGATCTTCCCCGCGATCGACATCGGCAAGTCCCTGTCGCGCGTCATGGCCGATGTCGTGCCGGACGATCACCGCATGGCCGCCGCTTCCTATCGCCGCCTCTGGGCCGCCTATGAGGAAAACAAGGACCTGATCCTGATGGGCGCCTACCGTCCCGGCAACGACCCCGTCATCGACGAGGCGGTGCAGCGTCGGCACGAGGTGCTCGACTTCATCCGCCAGGATGTGAAGTCGCGCATCGACCTGCCCACCAGCGCCGCCGCGCTCGTCGCCGAGTTCGGCGCATGAAGGGCACGCTGCGCAAGCGCGCCCGCGTGCTGCGCGTCCGCCATGTGCAGCACGCCATGGCCGTAGCCGAAACCGCCCGTGCCCGCGATGAGGCGGAGGGCATCGCCCGCAACGCCGATCGCCTGCGCCATGTGCGCGCCGAACTTTTCGCCAATCAGGGCCTGGCAAATGGCGCGTCTTTTGCATC
Source organism: Sphingobium sp. (assembly GCA_044237945.1). Taxonomy (GTDB): domain Bacteria; phylum Pseudomonadota; class Alphaproteobacteria; order Sphingomonadales; family Sphingomonadaceae; genus Sphingobium. The sequence goes on along the minus strand of JBIIEH010000007.1, from coordinate 148,208 downwards.
GATGCAGGAACTGGCGAGCCGGCTGGAGATGGCCGGGCGTCAGCTGGACGGCGCCCTCTACGACGCTCGCCGCAAGGTGGAGGCGAAGGAAGCGCTGGGTCTGGCGGCCAATCGCGAGCGCGAGATCGCAGCCAAGCTGAAGGATCGCGCCCGCGCCGAGCTGGAAGAATGGCGGGAAAACCGGCTGGCGGCCTTGCCCCGCTATCGCCGCATGCAGCGTAACGAGGAACTGAAGTGACCCTGTTTGCCAGTCTCAAGTCCCTGATTTTCCCGACCCCGACCCTGACGCCGGGCCAGTCCGCTGCGCCCGTGGAGATGAACACGACTGCGGACTTCGCGGCGATCCTGACGATGGCGGACGATGCGTCTTCCGTCGCCGGACCGGCTGTCGCGCCGATCGGCGCTCCGGCGGATGTGGACCTATGCGATTATGCGCCTTTGCCCACTGGCGAGGGTGAAGAAGCCGTGGCGCCCAGCCCGCGCGCGATCCTGGACGGGATGCAGGCGCGCTCGGCGATCAAGGTGGACGCGGCGAAGCTGCCGGTTGTCGGGAACGAAACGCCGACCGAAGCGGTGGCGTTGAAGGCGGGCGTCGTGCCTGCCGTGGGCGTGAAGCCCGATCCGGCCGTGGACCGCATTCGATTGCTCGATGACGATGCGCCGGTGGAAACCGCGGCGGAAGCCCCGGTGGAAGTCATTGTGACGGGCGACAAGGACCCGGCCGTCGATCCGATCCGGCCGCTGCCGGTCGATGCGACGGCGTTGAAGGCGGGCGTTGCCCCGGCTGTGGGCGGGAAGCCCGATCCGGCCGTAGATCGGATTCGACTGCTCGACAATGATGCGCCGGTCGAAGCTGTTGTGACGAGCGGCAAGGACCTGGCTGTCGATCCCATTCGGCCGCTGCCGGTCGAGGTCGCTGGCGATCGAGGTCACTGGCGATCGATCGACATGAATGCCGTTGAACCGCGCGCAAATCCGGTGGCGGTGACGCCGGACGTTGCGATTGCCGAGGGGAGCGAAACGCAGGTGGTGACCGACACGGCCGATGTCGCGCTGCCTGAAGGCATTGCGCCTGTCGCTGTCGCGGCCGATCCGGTGGAGACTGTGGACGCCATCGACGCGGTCGAACCGAAGCCGGAAACGCCGGTCCGCGCGCCTCTGGCGGACGCAGCGCAAAAGCCGATGATGCCGGCCCCTGTCGACAAGGCTGCGCCTGTCGAAGACTCCGTTGCGGAGCCGGTCGAGCCGGAGAAATCCGACGATGCGACCAAGGATGTGGCGGTTGCGCCGGAGCGGGAGGTCGTCGCCGACGTTGCGCCGGTCATCGTCGCGCCCGTCACGCCGCCCATCACGCAGGCGCCCTTGCCGACGGCGGATGGCGAGGAGGATATTTCCATTGCCGGCGTCGCGCCGGCGATCGGTCTTGCCGCGACGAAATCCATCCCCGCGCTGCCCTTGCCGATGGGCGCGGCGCATGGCGAGCAGCCCGATGCGGGCGCGCGGCCTGCGCCGATCCAGGCCGATGGGGCAGAGCCGGCAGGCGACATCGCGCTTCCCGCCGATCCGCTGCCGCAACCTGTCGACAATGCTCTTCAGGCGGCCAAACCGCAGGTCGACGCCGTGCGCGCAGCCCTGACCGCCGATGCGCCCGAGGTGATTGCGCCGCAGGCGACGGAATTGCGGACCGGCGAGCCACTGCCGCAGCCCGCTCTGGCGGCCAAAATTGTCGGCGAAACGCCAACGCCGGTCGAGATCATGGCGCCTGTTGAAAAGGCTGCTGCGGTCGAGTCTGTCCTTCCGGCCGAACCGATTCCCCCGGGCGAGGCGGAAGCGAAGCAAGCGTTCGCCGCAAGCAATGGGCCGGTGGCGAAGCCCGTGTCGCCTGCGCCGATCGTTGACGCGGCCGCGCCGGTCGCGCTGCCCGAAATGATCGAGGGCAAGATCGATCCGGCCGCTCCGCTTGCGCCCGTGCGCGTTGATGGGCGCATTCAGCAGACTGCGCCGCTGTCCGCCGCTGCGGCCCCGGAGCTGGTCGCGCCGGCCGTCGTCGCGCAGGCCGACAAGGTTGTGACCGCACATCCTCAGGCGGTGACGCCGGCTGTCGTTGCGCCAGCGCCGGACAAGCCTGTCGAACAGGCGGAAATCAGCGAAGCCGCCCCCGTCGCCGCTCGCGATCCCAAAGCCGTCGCGCCCCGATCGGAAGCGCTGGCGCTGCTCCAGATCGTGCGGGACCATATGGCGACCCGTCGCGCCGGGCAGGCCGCACCGGCAAAGCCGGCGGTGCAGGCGGTTCGGCCGACGAAGATCAGCGCTTTGGGCGATGTCTCGCCCGTTTCGGCAGAGCCAGCCGCCGTCGTTGCGACTCCGGCGATCGTCACGCCCCAGCCGGCATCCGTGGCGCCCGCGTCCCAAGTGGATGTCGCCGCCGCCATTACCGGGCAAGTGATCGACGCGACGGCGTCGGGCCAGTGGATCGATGGGCTTGCGCAGGACATTGCCCGGCTTGCCGCTACGGGCGATCAGGGGCGTTTCAGCGTGAACACGGCTGGCCTGGGCCTGGTGGATGTCGATATCCGGCCGGATATGAGCGGCGGCGCGGCGATCAGCCTGACGGTCGCGAGCGAGGCGGCGGAACTGGCGCTGCGGCAGGACAGCGAGCAGCTGCGCACCGAACCGGCGCTGTCGCATCTGCGCATCAGCGAGGTGCGGGTCGATCGCATCGCAGAGCGAGTCGCCCCGGCGCAGGACATGGCGCGGGCGGACCAGGACGCGCAGCAGCGTGGCGGATCGTCGTCTCAGGGACAGGCGCAGGCGGGCCTTGGCCAGTCGGGCCAGGGCCAGCATCAGCAGCATCGATCGACCGCGCAGGAAAATCTGGGCCTCGCCCATAAAGCTGCGGCCGAGCAAGCCGTTATCAGGCGTGGGCAGGCCGACGACGCCACCCTTGCGCGCGCGCGACGTGCCGCAAGTGGCGAGCGTTACGCCTGACGGGGACCGCCAGATTTCAGGGGACTTGAACGATGAGCGAAGAGGCCAAACCGGCGAAAAAGAAAAAGGGCGGGGGCATGAAGATGATCCTCATCCTGGTCGTCGGCCTGCTGTTGGGCGGCGCCGGCGCGGCCGGCGGCCTCTATGCGGCCGGCGTTTTCAACAAGGCCCCCGAAGGTCCGAAGGAAGACCCGAACAAGCCGGTGCTGGTGCTGGCCGGTGAGGACGCGCAGGCGGTGGCTGACGCGCATGGCGGCGGTGGCGGCGAAGGCGGCGAGGGTGGTCATGGCGGTGGCGGCGGCGGTCATGCCGTTGGCGGCCATGCGCCGGGCAAGGGCATCGACCTGCCGACGCCGGCCAATCCTTCCGCCTATCAGGCGACCTATTTCCAGCTCCAGACGCCGTTCACGTCCAACATGACGGATACCGATGCGTTCGCGCAGATTTCCGTCGCGGTTTCGACCTATTACGACATGCGCGTGATCGACGCGATCAAGACGCATGAAATGGCGATCCGCAGCCAGATCCTGATGCTGCTGGCGCAACAGCCCGAGGAGATGCTGTCCACGCCGCAGGGCAAGCAGCAGCTTCAGGGCAAGATCCGCACCGTCATCAACGATATCCTGAAGCAGAAGACCGGCTATGGCGGGATCGACAATGTCTACTTCACGAACTTCGTGATCCAGTAAGGGCAGGGGATGCGGGCTGGCCCCGCAACCCTTATCCAATGGTCGATGGGCGGGCCTTGCCCTCTGGCCGTTAACCTGTCCTTTACCAATAAAGTTGATGAATAGCCCTGCCTGAGCGCCGGGAAGCCCCCTGGCGCGTGATGGCAGGGGACTGACATGGACGAGGTTCAAACCTACGCCTTCGGCCGCGGCGAAGCGCAGGCGCCGGTCATGCTGGCCGGGCTGGATCGCCTGGGCGAGAAGCTGGCGCGACGCGTGCGCGCGCTGATCGAGCCGATTGCCGGGCTGCGCCCGCAGGTGGACGTGCAGGACGCGCAAGTCATCGACTTCGGCGCCTGGTCGGAACAGGTGCCCGTCACCTCCTCCATCAGCATCTATCGCATGCTCCCGCTGAAGGGGCAGACGCTGCTGCGGCTCGACGCCGACATGATCTCCACCCTGGTCGACTGTTTCTATGGCGGCATCGGCAACCGGCCGCTGCCCGCCCGCGCCGAATTCACCCCCACCGAAGACCGGCTGATCGCCCGCATCGCCGAAGCGCTGATCGCGCGGCTGGTCGAATGCTGGGTGGACGTGCTGCCGCTCGAACCCGGCCTCATCATTCGCGAGACCGGCGTCGGCTTTGCGTCGGCGACGCCCGCCGCCGATCAGGTGGTGGTGCAGCGCTTCGTCATCGGCCTGACCCGTGACCAGAGCTGGCCGATCGACATCGTGTTTCCGCTGGCCGCGCTGCGCACGGTCGAGGCGTTCGTGGGCACCAAGATCCCGGCGGACGAGGAAATGATGGACCCGGTGTGGCGCGCCCGCATCGCCAAGCGGATGGCGGACATCCGCCTGCCCGCGCGCAGCGTGCTCGCCCGCCCCAATCTGACCGTCGCCGAACTGATGCAGTTGCAGGTGGGCGACGTCATTCCCGTCAATATCGGCCGCCGCCTGCCGCTCGTCGTGGGCAACCGCATCGTCGCGCATGGCACGATCGGCGAACAGGACGGCCGCGCCGCATTCCAGATAGAAGCGCTTGTACAGGGAAGTGATCAATGAGTGACATGAGCGAAGCCCCCCGCCTTGGTGCTGGTGGCGACGATCCGGTCGGCCGCATGGCGACCAACCACCAGTTCAAGCTGCTGGCCGACATTCCCGTGCGCATGTCGGTGGAGGTCGGCTCGACCTCGCTGCGCCTCGCCGAAGTCATGGACCTGGCCGAAGGCCGTATCGTCGAACTGGATCGTCAGGCCGACGACCTGCTCGACATCATGGTCAACGGCGCGCTGATCGCCAAGGGCGAGGTGGTGACGGTGAACGGCCGCTACGGCATCCGCATCGTCGACATCGCGCCGACTGAGAACCGCCTGACCGGCGCCGGCATCGAGCGCCGGGGCTAAGAGCATGACCTGGTATTTCGTCAAGCTGTTGATTATGCTGCCTTTAGTTGGCGGCATGGCCTTCGCCGCGCTGTGGCTGTGGCGCAAGTACCAGCCGGGCATGATGGTCGGCCAGTCCGACCGCTCGCTCAAGGTGCTGGAGGCGCTGCCGATGGGCACGTCGGGCAAGCTGGCCGTCGTCGAGTTCGAAGGGCAGAAGCTGCTGATCGCGGTCACACGCGGCAGAATCGAGAAGATCGCGGAAGGCAATCCCCGTGCGCGCGGCTTCTGACCTTATCAATCGCAGCGCGCGCTGGCTGTTCCCCGCGCTGGTCATCCTCTTCACGCTGGTCGTGCTGGCCCAGCCCGCCTTCGCCCAAGCTGCGCCCGCTGCGCCGGTCGACAATGGCGGCGCGCTGACGCGCGCCATGGGCCAGATTTCGGGCGACGGCCGTTCGCTCTCGCTCTCGCTGCAAATCCTGATCCTGATGAGCCTGCTGACGGTGCTGCCGTCGCTGGTTCTGATGATGACCAGCTTCACCCGCATCATCATCGTGCTGTCGCTGCTGCGGCAGGCGCTGGGCCTGCAACAGACGCCGCCCAACCAGGTGCTGGTGGGCCTTGCGCTGTTTCTCTCGCTGTTCGTGATGCGCCCGACCATCGACGCGATCAACCAACAGGCGTTCGATCCCTATGGCAAGGGCCAGATCGGCATCGAGGAAGCGGTGGGCCGCGCCGGCCGCACGCTGCACGTCTTCATGACCAAGCAGACGCGCGAAAGCGACCTCAAGCTGTTCCAGAATCTCGCCGAAGCGCCCGCCTTCCGCTCGCCGTCCGACATTCCCTTCACCATCCTGCTGCCGGCCTTCGTGACGAGCGAACTCAAGACCGCGTTCCAGATCGGCTTCATGATCTTCCTGCCCTTCCTCATCATCGACCTCGTCGTCGCCTCCACGCTGATGGCGCTGGGCATGATGATGCTCTCGCCCACCATCATCTCCATGCCGTTCAAGCTGCTGCTGTTCGTGCTGGTCGATGGCTGGGCGCTGACGATGGGCAGCCTTGCCGGATCGTTCGCGACCTAGCGCCATGGAAAACGCCGACTTCTTCATGGGCCTCGCGCAACAGGCGCTGTGGATCACCGCGCTGGCCGCCGCGCCGGTGCTGATCCCCGCTCTGGTCGTGGGCGTCGTCATCGGCATGTTCCAGGCCGCGACCTCGATCCAGGAACAGACGCTCAGCTTCATCCCCAAGATCCTGATCGTGGGCGTGATGCTGGCGGTGTTCGGCGGATCGATCATGGTGCTGATCGCCGACTTCACCCGCGAGATCTTCGACCGGATACCGGACATCATGCAATGATGGCGCCCGGTTTCGCGGGCATCGAAACCCAGCTCTGGATCTGGCTGATCGCCATGATCCGCCCCGGTGCCGCGTTCATCGCCGCGCCGCTTTTCGGGTCGCAGGCGGTGCCGATCCAGCTGCGCTTCATCCTGTCCCTCGCATTGGGTCTCGCCGCGCTCAACAGCGTGACGATCCAGCTGCCGCAGGACGGCATCGCCAGCTTTCAGGGCGTGATGCTGGTTGCGGGCGAAGTGCTCGCCGGCCTCGCCATGGGGTTCGCCGTACAGATCGGTTACGCCGCCGCCTTCGTCGCGGGCGAGACGATCGCCAACGCCATGGGCCTGGGCTTCGCCGCCATGGTCGATCCGCAGTCCGGAGCGCCCACCCAGGTCGTCGGCCAGTTCCTCTCGATCCTCGCAACCTTCCTGCTGCTGGGCATGGACGGGCATCTGATGCTGATCGGCTTTGTCGTACAGAGCTATCAGGCGATGCCGCCGGGCGGCGGGATGCTGTCCAACGACACCGTCTGGCGCATGGTGGAGTTCGGCGGCACGCTGCTGGGCGCGGGGGTCACCGTGGCGCTGCCGGTCGGCTTCGCGCTGGTGCTGGTGCAGATCGTCATGGGCATGCTGGCCCGCACCGCGCCGCAGCTCAACCTGTTCGCCGTCGGCATGCCGGTGGCGCTGATGGCGGGCCTGATCCTGATGGCGGTCGCCGCGCCGATCATGGGCGAAGGGCTGACCGCCTCGCTCAAGGCTGGCCTCGACCAGGCGCGGTCTGTATCGGAATCGGCCGTGTCGGAGGGGCGCTGACATGGCAGGCTCCAATGGCGGCGGTGAAAAGACCGAGAAACCGACAGCCAAGAAATTGCAGGACGCCGCCAAGAAGGGCGACATCCTGCAATCGCGCGAACTGGCGACCGCGCTGGTGGTGCTGGCCGGCATCGGCTGGCTGGCGATCAGTGGCCCGGCGATCGTCGGCGCGCTGTCGAAGATGCTGACGCAGGGGCTGCGCTTCCGGCGGGAGGACATCACCGATTTCGCGCCGGGAACGCGGATCATGGAACTGGGCGGGCAGGTGGTGCTGCCGCTAAGCGGGATATTGCTGGCGACCTTGGTGGCGGCGATCGCCGGGCCGGCGGTGCTGGGGTCGCTGGGCTTCCGATCCGGCGCGTTCGCGCCCAAGCCGGAAAAGATGAACCCGATGACCGGCCTCAAGCGCATGTTCGGCATGCAGGGCCTCATCGAACTGGGCAAATCGCTGGCCAAGGTCGCGCTGCTGGGCGCGGTCGGCACCTGGGTGATCTGGAGCCACCGGCTGGAGATCATCGGCTTCGGCAAGGCAGGATTGCAGCCGGCGATGGCTGGCGTGGGTGAAATGTTCGTGATGGTCTGCCTGATCATGGCGGGCGGCCTGCTGCTGATCGCGGGCATCGACGTGCCGATGCAGATGTTCCAGCGCGGCAAGCGGCTCGCCATGACCAAGCAGGAGGTCAAGGACGAGCACAAGGAAAGCGAAGGCTCGCCCGAAATGAAGGGCCAGTTGCGGCGTCGGCAATATGAGGTCTTGAACGGCTCGACCCGCAAGGCGGTGGCCGACGCCAGCGTCATCATCACCAACCCGACGCATTTCGCGGTCGCCCTGCGCTACAAGCCGGGGCAGGACGCCGCGCCGATCGTCGTCGCGCGCGGATGCGACGCCATTGCGGCGGCCATGCGCGAGTTGGGTGACGGCCATGGCGTGCCGATCCTGCAATATCCCGAACTCGCCCGTGCGCTCTACTTCACCTCGCGCCCCGGCCAGATCATCGACGAGGCGCTGTTCATGGCGGTCGCCACCGTCATTGCCTTCGTCTTCCGCGTCGAACACAAGATGGCGAGCGAGATGGACCGGCCGTTCATCACCGTGCCGGACGACATGCGCTTCGACACGGACGGCAAGAAGGTCGGCAAGTGACGCCGGGTAACGACGTCCTGCGCCTGTCGGGCGTCACGGCGATCGTGCTGCTGGTCATCTTCGCGCCGGCATACTGGCTGTCGCTGACCGCGGGACAGGGCATCCCGCGCGACGGCACGTCGCTGGTGGTCGGGCGCGATTTCCTGAACATCTGGCAATATGGCCGCGCAGCCTGGGGCGGCGACCCCGCCCGCTATTATGACATCGCCACCTATCAGGCGCTGCTGGCGGAACATTTGGGCGGTGGCTATCCGGGACAGCTCTGGTCCTATCCGCCCGTCGCGCTGCTGATCGCCGCGCCGTTCGGGCTGCTGCCCTATCTGCCGGCGTTGCTGGCATGGACGCTGACGGGGCTGGTCGCGCTGGTGGCGGCGCTTCGGCTGTGGACGAAGGACTGGCGCATCGTGGGGATCGTCGTCGCATCGCCTGCCTGCCTGTTCGGGCTGATGTCCGGCCAGTTCGCCAGCCTGGCGGCCGCCCTGTTGCTCGCCTTTCTGCGCTGGCGACAGAGCCGGCCGCTGCTGGCGGGCGCATTGCTGGGCCTGCTGACGGTCAAACCCCAACTGGCGCTGCTGATCCCGCTGATGCTGCTGGCGACGCGCGACTGGCGCGTAATCGGCGCGGCGGCGCTGTCCGTGGCGATGATCGTCGGGACGGTCGCTCTGTTGTGGGGTGTGGATATCTGGCGCGTCTACCTGGCGCAGGGGATCGCCAATCAGTCGCTGGTGTTGAGCGACCCGGAGCATCTGGCCGGCCCCTTCATGCCGACCTTGTTCATGAACCTGCGCGTGTTGGGCGCGAACGCCGCCGCCGCTGGCGCGGCGCAGACGCTGCTGGCGTTGCTGGCGATGCTGATCATGTGGATGCGCTTTCGTCGTGCGCCGTCCGCGCAGGATGCGGGCGCCAACGCGCTGTTCCTGGCCTGCGCGGTCAGCGCCACGCCCTATCTGCTCGCCTATGACTGCCTGGCGCTGACGGCGATGGCGGTGCTGGCGGGGGCGAGGGGAGAGAGCGGGCGCAACTGGACGATGCTGATCTATCTGTTGCCGCTGTTGCAGATGGCGGCGGGTCTGGCCGGTCTGGGCGGCCCCGGAGTGCTGCCTTTGCTGTTTGCGGCGGCGCTTTTCCGCAGTTTCTGGGACCTGCCAAAAAAATCCTGTTGGTCAATTAAAGTTTAGCCGCGCTCGTCCGTATTCTCTTCATGGGGACGCAGGATTATAGCGTCATGAACGAGCATCTGAGCGAGATTAAGGCTGTGGACCGTGCGGTGACGCGCGCTCCCACTCCAGTGGCCGCCGTTCAGCCGGTGAAGCCGCAGGAAAAAGCGGCCCCCGAACGCACTGTCGTGGCCCAGCCGGTCGCCAAGCCGGCCGTGGATGTCGACAGCGAAGTCGCTGGCGCGGCGGAATACGCCAAGGCGCATGCCCGCATCGCGGACATACTCGCCGACATGCGGTCGACCCCGTCGGTCACCGTCGATGGCGCGGCCGCCGAAATCCAGTCGATGATCCCGCAGCCGATCGTCATCGTGCCGCTGCCGCCCGCCAGCAAGGAAGCGGTCGAGCATGCCGAGGCGATGGCCCGGCGGATCGCGCAGCAGGCGCTGCACGCCCAGGCGGCGCAGGCGAACGTCAAGCGCGGCACCGTCGATCAGATATTGTCGACCGTAGTGTGATGCGACGGGACGAGGCGTGCGCTGCGCACGCCGTCCCGCCAGATCGAAATAACATCTAAAGGTCTGTGCGCTACGGCCGTTCTACCCCCCTGAAAGGACGGCATAATGACTTCGGTGAGCAGCAGCATTTCGACCGCCCTGGGCATCGGTTCCGGTATCGACACCGGATCGCTTGTCTCCAGCCTGGTCAGCGCGGTGCGCGATCCCAAGCAATCGGTCATCACCAGCCGCCAGAGCCTGAACGCCTCGCGGATTTCGGCGCTCGCTTCGGCCTCCAGCTCGCTCGACACCTTTGCCGACGCGCTCAACAGCCTGCTGGCCGGCACCGGCTATGCCGGCGTGCCCGCCTCCAACGATCCCAGCATCGCCAGCGTCAGCGCGCTGCCGGGCGGCGTGCCCAAGCTGCCGGCGCAGCTGGAGGTCAAGCAGCTCGCTTCGGCGCAGACGCTGGTGTCCGCCAATGATCCCGCCGCCACCGCGACGACCGTGATCGGCGCGGGGACGTTCGACCTGACGGTCGGCGGCGTCACGAAGCAGATCACGCTGGCCGCCGGCGCGACCTATGCGGACCTGGCCACCGCCATCAACAATTCGGGTTCGGGCGTCACGGCGTCGGTCGTCACTGACAATAACGGCACCCGCCTGGTGATGAAGGGCGAGACCGGCAGCGCCAACGCCTTCACCATGACGAAGACCGGCGGCGACGCGGGTCTCGACGCTTTCCAGTTTGACGGGACGAGCGGCACGATGAGCCGCGCGGTTACGGCGCAGGACAGCATTATCGTGCTGGACGGGGTCGAGCAGACCTATTCGACCAACACCATCGACACCGCCATCGCCAATCTGCGCATCGACCTGAACAAGGCCGTGCCGGGCACCAAGGTGACGCTGGCGACGACCGAACCGACCACGTCGATGCGCGATCTGGTGGTCGAATTCGTCGACGCCTACAACACGCTGATGAAGGCGCTGAACACGGCGACCGCGACGGGCACCGACTCGTCGAATGCGGGCGTGCTGAACGGCGAGGCTTCGGTCCGGGACATGAAGCGGCAGCTGTCCGCCATGACCTCCACCGCGCTGACCACGACGGGCGCGTACAAGACGCTGTCGGAAATCGGCATCGCCACCAATCGCGACGGCACGCTGAAGCTGGACACGACGCAGCTGGACAAGGCGATCGCGGCGGACCCGCAGGCGATCACCCAGATGCTGAACCCGTCGGTCAAGACCGCGACCAATCCGGGCCTGGCCGGCCTGATGGACAGCGTGCGCGACAAGATCCAGATGACGGACGGGCCGCTCAAGTCGACCCAGAAGAAATATGATCTGCTGGCGAGCGAACTGAGCAAGCAGCTCGAGAAGCTGGACGATCAGATGACCAATTACGAAGAGCAGCTGACCAAGACCTATTCGGCCATGGAAAGCCGCCTGACCGCGATCAAGGCGACCCAGAGCTATCTCGAGCAGCAGATCGCCATGTGGAACAACAGCGACAATTAATCCGGGGACATGACGACGATGTTTTACAATCAGGGCTATGCAGGTGCAGGTGCGGCGCGTCGTTATGCGGCGGTGCATTCGGGCAGCCGGGTCGAGGGCGCCACGCCCCATGCGCTGGTGCGGGTGCTGTTCGACGAACTGCTGATCGCGCTGGGTTCCGCGGCGCTGGCCGAGCGCAATGGCGACCGCGTCAAGGTGTCGGACAAGCAGGCGCGCGCCATGTCCATCCTGTTCGCGCTGGAATCGAGCCTGGATCATGACAAGGGCGGCGACATCGCTCTGGGCCTGGCGCAGATCTACCGCGAGGCGCGCCGCCTGCTGCTGGAAGGCGCAAAGAGCCGCACGGTCGAGCCGGTCGAGCAGGCCAAGGCGATGATCGCCGAGATAGCTGACGCCTGGAACCAGATCGGCTGAACTGGCCCGCTTCTCCGGGGTTGCGCGGGTTCCCGCCCCCCGGTATAGGCAGCGCTCGCAAAGGGCGGCCCGGCGGGGCCGCCTTTTTGCGTTTCGGACCACATGCGAAGGGAAGGTACAAGATGTCGATTACGCCGCTCATGCCCGTTTACCCCCGGTGCGATGTGCGTCCGGTCCGAGGCGAGGGATGCTATCTGATCGGCGAGCGCGGCGAGCGTTATCTCGACTTCGCCAGCGGCATCGCGGTCAACATATTGGGTCACGGTCACCCCGGCCTCACCAAGGCGATCGCCGATCAGGCCGCGACGCTGATGCATGTGTCGAACCTGTACGGCAGCCCGCAGGGTGAGAAATTCGCGCAGCGGCTGGTGGACAGCACGTTCGCCGACACCGTGTTCTTCACCAATTCGGGCGCCGAGGCGGTCGAGTGCGCGATCAAGACCGCGCGTCGCTATCACTACGCCAACGGCAATGCCCACCGGCACAAGATTATCAGCTTCGACAATGCCTTTCACGGCCGCACGCTGGGCACCATCTCGGCGACCAGCCAGCCCAAGATGCGCGACGGCTTCGAGCCGCTGCTGCCTGGTTTCACCGTTGTGCCGTTCAACGATCTCGACGCGGCGCTGGCTGCGATCGACGACAACACCGCCGGCTTCCTGCTGGAGCCGGTGCAGGGCGAGGGCGGCGTCACTCCGGCGACGCAGGCTTTCCTGACCGGCCTGCGCAAGGCGTGCGACGAGCAGGGCCTGCTGCTGATCCTGGACGAGGTGCAGTGCGGCTATGCCCGCACCGGGACCTTCTTCGCGCATGAGCAATACGGTATCACGCCGGACGTCATGGCGGTGGCCAAGGGCATTGGCGGCGGCTTCCCGCTGGGCGCGTGCCTGGCGACCGAAGAGGCGGCCAAGGGCATGGCGTTCGGCACGCATGGCTCTACCTATGGCGGCAACCCGCTGGCGATGGCGGCAGGCGAGGCGATCTTGGACGTGGTGCTGGACGAGGGGTTCCTCGACGGCGTCAAGGCCAAGGGCGCGCGCCTGCGGTCGGCGCTGGAACAGCTGATCCCCAATCACGACATGTTCGAGGATGTGCGCGGGTTGGGCCTGATGCTGGGCGTGAAGCTGAAAGATGCGGTCGAGGCGCGCAGCTTCGTGGCGCATCTGCGCGATAATCATGGGCTGCTGACGGTGTCGGCCGGCCAGAATGTCGTGCGCATCCTGCCGCCGCTCGTGATCGAGGACAGCCACATCGCCGAATGCATCGAAAAGCTCTCCGCCGGCGCGCGGAGCTTTTCGGGCGCGGCCTGATCTAGCCAACTCCCATCCGTTCGCTTCGAGCGAAGTCGAGAAGCCGTCGCGTGGCGTTTCTCGACAGGCTCGAAACGAACGGAGCTTGGGACACTGGGGGAAGTTCCCAATGACCAGACATTTCCTGAATCTCACTGACGCCGGCGGCGACGCGATCGCCGCGATGATTGCCGACGCCATCGATCGCAAGGCGGCGCGCACGGAGTGGCCCAAGGGCAGGGCGGATGCCGACGCGCCGCTGGCCGGCCATGTGCTGGCGATGATCTTCGAAAAGAATTCGACGCGCACGCGCGTCTCCTTCGACATCGCGATCCGCCAGCTGGGCGGCACTTCGATCATTCTGGAGGGCGCGACCAGCCAGATCGGGCGTGGCGAGACGGTGGCGGACACCGCCCGCGTGCTGAGCCGCATGTGCGACGTCATCATGATGCGCACCGACGATCACGCCAAGGTCGAGGAGATGGCGGCGCACGCCACCGTGCCGGTCATCAACGGCCTCACCGACCTGTCGCATCCCTGCCAGATCGTCGCCGATCTGCTGACCGCTGTGGAGCACGGCGTGCAGCTGCCCGGCAGCCAATGGGCCTGGCTGGGCGATGGCAACAACGTCCTCCATTCGATCATCGAAGCGGCCGGGCTGATGAAGTTCGACGTGCGCGTCGGCGTGCCGCAGGGTTACGAGCCGGACCCCGCTTTCGCCGAAGAGGCGGAGAAACTGGGCGCGAAGATCACCCTGACCCGCGACGCGGCGCAGGCTGTGGCGGGCGCGGACATGGTGGTCACCGACACCTGGATTTCCATGGGGCAGGAACATGTCCACAACAAGCTGGCAGCGATGATGCCCTATCAGGTGACGGCGGCGCTGATGGCGGGCGCGAAGTCCACCGCGAAGTTCATGCACTGCCTGCCCGCGCATCGCGACGAGGAAGTGACGGCGGACGTGATCGACGGGCCGCAGTCGCTGATCTGGGACGAGGCGGAAAACCGCATCCATGCGCAGAAGTCGGTGCTGCTCTGGGCGCTTGGAAAGCTGTGACGCGCGCCTATATGGCCTGCTTCTGCGTTCCCCGGAAAAGTCGTTCATGAACATCGCGTCCGCCCATATCGACCAGGCCCTGGGCTTCACCATTCCTTCGCGCAATGCGCGCGGGCGGCTGGTGCGGCTTGGCCCGGTGCTGGACGAGGTGCTGGCGGCGCATGCCTATCCGCCGCCGATCGAGAAGCTGCTGGCGTCCGCGCTGGTGCTGGCGGCGCTGCTGGGATCGACGCTGAAGGAAGCGGGTGGACAACTGACGCTTCAGGCGCAGACCGAGACCGGCGTCGTGCGGCTGCTGGTCGCCGACTATGAAGCCGGCGCGGTGCGCGGCTATGCCCAGTTCGACGCCGATCGGCTGGCCGAGATCGGCCCCGACCCGACATTGTTCGGGTTGTTCGGCAAGGGCTATCTCGCCATCACCTTCGACCAGGCGGCGACCAAGGAGCGCTATCAGGGGATCGTGCCGCTGGACGGCGGATCGCTGGCCGAGGCGGCGGAGCATTATTTCTTCCAGTCCGAACAGATCCCCAGCATTATCCAGATCGCGACCCGGCATGACGCGGGCGAGGGCTGCTTCGCCGCCGGGCTGATGCTCCAGCATCTGCCCGAGGGCGAGGTGGGGCGCGAGCGGCTGCATGTGCGGCACGACCATCCCGAATGGGAGCATGTGCAGGCACTGGCAGGGACATTGCGCGACGGCGAACTGACCGACGTCGGACTGCCGCTCTCCGATCTGGTGTGGCGACTGTTCCATGAGGAGGACGAAGTGCGCGTCACCGGGCCGACGCCGATCGTCAAGGGTTGCCGCTGCGACCTGGCGCATATCCGCGACGTGATCGGCCGGTTCGCGCCGGAGGAGCGGGCGGAGATGGCGGACGATCATGGCGTCATTGGCGTCGACTGCGCCTTCTGCTCGCGGATTTTTCCGCTGGCGCTGGACAGTTTTACCGATTGATCGCGGCGGGCATCGGGGCCATGGTCTGCGCGTAAGCGACAGTGCCCGGTGACCATTCTGCCAGCGATGACCGACTTTCCCTTTATCGATACGCCGTCGCCCAATTTCGACGAGCGCGACGCCCCCGTCTCCATCCTGGTGCTGCACTATACCGGCATGCCGGACGCGGCGAGCGCCATCAACTGGCTGGCCAACCCGGAATCCAAGGTGTCGGCGCATTATGTCGTGACCGAGGACGGGCAGGTGGTCCGCATGGTCGATGAAGCCCAGCGCGCCTGGCATGCGGGCCGCTCGCACTGGCGCGGCATCGACGACGTCAATTCGGCCAGTATCGGCATAGAGATCGTCAATCCGGGGCATGAATGGGGCTATCGCCCTTTCCCGGAGGCGCAGATGGGATCGCTGATCCCGCTGATGCACGACATCGTGACCCGGCACGGCATCACGCGCGGCAATATCGTCGGCCATTCGGACATCGCGCCAGCGCGCAAGCAGGATCCGGGCGAGCTGTTTCCCTGGGGCCAGTTGGCGCGGCTGCGGCTGGCGCTTCCGCGCCCGACCAAGAACCTGATGGACCCGCACTGGACCGATGGCGGCTTCATGCTGGCGCTGGAGCGCTTCGGCTATGACATTGCCGAGCCGCAACCGGCGGTGGTGGCGTTCCAGCGGCGGTTTCGGCCCGAGCTGATCGACGGCGTGATCGACGGCGAATGCCGGGCGATATTGCTGGCGCTGCTGCTGCCCAAGCCGCGCGGCGATGAGTGAGTCGTATTGCGTTTTGCAATACATTCGGCTAGGGTCGCTCCATGAGCCAGACCCAGCGCAAGGAGCATCCGCTGTCGATGCGGATGCCGGATGACGACATAGCGATCATTGATCGCGCGGCGCGACTGCGTGGGCGCTCGCGCACCGATTTTGTGCGCGACGCCGCCGTCCGTGCGGCGGAAGAAGTGCTGATGGAGGCGATGCCCGTGCGCATGAGCGTGGAGGGCTTCGACGCTTTCATGGCGGCGGTGTCCGGTCCCGCCACTCCCGTGCCGGAAATGGAGGCGCTGTTCCGGCGGGTCGCCCCGTGGGAGAGCGATGCTGCTCCGCCGGAAGGTTGAGCGGCGATGCTATCCGCGCCGGAGCCGTTGACGGCAGCGCATGATCTGTCCGCCTTTTCCTGCGGCAAGCCGTCGCTCGACCGCTGGTTGTTGACGCGGGCGCTGTCCAATCAGGAACGCGGCTTTACGGCGGTGATGGTGGTGCATGAAGCTGGACGGGTGGTTGGCTATTACGGGCTGGCACCGACATCTATCATTCCCGCGCAGTTGCCGCGATCCGTCCGGACGGGACAGCCGCCCGATCCGGTGCCGTGCCTGCTGATCGCGCAACTGGCGACGGACAAGGCGTGGGCGGGTAAGGGCATCGGCGCAGGGTTGCTGAAGCACGCGCTGCAACGCTGCGTCACCGTTTCGCGTCTGATCGGTGGGCGGGCCGTGCTGGTGAATGCTGTGGACGAGGACGCGGCGGCCTTCTGGCGGCGACGTGGATTCCTGCCGTCTCGGGACGATCCGATGCTGTTGTTCCGATCGATCGCGGATATTGCGGCGTCCATGGGATGACTCGGCCCGCTCGCTGCGCTATGGCGCTTCCTGCCAGAGGGCCGGGCGGCCGCGGCGTGGCGGGTAACTTCCACGGCGAGGAAAGTCCGGGCTTCACGAAAAAACGGTGCCGGCTAACGGCCGGCTGGAGTGATCCAAGGGACAGTGCAACAGAGAGCAGGTCGCTACGGCTTCGGCCCAGTGACAGTGAAAGGGTGCGGTAAGAGCGCACCGCGTCCCCGGCAACGGGCGACGGCATGGTAAACCCCACCGGAAGCAAGACCGAATAGGGACGGCGCGCAACGCGAGTTGCTAGGCATTTTTCGGCCGAGATCGTCCGGGTTGGTTGCTGGAGCCGCGCAGCAATGCACGGCCTAGAGGAATGGTCGCCACTCCTTGCAAGAGGAGGACAGGACCCGGCTTACAGGCCCTCTGGCATTGGCTTGTCGCGAAACCATCGCAAAAGCGGTTCACACCGCACGGCGCGCTGATAGGGTGCAAGCCACGATTCTTGCAGGGGATTTTGGGATGCGCGGCGGATGGTTGGGCATGATGCTGGCGGGCGTGGCGCTGCCGCTGGCGGCGGGTGCGCAAGATCCGCCCGCCAAACCGCAAAGCGTGCAGCAATTGTTCGACACCGCCACGCGGGCGGCCGCAGCCGGTGACGCCGCAGCAGCGCTCGGCGCGCTCGATCAGCTGGAAACACGGGTGGCGAAAAACGCTCGCAGCCTCGCCATCGTGCAGCTGCGCAAGGGGCTGATGCTGGCCGCGCAAGGCGAACGGGACAGGGCGCGCGCTTATCTTGAAAAGGGGCTTGCGGGCTTGCCCGGGAACGATCCGTCGCTGGCGGAGGACCGGGTGGCGGCCGCCGATCGGCTGGGCGGCTATGCGCTCGCCGACCTCGATTATCCGCAGGCGGTCACCTATTACGGGCTTGCGCTGGCGCAGGCAGTTGCGCCGATCGATCGGCTGCGCGCCTATCTGGGTCGCGCGCAGGCGCAGACCTTCATCGATCCCGCGCCGGCGCTGGAGGATATTGCGCAGGCTGAAGGGATCGCCGCGTCGGAAATGAAGCTGCCCAAGGACCAGATCGCGCAGATCGCGCAGGTCAAGGGACGGGCGCTGATGAACGCCGGCCGTTTCGCCGAAGCGCAGGCGGTGCTGGCGGAGGCGGTGAAGGGACAGGGCGGGCTGACGATGAAGGTCGGCTATGCGGACCTGGTCGCGCGATCGGACGCCGCGGTCGCGGCGCTGCTGGCCGGCAATGAGAGCAAGGCGCGCGAATATCTGATCTACACCGGCGCCGGGCGGATGCCGGACAAGGCATTTTCCTTCGGCGCGGACATGCCGCTGCCGCCCTGTGGCGTCGATGGGGTGAAGCCGGACGATCGGGTGGTCGTGGAATTCGGCATCGGCGACGATGGCGCGGTCTATTATGCGCGGCCTGTCTATGGATCGCGCCCCGGCAATCTTGCGGTGATCTTCGCGCAGGCGGTGCGCAAATGGGCCTGGCGTCCCGACGAGCTGGCGACCATTCCGGCGCTGTTCCGGGCGGTGACCCGGCTGGAGCTGCGCTGTTCGATGGACAATGGCGGCCCTTCGATCCTGCGCCCGGCGGCGGCCGCGCTGGCCGACTGGCTGCCGGGCGACGAAATGGCGACGTTGGGCGGTTTCGATCTGGAATATGGTGTGGCCGGGATGGACCGGGTCGGGCTGATCGCGCGATTCGACCAGATCAGCGCGAAGGACGGGGCGGGATCGCCCGCCCTGCTGCCGATCGCCTTGGCGGTGCTGAGTGGATCGGCGGCGTCGAGCGGGGATGTTGAGCGCTTCGGCCCGCTAATCGAGGCCGCCATCGCCCGCACTCCGCCACCGCCGCTGGCGCGGCTGATGATCGACGTCATCCTGTGGCGGGCGGCGCTGCGCACGGGGCGAAAGCTGACGCTGTTCGATATCGACGAGGCGCGCTACGCCGCCGATCCCGACGCATTGGCGGCGGCGCGGCTGGCGCGCTATGACGGCATGCCGTCGCGTTTCAAGAAGGAGAATGCGACTCTGCTGGACACGGTGATCGCTGATCCTGCGCTGGAAAAGGACGCGCCGCTCAAGGTGGCGGCGCTGGTGCGGCGCGCGAATTTGCGCGCATCGTCAGCCGATCTGGCCGGTGCGCAGGCCGATTTCGCGGCGACCGGGCTGGACGCGGCGCAATGTTCGATCGTCGACGCAAAGCCTGCGCTGCGCTCGGCCCCCACATCCTCCGCCGACTACCCCACGGACATGGTGCAGGTCGGCATCGAAGGGTGGACCAGGGTGCAGTTCGATGTCGGCGCGGACGGGCGAACGCTCAACCAGCGCGCGATCGCGACCTATCCGCCGATGGCGTTCAGCAGCAATGGCGAGAAGATCACGGCGCGGGCGCGCTATGAACAGACCTATCGCCCGGATGGCGGGTTGGGGTGCAGCGCGAACAGCGTCGGCATCACATTCCGCAACTGATCGGCGGCTTTTCGCGCGGGTGGGCTGGCTTTCCCGCTGTGCTTTGCCTACTTTCGCCCGATGGCGCGAAACAGCCGATCCAATGACTGGGGCTTTCCCCGGTGGCGCGAATATGGCGCCGCGCGTGAAGCGCAGCGCGTGCGGCTGTGCGATCGCCATGGCTGCGACAAGCCGGGCGACTGCCCCGCGCCCAAATCGCCCAACAGCCCGGAGCGCTGGTATTTCTGCGCCGAGCATGCCGGCGAATATAACCGCAACTGGGACTATTTTCAGGGGTTGGACGCCGAAGAGCGGGCGCAGCGCGCGCATGCCGAGCAGCGCGACGCCAGCGGATACAAGGCGAGTTCCTACAATAGCTGGGGCGGGGCAGGCGACGGATCGCGATCGCGTGACGAACTGCACGCACTGACCGCGCTGGAGCTGGAGGACGACGCCGATTTCGAGGCGGTCAAGCGCAGCTGGCGGCGGCTGGCGAAGGAGAACCACCCCGACATCCGTCCTGGCGATGCGCAGGCCGCCGTGCGCTTCCAGACGATCCAGGCGGCCTATGAGGTGCTACGCGCGGCCGAGGAGCGGCGGACGTGGAAGCCGGGCATGGGGACTTCGGGAGCGCACGGTTGAAGGATCATGTCCGGTCCGACTGGCGCAACGTCGCGCTGATATGCCGCAAATGTTCGAAGAAGATCGGCGGCGGCTTCGGGCCGAAGGGCGACAAGGGCCTGGCCAAGGCGCTGCGCAAGCACCTGGCGCTCAAGAAGGGGCGCAAGGCGGCGGCGGGGATCATCGAGGTCGGGTGTCTGGGCATATGCCCCAAGGGCGCGGTGACGGTGATCGACGGCGGGCGGAGCCGCGACTGGCTGCTGGTGCGGCCGGGTGCGGACCTGGATTTGCTGGCGACGGAACTGGGGCTGGCGGAGCCGGCGGGCACGATGCGGTCTGATTGATCTCAATTATTATCGATCCTGCGATCATGCAGGCTATTGTATTTCCTTGATTTGCACTCTTGCGTTTCTCGCTTCAGCGCAAAATTCGTTGGCGTCCCTGCAACGTCGTTCAAGTGCCTCGACGGATTCCTTCCACTGCTGCACAACATAGGGATCGTCAGCGATCGACGGAGAAAAGATCTTTCGGCCATATGGCTGCGACGATGGCTTGTTCGAGGGCGCAGGAGGATGCGCCTGTTCCTGACGGCGCTCCATGTGCTGCGACACCAAAATACCCAGGCAGAAAAATCCGGCCGCCCCTGCCACCAGGGCGCATCCGATCAGCGCTCGCCTTGCATTGGTCACGATGTTCTCCGCAGCCAAGACTCTAGCGCAAGGGGCTGGGCGTATCAAAGCCGGCTTTGCTGGGAATGTGGCACATCCCATCCGCCTGATGGTATCGCCGCTCGTTGGCCAGCGGGCTACGACAAGCCTTTGATCCAGCTCCACCGTTAATCGCTTTCTTACCGTTTAATCCTAAACGCGAACCATGTTTCCGCGCTCCCTGTCGCGCTGTCGGCTGCTGGCCGCGCAGTTGCTGCTGATCCTGATCGGCGTGCCGGTGCTGGCTTTCTATCCTCCGGTGCAGGGGCCGATGCTGCTGGTGCCGCTGTCGGCTGATGCGCGGGCGGCGATGGTGCGGGTCGCCACGGACCATGGCGCGCGGCTGATGGCGCGCGGGCCGTTGCCGGGATCGATCGTGATCTGGGGCGAGCGGGCGGCGCTTTCCGGGCCGTTGATGGCCCATGCGGTGGTCGTGATGGCGGGCGACGCCGCCGCTTGTGGTCGGTCGGACGATGAGGTGCGCGCATGACGGCGAGGACGGGCCTGGAGCGGTTGCGGCTGAACGGCGAGCGGGTGCTCGTACTGTCGAGCTGGCTGTTCACCGGAGCGATGGCGATCATCGCGCTGCTGCTGGACAGCGGGCGGACGCTGCCGGCGCTGCTGCTGTCGGCGGGGGCCAATGCGCTGCCGACCATGATGGTGCTGGGTGGACGGACCGACCTGCCGACGCGGATGCTGATCGGCACGCTGGCGGCGGTGCAGCCTGCGGTGCTGCTGTATCTGATGACCGGCCATCCCTGGCAGATGGACGGGCACATGTATTTCTTCGTGGCGCTCGCCAGCCTGACGGTGCTGTTCGACTGGCGGCCGATCCTGCTGGCGTCGACGCTGATCGCGCTGCACCATTTGTTGCTGCTGTGGATCGCGCCAAGCTGGGTGTTCACGGGGTCGGGCAATGTGCCGCGCGTGCTGATCCATGCGGTGGCGGTGGTGCTGCAGGCGGCGATCCTGAGCTATCTGACGGTGCGGTTGCGGTCGCTGCTGATGGTCCAGGACGACAATCTGGCGACCGCCGACCGGCTGGCGCGCGACGCCGAGACCGGGCTGCGCGCGGCCGAAGCGGCGATGGAGGCCAAGCAGGCGGCGGATGCGCGGGAAATCGCGCTGGTCAAGGCGCGCGAGGATGAGAAGGCGCGGATGGCGGCGGATCGGCGCGCGGAGACGCTGGCGCTGGTGCAGCAGTTCCGCAGCTCCGTGGCGGAGGTGGTCGTTGCGGTCAGCGCAGCGACGGCGGAACTAGACGAGTCGGCGCGAATGATGAGCGATCTGGCACGGCGCGGGCGGCTGGGCACCGAAGATACGGCGGCGGCGGCGGGGCAATCCTCCGCCAGCGCATCGGGTCTGGCCATGCGTATCGAGCAGTTGTCGCAATCGATCACCGCGATCGCCGCGACGGCGCAGCAGCAGGCGGCGCTGGGCGGCGAAGCGCAGCGCGTGTCGGCGGCCGGGCATGAGGCGGTGCAGTCGCTGGATGGGCGCACGGCGTCGATCGCGGATTTTGCGGACTCGATCAACCAGATCGCGTCGCGGACGAACTTGCTGGCGCTCAACGCCTCGATCGAGGCGGCGCGGGCGGGCGATGTCGGCCGGGGCTTTGCCGTTGTGGCGAGCGAGGTCAAGCAACTGGCTGGGCAGAGCAGCAGCGCGACGGGCGAAATCCGATCGCTGGCGGCCTCCGCGCGGCAGGGCGCGAATGTGGCGCATGGCGCACTGACCGAGGTGGCGGCGATGGTGGCGCAGCTGGCCGGGGCGGCGGACGAGATTCAGCGCGCGGTCGCCGATCAGCGCGACGCGACGGCCGCGATCGGTCGGACGGCGCAGGACACGGCGCGCGATGCGACCGCTATCGTCGAGCAGATGGAGAATGTCGCCGACGTGGCGCGCAACACGCAGGGGCTGTCGGATCGGGTGGCGACGGCGGCGACCGGCCTGGCGCGCACGACCCAGGCGTTGCAGCGGGCGACGGATGACTTCGTCGCGCAGCTTGAGGCGGCGTAGAAACGATTTAGCCCGTGTAACCCCTCCCCTTCAGGGGAGGGGCAAGGGGTGGGGGATGTCTCACCGATAGGTTCGTTATAGGCCCCACCCCAACCCCTCCCCTAAAGGAGAGGGGCTTTTTTTGTCGGATCAGCCCGCCTGATCAGCGCGGCTGGCGCCCTCGCCGTCGAGATTCTGGGCGACGAAGTCCCAGTCGATGGCGTTCTTCAGGATGGTTTCCGAATAGACCGGGCGCGCGTTGCGATAGTCGATGTAGTAGGCATGCTCCCACACATCGAGGATCAGCAGCGGCACGTCGCCATGCGCCACCGGGCAGTCGGCGTCATGATAGGAAGTGACGGCCAGCGCCCCGTCCTTCAGGATCAAAGCGGCCCAGCCGCTGGCGAAATGGCCGACCGCCTCGGCCTTCAGCTTGTCGGTCAGCGCGTCGACCGAACCGAAACCGGCCTCGATCAGTTCGAGCAGCTTGCCGGTGGGGGCCTTCTTCTCGGGGCTGAGCGACTTCCAGTAGAAAGTGTGGTTCCAGATCTGGCCGACCTGGTTGAACAAGCCGCCTTTGGCGGTCTTGATCAGCTCGACCAGCGATTTACCCTGCAGCGCCGGATCGGCCGCGACCAGCTCGTTCGCCTTGTCGACATAGGCCTTGTGATGCTTGCCATGATGGAAGTCGAAGGTTTCGGGCGAAAGGACGTCGCCGAAGGCGTCCTTGGCATAGGGAAGGTCGGGCAGCACGAATGCCATGGTGGAATCTCCTCGTTTTGGCCCCGGGGGGACGACCGGACAACGCCGGGTCAGCCGGATGGCTCCAACGCCCCTAGCAGGCGGGCAAGGTCGGGAGGAAGGGGATATTTCGGGGGCGGTATGAAGTTTGGGTTTTCGCCCTGACAGCCGTCAACGACCGACGCAGGGCGGGACGACGCGCTGTTCAGGCGGCGAGGAGGCGCTCTATGCGCTCGACTTCCTGCGCAAAATCGAAACAGAGCTGGTTTCGCTCATCCTCCTCCAGCCACTGCGCCATTTGCGGGAACACGGTACGATGGTACAGGAAGGTTCGCCGGTCCCAGGGCGAGCCGTCCCGTGCGGCGCGCGCGGTCGCCAGAATAGTGACCAGTTCCGCCCGGATGTCGTCGCGATCGGGCGTGCAGGACGGCGCGGGCGTTGCATCGCCCAGGTCGAGGCCGAGTTGCGCGGCGCCATTACCGAAAAGATCGTTCACGTTGAATCCACGTCGATTGCTTGCGGCGACCCGCGCCGCTGTGCCATCAGGCAGATGTAGCCGAGGGGGCGCATGACACAAGCCGATCGCATCAAAAAAGCTGTGGGTGATTATGGCGCGGCCGCAAAAGCCAAGCTGAACCAGGGTGGCCAGCCGGAGGACCAGCTGCGCAATCCGGTGGAGCAGCTGTTTCAGGCGCTGGGCGCGGAGGGGGGGCATCAGCCCGGCGCCGTGACTCTGATCGGCGAGCAGTCGCTGGCGGACCTTCGGACCCGGCCCGATTTTGCGGTGCAGGTACGGCGGGCGCTTATCGGCTTTATCGAGGTGAAGGCGCCGGGCAAGGGGGCGGACCCGCGCAGGTTCAGGGACAGGCATGACAAGGAGCAATGGGACAAGCTCAAGGCGTTGCCCAATCTGCTCTATACCGACGGCAATGGCTTTTCGCTGTGGCGCAACGGCGAGATCGTTGGCGCTGTCGTGCGTCTGGACGGCGATGTCGAGACATCGGGCGGCGCTCTGGGCGCGCCGGGAGGCCTGCTGCCGCTGATCGCCGATTTCTTGAGCTGGCAGCCGGTGGCGCCGCGCAATGCGCGGGAACTGGCGCATGTGTCGGCGCGGCTGTGCCGTTATCTGCGCGACGAGGTGGTGGAGCAGCTGGGCATCCGCAACGCGCGGCTTGCCGACCTGAAAGAGGACTGGAAGGCGCTGCTTTTCCCCGATGCGGACGACGCGCGCTTTGCCGACGGCTATGCGCAGGCCGTGACATTCGGTCTGTTGATGGCGAAATCGCGCGGCATCGCGCTGAGCGAAGGGCTGCACGATGTCGCGCATGAACTGGGGCGCAGCAATTCGCTGATCGGCACGGCGTTGCAGTTTCTGACCGAGCAGGCGCTTTCGCTGGGGCCGTCGCTCGACACGATGGTGCGGGTGCTCGACGTCGTGGACTGGAACCGGGTGGCGAAGGGCAATGCCGAAGCCTGGCTGTATTTCTACGAGGATTTCCTCGAGATTTACGACAACACGCTACGCAAGCTGACCGGCAGCTACTACACGCCGCCGCAGGTGGTGCAGGCCATGGTGCGGCTGTGCGATGAGGCGCTCAAGTCGTCGTCGCGGTTCGGCGTGGCGGCGGGGCTGGCCAGCAATCAGGTGCATATCGCCGATCCGGCGACCGGATCGGGCACGTTCCTGCTGGCGGTGCTGCGCGCGATCGCCGACGCGGTGGCGCGCGACGAGGGCGAAGGCGCGGTGGCCGGCGCGGTGAGCGAGGCGGCGCGACGGCTTTACGGGTTCGAACTGCAATTCGGCGCGTTCGCGGTGGCGCAACTGCGGCTGCTGGCGGAGATGATCGCGCTGGAGGCGGAGGGCAGCCCGGCGCTGTTCGTCACCGACACGCTGAGCGATCCCTATGCCGATCTGGAGGTCGCGCGCGGCATCTATCGGGAAATCGGCCGGTCGCGGGCGGACGCGAACCGGGTGAAGCGCGAGCAGCGCATCACGGTGGTCATCGGCAATCCGCCCTACAAGGAAAAGGCCAAGGGCAAGGGTAGCTGGATCGAAAGCGGCAGCGGCAACACGCCCGCGCCGCTGAAGGATTGGCAGCCGCCGGTGGATTGGGGGGTGGGCGCGCATGCCAAGCATCTGCGCAACCTGTATGTCTATTTCTGGCGCTGGGCGGCGTGGAAGGTGTTCGAGCAGGGAAACGGGCAGCAGAACGGGCAGGGCGGCGGACGCGGTGATGGGGACGCTCTGTCAGGCATGGTGTGCTACATCACCGTGGCCGGTTTCCTGAACGGGCCGGGATTCCAGAAGATGCGGGCGGATCTGCGGCGCGACTGCGATGAGATCTGGGTGATCGACTGTTCGCCCGAGGGGCACCAGCCGGAGGTCGCGACCCGGATATTCCAGGGGGTGCAGCATCCGGTTTGCATCGTGCTGGCCTCTCGGTCCCCCGCGAACGATCCGGCCGTGCCGGCGCGGGTGCGGTTCCGGTCGCTGGGAGCCGGGCGGCGCGAGGCCAAGTTCGCGGAACTCGATGCGCTGCATATCGACAGCGCGGGATGGGTCGAGGGCGCGCGCGAGTGGCGCGCGCCGTTCCTGCCGGAACTGGCGGGCGGATGGGGTGATTTCGTGGCGCTGGACGCCGTGCTGGGGGATTGCGGGTCGGGCGTTATGCCGGGACGGACCTGGGTGATCGCGCCGGACGCCGGATCGCTGGAGCGGCGATGGGACGAACTGGTCGCCGATGTCGAGGGACCGGAGCAGCGGCGCAAGGACATGGCCGATAGGCGCGAAATGCTGTTCCATCCGCATGAGGGCGGCGACAAGACCGTCTCGAAGCCCAGCCTGAAGGGGTTGGCTGGGCATCATGGCCAGCTCAAAAGTATCAACGTGCTGCTTGAGGAGGCACGGCATTCACCGACCGATCGCGCCGTGCAGGATGCGCTCAGGATCATGCCGCCGGTCCGCTATGGCTTTCGCTCGTTCGACCGACAATGGATCATTCCCGATAATCGGGTGATAAATCGCGCTAATCCAGGTTTGTGGACTGGCTATGGTGGCCAGCAAGTCTATCTCAGCGCCTTGATGGCGCACAGCCCGACCGAGGGGCCGGGCGTGACGGCGACGGCCCTCATCCCGGACCTGCATCAATATAAAGGATCTTTCGGCGGCCGCGTCTTCGCGCTCTGGAAAGACGCGGCCGCCACCGAATCCAACGTCTCGCCCACCCTGCTTGCGCGGCTCAGCCGCACTTATGGCCATGTCGTCGATCCGGTCGATGTCTTCGCCTATGTCGCCGCGCTGCTGGCGCATCCGGCCTATACCGAACGGTTCAGGGGCGACCTGATCCGGCCGGGGCTGCGCGTGCCGGTGACCGCCGATGCGGCCCTGTTCGCGCGCGGCGCGGCGCTGGGGCGGCGGGTGCTTTGGCTGCATACGTTCGGCGATCGCTTTGCCGAAGGGCATGCGCCCGGCCCTCCGCGTGTCGGCGAAGGCGGGCCGACCATATCGAAGGAGGGGCGCATCCCCTCCACGCCGGAGGACTTTCCCGACAGCATCGATCATGATGCATCGCTGCGTCGGCTGAAGGTCGGCGCGGGCTTCATCGACAATGTGTCGCCGCAGGTTTGGGCCTATGAAGTGTCGGGCAAGCAGGTGCTGCGCCAGTGGTTCAGCTATCGCCGCAAAAATCGAGAGCGGCCGCAGATCGGCGACAAGCGGCCGCCCTCACCGCTGGGCGCGATCCAGCCCGACCACTGGCTGCCCGAATATACCAGCGAACTCATCAACGTGCTGCATGTGCTGACGCTGCTGGTCGCGCTGGAGCCGGAGCAGGCGGCGCTGCTGGAGGCGGTGTGCGAGGGGCCGCTGGTGACGGTGTAGCGGCCCGCTCCCGCCCCTCAAGCCGCCGCGCGGCGTTCCTTGAGTTCCTCGTTCAGCATTTCCGCCAGCAGAAACGCCAGTTCAAGGCTCTGTGCCGCGTTCAAACGCGGGTCGCAATGGGTGTGGTAGCGGTCGGCCAGGCCCTCGTCGGTGATGGCGATGGCGCCGCCGGTGCATTCGGTGACGTTCTGGCCGGTCATTTCCGCGTGGATGCCGCCGCCATAGCTGCCCTCGGCGCGGTGGACGGCGAAGAAGCCGCGCACTTCGGCCAGGATGCGGTCGAAGGGGCGGGTCTTGTAGCCGTTCGCGGCCTTGATGACGTTGCCGTGCATCGGGTCGCAGGACCAGACCACCGGATGGCCTTCACGCAGGACGGCGCGGACCAGCTTGGGCAGGCCGGCCTCGATCTTGTCATGGCCATAGCGGGTGATGAGGGTTATGCGACCGGCTTCGCGCGCCGGGTTCAGCACGTCGAGCAGGCGCAGCAGCGCGTCCGGCTCCAGGCTGGGGCCGCATTTCATGCCGATCGGATTGCCGATGCCGCGCAGATATTCGACATGGGCCGACCCTTCGAAGCGGGTGCGGTCGCCGATCCAGAGCATGTGCGCGGACGTGTCGTACCAGTCGCCGGTCAGCGAATCGCGGCGGGTCAGCGCCTGCTCATAGGGCAGCAGCAGCGCCTCATGGCTGGTGTAGAAGCTGGTTCCGCCCAGCTGCGGCACGGTGTCGGGCGACAGGCCGCAGGCGCGCATGAAGTCGAGCGCCTGGCCGATCTGGTCGGCGATGGCGTCGAAACGGGCCGCCAGCGGTGACCGTCCCATGAAATCGAGCATCCAGCCATGGACGCGGTCGAGCGAGGCATAGCCGCCGGTCGAGAAGGCGCGCAGCAGGTTGAGCGTCGCGGCCGACTGGTTGTAGGCGCGCACCATCCGCTCCGGGTCCGGCTCGCGGGCCTCGGGCGTGAAGGCGATGTCGTTGACATTGTCGCCGCGATAGCTGGGCAGCTCGACGCCATCGATGACTTCGGTGTTGGCCGAACGCGGCTTGGCGAACTGGCCGGCCATGCGGCCGACCTTCACGATCGGCTGCTTGCTGGCGAAGGTCAGCACCACCGCCATCTGGAGCAGCACGCGGAAGGTGTCGCGGATATTGTCCGGGTGGAACTCGGCGAAGCTCTCGGCGCAGTCGCCGCCCTGGAGCAGGAAGGCGTCGCCATTGGCGACCTTGCCCAGATCGGCCTTGAGCTGCCGCGCCTCGCCGGCAAAGACGAGCGGGGGGAAGCTGACGAGCTGATTCTCGACCGCGGCGAGCTTCGCCGAATCGCGATATTCGGGCATCTGGATGCCCTGCGCCCCACGCCAGCTTTCCGGCGTCCACTTCGCCGCCACGGCAATATCCTTCCCTGATATACGCAAAAATAGGCGCTGCCCCTACGCGCATGCGGGCGCGAAGGCAAGATTATGAGCCTATGTGGGGACGAAGCGGGGCTTTCGCCATGGGGGTGGCTGCGACCCGTCATGCGCTCTCGTCCATGCACCCTCGTCATGCTGAACTTGTTTCAGCATCCATTCCTCAACACGCGCTGATTTGGCCATCGTCGCGCGACAGGGCCTCCGCGATGTCCTCCGTCGCCTCAAAAACCGCGCCCGCCGCCCGATGGATGCTGAAACAAGTTCAGCATGACGGTGTTGAGGGGCCTCCCGCTCTCGCTGACGCTGGGCTATGGTCCAGGCGACAGGGAGATCAGGATGGAAACGACGCTGTTGGTGCTGGGCGGCATCGCCATGGTGGTGGCGCTGGCCATGCGCGACATTCGGACGCTGCGGATCGCGGCGCTGGTGGCGGCGCTACTGCTGGCGGCCGGGTCGATTCTTTCGGGGCTTTATTACGTCGCCTTGTTCCCGATCGGCGCGCTGATCGTGGTCGCCGTGCCGCTGATCGTCGCGCTGCTGCCGGCGGCGCGGGCGAAATTCTCCGCCGACGAGACCGCGTTTCGCGACCGGCACCTGTCGGCCATGGACGCGGGCGACGCGCGCGGGCTGATCGACCAGGGGCACTGGCTCAACGCCAAGGCCGGCGAGACGCTGATCCGCGAAGGCGAGGCGGTGGCGGGCTTCTTCTACCTGGCGAGCGGACAGGCGACGGCGTCGCGCGGGCGGCAGCCGGTGGGGTCGATCGCGGCGGGCGAACTGATCGGCGAGGCGGGCGTGCTGGATGACGTGCCGGCGACCGCGACGGTCACGCTCGATCGCGACAGCCGGCTGTGGTTCGTGCTGGCCCCGGCGCTGCGCGACTATGTCGATATGCATGACGATGTCGGGCAGGCGCTGCGGCGGAGTTTTGGCGTCGCGCTGCGGGGGAAGCTGGAGGACAGCAATCGGTCGCTGGCGGCGCAGGCGAGTTGAGTTGGTGATCCTCGGCAGCCGGTTGCCAATGAGCGCTGAGCTTAGCTGCGACTATGAAACTGCGAACTTCACGTCGGACGAAACAAACAGGTCATCAATATAGCCGAGTTCCCTTGCCATTTGGACCGATTTTATCAGATCGCTTTCCATCGTTATCAAAATGGTAGACTGAACCGCGTCACCACAGCTGTCAAATTCGTCGATGACCTTGCAACGAGCCAGGAAGTAATACTCGTTTGCAGATTTTCCAATATTCTTGATTTCTAACATCGATGTTTTTTTGAAATCTTTTGGAAATTTCGAACCCCACCTACGAAAATATCGGCCAACGCTTCCCATGTTGCCCCATGAGTTTTGCAGATTAACGTTTGCGTAGCGTCGTAGATCGGCATCGCTTGCTACGCCTTCGTTTAGCAGCATGTCGATGAAGCGCCGTAATTCCGCAATCATGGTCGGATAGTTTGATACCGCCCGAGATGGGCAGGCGGATGAGGCGCTAGCAAGACCGACAGCGCCGAACAACGAAGCGCTTATGAGCAGGCGTCGATTGATCATTGGTCATGCCTCTTTGTCCTGACGATGGCAGGATATTGCCATTGGGAGCATCCGCAAACGGTCGTTAACAACCGAACGCGCATCACCCCCGGCACGGAAACCGCTCGTCCAGCGCCACGCCGACCAGCACGGACGCCGGCGCGCCATGTTCGCTGACGGTGCGCTCCAGATAGCTCACCACAATCCGCCGCACCTCCTCCGCCGGGATTTGGGCGGGCCAGCAGTTGGTGAGGGGGCGGCCCTGAAAGGCTTCGCGCTTGATGCCGTCCACTGCGCCGACGATGTAGGCGGTGCAGGCGAGCCGATATTCGGGCGCGCGGTTGCGGCATTTGGCGAGCAGGGACGCGCCGGTTTCGAACATGAAGATGGCGTTCGGGGGCGCTGGCGGGGCAGGCTGGCCGAGCATCAGCAGGATCGGTAGCCATGGCATGTCGTTTCCCCCTGGGGCGATGCTAGGCGATTCGCAGGGAGGGGAACAGGGGGATTTGGGTAGGGATTGGGGGGCTGGCGTTGCTCGTTGCCGCGCCCCCTCTTCCAACTTCGCCTAAGTTCGCTGCGCTCTCTAAGGCTTCGTATCCTTCTCCCCCAAGGGGAGAAGGTTTTTCAGGCGAGTTTCCAGTCCCAGCGGAGGGGGTCGCCGTCCATTACCTCCACGCC
Source organism: Sphingobium sp. (assembly GCA_044237945.1). Lineage (GTDB taxonomy): Bacteria > Pseudomonadota > Alphaproteobacteria > Sphingomonadales > Sphingomonadaceae > Sphingobium. The sequence goes on along the minus strand of JBIIEH010000007.1, from coordinate 117,352 downwards.
GCGCGCGAGTAGCGCGTCGCGGATGTCGTCGGAGAGAGCGAAATCCTTGTCGGCGCGGGCGGTCTGGCGGCGGGTGAGTTCGGCTTCGATCTCTTCTGTCGTGATCTGCGCGTCACGCGGCGGCAGGCGCAGGTCGGTGCGGGCGATGGTGAGGAGGTCGAGGCCCAAAGCTGCGTCGAAGGCGGCGAGCAGGCAGAGCTTTTCGTCGACCGGGACCTTCTTCATCGCGATCACTTCCTCCAGCAGAGGGAGGGCGCGGGGGGTGGAGAGGTCGTCGCTGATCGCGGCGTCGAATTGCTCCAGCAGCGGCACGAGTTTGGGGTGCAGGTTCGCGCGCAGATAGTCGAGGCGGGGCGACTGCCAGGTGACGCCCTCGGCGCGCGCCTTCAGCCCCTCTACGCCCATGACGAGGCGCTTGAGGCGCGTCAGCGCGGCGGCGAGATTGTCCCAGCTGAATTCCAGTTCGGAGCGGTAATGCGCCTGGAGGCAGAGCAGGCGATAGGCGAGCGGGTGGAAGCCGCGATCGTGCAGCAGTTGGAGGCGCAGGAACTCGCCCGACGACTTCGACATCTTGCCGCCGCGGTCGATCAGGAAATTATTGTGCATCCAGACGCGCGCGCCGCTGTTCTGCGCGCAGTCGAGATGGCCGTGATCGGCGTCGAAGCCCTGGATCGCCTGATTCTGGGCGATCTCATTGGGGTGGTGGATTTCGCGATGGTCGATGCCGCCGGTGTGGATGTCGAACGGCAGGCCGAGTTCCGCGCGGCTCATGACCGAGCATTCCAGATGCCAGCCGGGCGCGCCGCGACCCCAGGGGCTGTCCCATTCCATCTGGCGCGTTTCGCCTTCGGGCGTCTTGCGCCAGATCGCGAAGTCGGCGGCGTGGCGCTTGCCTTCCACCGCTTCGATGCGGCCTTCGCCTTCGTCCGTAGCCGCGCGGGCGAGGCGGCCATAGTCGGCGACGGTCGACACGTCGAAATAGAGGCCGCTGGGCAGTTCGTAGCAATGCTGGTCGGCGATGGCCTTCGCCGCCTCGATCATCTGCGGCACATAGTCGGTCGCGACGGTCCAGCGGGCGGGATCGCGCACGCGCAGCCAGCTTAGGTCGCGCTTGAATTCCTCGGTATAAAAGGCGGCGATGTCCCAGGCCGTCTTGCCGGTGGAGGCGGCGGCCTTTTCCATCTTGTCGTCGCCGGCGTCGGCGTCGGAGGTGAGGTGCCCGACATCGGTGATGTTGATGACATGGGTGAGCGCCAGCCCCTTGAAACTGAGCGTGCGGCCCAATGTGTCGGCGAACACATAGGCGCGCATGTTGCCGATATGCTGGTAATTATAGACGGTCGGGCCGCAGCTGTAGACGCGCGCTTCCCCGGCCGCGACCGGCGTGAAGGGTTCCAGCGCGCGGGTCAGGCTGTTGAACAGGCGCAGCGGGGCGTTGTTGTGCTGGTCGTCGGACATGGGTTTTGCCATGTCGCGGGACGGGCGGTTTATCAAGCGCTCTTGTGCCCGGCGCGCAAGCGGCGCAGGGGCGGGGGACTTCGCCCAAAAAGGCCGCATGCCGCATGCCGAAACTGTTACTGACGCCCACCAACCGCATCGTGCTGGACAATATGGGGCTGCGGTTCGAAACGCAGGCGGCGTCGATCGGCCTGCATCGCAACAGCCGGTTCGAGCCGCCCCTGCTGTGCGTGGCGGGGCTGCATGCCGGGACGGCGGTGCGCACGGGGGCCTATACGGTGCTGAACGGCGGCAGCATCGCCAGCGCCATGATCGGACGATATTGTTCGATCGCCAACAATGTGGCGATCGGCTTTGCGGGGCATCCGACCGACCGGCTGACCAGCAGTTCGCTGGGCGTGACCGATGATTTTCTGGGCTGGGCGAGCCTGACGCGCAACTGGGGGCGAGGCGTGACGCTGGAGCCAAAGCCGTTCGAGGGGCGGCCGCAGACGCGGATCGGCCATGATGTGTGGATCGGGCAGGGGGCTTTCATTCGCGCCGGGGTGCGGATCGGCGACGGGGCGGTGGTGGCGGCGCATGCCTGCGTGGTGAAGGACGTGCCTCCCTATGCGATCGTCGGCGGGGTCCCGGCGCGGATCATTCGCTATCGTTTCGACGAGAAGATCATCGCGCGGCTGCGAGCCTTGCGCTGGTGGGACTATGCGCTGACGGAGTTCGGAGGCGTGGACCTGACGGATATCGCGCAGAGCTTGGGGTGGCTGGAGGATAATCTGCCGGGGATGGAGAAGCTGCCGCCGGGCGGGATATTGGTGCGCGATCTGGTGGGGATGTTGCCGGATCAGGCATAATGGCGCGCCAATTGTAATAAATCATGTCTGACGCAGCTTCCCTTGAAATGCCGCGTTGGTCCGCCGATATTGCTTGTGCGGCCCGGGCCCCTCTGACGGATGCGACAACGCCTCCGTGATGTCGGACCGCATCGAGTGCGCTCGGTGCTGGTTCGGGGGTTGGTCTCCCCCCCCAACCCACCGAAGACCACACCGGGCGCCTCGATCCCTGTTGTTGTTTTGGATGGAGTTATAAACGCCGTGAACAATCCTGTTCGTATGCCGGGCCTTGGGTCGACGCGGACCGTCGATACCGACGCCGGTCTTCGCGCCCACATGCTGGGCGTTTTCCGCAACATGGGTATCGGCCTGGTCATCACCGGGCTGGTCGCCTTCGCGGTGGCAAGCACGCCGGTGCTGGTCGCTGCGATCTTTGGCACGCCGCTCAAGTGGGTCGCGATGTTCGCGCCGCTCGCGTTCGTGTTCTTCTTCACCTTTCGCATCGACAAGATGACGACCGCCGGCGCGCGCATGGCCTTCTACGCCTTCTCGGCGGTGATGGGCGTGTCGATGGCGTCGATCTTCCTCGTCTTCACGCAGGCGAGCATCGCAACCGCCTTCTTCTCGGCGGCGGTGATGTTCCTGGCGACGGCGCTCTGGGGCTACACGACCAAGCGTGACCTCACGAAAATGGGCACCTTCCTGTTCATGGGTCTGGTCGGCATCATCGTCGCGGGTCTGGTCAACATCTTCGTGGGTTCGTCGGTGCTGGCGACCGTGGTGTCGCTGCTGGCCGTGCTGATCTTCAACGGCCTGACCGCCTGGGACATGCAGCGCATGAAGTCGGAATATCTCTATTATGCCGGCACGCAGGCCGTCGAGAAGATGCAGGTGATGGGCGCGCTGTCGCTGTACCTGAACTTCGTCAACATCTTCCAGGCGCTGCTGAGCCTGACCGGCGAGCGCGAGTAAGCGCAGGTGCGGGACGCTCAAGCGGTGTCGGCCATGCTCTGCCCGGTCTGCCATGTGGGTCTCCACATGACCGACCGGCAGGGGGTGGAGATCGATTACTGCCCGCAGTGCCGGGGCGTGTGGCTGGACCGGGGTGAACTGGACAAGATCATCGAGCGGTCGTCTTCGGCGAGCGCGCCCGCGCCGGCCTCGCGGCCGGTGATCGAGCAGAGCTACCGGCCCGATCGCGGCTATGGCGATGACGGGCGGCATTATCAGAAGAAGCGCAAGAAGAGCTTTCTGGAAGAGCTGTTCGATTGAGATTGGGGCCGGTCCTGTGAAGGGCCGGCCTTTTTCGTTGGGTTGGCGTTGCGCTGAAGAAGGGGGGCCTAGCTGAAGCTGGGATGACGGGGCGCATTTTCCCTCCCGTCATGCCAGCTCCAGCTGGCATCCCACTCCCCCTTTCGCGCTGTCGCTCATTCCATGTGCAACTGATCGAACAAATCCTGCCATTTGGGATTCAGGCTCTCGATCAGTTCTATCTTCCAGGCACGTTTCCACGCCTTCATTGCCTTTTCGCGGGCGATGGCGTCCGTGATCGTTTCATGGCGCTCGGCGTAGACGAGCTTTGTGAGGTTGTAGCGGCGGCAGAAGTCTGAGCCCGAGCGGCTGCGATGTTGCATGGCGCGTTGCGGCAGGCTGGCGGTTACGCCGATATACAGGACGCCATAGGCCCTGTTGGTCATGATGTAGACGTAGCCGCCGCGCATTGGGTAAGGGTGCGCCAGAAGGAAGTGGGATGCCAGCTGGAGCTGGCATGACGGAAGGAAATATTCGGGCTTTCGCTCTCCGTGATCCCAGCTTCACCGGACCGTCAATGCGCCGCGCCCCAACTCGGCCCTGTGCCGATCTCCACGCCCAGCGGCACGCTCAGCTTCACCGCCGGCTCGGCCGCGCCTTCCATGACGTCCCGGATCACCTTGCTCGCCGCCTCGACATCGCCCTCGGGCAGTTCGAACACCAGTTCGTCATGCACCTGCAGTAGCATGCGGACGCGCGGCAGGTTCGCGGCTTCCAGCGCCGGTCCCATGCGGGCCATGGCGCGCTTGATGATGTCGGCGCTGGTGCCCTGAATGGGCGCGTTGATGGCGGCGCGCTCGGCGCCCTGGCGTTCGTGCTGGATCGGCGCTTTTATGCGCGGGAACCAGGTTTTCCGGCCAAACAAGGTCTGGGTGAAGCCGTTGGCGCGCGCCTTTTCCAGCGTTTCGGAAATGTAGATGCTGATGCCGGGGAAGCGTTCATAATAGCGGCTGATCATGTCCTGCGCCTCGTCAGCGCTGATCTCCAGCCGGGCGGCCAGGCCCCAGCGGCTGATGCCGTAGAGGATCGCGAAGTTGATCGTCTTGGCCCGGCCGCGCGTGTCGCGGTTCACTTCGCCCCACAATTCCTGCGCGGTGCGGTTGTGGATGTCCTCGCCGGCTTCGAACGCCCCTTTGAGGGCCGGCACGTCCGCCATGTGCGCAGCGAGGCGCAGTTCGATCTGGCTGTAGTCCGCCGCGAGGATGACATTGCCCGGCTCCGCGACGAAAGCGTGGCGGATCTGCCGGCCGATTTCGGTGCGGATCGGGATGTTTTGCAGGTTCGGGTCGGTGGAGGAGAGGCGCCCGGTCTGCGCGCCGGTGAGGCTGTAGCTGGTATGCACGCGGCCGGTGTCCGGGTTGATCTGGCTCTGGAGCGCGTCGGTGTAGGTGCTCTTGAGCTTCGACAATTGCCGCCAGTCGAGGACGAGGCCGCAAATGGCCGAGCCTTCCGCCTTCAGCTTCTCCAGCACGGTGACATCGGTGGAATAGGCGCCGCTCTTGCCCTTCTTGCCGCCCTTGAGGCCCATTTCCTCGAACAGCACGACGCCCAGCTGCTGCGGCGATCCGATGGTGAAGGGATGGCCGGCAAGCTCGTGGATTTCCGCCTCCAGCCCCGCGATCGACTGCGAGAAGCTGCCCGACAGGCGCGAGAGTTCGTTGCGATCGACCTTGATGCCGTGACGCTCCATCCCGGCAATCACCTGGATCACCGGGCGGTCGACCATCTCATACACGCGCGTCGCGCCTTCGGCCGACAGTCTGGGGAAGAAGCTGCGCCACAGCCGCCAGGTGACTTCCGCGTCCTCGGCGGCATAAGCGGTCGCCTTGTCGAGCGGGACCTGGGCGAAGCTGACCTGCTTCTTGCCGGTGCCGGTCACATCCTTGAAGCTGATGTTGCTGTGCTGGAGATGCACGCTGGCCGCCTCATCCATGCCATGGCCGGAGAGCGACTTGCCCGCGTCCAGGTTGAACGACATCACCATAGTGTCTTCGATCGGGGTCACCTCCACGCCATAGCGGGCGAGGACGTTGAGGTCATATTTCAGGTTATGCCCGACCTTGAGCACGCTGTCGTCGGCGAGCAGGGGCTTCAGCAGTGCGATCGCGGTGTCGAGCGGGATCTGCGGTGGCGCTTCCGCGAACATGTCCTCGCCCGACTTGTGCGCGAGGGGGATGTAGCAGGCGCGGCCGGGGCCGGTGCAGAGGCTGACGCCGACGAGGCCGGATTCCATGGAGTCGAGCTTGTCCGTCTCGGTGTCCACGGCGACGACGCCTTCGTGGATGGCCTCGGCGATCCAGCGTTCCAACTGCTCGACGGTGGTGACGGTCTCATACATCGCATGGTCGATCGGCGGCAGTTCGACGGCGGCCGGCGCGGCGGGTGCTTCGCTAGCCTTGACGGCGGGGGCAGGCGTCGCGGATACGGGCGCGCCCAGCCGTGTCAGCAGCGACTTGAAGCCATGATGCGACAGGAACGCCTGCAACGGCTCGGGCGGAATGCCCTTTAGCGTCAGGTCGTCGAGCGGCTCGGGCAGGTCCATGCTGTCGTGCAGCGCGACCAGCCGGCGGGAGAGGCGCGCCATCTCCGCATGCTCGATCAGATTTTCCTGCATCTTCGACTTCTTCATCGAAGGCGCGGCCTCCAGCGCCGCCTCCAGCCCGCCATATTCGGTGATGAGCTTCGCCGCCGTCTTGGGGCCAATGCCGGGAATGCCGGGGACGTTATCGACGCTGTCGCCCATCAGCGCCAGCACGTCGCCCAGCTGTTCGGGCTGCACGCCGAACTTGCCCATGACATATTCCGCGCCGCGCCGCTCGTTCTTCATGGTGTCGTACATGTCGACGCCCGGCTGGATCAGCTGCATCAGGTCCTTGTCGGAGCTGACGATCGTGACCTGCCAGCCCGCCGCGACGGCGGCCTTCGTGTAGCTGGCGATGATGTCGTCCGCCTCGAACCCCGCCTCCTCGATGCAGGGCAGGGAGAAGGCGCGGGTGGCGTCGCGGATCATCGGGAACTGGGGGACCAGATCCTCGGGCGCTGGCGGACGGTTCGCCTTGTACTGGTCGTACATGTCGTTGCGAAAGGTGTGGCTCCCCTTGTCCAGCACCACGGCGAGATGGGTCGGCCCCTCGGCCTTGCCCAGCTCCTCGGCCAGTTTCCAAAGCATCGTCGTATAGCCATAGACCGCGCCGACCGGCTGGCCATGGACGTTCGTGAGCGGCGGAAGCTGGTGATAGGCGCGGAAAATATAGCCGCTGCCGTCGACGAGATAGAGGTGATTCTGGGACATGGCGCTGGGATAGCGGGTTCGGCCGGGGCGCGCCAATGCTACCGCGCTTGTCATTATATCGCCAATAGACTATATAGTGATTCGGCAATATAAGGAGCCGATCGTGAACCCGGACGCCGTCTTCGCCGCGCTGGCCGATCCGACCCGCCGTGCGATCCTGTCGCGGCTGGCGCGGGGGGAGGCGACGGTCAACGAACTGGTCGCACCCTTCGGCCTCGCCCAGCCGACGATCTCCAAGCATTTGAAGGTGCTGGAGAGCGCCGGGCTGGTGACGCGGGGGCGGGACGCGCAGCGGCGGCCGGTGCGGCTCAACGCCGCGCCACTGGCGGAGGCATCGGCCTGGCTGGAGCAGTACCGGACATTCTGGGAAGCGAGCTACGATCGGCTCGACGACTATCTCAAGACCCTGAAAGAGGAAGACGGCCAATGAGCGCAGAAGAGGATGCCCGTTCGATCACCATCGTGCGCGAATTCGACGCGCCGCCTGAGGCCCTGTTCCTGGCGCATTCCAAGCCCGACCATGTCAAACGCTGGTTCGGGCCGAAGGGCTGGCCGCTGACCCTGTGCGAGATGGATTTTCGCGTCGGCGGCAAATGGCGTTTTGCGATGACCGGGCCGGACGGCAAGCAGAACCCGGCCTTTGGCGGAACCTATCTGGCGATCGAGCCGAACCGGCTGATCCGCTTCGACAATGCGTTCGAACTGCCCGGCGCGGAGACGATGATCATGACGACGACGCTGGAGTCGCTGCCGGGCGGGCGCACCCGGCTAATGCTGCACACGCTGTTCGGCAGTCTGGCGATGCACGCGACGCATATCGGCGCGGGCTTCGAGAGCGGGACCAATTCCGGGCTGGACCAACTGGCGGACGTGGTGGCCGACCTGAAGGCGGGTTGATCCGCATCAGGATTATTTCCGTGGTGTTTCCATCGCTTTGGCGCATAGCGGCGACGGACTTGGCGCGGAGAGAGCGGGATGAAGGCAATATGGGCGGGGCTGTGCATGCTGGCCTGCTGCGGGCCGGCCTTCGCGCAGGACGAGCGGGACCTGTGCCCTGACCGACCGGGGCTGGGCACGCCCGCCTGCACCGTAGAGCCGGGACGGGTGGTCGCCGAACTGGGCGTCGCCGACTGGACGCATGATCGCAGCGCCGACATCGTGAGCGACGAGATCGTCGCGGGCGATGCGCTGGTGCGGATCGGTGTAACGGAGAGCCTGGAGGCACAGGTCGGCTGGACTGCCTTTGGCCATGTGCGCGAGCTCGACCGGGCTTCGGGGCGGGTGGAGAGGCAGTCCGGCGTCGGCGACGTGACGCTGGCGCTGCGGCAGAACCTGCGCAACCCGGACGGGTCGGGCCTGTCGCTGGCGCTGATGCCCTATGCCACGCTGCCTACGGGTGGGTCGGCGATCGGTGCGGGGGACTGGGGCGCGGGGCTGATCGCGCCGGTCAGCGTCGAGCTGGGCGCCTTGTCCTTTGCGCTGACGCCGGAGATCGACGCGGCGGTCGATGAAGACGGGCATGGGCGGCATCTGGCCTTTGGCAGCGTGTTGGGGCTGGGCTTCGACCTGTCCGACACGCTGTCCGCCACGGTCGAGACGGCGCTGACGCGGGATCGCGATCCGGCGGGGCATGTGACACAGGCGCTGGCCGGGCTGTCGCTGGCCTGGCAGTCGAAGGATGATGTGCAGTTCGACATTGGCGCGAATGCGGGCCTCAACCATGACAGCCCGGATGTGCAGCTTTATATCGGCATCGCGCGGCGGTTCTGACTTACATCCATTCGCTGACGAGCGAGTCCGCCGTCGCGTCGACCACACGCGGTTCGCCATGGCCGGTCAGCGCGTAGGACATGTCGCCACGCCGCCAGTAGGCGACCGATTCCGCGCCCTCGCGCACGGCGTCGGGGCGCTCGGGCGCGTGGCTGCGTTCGCGCAGGGCGAAGAGGGAGAAGTCCTGTCCGCCCTGCGTCTTGACCGCGATCACCAGCGCCGGGCCGCGATCGGTCGGGAACAGCTGCACGTCTGTGACGCGCCAGTCGTCGGGCAGTTGCGGCATGGCGATGCGGGTGCTGGATGCGATTTCGCGCGCGTTGAAATGCGGCGTTTCGACCTGCGATGTCATGGCCGCGCGCAGCATGGCGATGCGGTGGGAATTGACTGCGTAATCGACATAATCGGGCGGGCCGGAGGGCGGCAGCGCGAACAGGGCGATCCCAGCAGCGGCGGCAGCCAGCGCGCCGGCGATCGGCAGCGGGCGACGCCAGAGGGGGCGGCGCGGTTCGTTTAGCAGGCGCGCGGCGGCCTCTGCCATTTCCTGCGGCGCGGCGGCCGGCTGCGGCGTCATCAGCCGTAAAGCGCTGCGGGTCGACAGGTCGCCCATCACGCGCGCCGCCTCCTGCGGCTGGCGGGCGAGATGCGCCTCCACGGCGAAGCGCCGGCCCAGATCCAGCTGGTCGTCGACATAGGCGTCGATCTCCAGCGCGCTCACCTCATTGCTCATCGCGTCCTCCCACCAGTCGCAGCCCCGGGCCGCGACCGTCCTTCTGTCCCTCGCGCAATGCCGCGCGCGCCCGCGAAAGGCGCGACATCACCGTGCCGATCGGTATGTTCAGCAGCTCTGCCGTCGCCTGATAGCTGAAGCCCTCGATCGCGATCAGATGCATGACCGCGCGCTGGCTGTCGGGCAGGGCGGCATAATCGCGCGCGATCTCCGCCAGGCGCAGATGCTCTTCCTGCTCGGGGTCGATCGTCGCCAGCAGGGTCTGGGCGAAACGGTCGTTGCGGCGCGTCTCGGCCGCCTGTCGGCGCTTGGCCGATACGAACACATTATGGACGATGCCCAGCAGCCAGCCAGTGCGGCTGCGCTCCGGCCGGAATGTTTCCTGCCGTTCGATCGCGCGGAGCAGCGCGTCCTGCACGACATCGTCGGCATCGGCGTCATCGCGAGCGAGCGCGCGCGCATAACGCCGCATCGCCGCCAGGTCCGACGCCATGTCGCTTTCGTCGCGCATGCGCTCTCTATCCCGCGCTGGCGATCGGCGGGCAAGGGGCGACGGCAGTGTCGGGCAGATGCGGCAGCAGCCTGGCATAGGCGTCGACCACCGATTGCAGAATGGCGTCCCAGCGATAGCGGGACGCCTCGGCCGCGGCGGCATATCCCAGCGCCTGTCGCCGCGCCGGGTTCGCGATCAACGCCGCCGCGGCGTCGGCATAGGCGCGCGGCTTTGCGGCAGGCAGCAGCAGCCCGGTGCGCCCATGGTGAACCAGCGCGGAGGCGCTGGGGACATCGGCGGACAGCACCGCCAGCCCGGACGCCATCGCCTCCAGATTGACGTTGCCGAACGCTTCGGTAACGCTGGGGTTGATGAGGATGTCGGCGCTGGCGACCGCGCGTCCCAGATCGACGCCGTCGAGATGGCCCAGAAAGGTCGCGTTCGGCAGGCGTTGCGCCAGCCAGGAGCGGGCGGGGCCTTCGCCGATCACCATCGGCCGGACATGAAGGCCCTGCGCCCGGATCGCGGCGATGGCGTCGGCGAAGACGCCCAGCCCCTTTTCCAACACCAGTCGGCCGAAGAACAATGGCACGAGGTCCGCTTCCTCATGCCCATGCGCGGCGCGGAAGGCGGGGTCGCGCAGCGTCGGCGAGAAACAGTGCGGGTCGATGCCCCGGCCCCAGATGCCGACCCGGTCCACGCCATGCCGCGCCGCCAGATCGTCGCGGATGGGCGCCGTGGGGGCCAGTATCAGGTCCGCGTCGCCATAGAAGCGATCCAGATAGCGCTCCATCGTGCCGCGTAGAAAGCTCAGCCGATAATAATCGAGATAGGTTTCGAATCGCGTGTGCAGGCTGGCGACGACCGGAATGCCCATGCGCCGCGCATGCTTCTGCGCCTGCCGGCCGAGCAGGTCGGGTGCGGACAGATGCACGATATCGGGCGCGAAGGCGTCCAGGTCGCGCTTCACGCCGCGCGTCAGGCCGATCGCCAGCCGATATTCGGGCCGGCCGGGAATGGCGAGCGAGGGGACGGCGCGCACCTCCCCCTGCGAGGCGAAGGCGGGCACGGGCGCGCGCGGCGAATAGATGCGCACCTGCGCGCCGGCCTGATGCAGCAGATGACCGACCAGCCGGTTGAGCGCGCGATTGGCGCCGTCGCGCACACAATCATAATTGCCCGAAAACAGGGCGACGCGCAGCGGGCGGGCATGGCCGGGGCGCAGGGGAACAATGCTGTGGTCGTCAAGGCGGAAGGGGGCGTTCATGGCCCCGATACGCCTGTCGCTGCGCGTTTATTCCATCATTGCGGAGGAACCCGCGCAATGATCGTCACGTGCATTTCCGCCCGCACGCGAAAGCCCAGCGTCTCGTACAGGCCGATCGCGCCCGTGTTCGCGGCATAGGCGTGCAGGAACGGTGTTTCGCCCTGCGCCAGCATGCGGAGCGCCACCAGCCGCATCAGGCCGCCGGCCAGACCCCGGCCACGAAAATCAGGATGGGTGCAGACGCCGCTGACTTCGGCGAAGCCGGGCGCGCGCATCCGCTCGCCGGCCATGGCGATCAGCCGCCCGCCCTCACGAATGCCGATGAAGCGGCCGACGCGGTGGGTAAGGGGGTGGAAGGGACCCGGCTTCGTCATCAACGCCAGGTCGCGCATCTCCGTCGCATCCGCTTCGCCCAACAGTATCGGTTCGAGCGTCACATCGCCGAGAATGCCGTCCGCCACCATCTGCACCAGCACCGCTTCCCGCACGATCATCGCGCCCGGCGGCGGCGCGAGGGGCGAGCGCTCCACGATCCACAGCTCGCCGCCTTCCGGGATCAGGCCGGTCAGTGCCGCCTCATTGCCCTCTGCCGCTGCGCCGAACGGGCCATAGTCGGGGTCCACCCGCCCCGCCCGCGCGTCCCCCTGCGCCAGATGCGCCCAGCCGCTCGCCAGCGTGTTCCAAATCGGCCGGTCCAGCAGATGCGCGGTCATTTCAAGCTCCGGTAGAATTAGTTGACGATGGCAACTATCATGGCATGATGGCCCGCGCAATGACCCCTGATCCGACATCCGAAGCGATCGACGCTGTCGCCGCCCTGCGCGCTTTCAACCGTTTTCATTCGCGCTTTTCCGGCGTGCTTCAGCCCAGTTACATGGACAGCGGCCTCAGCGTCACCGCCGCCCGCCTGCTCTACGAGATCGCGCAGGAAGCGGAGCCGGTGCTGGCCAGCGTGCTCCAGTCCCGCACCGGCCTCGACGCCGGTCATGTCTCCCGCCTGCTGGCGCGGTTCGAAAAGCAGGACTGGATCGCGCGCGGACGCGGCGTCGATGCCCGCCAGCGGCCGATCCGCCTGACGGACGCGGGCCGCGCCTTCTTCAACGCCATCGACGCGCACACCCGCGCCGACACCGAAGCGCGGATCGCCACGCTGGACGAAGGGGAGCGCGCCGATCTGGTCGCGGCCTTGGCGCAGGTTCGCATGCTGCTCGGCGACGGGCGCGACGCCGACTGGATCATCCGCCCGTTCGCGGTCGGCGATCTTGCTTTGCTCGCGTCGCGCCAGTCCCGCCTCTATGATCGCGAATATGGCTGGGGCCGGACGATGGAACTGATGCAGGCGCAAATCACCGCGTCCTTCCTGCGCGATTTCAAGCCCGGCCGCGAACAATGCTGGATCGCCGAGCGTGAGGGCCAGATGCTGGGCGCGATCGTGCTGGCGGACGCGGGCGACAATATCGGCCAGTTGCGCCTGCTGCATGTCGAGCGGGCGGCGCGGGGGCTGGGGATCGGGCGGGCGCTCGTCGCAAGCTGCATTGCCTTTGCCGCAGACGCCGGCTACGGGGCGCTTCGCCTCTGGACCCAGGACATACTGACCAGCGCGCGCCGCATCTACGAAGGCGCCGGATTCGTCCGCACCGCCATCGAAGGGCATGAAATCTTCGGCACGCCGATGAACGGAGAGATATGGGAACGCCCCCTGCCGTAGCGGCGGGCGTGTAACCCCCTGCCTGCTTTACGAAATCGAAATCAAGTTCGGCGACTATTGCCGGGACGTGTCACGCTCCCTACGCCACCGTAGCGCCCCCAAGCGCGCGCCCCTTGCGCCCGGCGCTCCGCAGAGCGCCGAGGTGGAAGCGAGTCTCGTCAAATCGCTTTACGCATCGCCCGCGTCGTTGATGATCGGCGCGGTCGCCGGCGGCGCGCTCAGCCTGGTCATTGCTTATCATGCCGGGCTGCCGCAGATCACGACGATCGCGATCCTCATCTGCGTGGTGGCCGTCGCGCGCGCGATATCGGCCGTCTATTTTCAGCGGCAGCTGGCGCATCAGGAAACCACGCAGAAAATCTGGGGTCTGGCCTATGAGCTGGGCGCCTGGAGCTATGCGTCATTGCTGGGCCTGCTCGCCTTCGCAACGCTGGTTTTGACGCGCGACGCATCGCTGCATATCCTGAGCGTCTGTCTGTGCGCGGCCTATTCCGGCGGCATTTCAGGCCGCAATGCCGGCCGGGTCAAGATCGCGGTGGGGCAGACGACCTTCGCGTTGGTGCCCACGGTTGTCGGCCTGACGATCGCAGGCGGCATCGGCTATTATGTTCTGGCGACGATGCTGTTCCTGATGATCTTCGCCATGGCGGAGATCACCCGCACCACCAACCGCATCGTGGTGGAGGCGCTGGAGGGCAAGTTCGAGAAATCGCAGCTCGCCAGCAAGTTCGAGCGGCTGGCCCGGTTCGACAGCCTGACCGGGGTGGAAAACCGCATGGCGATGCAGATGCGATTGCGCGAGATGTTCGAGAATCGCAATGCGCAGAACAGGCCGATGGCGGCGCTGTGGATGGACCTTGATCGCTTCAAGGAAATCAACGATTCGCTGGGACATATCGTCGGCGACCAGCTGCTGTGCGCGGTCGCCGAACGGCTGACGCAGGCGCTGGACGGGCGGGGCCATGTGTCGCGCTTCGGCGGAGACGAGTTCATCCTGCTGTGCGCCGACGCCGACCGCGCCATCGCGGAGGAGATCGCGCAGGATGTCATGGCCGCCTTCGCCCATGATTTCGCCGTGGGCAGCTATCACCTGACCGTCACCGCTTCCATGGGCATCGCCGTCGCGCCGGAAGATGGCCGCGACGGCGACGAGTTGCTCCAGCATGCCGATATGGCGCTGTACCGCGCCAAGCATGACGGCCGCAATCGTCACGCCCAGTTCAACTGGCAGATGCGCGAAAAGCAGAGCCGCACCTATGAGCTGGAAGTGGGGCTGCGCGCGGCGCTTGCCAATGGCGAGCTGGAACTGCATTATCAGCCGATCTTCGACACGGCGACCGGCGAGATCGCGATTTGCGAGGCGCTGATGCGCTGGACGCATCCGACGCTGGGGCGGATATCACCGGCCGAGTTCATCCCGATCGCCGAGGGCAGCTCGATGATCGAACCCATGACCGAATGGGCATTGGGGCAAGCCTGCCGCGACGCCATGCAATGGGACGAGCGGGTGCGGGTGGCGGTGAACATCTCGCCCGCGCTCATCAAGACCGATCGCCTGCCGCGCGCCGTTATCGGCGCGTTGCTCGATTCGGGCTTGAAGGCGCGCCGGCTGGAGCTGGAGGTCACCGAATCGATCTTCCTGGAGGATGAGGCGCGCACCAACCTGATCCTGACCGAATTGCAGCGTATCGGCCTGCGGCTGGCGCTCGACGATTTCGGCACCGGCTATTCCAGCCTCGCCTATCTGCGCAATTATGCGTTCGACACGATCAAGGTCGACCAGAGCTTCATTCGCGGCGTCGGCACCAATCCGCGCGATCGCGCCATTGCCCAGTCGGTCGCCTATCTCGCCCGCTCGATCAATGTCGAGACCGTGGCGGAAGGCGTCGAGACCGCCGAGCAGCTGCGTTATGCGCGGGAGACCGGCTTCACCAATGTGCAGGGCTTCGTGCTCAGCCGGCCGGTCGCGGCGTCCGCTTTGCTGGAACTGATGCATGCGCAGGCGAACGAGGAATCGAACGTCATCGCCATGATCGGTGACCGCCGCCGGGCGTCATGAAGGTCTAGTCCGGCGCATGTGTCCCGGCCATGCCTTCTGCGTGACGCGGCTGTCCTACAGATATTGCGTCATGCTAACGCCGACACGGATCTTTCCAATGTCAAATCAATAGCATGGCTCATATCGAGGGCGCGGCGGACGTTCATCGCGCATAGTGTAACTTGTGTCACCAAGCAAACAATGTGCCAGGTGGCGGATCGGCGTCGAAAATCGCTTTTCCAACCTTCGACGCCGGCTCACCCTCAGTGCGCGTGCAGGCGGGTCTGCGCGGACGCCAGGCGCCGCATCATGCGCAGGTCGCGCGGATCGAGCTTGAGCGCGGTGCGCGCCCAGTTCTCGACGATGTCGAGCAGTTCGGAATAATCGAGCGGATGCACCCGGCGACCGGCTTCGAACACGCCGACATGGCCGGCGTGGCGGGACGTATTGGCTTTGATGTAATCGCGCACCGCCTGTTCGCCTTCGCCATCCTCGCAGATGGTGGTGACGACGCCCATGTCGTACATTTCCTGCGCGCTATAGACCTTGCCCGACAGGATCATGCGTTCGGCGGCGGCGCGGCCCAGCTTGCGCTCCAGAATGGAATAGGCGCCCATGCCGGGGAACAGGCCGAACAGCATTTCAGGCAGGCCGAAGCGCGCGCTGCGCTCGGCGATGACCACGTCGAAGCACAACAGCGCCTCGAACCCACCGCCCAGCGCGTCGCCCTGCGCCAGCGCGATTGACACGACGGGGATGTCGGCGTTGCGCCAGGCGCGGTGGACGACGTCGATGCAGGCATGGCCATAGCGCACGAGGCCCGGCAGGTCGCGACGCTCGATGCAGGCGGCGAACAGCTCCAGGTCGCCGCCCAGATTGAACACGCCGGGGAAGCGCGAGCCGAGCACCATGTAGCGCAGCGGCAGCTCGCCCATGTCGAACAGGCGCTTGGTCTCGGTCTGCCAGCTCAGGATATCGCGCAGCATGCGCAGATTATAGTTCGGGCGCTCCTCCGGCGTCATGAACGCCCACAGGGTGGCGGCTTCCGCATCCCAGCGCACGTCGATCTGGCCGAGGTCGAACAGCAGCGACCGTCCGGCGTCGGGATAGGCGCTGTCGGGAACGGACAGTTCCGCGATATCGTCCGCGCCCGGATAATCCGCTTCGCGGCCGGTCTCAATTTCATGTCCCGCCGGATGAAACCGGCCTGAGTCAACCATGTGCGCCCCCATATGCTTTTGTCCGGTGGAGCAGAACAGCCTTGCCGCGGCCTTTCAATCGCGCAGCATTGGCTAGTCCGGAGTTTAACCATTTCGGACCAGAACTGTTGCGCAAAAGACTCGTCAAATCGGCGCAAATCGATCCGATCGTGTCTGGAATGCAACAGAACCCGCTTTGCGCGCAAATTTCAGTTCGTTGATACAGGGCTTTGTTAACCTTTATTAATTACGCCGTTCTGTCATGAATCAGCGGCTTTCACGGCAGGACGATGTCACCCTTATGCTCCACGATCCCGACGGGAATCCGTGGCCGCTCAGCCTGTCGCGGGACTGCCTGAAGTTCATCGGACGCTATCCGCGCGTGGCCGAATTCGACATCGATGCGCTGCTGCTGTTCAACGCCGGCAGGCCGGCTCGCTGACAAGAGGACTCGTCTCCGCGCGGCCGATGGCCTAGAGGCGCGGCATGACTGCGCCCCGTTTCGATTTCACCCTCCACAACACCGACGGCAAGGCCCGCACCGGCGTCATCCGCATGCGCCGGGGCGAAATCCGCACGCCCGCCTTCATGCCGGTGGGCACGGCCGCGACCGTCAAGGCGATGCGCCCGGTCGAAGTCCGCGCGGCGGGTGCCGACATCATCCTGGGCAATACCTATCATCTGATGCTGCGGCCGGGCGCGGAGCGGATCGACCGGCTGGGCGGGCTGCACGGCTTCATGGGCTGGGACCGGCCGATCCTGACCGACAGCGGCGGCTATCAGGTGATGAGCCTGTCCGCGCTCACGAAGATGAGCGAGGAGGGCGTCGCCTTCGCCAGCCATATCGACGGGTCGCGACATATGCTCAGCCCTGAGCGGTCGATGGAGATCCAGCGCCTGATCGACAGCGACATCGTGATGGCGTTCGACGAATGCACCAAGAACGGCTGCACCCATGACGAGGCGCGACTGTCGATGGAGCGGTCGATGCGCTGGGCGCGGCGATCGCGCGAGGCATTCGATACCGGCGGCGCGCATGCGGGCAGGGCCGCGCTGTTCGGCATCCAGCAGGGATCGCTGGACGAGGGGCTGCGGGCCAAGTCCGCGCGCGTGCTGACCGATATCGGGTTCGACGGCTATGCGGTGGGCGGGCTGGCGGTGGGTGAGGGGCAGGAGGCGATGTTCGCCACGCTCGACTTTGCGCCGGACATGCTGCCGGCCGACAAGCCGCGCTATCTGATGGGCGTGGGCAAACCCGACGACATCGTTGGTGCGGTCGAGCGCGGCATCGACATGTTCGATTGCGTGCTACCGACCCGCAGCGGGCGGAACGGACAGGCATTCACCTGGAACGGCGCGCTCAACATCCGCAACGCCAAGCATGCCGAGGACATGGCGCCGATCGATGCGCGCTGCGGTTGTCCGGTGTGCGCGACATGGAGCCGCGCCTATCTGCACCATCTGGTGAAGTCGGGAGAGATGCTGGGCGCGATGCTGATGACGCAGCACAACATCCATTTTTATCAGGAACTGATGCAGGCGATCCGCGACGCGATTGCCGACAATCGTTTCGCTGCCTTCGCCAGCGATTTCCGCCGCGACTATGGAGTCAGGGCACGACCGTGATCGCGATGCTGTAGAGGCCGGCCTCGCCATCATGCTCCAGCGGCGCGCGGAGCTGGCGGGACAGGCCGGTCAGCACGCGGCTGAAACGGTCATAGAGATGGGCGTTCTCGACCGTGGCGTCGCGCAGGGCGGGCGAGGACACCGCCAGTATCGCGCGGTCCTGCCGTTCCGGGTCGGCCTGCGCGCTGATCCGCATCGAGGCGGTCGGGTCGGCCAGCATCGCCAGTTCGACCAGTTCCGTCACCAGAAAGGCGACCGGCACCGCGACATCCTGCGTGATGTGGAGATTGTCGCACTGAATCTGGATGCCGAAGCGACGGGCGGCGGCCGGGGCGGTGCCGCGCAGGCTGGCCGACAGTTCGCTGATCAGCGAGCGGACGCCGACGCCGCGATTTTCCTCCAGTTCCGCGAAATGATTGCGGTGGACGACCGACAGCGCGTCGACCCGGCGCTGGATCGAGGCATAAGCGTCGATGGCTTCGGGTTCATGCGCGGCGCGGGCGTGCAGGCTGATGAGGCTGGCGATGATCTGGAGGTTGTTCTTGACCCGGTGATGCACTTCGCGGGTCAGCTTGGTCTGGCGCGCCAGGCTTTCGGCCATCTCCGCCTCGTGGGTCGCGACGTCCTCGCTGATGGCGCGGAAGGTGTCGCCGAGCGCGCTGATTTCCTGCGCCGGCGTGCGGACACGGCGGAGCGGTTCCAGCACTTCGCCGGGCTTGTAAGCGGCGACGGCGCGGCGCAGCAGGACGAGCGGGCGGATCAGCAGGCGGTTGACCACGAACCAGCCGATCGCGGCGGCGGCGAACCACATCAGCAGCGGCAGGAACAGCGTCAGCCGCCGCGACAGGGTCGGCGGGGGATCGCGCACGGTGAGTTGCAGGGTCAGGCCATAGGGCGTGACCTGCGCGGTCAGGCTGCGATGGCTGGCGCCCAGCGGGGATGCGGAGCGGCTGACGAGCAGCGACTGCCCGTCGCGCATCAGCGCGATCTCGCGATTTTGCAGGGCGGTGGCAGGGTCGGTCACGCTTTCCAGGCTGCGGCGATCATAATAGCGCAGCGCTACGACCCGGCGATTGTCGCTGAAGACGCGGATGGCGAGCACGCCGGGCGCAGGGAGCAAGGCGACGGGTGAGGTGTCGAAGCGCTGGTCCGCCGGGAGCGCATCGTTCGTCCCAGTCTGCGAGGCGCACAGCCGATTGCCGGCGCGATCATGGATGGCGAAGCCGGCTTCGCCGCGCGTGGGTTTGAGGAAAGTGGTCAGCCGGCCGCACATGCCGGGATCCGCGCTGGCGGTGGCGAAGGCGTTGGCGGTGAGCGCCATGGCGGTCGTGTCGGATCGGATCTGGGCGGTCAGCTTGCGCGCGCTCTGACTGACGGCGACGCGCAGCAGCGCTTCCTTCTCCATGTCGGCAGTGCGGATCGCCTGCAACGAGGCGAGCAGTGCGATGATGCCGAGCGGCAGCAGCGCGAGCGTCAGGATGAGGAACATCTTGACGCCGGTCGACCGCACCAGGCTGCCCATGGCGCCAGCAAGCGACCGAGCCTGATGGGCTGCCGGAGAGGGGCTGCCCATGGACATCAAAAGCCTAGTCCAGCTTGTTGAGGAGGTCGAGCATCTCCGCTGGGATGTCTTCGCTCACCGTGCGCTGATAGACCGATTGCAGAACCTTGGAGATTTCGCCCTCGTTCTTTGACGGGGCGGGCTTTTTCCGCGCAGTCTTTCGCGTGCCAGGATCCGCCGCGCTGGCTTCACCGTTGCCGTCTAGTCCCGCGCCTTGCCCCGCCGCTTCCTGTTGCATCGCTGGCGAATTCAAAACATGCCCCTTTTGGATCCTGATCAAAACGAACCGCGCCCTTGTTCGTCAATCGGCGCGATACGTCAAACTGCCTCGACCGAAAACGGGCGGCCGGATTTTAACGTTCTTGCAAAAAACCGAACGGCTGTGAAACAAATCCTTCTTTCGATGGTTCCCGATCCGACGCAATATTTTTGTCCGTCATGCGGGTGACGGAGCGGGGAAGGGGCCTTGCCATCCTGGCCGGGGAGTTCCATCCATCGATCAAGAGCTCGCGTGCTTTGGAAATATCGATGCCCGAAGGGCAGGGGAGACTGATTACCGATGTCGCTTGGCCAGCAATTGCACCCTCATCTTCCGTTTGTCCGCCGTTACGCCCGCGCCCTGACCGGCACGCAGGCGCATGGCGACGCCTATGTCCGCGCGACCCTTGAAGCTATCGTCGCCGCGCCGGAGGAATTCCCGACCGACGTCGATCCGCGCCTGGGCCTGTACAAGACGTTCCAGGCGATCTGGGCGTCCTCGCAGATGGACGAAGGCCCGGAACTGGCGAGCATCGGCAACAATGAAGCGGTGGCCGACGCGCGCCTCGCCCGGCTGACGCCGCTGCCGCGTCAGGCGCTGCTGCTGACTGCGCTGGAAGGCTTCACGATCGAGGACGTGTCCTATCTGATCGACATCGACGTCGCCGAGGTCGAGGCGCTGGTCGCCGAGGCGCTGGAGGAGATCGAGGGCCAGACCCGCGCCAAGGTGCTGATCATCGAGGACGAGCCGATCATCGCCATGGACATCGAAACGATCGTCCGCGACCTGGGCCATGAAGTCACCGCGATCGCCGTGACCCGCGAGGACGCCGTGCGCGAGGCGCTGGCGGCGCGGCCGGGGCTGGTGCTGGCGGACATCCAGCTGGCCGACGATTCGAGCGGCATCGACGCGGTGAAGGACATTCTGGCCGAATTTTCCGTGCCCGTTATCTTCATCACCGCCTTCCCCGAGCGCCTGCTGACCGGGGAGCGGCCGGAGCCGACCTTCCTGATCACCAAGCCGTTCCAGCGCGCGACCGTCAAGGCCGCGATTTCGCAGGCGCTGTTCTTCGACGAGGCGACTGCGCCGGCGTAAGTCCGGCTCGTCACGCTGCCAGGGGTGGAACTCCAGACGATGCGTCGCGTTATTGAGGCGTAACGATCTGGAGAAGGACCATGGCGGACGAGGAGCAGCATGTCGCGACCGACGAGGCTCGGGCCGGCTCCACGCCACATGTCGTCCGCTATGTTCTGGGCGTCTCGCTCGTTCTGGTGGTGATCGGGATGGTGGCGATTTTATGGCTTTGATCGGTGCATTGGATAGTGACGTGGCGATTGCCAGGAACGGGGAACGGACATAATCATGGCATTGCCCGCGACGGTGCAACAGAATCCAGTCGAGCCACGGACCCCGGAAATGGATGACGGCGTCGAACAACAGTCTCGGGAAGAACAGCCTCGGGAAGTCCTGTCGGACGCTGACTTCAAGCGTGAGCTTGCCGCCGTGCTGCCGCATCTGCGCGCTTTTGGCCGATCGCTGTCGGGCAATCGCGATGTCGCCGACGATCTGGTGCAGGAAACCCTGCTGAAGGCATGGGCGGCGCGCGCGCGCTTTCAGGCCGGCACGAACATGCGGGCCTGGACCTTCATCATCCTGCGCAACCATTATCTCTCGCAGATGCGCCGCGCGCGCTTCCGGGGCGAGTGGGACGACCTGACGGCGGAGCGCCTGCTGGCCGCGCCGGCCGGGCAGGACAAGCATGTCGAACTGTCGGACATGCAGCGCGCTCTGCTGCAACTGCCCCAGCCGCAGCGCGAGGCGCTGATCCTGGTCGGCGCGGGCGGCTTTGCCTATGAAGAGGCGGCGGATATCTGCGGCGTTGCGGTCGGCACGATCAAGAGCCGGGTTGCGCGTGGCCGCGCCGCGCTGGAACAGATATTGGAGAACGGCCTGCTGCCGTCGCGCAGCAGCCATGAGTCCGGCGCCGGCCCGGTGCTGGACGAGATCATGGACGATGTCGACAGGCTGAGCCGCGGTCGCGAGGATTGATCGGCGATCGGCCTTCGAGGCGACGGGAGGACCGCGCCGATGGATGAGGACCGTTTCGATCGACCCTGCCCGCGCCCACGGCCCTGGCTGTTCGCGTTCCTGATCGGAGCGGCGCTGCTGCTGGCCATCGGCTTTTTCTACATGACCGAAGTCCGGCGCGAACGGGTCGCTGACAAGGTGACCGACGCGGCGACCAAGGTCGATCGGGCGGCCGACAATCTGGACAAGGCGGCGCGCGAGGCGATCAATCGTTTCGACGAGGATCGCGAGCAGCGTTGAAGGCGGGTCAGCGCGTCGGCGCTCGACGTATCGCCGGGACATTCAGAGATTCTTTCCCTTTTTCTGACAGGGTGCGCGCACTGTCGGATTTCCTTACAATCTTGTGTAAGGCATTTCCGACGTGATCCGATGCGATCGGGAAGCGTGCGACGATGATCAGACTGTTCAAACATTATGTGCCCCATGCCGTGCTGCTGCTCGGCCTGCTGGACTTCGTCCTGCTGCTGTGTTCGGCGGAGGCGGGCTGGATCCTGCGTGCGCGCCAGATCGGCATGGAGGTCGATCATCTGATGACGCGCATCGGGCCGCTGGTGACCTTTGCGGTCGCGATCCAGACGGCGATGATCGCGGTCGGCACCTATGGCATGGAGGCGCTGCAATCGATCCGCTTTGCGGTCGCGCGGCTGCTGGTGGCGATTTCGCTGGGCGTGATCTTCCTGTCGATCGTGCATTTCGTGGCGCCCGACATCACGCTGTGGCGTTCCAATTCGCTCTACGCAATGGGTCTGGCGGCGGCGCTGCTGCTGGCGGTGCGCCTGTTGCTGGGGTCGATGCTGGGTGGCGAGGCGTTCAAGCGCCGGCTGGTCGTGTTGGGCGCGGGGCCGCGCGCCGACCGGATTCGCCAGCTGGAACAGCGGCGCGGGTCGGGCTTTCTGGTGGTCGGCTATATCGCGATGAACGATGGGCAGCAGGTTATCCAGGAAGCGATCAACCGCAACGCCATCTTCAGCCTGTCCGACTTCGTGGTGCGGCTGGCCGCGAGCGAGGTGGTGCTGGCGCTGGAGGAGCGCCGCAACGCGCTGCCGCTTGCCGATCTGCTGCGCATCAAGACGACCGGCGTGCATGTGAACGAGATTTCGACCTTTCTGGAGCGGGAGACCGGGCGCGTCGACCTGGACAGCGTCAATCCCAGCTGGCTGATCTTTTCCGACGGCTTCTCTGCCGGCCGCCGCCTATCGAGCATGGCAAAGCGACTGTTCGACATCCTCGCCAGTTCGCTGCTGCTGGCGCTGACCAGCCCGGTCATTCTGCTCGCCGCCTTGCTGGTGAAGCTCGACAGCAAGGGGCCTGCTTTCTATCGCCAGCAGCGCGTCGGCCTGTTCGGCCAGGAATTCTGGATCATCAAGCTACGCACCATGCGGCAGGACGCGGAAGTCGCGACCGGCGCGGTGTGGGCCGAAAAGAACGATCCCCGCATCACGCGGCTGGGCTACTGGCTGCGCAAGCTGCGCATCGATGAGCTGCCGCAGACCTGGACGGTGCTTAAAGGGGAGATGAGCTTCGTCGGCCCGCGCCCGGAGCGGCGCCAGTTCGTCGAGGATCTGGAACAGCATCTGCGCTATTATGCCGAGCGGCACATGGTGAAGCCGGGCATCACCGGCTGGGCGCAGATCAACTATCCCTATGGCGCGTCGATCGAGGATGCGCGGCACAAGCTGGAATATGATCTCTACTACGCCAAGAACTATACGCCGTTCCTGGACCTGCTGATCCTGATCCAGACGCTGCGGGTCGTGCTGTGGCCGGACGGGGCGCGCTGAGGCGGGCCGATGGGCGCGCTGCTGGAATTTGTCGGGGACTGGGGCCATGCCCTGGCGGCGGTGCTGTTCGCGGCGCTGGGCATTTTCGTGCTGCGCCGGCAGGACGAGACCGCCGGCACGAGCGCGCTGCCGGCCGCGTTGCTGCTGACTGCCTGCTGGGCGCTCACCATTTCCTTCGGCGGCGTCGCCCAATTGGTGTCGGGCCTGAGCGAGAGCGTGCGCAACGCCGCCTGGCTGCTGCTGATGTTCGTGCTGCTGCGCCGCCGGTCGGACGCGCCGTCGAGCGCGATGGTGGCGATCGTCGCAGTCTATGCGGCGGTGGCGGGGCTGCTGCTGTTTCAGGCGGTCGCCGATATGGTCGGCCGGCAGATGCCGCCCGAGAGCGACCTGCATCGCGCGCTGATCGCGGTGTCGCTGGTATTGCGGATGATGACGGCGGTGGGTGGGCTGCTGCTGGCGCATCATCTGTTCATGGACTGGCCGCCAGCGGCGCGCAGTCGGATCTCGCTTCTGCTGGGCGCGCTGGCGGCGATGTGGACCTATGACCTCAATCTCTATGCCTTCGCCTATTTCGCGCCGCAAAGGGTGCAGGAATTGTATGCGCTGCGCGGGTTGATGATGGCGCTGCTGGCGCCGGTGATCGCCATCGGCGCGCGCAAGGACCTGGTCGGGCGACTGCGGTTGTCGCGCACGCTGACTTTCCGCTCGCTCTCGCTGGCGGCGGCGACTTTGTACGTCATCCTGCTGTCGGCGGCGGCGGTGGTGGTCGAACTGGTCGCCGGGCCGCTCGCCCGGATGATCGAGATCGGCTTCGTCTTCTTCATGGCGGTGACGGCGCTGGTGCTGCTGCCCTCGCCCCAGATGCGCGCCTTCTGGAAGGTGCAGGTGGTCAAGCACTTCTTCAAGCACCGCTATGACTATCGCAGCGAGTGGATGCGCTTCGGCGAGACGATAGGGCGGTCGGGTGAGCAGGCTGCGCCGCTGGGCGAACGCAGCGCCAAGGCGGTGGCGGACATCACCGGATCGGCCGGCGCGATCCTGTTGCTGCGGGCAGAGGACGGTAGTCTGGCGTTCGAAACGCAGTGGAACTGGCCGGCCATGCCTGCCGACCCGATCGGGCTGGACGCGGGGCAGGCGGGCGTTCTGGAGCGCACCGGCTGGATCGTCGATATCGACGGCACGAAGGAAGGCGACACCGCGTTCGACCTGCCCGCCTGGATCGCGCATGATCCCCAAGCCTGGGCTTTGGCGCCGTTGCTGCACTTCGGCAAGCTGACGGGCGCGCTGCTGCTGGCGCGGCCGCCGCTCGACCGGCGGCTTGACTGGGAGGATTTCGACATGCTGCGCGCCGCCGGGCGGCAGGTCGCAACGTATCTCAGCGAAGCGCAGGGGCAGCAGGCGCTGGACGATGCGCGGCGGTTCGACGAGTTCAACCGGCGCTTTGCGTTCATCATCCATGACGTCAAGAATCTGGTGAGCCAGTTGTCGCTGCTGGCGCGCAATGCGGAGCGTCATGCGGAAAATCCGGCCTTTCGCGCCGACATGGTGCTGACGCTGAACGAGTCGGTGGGCAAGCTCAACGACCTGCTCGCTCGCCTGTCCCAGCATAACAAGGCGCGGGCGGAGGAGCCGCGCGCCGTGGCGCTGGACGAGATCGTGCGCCGCGTGGCGCGCGGGCGGGCGCGGCAGCATCCGGTCGACGTGACCGGCGACGCGCCGCTCGCCATGGCGGACCCGGCGCGGTTCGAACTGGTGCTGGCGCATCTGGTGCAGAACGCGATCGAGGCGAGCCTGGCCGACAGCCCGATCGAACTGCGCCTGTCGAGCGACGGGGCCGATGTGCTGGTCGAGGTGATCGACATGGGCGTCGGCATGACCCCCGATTTCGTGCGGCGCGAGCTGTTCAAGCCCTTTTCCTCCAGCAAGGCCGGCGGCTTCGGCATCGGCGCGTTCGAGGCGCGCACGCTGGTGCAGGCGATGGGCGGGCGCATTGATGTGGAAAGCCGGCCGGGCGCGGGCAGCCGGTTCATGATCCGCCTGCCGCGCGCGGACAGGACACAAATCGAAAAGGCCGGGGAGGCCGCCTGATGAGCGACAACAGACCCAAATTGCTGATCGTCGAGGATGATCCGGGCCTCCAGCGGCAGTTGCGCTGGGCCTATGAGGACTATCAGCTGTTCATCGCCGGCGACCGCGAAGAGGCGATCGAGATGCTGCGCGCCGAAGCGCCCGACGTGGTGACGCTGGATCTGGGGCTGCCGCCCGATCCCGACGGCACGAGCGAGGGCTTCGCCGTGCTGGAGGACATCCTGCGTATCAAGCCCGATACGAAGGTCATCGTCGCGTCCGGTCATGGCGCGCGGGAAAGCGCGCTGGGCGCGATTTCGGGCGGGGCCTATGATTTCTACCAGAAGCCGGTGGATATCGACGAACTGGGCCTGATCGTGCGCCGCGCCTTCCATGTGCACGCGCTGGAGAAGGAGAATGTCCGGCTGGCCGACATGCCGCCCGAGGAGGGGCGGGTGCTGGGCCGGATGATTACCGGCGCGCCGGAGATGCTGAAGGTCGCTCGCACGATCGAGCGGGTCGCCGATGCGCAGGTCTCGGTCCTGCTGCTGGGCGCGAGCGGGACCGGCAAGGAATTGCTGGCGCGCGGGCTGCACGATGCGAGCAGTCGTCGCAATGGCGCGTTCGTGGCGATCAATTGCGCGGCGATTCCCGAGACACTGCTGGAATCGGAACTGTTCGGGCATGAGAAGGGCGCCTTCACCGGCGCGATCAAGACGACGCCGGGCAAGATCGAGCAGGCGCAGGGCGGCACTTTGTTCCTGGACGAGGTGGGCGACATCCCGCTTGCCCTTCAGGTCAAGCTGCTGCGGTTTTTGCAGGAGCGGGTGATCGAGCGGCTGGGTGGGCGGCAACCGATCGCGGTGGACACGCGGATCGTGTGCGCGACGCACCAGAATCTGGAGGCGATGATTGCGGCGGGGACCTTTCGCGAGGACCTGTTCTATCGTCTGGCGGAGATCGTCGTGAAGATCCCGGCGCTCAAGGATCGGCCGGGCGACCCGGCGCTGCTGGCGCGGCATTTCCTGACGCGCTTCGCCGTCGACATGAACCCGCAGGTCAAGGGATTGTCCCCCGACGCGCTGGCGGCGCTGGATGCATGGGGCTGGCCGGGCAATGTGCGCGAGCTGGAGAACCGGGTGAAGCGGGCCGTCATCATGGCGGACGGCAAGCATCTGACGGCGGCCGACTTGGACCTGGACGATCCGCAGGGCGCGCAGGGCGATGTCATCAACCTGAAGGCGGCGCGCGAGGTGGCGGATCGTCGCGCGATCCGCCGGGCGATCGCGCGGACGGACGGCAATATTTCGGGCGCGGCCAAGATATTGGGGATCAGTCGGCCGACGCTGTACGACCTTCTCAAGCAATATGGCATGCAGGGCTGATCGATGCGGCGAGGACGTCTTTTCCTGCTGGTCGGCTGCATCGGCCTGCTGTTCGCCGGCATCGTGCTGTGGCAGCGCTACACGGCCGAGAGCAATGGCGGCGCGTCGCTGGCGCGGGGCGCGGCGGCTTTGGCCAAGGGCGACGCGCGCACGGCCCGCGTCGAATATCTGAACGCCGTGCGCGCCGACCCGCGATCGATTGCGGCGCATACGGGCATGGCGAGCGCGCTGATCGGGCTGGAGGACGGGGCTGGCGCGCAGGCCGAAGTCTTGCGGCTGCGGGCTTTGGGCGCGGCGCGCGGGCCGACCCGGCATCTGATGGCGCAGGCGCTGCTGTTGCAGGGCGATGCGCAGGGGGCGCTGACCGAGGCGTCGGCCAGCGACATCCCGCCTGCCTTCCGCACCGCAGCCTTGCGGGCGTCGGCCGACGCGCAACTGCGGCTGGGGCGTTTCGATGGCGCGCGCGCTGCGCTGGACGCGGCGTTGAAGGCGGGACCGGACGATCCCGTCACGCTGATCGCGCTGGCGCGTTTTCGCCAGAGCGTGGGCGATCAGGCCGGGGCGATCGCCGCGGCCGACCGCGCGCTCGTGCTTGCGCCCGATAATGTCGAGGCGCTTGCGCTGCGCGGGGCGTTTACGCGCGAACAATATGGGCTGGTCGCGGCCATGCCCTTTTACGAGCGGGCCTTGGCGATCCAGCCGGATGCCGTGCCGGTGCTGCTGCAATATGCGGCGATCCTGGCGGATGCAGGGCAGGCGTCGAAGATGCTGTCGGCCACGCGCCGGGTGCTGGGGCTGGACCCGGGCAATCCGCGCGCGCTGATGATGCAGGCGGTGATGGCGGCGCGGGCGGGCAAGGGCGATCTCGCCCGGTCGCTGCTGGGGCGCACGAACGGGCGGCTGGATGGGGAGCCGGCGACGAAGCTGTTGCGCGGCGTGCTGCATCTGGATGACGGCAATCCGGTGCTGGCGGCCGATGCGCTGGGTGCGCTGCTGGACGAGCAGCCGGACAATCGGACGGCGCGGCTGCTGCTGGGGCGGGCGCAGTTCGACGCGGGCGACTTTCCCGCTGCCGCCGGAACGCTGGACCCGATCGTGCGGCAGGCGGATGCTTCGCCTTATGCTTTGACGCTCGCGGCGCGGGCGGAGGAGGCGATGGGACATCGCGACGTGGCAGCCGGTCTGCTGGGGCGGGCGGCCTGGCCGGTTCGCGCCGACACGGCGGCTTTCTCGTCCCCCGGCGATGCGGCGCTGGCGAGTGGATCGCCGCCGGCCAATGCCGGGACGGCGGGCGACAATATTCCCTATATCCGCGCGCTGCTGAGCACCGGGCGCACCGATGCCGCGATCACGCGGGCGCGGGCGTTGCGGGACGCCAATCCGGGCGCGCCGGCCGCTTATGTGGTGCTGGGCGACGCGCTCGATGCGGCGGGGCGGCCGGGAGAGGCCGCGCGGGTCTATGAGACGGCGGCGAACATGCGCTTTTCGCGCGATATCGCGCTGCGGCTGGCGGGGGCGTGGATGCGCGCCGGATCGCCACAGCGCGCGGCGCAGATCGTGCAACTGTTCCTGAGCCAGAACCCGGTCGATGCCGACGCGCAGCGACTGGCGGCCGCCGCCTATATGCAGGCAGGCGACTGGCGACGTGCGCTGGCGATGCTGGAGGCGGTGCAGGCGCAGACCGGCGGCAATGACGCGATGCTCATGGCGGACATGGCGCGGGCCGCGCTGGAGTCCGGCGACGCGGCGCGGGCGCGGGCTTATGCCGCGCGGGCCTATCGCCTGATGCCGGCCAATCCGATGACGGCCGACATGCTCGGCTGGGTGCTGTTGCGCAGCGGAAAGGCGGGCCAGCCGGCGGTCGACCTGCTGGAAAAGGCGGTGGCGCTCGCGCCGCGCCATCCGGTGCTGCGCATGCATCTGGGGCAGGCTTATGCGGCGGTGGGCCGCCGCGCCGACGCCAGGATGGCGCTCAGCACGGCGGTCAAGGTCGGCGCGTTCCCCGGCCGCGAACAGGCGGTCGAGGCGCTGGCGGCCCTTTAGTCAGCGCGAGGCGACCTGCGCGCCGCGACATTTGCCCGCGTCATAGTCGCCCACGGTGCGGATGATGTCCTGACGATCCGGCTCTATCCGCCGCCCTTCCATCAGGCCAGCCAGCACGCGGCCGATCATCTGGTCGAGGCGGGTGACGACATAGCAGGCGACGTCGGGTTCGGCATGCGCCTCGCCGACGCCGCTGTCGTCGGTCAGGAAGATGTAGCGGCCCTGGGTCAGCACGGCCATGGTGCGCATCACATATTGGGCGCGGTCCTCCACGCCGCTGGCGGCCACCGGCACGATCTGGACGCCGCGCGCGCGCAGGCGTTGCGTCGCCGAGAGGGTCGCGGGCATGGCGTCTTCATGCGGCGGGGCGTCCGCCACCAGCAGCACCGCCTTCACCGCATCGGGCCGCCACTGCATCTGTTCCGCGTCCAGCAGGGCGCGATCGACGGCTTCGGGCATGTCGCCGCCGCCGCCCGCATCCTGCTCCGCCAGTTCGGCGCGCATCGCGCCGATGTCATTGGTCAGCGGGAAGGAGCGCGCGACATAATCGTCGCCCTCGTCGCGATAGACGATGAGGCCGATGCGCAGGTCGACATTGCCCGCGTCGCGCTTCAGCCGGGCAACGATGCTTTCGAGTTCGGCCTGGAGATAGGCCATCTCGTCGCCCATGCTGCCGGTCGTGTCGAGCGCCAACACCAGGTCCATCGCCGCCACCGGCTTTGCGCGACCCTGTAGCGTCAGGACGGCCGTCTGCTCGCCGCGCGGGGCGAGTTGCAGGGTCTGGCTGGCGGAGCCTGCATCCGATGAGACAGTGATGCGGGCGGCATTCCCGACGCCGTCGAAGCGGGGGTAGAAGGACGCTGTGCCGTCTGCGGCGGAAACCAGATGCAGCGCGCCCTGGCGGCGGGCCACGTCGATGCGGGCGTGGGGCACGGCGCGCCCGGCGGCGTCCACCACCTTTACGGCGACGCGATGGCGGGTGTCGACGAAGGGCAGTTCGTCCCCATGCTGCTGGAGGAAGCGCCCGGCATAGGCGGCGTAGAGTTCAGGGTTGAGCAGATCGTCATGGTCGCCGGCGGTAAGATTGCCGGACTGGACCTGCGCCTGCCTTTCTTCCGGGCGCGGGGCGTCGATCGGTTCGATCACGCGCGTTTCCTTGCGCATGCTGACGATGCCGCCGACGGCGATCTCTCGCGTGGTCACGGTTTCGCGTGTGGCGCTTTCGCTTTCGGGGGCGGCGGAACAGGCGGCCAGGATCAGGAAGGGGGTCAGGGAACAGCTGTGGGCAAGAGGCCGCAGGAACGAGGCTGAAGGCATCCTATCATCTCCTTGCCGATGGAGTCGGCACGGAAACTCTACTCTTCAGATTGAGAAATGGAAGGCGAAACGTTCTCTATGAGCGACGAACCGTTTTCCGGCCGCTCAGGCGTCGGCCTTGTCGAGATCCTGAAGGTTCAGGCCCAGCCGCCGCATCTGCGCGGCGACGGGGGGCCAGATGTCGTTGAGGAAGCGGTCTCGCTCCGCTTCGCGCAGGCGGCGGGTCGCGCCCTTGGCGACGAACATGCCGATGCCGCGCTTCACCTCGATCAGGCCGTCATCCTGAAAGCTCTGATACGCCTTGGCCACGGTCAGCGGATTGGCGCCCTGCTGCGCGGCGAAGGCGCGGACGGAGGGGAGCATGTCGCCATCGGAAAAATCGCCGTCGAGAATGGAGGCGGCGATCAGTTCGCGCAGCCGCAGATAGACGGGTTTGGATTCATCGGCCATGGTGCATGAGTGCCATAATACAGTCATGCAGGTCAATGCCGGAGATTAGCTTTTCGCCGGCAGAAACAAAATTATATATCCCAGACCGAAACGATCTTGTCATAATCTGGCCGAGGGCGCTCTTCCTGCGGGCGGGACGGCGTGCCCACGAACAGGAAACCCGCGATCCGCTCGCCCGGCTGGCCGAAGGCGGCGGCGACGTCTGGATTATAGGCGGGCCAGCCGGTCAGCCAGCCGGCGGCATAGCCCAGCGCATGGGCGGCATGTTCGAAATTCATGATCGCCGCGCCGACCGACAGTTCCTGTTCCCAGACGGGTATCTTGCTGCCCTGCGCCGGGGTGGAGAGCGCGACGACCAGCGTGGGGGCCTGATGGGCGAACTGGTGCATGCTCTCGATCTCCAGCCGGCCGGCGTCGGGCTTTTCCGCGCGATAGGCGCGTTCCAGCAGATCCGCGAGGGCGGCGCGCCTGTCCTGCGGCACGATGACGAAGCGCCAGGGGGCGAGCTTGCCGTGGTCGGGCGTGCGCAGCGCCACTTCCAGGATCTGGCGCAGTTCGCCGTCGTCGGGACCGGGGGCGATCAGGTCGCGGGGCTTGCCGGAACGGCGGGTGCGCAGGAGCGAGAGCGGCGTGGTGCGGTCGTTGAACATCGCCTGTCAGATGGCGCGCGCTTGGCTTCGACGCAAGGGTGGACGCTGGGGCAGGGCCGGATTTTGACGGGCGGATGGTTCCGCTCTAGGCTCGGTCGACACTCATTCAAGGACTTCGACGCCGATGGCGCCCTCCGACACTTCCGCCGAGCCGACCTGGATCGGCCATCCGCGCGGCCTGTTCCTGCTGTTCTTCGTCGAGATGTGGGAGCGCTTCTCCTTCTACGGCATGCGGGCGCTGCTGATCTTCTATCTGACGCAGCATTTCCTGATGTCGGATCGGTCGGCCAGCTTTGCCTATGGCGCGTATATGTCGCTGATCTACCTGTCGCCGCTGATGGGCGGCTATCTGGCGGATCGCTATATCGGCCAGCGCAAGTCGGTGCTGTTCGGCGGCATCGTGATCGCGGCCGGGCATATCATTTTGGGCATGGAGGCCGACGACACCGGGGCGATGGGGCAGGGGCTGTTCTGGCTGGGCCTGTCCACCGTGATCGTGGGGACGGGCTTCTTGAAGTCCAGCGCGTCGGCGCTGGTGGGGCAGCTCTATCCCAAGGGCGACATGCGGCTCGATCCGGCCTTCACCATCTTCTACATGGGGATCAACACCGGCGGCTTCATTGGCCCCATCATCTGCGGCTATCTGGGGCAGGTCTGGGGCTGGCACTGGGGTTTCGGCGCGGCGGCGGTCGGCATGATCGCGGGCGTCATCGGCTTCTGGTTTGCGAAGCCGCTGCTGCGCGGCCATGGCGAGCCGCATGATCCGGCGCTGCTGGCGAAGAAGATGGGCGGCGTCGTCAGCCGGGAATGGCTTGTCTATCTGTCGAGCATCGTCGCGATCGTCGCCTGCTGGTGGCTGATCCAGAACCATGATGTCGTGGGCTGGGCCTTGGCCGTGGCGGGGCCGCTGCTGGCGGTCTATATCCTGTGGGAAGCCTTTTTCCGCATGGAGCGGATCGGGCGCGACCGGATGTTGGCGGCGCTTTTCCTGCTGGTGGTGAACCCGATCTTCTGGGGGCTGTACGAGCAGACCGGATCGTCGCTGAACCTGTTTACCGATCGCTACGCCGACCGTTCCATATGGGGGATGGAGGTGCCGGCGTCCGTGTTCCAGTCGGTCAATTCGGCCTATATCCTGCTGTTCGGGCCGGTGATGGCGGCGCTGTGGATAGGACTCGCGAAGCGCAATCTGGAGCCGTCCACGCCGGCCAAGTTCGGCATCGCCATCGCGCTGGTTGGCGCGGGCTTTCTGGTGCTGGTGGCGGGGACCGGCGCGCCGGGGACGCTGACGCCGCTGATCTATATCTTCCTGCTCTATTTCCTGCACACGATCGGCGAGCTGTGCCTGTCGCCCGTGGGGCTGTCCGCCATGTCGAAGCTGGCCCCGGCGCGGATGCTGGGGCTGATGATGGGCATCTGGTTCCTGGCCATGTCGCTCGGGCAGTATGCCGCGGGCATGATCTCCGCCGCGACGGGCGGCGAGGAGGGCGCAGGATCGCGCGCGGATGTGCTGAGCGTCTACAGCACGATCGGCTGGTGGTCGGTCGGCTTTGGCGTGGCGATCATGGTCGTGGCGCCGCTGGTGAAGCGGCTGATGCATCTGGAACTGCTGGGGAAGGAAGAGTCGCGCGAGGCGGGCCTGTAGGGCGTTACTTCACCGCGCCCCAGATATCGCTGGCGCGGATATAGCCGCGCTGGCCGCGCACGTTGAAGTCGCAATAGTCGCCTGAACAGCCCGACAGCCGGCCGACCACGCCCTTTTGCGCACGGAACAGCGCGCGCGAATTGTCGCTGCCGGCTTCGCGCATCGGGGCCATGTCGGCGGTGACGATGGCGGTGGCGGTGTCGCTCAGCAGGCGGACGTGCATCCAGCCCTGCGTGCCTTCGGAATCCTCGACCTTGCGCCACAGGCCCAGCACCTGGATCACCTTCACCGGCAGGTCGCGGCGGCGATAGACCCAGTTGGATGGGTAATCGAGGCTCGGACCGACGCGCATGCGCGCCTCGTCTTCGGAGATGGACGCCCAATAGGGCACCGGCTTGCCGGGCGCTGCGCCAGCGCTCCCGGTGAGCAGCGCGCTGCCAATCGCCACGCAGGCGAAAGCGATAATCCGACCAGACCCCATAATGAGCCGGCTTATAGACCCTGTGCGGCGGGGCCGACAAGCACGGCGTGGAAACATATCCGCTTGACCGCCAGCCTGTCGGGGCATAGCGGCCAGCCATGGCCAGAAAACCGCGCCCAGCCAAGCCGCGTGTCATCGTCACCCGCCGGCTTCCCCCCGATGTGCAGGCGCGCATGGCCGAGCTGTTCGACGCCGTGTTCAACGAGGCCGACGTCGCGATGGACCGGGCGGCGCTGATCGCCGCGATGGCCGATTGCGACGTGCTGGTCCCGACCATCAGCGATCATATCGATGCGGAAATGATTGCGGCGGCTGGTGACCGATTGCAACTGATCGCCAGCTTCGGCAGCGGTGTGGACCATATCGATCTGGCCGCCGCGCACGCTCGCCGCATCATCGTCACCAACACGCCCGGCGTCCTGACCGAGGATACGGCGGACATGACGATGGCGCTGATCCTGTCCGTGCCCCGCCGGCTGGCCGAGGGCGAAAAGCTGGTGCGCGCGGGCGAATGGCGCGGCTGGAGTCCGTCCGGCATGCTGGGCCATCGCATCGGCGGCAAGCGACTGGGGATCATCGGCATGGGGCGCATCGGCCGCGCGGTCGCGGCGCGGGCCAGGGCGTTCGGCCTGTCGATCGCCTATCACAACCGCCACCGCCTGCCGTTCGAGGTGGAGCAGGAACTGGGCGCGCTGTGGACGCCCGATCTGGACGACCTGCTGCGTACATCGGATTTCGTGACGATCCACTGCCCGCTCAACCATGACAGTCGGGGCATGATCGACGCGCGGCGCATCGGCCTGATGCCGGCCCATGCCTATCTCATCAACACGTCACGCGCAGAGATCACCGACGAGAGCGCGTTGATCGACGCGCTGAGCGCCGGGCGGATCGCCGGGGCGGGCCTGGACGTCTACACCCATGAGCCGGCGGTCGATCCGCGCCTGATGGCGCTCTCCAACCTGGTGCTGCTGCCGCATATGGGGTCCGCCACCTTCGAGGGCCGCGACGCCACGGGTGCGCGGGTCATCGCGAACATCCGCGTCTGGGCGGACGGCCACCGCCCGCCGAACCAGGTGCTGGAAGGCTGGGTCTGAGACGCGGCAACCAGGTCGGCCCCGAGACAGATCCGCGGGCAGCGTCTTTCTCTTGATGCGTTAATCGGGACGCTTCTTGTTGCGGTGTCGGCGCCATATGGCCCAGCCGATCGACACCGGCGTGGCCAAGAGGAGATAGACCACGGGAAGGACGACGCCCCAGACCAGCGTTGCCATGAAATCCAGTCGCCCGGGATTGCCATGGATGCGTGGGTCGTAATTGTCCGGAACAGGCGTGGGAAACGTCAAGATATAGGCGGCGATCAGGAAGAGGATGACGGGCGCGACGCCCAGCCGCATTAGCCACCATCGCGCCGAACAATGCTCACCGAAAACGGCGTGGAGCAGGACGCAGAGGCCCATCGCGACCAGCGGAACGAGAAAAACAAAGCCGATCACGATACTGAACCGCCGATCCGGGGATGATGTTCGAGTGTTCGATCCTTCGCAATCGGCGCGCGAAAATCACCGATATTCGTGGTTCGCCGCGACCGCTTTCGCCACCGCCTGCATCAGTTCCCAGCGTACCGGGATCGGCTGCGTCGTGGAACCGATCATCACCGCGACGGCATAGGCCGTGCCGTCCGGCGCGGTCATGATGCCGATGTCGTTATAGCCGGTGGAGCGCGGCGGCAGATCCTGGCCGGTGCCGGTCTTGTGCAGATAGCGCCAGTCGTGCGGCACGCCGCCCTTGATACGCTGCGGGCCGGTTTTGGCCTCCTCCATCTCCGACAGCAGGATGCGGGTGGAGGCGGGCGAGAGCATCTCGCCCGAGCGCAGCTTGTCGAGCGCGACGACGATCGAGGCGGGGGCGGCGCCATCCGGCGGGCTGGCGAGATAATTGTCGAGCGCCTTTTCGCGCACCGACTTCGGCAAAGCGTTGCGCGCGGCGTAGAAGCTGCGGCCGACCGAATAATCCTGCCGCCATTCCAGCCCGGCGGTGGTCGCCTGCAACAGTCGTTCGCCCGGACCGAAGCGGATGTCCTTGATCATCCGGCGGGCCAGGAAGCTGCGCACCGCTTCCGGACCGCCGACGGAGCGCAGCAGCGTGTCGTTGGCAGTGTTGTCGCTCTGCGTCATCGCGCGGTGCAGCAGGTCGGCATAGGTCGTGGTCCAGCGCCCGTCCTTCAGCATGGCGGCGGTCGGCTGGTGGAACAGGGTGAGGTCGGCGCGGGTGATCGTCACCGGATCGGTCAGGCGCAGCTTGCCGCGATCGACCGCATCGAGAAACGTCATCGCCACCCACAGCTTCGACACGCTCTGCTGCGGGAACAGGGCGTTGCCGTTATGCGCGACGGTCCAGTCCGAGCCGATGCGGTGGACGGCAATGCCGACCCTGCCGGAAAAACTCTGGCCCAGGTTGCGGATGACGCTGACCAGGGCCGGCGGCGGGGTCTCGCGCTGGTCGATGTCGCGATAGGGTTGCGGCGGATTGGCGACCGGGCGGATGGGATAGGTCGATGTGGTGGGCTGCACCGTGCTGTTGCGCGTCTGCGCACGGGGCGGTTCGGGCGCGCTCACACAGGCGGAGACCGCCGCGATCAGCAATATGACTCGCGCGGTAGCGCCGCCTTCGCGACGCCGATTGCGCCGTGACCGATTGGAAAACATCAAAATCCCCGCACTCAAGGGACGATATTGGCGCGTCCGCCCCAAGTTTCACAAGGGCGTTGCGACGAATGATTCCACATTTGCGACGACAGAAAGTTAATGGGCCGCTCAGTCGCGGTTCAGGCGTGGCCGGGCAGGGGCGAAGTGATGCTGGACAGACGGGACATGATGCTGGGCGGCGGCGCGCTGATCGCCGGAATGGGGCTGAGTGCGCCCGCCTGGGGCGCGGCTTTTGCTTCGCGCCGGATCGCGGTGAGCGTGCGTGGCGCGGGGCGTGACGTGCTGCTGATACCGGGCCTCGCCAGTGGGCCGGGCATCTGGAACAATGTGGTCGCAGGCGTGCCGGGCTATCGCTGGCATCTGGTCCACGTCAAAGGGTTCGCCGGATTGCCGCCCGAGGCGAACGCCAGCGGGCCTTTGGTCCAGCCGCTGGCCGACGAGATCGGTCGTTATGTGCGCGAGGCGAAGCTGCGCCGACCGGCGGTGGTCGGCCATTCGATGGGCGGCACGCTGGCGTTGATGACCGGCCTGTCGGGCGCGGCCGGGCGGGTGATGATGGTGGACATGCTACCCGCCGGCGCCGGAATGGTGGGCGGCACGGCGCGCGGCATGGGCTATCTGGCCGACCAGATGAGCCAGTATTTCACCGGGACCAAGGCGGGTCGCGCCTATCTGGCGCAGATCGTCGCGCAGGCCCCCGGCGCGAAGGGCAGCGACCCGGATGTCATCGCCAATGCGCTGCGGGACCTGGCCGCCATCGATCTGGAGGGGCGGCTGGCCTCGCTCGGCATTCCGCTGGAGGTGATCTATGCGATCGGAAGCGACGCTGCGCAGGCCAAAGCGATCAGCCAGCGTTTCCGCACGGCCTTTGCCGGCAAGAAGGATGCGCGGTTGCTGGCGATCGGGCCGAGCGGGCATGTGGTGATGAACGACCAGCCGGCGCGCTTTGCCAGCGCGCTCTCTGCTTTTCTCAAATAGGCGGCGTTCCTCAAATAGGGTTCAAATCGATCGCACGAGTTGCACCGCGACCGCGATCCAGGGGGGCGCGGTAACGACCTGCTGCCGCGCGCCGCTGCCGGGGGGCAGCATCAGCAGCCGGTCCTCCTCATGGCCGATCAACCGGCCAAAGGCGAAGCGGCCGGCGGGGCGGGGCGCGAGAATGTCGCGGTTGAGCGCGGTGGCGAAGGCGTCGGGCGCAAGGCGGCGGCACCAGAGCTGGTCGCCGGCGCGATAGTCTCCGGTCCCGGCGGTGACGAGGACGCCGACCATGTCGCCTTGCGCCACCGGAATGTCGAGCGCGGTGGCGCGAGTTGGGGCGTTCGCGCCGTCCGGGCCGATCGTGGCGGCGACGGGCAGGCGGTCCTGCCCTGGGAGTTCGACCAGCGCCGCGCTCGGCACGCCCAGCGCCTTGGCGATGCGGTTGAGCCAGCCGACCGAAACGGTGCGCGTGCCTGTCTCCAGCCGGCCGATGGTCTGCGCGGTGGTGGGCGGATCGCATAGCGCGCCGACCTGCTCCAGCGTCAACCCCTTGGCGCGGCGGACTTCCCGGATGCGCGTGATCATCAGTGGCTTCCTTAACCAGATAGGTTTTTAGCGCTGTCCTACATTTGCCGCCCCGTGGCAAGCATCGCGGCGAACAGCGGAAGGAAACAGCGATGCGCGCTACCCATGTCGAGCAGCAGATCGAGGACCCGCAGGGCCAGATGCAGCGCGTGCTGGTGCATGTCGGCGAATCGCCGATGGCCTGGCTTTATGCGCGCGGCCATGTGACCGCGCGGCAGCACAGCGCGGGGGATATGCTGCGCGCCGACTGGGAGCGGGCGGGGCTGGGGCCGCGCGTGACGATGCAGTGGGACGCAGCGCCGCCCCGGCGGGGCAAGCGCGGGCCGGTGCGGGCCGCCAATCCGACGCTGGCGCAATTGTCGGCGCGTGAGCGGTTCGACGGGGCGATCCAGGCGGCGGGGCCGGGGCTGTCGGACGTGCTGTGGCGCGTGGTGTGCGCGGGCGAAGGGCTGGTCGCGGCGGAGAAGGCGCTGGGCTGGCCGGGGCGCGCGGGCAAGCTGGTGCTGGGGTTGGCGCTGGATAGAATAGCCGGATTCTATCGGTTGGGATGATGCCTTCTCCTCTCCCGTGAAGACCGGCATTATGTAGCAAAAGCACCAAGCCCGATATCCCCTAAAAGCGTGTCTCTCGCTATTTTCGGGGGATGAGCCACGCCATTCACGCCCTGACCCGCAAGCGCCGCGAACTGACATGCCGGATCAACGCGCTTGCGGACGAACTGGCCGCGCTGGACACGGTGTTGCGCTCGCTTGATCCCGATATCGACCTGGAGGCTATCCCGGCGCTTCGGATCGTCAACCGCGTCCAGTGGGCAGCGAAGGGCGAGATAACCCGCGCTGTGTTCGACGTGCTGCGTCGGGCCAATGGTCCGATGACAACGGACGAGATTGCCCAACGCATCGCGGACGGGCGCGGCATCGCCATGTGCCAGCGCATCCGCAAGTCGGTTTACAAGGCGCTGGATACGGCCTGCGTTCGGGGAAATGTGGAGCGGGTTCGGGGTGGGTGGAAGCGCCAATGCTAATGTTAGCATAGCAGGCTTACTCGAAAGGCGTTCCGGGTTAGCCGGACATGATAACGTTATCAAACTGGTCATCTACTGACAGCTTGGACGTGACAGCAGGACTTATCAGGTGGATAAAGAGCCTTGGAAGCGATAGAGACATCCCGCCAAGGTATCCGTCATTTCCGCTTTGCGCACCCGGCTGGACTCGAACCAGCAGCCGGGGACCTACGAAGAACCTGCTCTATCCAGTTGAGCTACGGGTGCCACAAAGCAGAAACGCCGGGAGCTAACCCCTCCCGGCGTTTTCACATTTAATTCACTGCACGAGCGCCTTGATCAAAAGGGCTATTTGCCTTCGGTGCGAATTGTTTCTCATAGTATCGTTCGCCGTCGTGGACCAATGCGCCATCACTCTTGAGCCGAGACAGGATCGATCCCACTGTATCCTTGGCTACGTTGGGCAGTTGCTCGCGTACCTTTGCGTCAACTTCTGAGGAAGTGGCGCCAACGAAACCCGCCTCTCGCATCGTATCGATGACAAGCGGCTTAACGTTGGGGGACCGTTTTCTCGGTAGGGGGGCGGCCTGCACCGTCTCGCCAGTCATCTTTGCCCTGAGCGACATCAAAACGTCCTTCTGGGCAGAAAGGCGCTGCATCTCAATTTCGATACGCGCCAATTCCTCGTCGATCATTTTCATTTGATCTCTCGCATTGGCCATGAGTTTTTCCTTCTGAAAGCGATGTGTGGTGCCCACAGCCAGACTCGAACTGGCACATCCCGCCAAGGATTTTGGTTTTCAAGACCACTGCGTCTACCATTTCCGCCATGCGGGCACCGGCATGTTATCGGCTGATAAGCAGTCCGCGTCAAGCATCATGAATAGACATCGCAAGTATATGAAAATGCGGAATTATTGTACTTTCATGAGAACTGATTGCAGCGAAATTCAACATTTAACAATTTGCAAGCAGTTTAACCCGCCCGCTGCCAATACCCTGCCCAAGTCCGGCTAACCCGCGAAGCCATAGCAGTCATACCGACCTTTGCGGCCTGCCCACCGTTCGCGACGCGGCGGTTATCCTCACGCCACGAAGCCTCACCGGCATAGGCGTTCAGGTAGGGACCGGCGATATGGTGGTGCGTGCCGACTTCCATGCGGCGCAGGCGCGAGAAGTAGCTTTCGGCCTGATTGGTGCAAACCCCTTTGTCCATATAACGGAACGAGTGATTGACGCGGCCCGTCTCGTAGGAAGCGTGCAGGGCGTCCCACGCGCTACCTTCGTCGGCATGGACCGTAGCGCCAGCCTCGACAACGGAACGGATGAAGGGAACGCCCTGCGCCTCGCTACGGGCAACAAACGTCAGCGTGCGGCCAGCAACTTCGCGGGCGACGATCACGACCTGGCGCTTGCCGGTCTGGTTCTCCAGCAGGCGGCGGTCCTTGCGGTCGGCCTTCTCGTTCTCGGGCTTGGAATAGCCGCCGAAATACGCGCCATCGACCTGCACCGTGCCGCCCAGCGTTACGCCTTGCACTTCAAGCGCCATGGCTTCGCGCAGCTTGTGCGTCAGCACGAAGGCAGTCTTGTACTGGCAATCCAGATCGCGGCTAAGCTGGAGCGAGGAAATGCCCTTCGCGCCATTCACGAAAATGACGATCGCGGCCAGCAGATCGGTGAAAGTCATCTTGCGCGAGGCGAAGATGGTGCCCGAAGTCACCGAAAACTGATGATGGCAGGCAACGCACTTGAACTTGCGGCGGGTGGCGATGTCATAGGTCTCGACACAGCCGCAGCGCGGGCAAACGGCCTCGCCGTCCGTCTCGGGCCAACGCATCTGACGGAACGTGGCATACGCCTTGTCCTCGCCCATGCTGAAAACAGCCTTGAGGCTGATCGAGCGGGCTTTGGAGGAGAGGAGGAAGTGCTGCATTTCTGTCTGATCCGTATCTAACCTAACGAATGTGTAAGACTTGAACATGACAGATGCAAGAGGTAAATAACGAATGTGTTAGGTTTAGATCGGATTTGAGATGGCCGGAAAGAGTGACGAATACGCCGAACGCGCCAAGCGCTACCTCAAGGCAGAACTCAAGCGCGCTGGCGTGGGATATGGCGAATTGGCGCGACGCCTCACAGATGCAGGATTGCCCGAATCAGAAGGCTCGATCACGGTTAAGATAAACCGAGGGGGGTTTCCGGCGTGGTTCCTGATCGCAAGCCTAGAAGCTATTGGCGTGTCGCAGTTGCGGCTGTCGGATGGGTAATCCTGTTAGCCGCTAATCAGCCAGAACCCGCTAAAGAATATCCCAAACCCGACCCCCGCGTAGGCGACGCTCTTTCGGATATTTCGGCGGCTTTGAAACGGCAGGAAGAGGACGCCGCACGCTCTCCAGAGAAAAGCCCATGCAAGGGCGGCCCAGAAGATCATGAATCCGACTTGTGCGCCCAGTGGACTGCGGCCAATGCGGCAGCGCAGTCCGCAGAGTGGGCCAAGTGGGCGACTTATATCGGAATAGGGTCTCTCGTCTTGAGTGGTATTGGCCTGCTTGCTCTGCTCAAGACGCTTAGCCAAACGGACAAGACCCTGCGGATCGCTCAAAAAGAG
The DNA here is from genome assembly GCA_044237945.1 of Sphingobium sp. Lineage (GTDB taxonomy): Bacteria > Pseudomonadota > Alphaproteobacteria > Sphingomonadales > Sphingomonadaceae > Sphingobium. Next base: position 76,021 of record JBIIEH010000007.1, on the reverse strand, counting down.
CGGGCTAGCGCCAGCCGAAGATCGCTCGCCGCTGCGGATGATTCTGAAAAAGCTATCAAAATCGCCCGCGAAAATGTCGAAGCTGCGCAAGCAGCCGTCAACGAAACTAGGCGTATTGGGGAGGCGCAGGTTAGAGCATACATGTCCTTTTTCGATGTTCAGATTCGGCACGATGAAAGAACATGGATGTTCATCGTCTATCTTTTTGTCGAGAACACCGGCAATTCCCCTGCCATTAACATAAGAACGAGCGGTCACTTGAATTTGGTTTATCACCATCCCGAGGCCGGGAGAAATGATACTTCCACCGATTCCATCCCAACTAGCCAGCCTGATGTGAGCAACGGGAAATACCAAATAACTATTGAATTTGGCCAGCCCGGAATTGCAAAAATCATGGTCAAGGATATGCCTGCCATAGCTTACGCGATAGATGTTTCTGGAACTGATGTTTTTGGAAATCCTTGGCGCGGGATTGTTAAGGGAATTGCCAAAAAGGGTTCGGATGACTGGATTACTCCAACCCCAGCTATAATATTTTCCGCTGAAACCGCCCAACCCACATACAATAAGGAAAATTATCACAGGCGATGGATCAGCCCCGAGAACCCTGATCCTCAACCAAGCGCGGAGAATATATTCACTTAACCACCCCATCACTCACCGCCCGCCGGGGGCGTGCCCCGGCTCGTTAAGGTTGGTGCGTTTGATACATAATGCCGGTGAAGACGGGAGAGGGCTAAAAGCCGATCAGGCCCCCACCCAACAGCAAGAGCAGCTTCACGTCCATCGCATAGCCTTCTTTGCGCCACGCCGTGATCTGCGCTGGCAGGGTGGCGAGGGGGATACGGTGGACGCGGATGTCCTCGCCCTCGACGCCGCCGCCTTCGCCGACCTTCGTCAGGTCATGAGCCTGGAACAGGGTGAAACTCTCGGAGACCATGCCGGGGGAGGAGTAGAATTCGCCGACCGCTTCCAGGCGGCCGGGGCGGTAGCCGGTTTCCTCCTCCAGTTCGCGGGCGGCGGCGATATGGTTTTCCTCGCCCTCGCTGTCGTCGCCGACGAGACCGGCGGGCAGTTCGATGCAGCGCTTGGCCAACGGCACGCGATACTGATCGACCAGCAGCACATGGCCGTCATCGATGGCGAGGATCACGGCGGCGTGGATGCCGCGCGCGCGGCCGACATATTCCCACTTGCCGCGCCTCCTGGCGGTGATGAAGCGGCCGGCCCACATGGTCTCTTCGGGCTGGGCCATGTCCTGTTCGCTCATAATTCGATCAGCCTGTCGGGAAGTTCGTTGATGTCGTCGGCGTCGCGCGGGAAATGCGCGGCGAGGACCGTGCCGACCTGCGCGATGGCGGCGGCCAGCCCTTCGCCCGCGCGCCCGGCGCGGACATGGTCGATGAGAGCGGCCATGGCGTCGCCCCACAGTTCGGGCGCGACCTTCTGATTGATGGCGCGGTCGGCGACGATTTCGGCGCGATGCTCGTCGAGCGAGAGGTAGAGGAGGACGCCGGTGCGGCCGCGCGTGCGCGCCTCCGCCGCGGTGCGGAACAGCAGGATGGCGCGGCGGCGCACGCGGCGGGATTTAGTGACGCCGGGTGTCACCAGCATGCGCAGCGGCATGATCGCCAGCAGATAGCGCACGACCAGGAATTTGAGGATGAGGAGGCCAAGCAGGCCGGTCAGCAGCTTCCAGTCGGCAAGGTCATGTTCCCAGTCCTGCAAGGCCCAGCTGATCGCGTCGCGCAGATGATGCGGGAAGGCGGCGGCGAGCGCGAGGGCGATGAACGCCGCTGCGGCCGCCCAGCCCAGGCCCACGTCATGATAGCTGTCGGAGCGGCGGGCGACGATCGTGACGATTTCGCCCGATGTATGCGCTTCGGCGGATGCGACGGCGGTGGTGACCAGCTGATGGTCGCTCTCGGTCAGATGGATGTTCATCACCAGTCCCCCGATGCGCCGCCGCCGCCGAAGCTGCCGCCGCCGCCCGAAAAGCCGCCGCCGCCTCCGCCCCAGTCGGATCCGCCGCCGCCGCCCCAGGACGATCCACCGCCCGAACCCCAGGAACTGCCGCCCAGATCAGGCCCCCAGATGATGACCGGGCCGCCATGTCCGCTGCGGCGGTAGCGCTTGCCGCCCTTCGTGCGGGACAAGAGCGGCAGAAGGATGAAGAACAGCACGAACAGACCGATCCAGATGGCGATGACTGCGCCGCTGTCATTGCTGCTTTGGCTGCGCTGCGCCTGCTCCACGGCGGCGGCCTGCGCGCGCGCTTCATCGGGCGGCAGGGTCAGCAGGGCGGCGATTGCGGTGACGCCGGCGTCGATGCCGGCGGGCATGTTCCCGTTCTTGAACTGTGGGGTGATGTCGTTGCGGATGATGCGGGAGGACATGGCGTCGGTGAGGATGCCTTCGACACCATAGCCGGCCTCTATTCGCACGCGGCGTTCATTGGGTGCAACGATCAGCAGGCTGCCGTCATTCTTCGCCTTGCTGCCGATGCCCCAGGCGCGGCCGAGCCGATAGCCGAAATCGGCAATGTCATAACCCTGTAGATCAGGGATGGTCGCAACTACCAACTGCCGACCGCTCTGGGTTTCCAGTGCAGCGAGCTTGTCGGTGAGCGCTTGTTCCTGCGCGGGGTCGAGCAGGTTTGCGGCATCGACGACGCGGCCGGTGAGTTTCGGAAACTCTTGCGCCTGCACGGCGGGTGCGATCACCAGCAGCGTCAGGGCGAGGAGGAGGGCGCGCAACAGTCTCATGCCGCTTTCCTGACGCCGTTATGATCGGCCATGACATTCAGCATCGCGCCTGCGCCCGAAAGGATGGCCGTCTGCGGCTTGTTCTGCCGGAACAGGGGGACCATTTTCTGCCAGATGATGGTGTAGGCGGTCTCGTCGGTCATGACCTTTTCAAGTCCTTTGCCCACTTCAATCCGCACCTGCCGCTCGTTGGGGGCGACCAGCAGCAGCAGGCCGTCATTGCGCTCCCGGCTGCCGATGCCCCAGGCGTTGGCCAGAGCGATCGAATAGTCGGCGATGGACTTGCTCTCCAGGCTGGGGGTGGTGGCGATCACCATCTGCGCACCGGTCTCCCGTTCCAGCTTCGCAAGACGAGCGGTCAGCATCGCCTCGGTCGCGGGGTCGAGCAGGTCGGCCTTGTCCACGACGCGGCCGGTCAGTTCCAAGGCGGGCCTGGGCTTTGGCGGCTCGGCATTGCCGCAGCCGGCAAGCAGAAAGGCTGCGATCAGGAAGGACTTGCCCGCCACCGCGATCAGTTGCCGAAGTCGACCTTGGGTGCTTGCTCTGCGCCAGGCGTGATGGCCTGGAACGGGGTCATGGGCTTGGCGCCATGGATGATCTTCGCGCCGATCGCGTCGGGGAAAGTGCGGATGCGGGTGTTATAGGCCTGCACCGCCTCATTATAGTCGCGGATGGCGACCGTGATGCGGTTCTCATTGCCTTCGATCTGGGTCTGAAGATCATCGAAATTGCCGCCGGTCTTCAGATCGGGATAGGCTTCCGCCGTGACGACCAGACGGCCCATGCCCTGCGCCAGTTGCGCCTGTGCAGCCTGGAACTGGGCGACCTTGGCAGGATCGGAAAGGTCGTCTGCGGTCAGTTGCACAGAGGTCGCCTTTGATCGCGCTTCGGTAACCTTGACCAACGTGTCCTGTTCCTGCTTGCCCGCTGCCTTCACGACCGCCACGAGATTGTCGACCAGATTTGCGCGCCGCTGATAGGCGGCCTGCACGTCCGCCCACTTCGCCTTGGCGTTCTCTTCCGCGGTGGGGACGGAGTTGATGCCGCAGGCGGAGAGGCTGAGCGCGGCGAGCAGGGGGAGGGCGGCGGCGCGAAGGATGCGGGGAAGGGCCATGGTCATAACCTCAGGCAGATGTTTCGCTCGCGGAAATAGGTGGTTGTGGTGCGCGGCGCAACGGCTCATGGTTGGGACAACATCAACCATGACGGGTGCGACCATGGGACTGCTCAACGAATTCAAGGCCTTCATCAATCGAGGCAATGTGCTGGACCTGGCGGTCGGCGTCATCATCGGCGGCGCGTTCGCCACCATCACCAAGTCGCTGACGGACGACCTGATCATGCCGGTAATCGGCTATATTTTCGGCGGCGCGGACTTTTCGCAATATTTCGTGCGGCTGGGCGAGCTGCCGGCGGACTTCAAGGGCAATGCGACCAGCTATGCCGACCTCAAGGCCGCGGGCGTGGCGATGTTCGGATGGGGCCAGTTCCTGACGGTGCTGGTCAATTTCGTCATTCTGGCCTTCATCATCTTCCTGCTGGTCAAGCTGGTGAACAAGGTGATGACCAAGCCGGAAGAGGCGCCGGCCGCGCCTGCGCCGACTCCGGAAGACATCGTGCTGCTCCGCGAGATCCGGGATTCCCTCAAGAAATAAGCGGGTTTGCGACGAAGCGAGCCGTTTGCGGGAACCATCGGGCAGGCGGCCGGTTGAACGGCGTCAGGCGCTACCCTGCCGGCAGACGGCGGGGCGGGCCTGATGATTGACCGACTGCCCATGGGGGCGCAACAGGAGAAGTCGCTGTGAAGAACTTTGTCAAAATCCTTGGGCTGGCCAGCCTTGTCGCGCTCGCGGCCTGCGGTTCCAAGGAAGAGAACAAGGTCGAAAACGCCTATGAAAACCAGGCGGACGCGATCGATAACCAGGCGTCGAACATGGAAGCGATGGCCGACAATCTGAGCGGCAACGCGGAAAACGCGGCCGAGAACGCAGCCGATGCGCTGGAGAACAAGGCCGACGCCACCCGCGAGGCCGGCGAGAAGGCCGCCGAGAAGATGGAACATTGATGCCGTCAGGGCCGGGGCATGCTGCTCCGGCCCGCCGGTTCGGGCCGCTTTAACGCGCCCTTAACTACGAGCTTGCCATGGTCCAGCCGCGCGCAGCCTGCGGATCGGAACCATGGACGAACTACTTCAGGAATTCATTTCCGAAACCCAGGAAACCCTGGAAGCCCTGGCGGGCGAAGTCATCGCCTGGGAAGCCGACCCGACCGACGGGGCCAGGCTGGACGCGATCTTCCGCTTTTTTCATACGGTCAAGGGCAGCTGCGGTTTCCTCAACCTGCCGCGCTTCGAGCGGCTGAGCCATGCGGCCGAGGATGTGCTGTCCGACTTCCGGTCGGGCAAGCGCGCGCCGGACGCTGCTGCGGTCAGCGCCGTGCTGGCGGTGATGGACCGGATCGGCGAGCTGGCCGAGGCGGTCTCCACCGGCGACGCCCTGCCCAACGCCAATGACGATTTCCTGATCGCCGCTCTGACCGAGGCGCCGGCTGCCGAAGTCGCTGTCGAGATCGTGCCGGAAGCGCCCGCTGCGCCGGTTGCCGTGACCAAGCCGCAAACCAGCCAGTCCGGCCCGCGCACGATTCGCCTGCCGCTGTCGCTGATCGACCAGCTGATGAACGGCGTGTCGGACATGGTGCTGGCGCGCAACGAATTGTCGCGCAAGCTGCGCGACCGCTCCGCCGATCCCGAACTGGACAGCGCGTTCGAGCGGCTGTCCTCCTGCGTCGCGGACATGCGCGACGCGATATCCAAGACCCGCATGCAGCGTGTCGACCGCCTGTTCACGGCGATCCCGCGCATGGTGCGGGACCTCAGCCGTGACCTCAACAAGCGCATCGACCTGGTCCTGGAAGGCGGCGACGTCGAAATGGACCGCGAGATGGTGGAGATGGTGGTCGATCCGCTGACCCACATCGTGCGCAACAGCGTCGACCATGGCATCGAATCGCCCGAGAAGCGTCGCGCGGCCGGCAAGCCCGAAGTCGGCCGGCTGTGTCTGGAGGCGCGCCAGTCCGGCAACCAGATCGTGATCGAGATCAGCGACGACGGCGCGGGCATCGACACCGACCGGCTGGTCGAAAAGGCGATTTCCGAAGGCCGGCTGACCGTCGATGGCGCGGCGCGGATGAGCGAGGAGCAGCGGGTCGAGCTGATCTTCCACGCGGGCCTTTCCACCGCCGGCAAGGTGACGTCGATTTCCGGCCGGGGCGTCGGCATGGACGTGGTGCGCGCCAATGTGGAGCGGATCGGCGGGACCATCGCGCTCGACAATCAGAAGGGGCAGGGGCTGCGCATCACGCTGCGCGTGCCGCTGACGCTGACGATCATTCCGGGGCTGGTGGTGCGCGCGGGCGACCTGCACTTCGCGATCCCGCGCGCGGTGGTGGTCGAGATACTGCACGACAATAACGAGATGCTGCGCATCGACGAGATCGGCGGCGCGAAGGTCGCCAGCATCCGGTCGGTGCGCCATTCGATGATCGATCTGGAAACGGTGCTGGGGCTGGAGAAGCTGGAACAGCCCGGCCCGCGCGCCATCATGGTGGTGCGCTCCGCGTCCGGCGCGCCCTTCGCGCTGGCGGTGGCGGCGGTGGAGAATCACGAGGAACTGGTGATCCGGCCGGCATCGCCGCTCATCATGGCGACCGGCGTTTATGCCGGGATGACGCTGCCCGACAATGGGAAGCCGATGCTGCTGCTGGATGCGGCGGGCGTGGCGCAGGCGGCTCATTTGCCCGAACTGGTCGAGGACGACGCAAGCGCGCGCGACGAAGCGGACGGCGCGAACGATGCGGCCGAGACCGTGCCGGCTCTGCGTTTCGAGGAACTGACCGGCGAGCGTCGCTTGCTCAAGCTGTCGCTGATCGATCGGGTCGAGGATATCGACCGCGAACTGTTCGGCCGATCGGGCGGACAGGCGTTCGTGCGGCTGGGCGATCGGCTGGTGCCGGTGCTGCATGACGCCGCTCTGGGCGACGCGGCGCAAGTGTCCGCGCTGCGCATTCGCGATGGGGAGCGGGACGCCTGCTATCCGGTGGCGGCGGTCATCGACATTGTGCAGATGCCCGCCGTGCCCGACATGGTGGCTATGCGCGGCCTGCTCAGCGGTGTGTCCGTGATCGACGGCGAGCATCTGGAGGTGCTCAATCCCTTCGCCCTGTTCGCGGCGCTGCCCGACAATGGCGATGCGGTGGTGAGCCGGGGCCGCTGCCTGCTGGCCGACGCCGATGATGGCTGGACGCGCGAGATACTGGCCCCGCTGCTGCGGCAGGCGGGACAGGACGTGGTGATCGGCCTGCCGACCGACGCATCGATATCGCCGCAGGACGTGGTGCTGTGCATGGACAGCGACGCTGCGCAGGCGGCCGACCTGATGGGATGCCGCAGCGTGCAGCTGCGCCGCCTGCCCCGGCCGGCGGGACCGCGGGATCAAAGCATCTACCGCTACGACCAGGATGCGCTGCTCGCCGCCATCGGCGGGTTGAGGCGCTGAGGGGAACGACATGGACCATCTCTATCTGTTCGCCACTTTGGCCGGCGCCCGCATCGCGGTGGAAGCCCGCGAGGTCGAAGCGGTCGTCCGCCTGACAGAAATTTCGCCGGTGCCGGGCATGGGCGCGCATGTCGCGGGGCTGTCCGCGCTGCGTAGCCGGGTGCTGACGATCGTGGATGTCGCCGCGCTCATCCTGGGCCAGCCGACGCCGGCCGATCGCCGAGGCCTCGCGATCATCTCTGACATTGCGGGACACAGCTATGGCCTGATGGTCGATGCGGTGGCCGACATCTGCACCGTGTCCGAAGGCCGCATGCCGGTGCGCGGTCGGATCGACCCTGCCTGGGCGCCCTATGCGCGCGGCACGGTGGATTATGAAGGCCAGCCCTGCCTGCTGGTGTCGCTCAATGATTTCGTGGAGTCCGCGCCGTCGGCGCAGGCGGCGTGACGCCCGTTTACCAAATACTTGGCATTGCCGACTAAGCCGGTCGGACATGGACATTAAAAGCCGACGTTACAAACCGACGTTAAAATTCAAGGGATCGCTTCATGAAGAACTGTCTGGTGGTGGATGACTCGAAGGTCATCCGGAAAGTCGCCCGCCATATCCTCGAATCGCTGGACCTCAGCGTGACGGAGGCTGTCGACGGCCAGGACGCGCTCAATCAGTGCGAGGCGGCGGTTCCCGATGTCGTCTTGCTGGACTGGAACATGCCGGTCATGAACGGCATGGAGTTTCTGGAGGCGCTGTCCGCCGCAAAGATGCAGGCGCGGCCCAAGGTGATCTTCTGCACCACCGAAAACGGCATCAGCCACATCAAGGCGGCGGTCGAGGCCGGCGCCGACGAATATGTCATGAAGCCGTTCGATCGCGAAACGCTGGAGAGCAAGCTGGCTATCGTCGGGGTGATCTAGCCGGCCGGCACGCCGCCCTTCGCCTTTTTCGCCTTCCGTTCGAAAGTCCACCGATGCACGCCGCCGAGCCGATCCTGGCCAGAGCCACAGCCGAGACGAAACCCGTCCGCACGCTGGTGGTCGACGATTCGGTGGTCGTGCGCACGGTGATCGAGCGCATCCTGAACGCGCATGGTGGCTTTCCGGTCGTCCACAAGACCAACAGCGCGGAACAGGCATTGGCTTTCCTGCGCGGGCAGCCGGTCGATCTGGTGCTGCTGGACATCGAACTGCCGGGACTAAGCGGGCTGGCTGCACTGCCGGAAATCCTGCGGGCCAATCCGGCCGGCAAGGTCGTGATCCTGTCGGGCAATTGCGACGCGGGCAGCGCCATCGCGGTCGAGGCGCTGGCGCTGGGCGCGAGCGAGATCATGTCGAAGCCGGGCAGCGGCAGCTTTGGCGAGCAGTTTCCGGTCGCCCTGATCGAACGCCTCTCGCGGTTGTTCGACACCGCGCCCGCCAGCGTCGCGGAGCCGACGCCGCCTGCTCTGCCGCCCATCGCGCCGGCTCCCGCCACGCAGGCCATCGCCTGTCTGGGCATCGGCGCATCGACCGGCGGCATTCATGCGCTGTCACAATTGTTCGAAGGCATGCGCGCGCCGTTGGGCGTGCCAATCCTGGTGACGCAGCATCTGCCGGCCAGTTTCACCGTTTATTTCGCGCAGCAACTGGGGCGGATGACCAGCCTGCCGGTCAGGGTGGCGGAGCCTGGCGACCTGATTTTGCCCGACACCGTCTATGTCGCGCCGGGCGACGCCAGTTTGCGTTGCCGGCGGGGCTTGCAGGGCCGCGTTACGATCCAGCTCGATCCCGAGCGCACGCCGGCGGGCAATCTGCCCGGCGTCGATCCGATGTTCGCCAGCATGGCGCAGGCCTATGGCGCGGGCGCGGCGGCGATCGTGCTGACCGGCATGGGCCGTGACGGCACCGTCGGTGCGCGATCGATCGTGGAGGCGGGCGGCTGGGTGATCGCACAGGATGAGGCCAGCAGCGTTGTCTGGGGCATGCCGGGATCGGTCGCGGGCGGGGGTTTGAGCACCGCGCTGATGCATCCCTCGACGATGATGGACTATGTGGCCCGCAGGGGAGGGGTCAACGGATGACGATAGCCTGGTCACCAGCGCCGGCGGGCGGAACGGCGCGCATATTGTCGGGTTTGCTGGAAACGCGCACTGGCCAGACGCTATCGGAAAACCGCGCCTGGCGCATGGAAACGGCGCTCAAGCCCGTGCTGCGCGCGCAGAATCTGACCAATGTCGATGATCTGGTCGCGCGGCTGTTGACGGGGCGGGACAAGGCGCTGGAGGATGCGGTCGTCAACGCGCTGCTGAACAATGAAAGCAGCTTCTTTCGCGACTTGCAGATTTTCGACCTACTGGGCCGGCAGATCTTGCCGCATCTCAACGCCACGCTGCCCAACCGCACGCTGCGGATCTGGAGCGCGGGCTGCTCGACGGGGCAGGAAGCCTATTCGCTGGCGATCCAGCTGCGCAATGACGCCGAGCGCTGGCGCGGGTGGCGGATCGAGATACTGGCGACGGACATTTCCACCACCGCCATCGACCAGGCGCGCAGTGGCGTGTTTTCGCAGATGGACGTGCAGCGGGGCCTCGCCATTGGCGACCTGCTCAAATGGTTCGAGCCGGCGGGTGACGACTGGCGCGCCAGCCCCGACCTGCGTCGGATGATCGATTTCCGCGCCGACAATCTGTTCGATCCGCGCGCGCCGATCGGTCAGTATGATCTGCTGCTGTGCCGCAACGTGCTGCTCTATTTCGCGCCGGAGCGGCGGCAGGGCGTGCTCAAGCTGCTGGCCGGGCACAGCCATGGCAAATCGGTGCTGCTGCTGGGCGCGGGCGAGACGGTGATCGGCCAGAGCGAGGACTTCATCGTCCATCCCGAATTTCGCGGCGGCTATGCGCGGCGTCCGGCCACGCCCGCTGGCGCTGGCGGACCGATGCGCCGCGCCATCTGAGATTTTTTCCACGGAAATCCGGGTTCTGCGCCGTCTGATCCCCAATTGGGGCAGGCAATGCTCCTTCGGGCTATGAAATTGCCGCAATTTGTCGGCATCATGTCTCAAATGGTCGCACGCAGTATTGGATTCTCTTGGGGGACTTTCGCGATGGCGAGGGCTGGCCTGCGGGCGCTTGCGATTATGGGATTGCTGACGGTTTCGGGCTGGGCTTCGGCGGCGGGCGATGCGACGCCGGCTGCGCTCAAGCTGCTGGAGCCGGGGCAGTGGGAACTGCGTGCGCGTCCGGCGCGCACCGAAGCCTGGCGGATGTGCGTCGCCAACGCCTGGCAGTTGATGCAGGTCGAGCATCAGGGCACTGGCTGCAAGCGCTTCGTCGTGCGCGACCAGCCCAATACCGTTGCAGCAACCTATGACTGTGCGGGCGCGGGCAGCGGCCGCACCGACCTGCGCGTCGAAAATCCGCGACTGGTGCAGATCCGGTCGCAGGGCATTTCGCGCGGCGCGCCGTTCGACCTCGCGCTGGAAGGGCGGCGAATCGGGACCTGTAGCTAATGATGCCATCGCTTGCACCGCTGACGCAGGCAGAGTAGCGCGCAGCCATGGGCGCTTCTGACAATAACGGCAAATTCGCGGTGGTTCTGCTTTCGGGCGGGCTGGATTCCATGGTGGCGGGCGGCATGGCGCGCGAAGCGGGCTATCGCGTGCTCGCGCTGTCGATCGATTATAACCAGCGCCATCGCGTGGAATTACGCGCAGCCGCCAAGGTGGCGAGCGCGCTCAACGCCATCCGGCATATCGTCCTGCCGCTCGATCTCACCGCGTTCGGCGGATCGGCGCTGACCGCCGACATCGCCGTGCCCAAGGGCGGCGTGGGCGCGGACATTCCGGTGACCTATGTGCCCGCGCGCAACACGGTGTTCCTGTCGCTGACCCTGGGCCTGGCGGAGGTCGCGGGGGCGGACGACATCTTCATCGGCGTCAACGCGCTCGATTATTCGGGCTATCCCGATTGCCGGCCCGAGTTCATCGATGCGTTTCAGGCGATGGCGGCGCTCGCCACCAAGCGGGGCGTGGAGGGTAATCCCGTCCGCATCAACGCGCCGCTCCAGCATATGAGCAAGGCCGACATCGTGCGCGAAGCGCATCGATTGGGCATGGACGCGGGGATCAGCTGGTCCTGCTACGACCCGACGCCGGACGCCAAGCATTGCGGCCTGTGTGACAGCTGCCGTCTGCGCTCCAAGGGGTTCGAGGAAGCCGGTCTGCCCGATCCCACCGTCTACGCCACGAAGCCCTGACGGGCCGATCCGATGAGCTATGCCGTCAAGGAAATGTTCCTGACCCTGCAAGGGGAAGGGGTGCAGTCGGGCCGGCGCGCGGTGTTCGTGCGCTTTGCCGGCTGCAATCTGTGGTCGGGGCGGGAGAAGGACCGGGCGGACGCGATCTGCCGCTTCTGCGATACCGATTTCGTCGGCATGGATGGGCTGGGCGGCGGCAAGTTTGCTGACGCCACTGCGCTGGCGGCGGCGGTCACCGGCTTCTGGGGCGATGGCGCGGAGCATCGTTATGTCGTGCTGACCGGCGGGGAGCCGATGTTGCAGGTGGATGATGCGCTGGTCGAGGCGTTGCACGATGCCGGTTTCACCATCGCGATCGAGAGCAACGGCACGCTGCCCGCGCATCCCGGCATCGACTGGATCTGCATCAGCCCGAAGGCTGGGAGCGAGGTGGTGCAGCGGCGCGGGCATGAGCTGAAGCTGGTATGGCCGCAGGCGAAGGATCATCTGGGGCCGGGCCACAGCATCGCCGATGTCGAGGCGATGGAGGCGTGGGATTTCGAGCATCTGCTGCTGCAACCTCTCGATGATCCGCGTGCCAGAGACAATGCGCAGGCGGCGGTCGATCTGGTGCTGGCGCGGCCGCGCTGGCGGTTGACGCTACAGGATCACAAGCATCTGGGGCTGCGATAGAACGCGTCATTTTTGACTTGGAGCGTCTGTAGGAAATGACGGATTTGTACAATAGAATGCAAGGCGCTGCTGCGTTGTTCTTTGTCGCTAAACTAACATAAGGCGTCATTATTGAAGGGCTTATTGCGGTTACGGGGCGAACCGCCCCCTCCCGGCGACCGGCCGTTGCTGCGCCCCCTGTTTAACCTGGAGCAGAGTCTCCAATCGTTCGCCCATCGATTCGATGCCTTGAAGGAGATGACTTCATGCGGGAACATGCGACCGTCGAAGCGCCGATCACCTATGTCCAGGTGGTTCTGAACAATGGCCACAACAGCTACACCGGCTCCACCGCGAATGAGGAGGTGTTCGGCCTGTTCGGCGACGACAACCTTTATGGCGGCGGCGGGCAGGACTATCTGCACGGCGATTTCAACGACGACCGCCTCTATGGCGAGGCGGGCGACGACATATTGGACGGCGGCACCGGCGACGACACGCTGGAGGGCGGCGCGGGCGCGGACATCATGATCGGCGATGTCGGCAACGACACCTTCGTCGTGAAGTCCAACGCGGACGGCAATGGCGACATCGCCTCGGGCGGGCTTGGCATCGACACGCTGGATTTCACCTTCACCAACACGAGCCAGGCGATCACCTTCGTCGCGGCCGATCCGGCGTCCGCCAATTCGCTGATGGGGCTGATCGCGTTCGACGGGATCGAGCGCTACGTCATCCACGGTCAGGCGATGGCGGACCGGATGACCGGATATCGGCTGGACGACCGCTTCTATGGCGGCGCCGGCAATGACGCGCTGTTCGGCATGGATGGCGATGACGATCTGTATGGCGAAGCCGGGATCGACACGCTGAACGGCGGCAGCGGCAATGATTATCTCGACGGCGGCGACCATAATGACAAGCTGTATGGCGGCTACGGCAATGATTCCCTCTATGGGGAGGCCGGCAACGACTATCTCGATGGCGGCGAGAATGACGATTATCTGCAAGGCGGCGACAATAACGACCAGCTGTTCGGCGGCAATGGCGACGATTCGCTGAACGGCGGCACGGGCGACGACACGCTCAACAGCGGCGCGGGCGACAACACGCTCTATGGCGGTCTGGGCGCGGACATCATCGCGGCCAGCAGCGGCGACGACACGATCTACAGCGACGGAAGCTGGGATGGCGCCGCCCTGATCGACCGGATTTCCGCCGGGGCAGGCAACGACTCCGTCACCATCGGCGTCAAGGACATCGCCAATGGCGGCGACGGCATCGACAAGGTCTATATGACCTTCGACAATTATGGCTATGCGGAGAATTTCGTGCTGACCGCCGGCACGATCACGCTGGCGGCGGGCGGTTCGATCACCGGCTTCGAGATACTGGATTTCGACGGCGGGCGCGGCGCGGACAAGGTCACGGGCGCAGGCTATAACGACACGCTCGACGGCGGCGACGGTAACGACATCCTGCGCGGCAGCGGCGGCGACGACCGCATCAACGGGCAGGAAGGCGACGACGCGCTCTATGGCGGCGGCGGCAACGACTATCTGACCGAAAGCAACGGAGCCGACCGGCTCTATGGCGAGGACGGCAACGACACCTTCTACCTGGGCAATTTCACCGGCGGCCCGAACGTGGTCGATGGCGGCGCGGACATCGACCGCGTCGTCTTCGACAGCCTGTTCGGCAGCGGCTCCGCTTATGTCGACCTCACGGACCAGACGCTCAACAACGGCCGCGCGGCAAACACGACCTTCCGCGGCATCGAGATTTTCGAGGGCACTTATTATGACGACATCTTCATCGGATCGTCGGCCCATGAAACGCTGATCGGCGGCGGCGGCGGCGACATACTGGTCGGCAATGCCGGCAATGACCGGCTGGTCGGCGGCACGGGATCGGACGCGATGGCCGGAGGCGCGGGCAACGATATTTTCGACCTGTCGGACCTGACCGGATCGCCCTTCGAGTGGGAGGGAGACCAGTTCCTCGACTTCACCTCGGGTCAGGACAAGATCCGCATGTATGGCGCGGCGCTCGGCTTCAATCCGGGGCAGGTGCGGCTGGTGTCCGGCCCGGACGCCGCGCCGGTGGTGGCCGCGCCGACGCTGTTGTTCGACAGCGAGACATCCCGTCTGTGGTGGGATCAGGATGGCACGAGCAATGTGTTCCAGCCGGTGCTGGTCGCGACGCTGGACAATGTGACGAAGCTGGTCGCCACGGATTTCATCATCGTTTAAGGCGAAATTACAAACGCATAACAAATAATGGCGCTGGCGGACTGTTGTAGTTCGCCGGCGCTATGTTTTTAAGCCGGATTTGCTGGTAATTATTACGCCCGACACGCGGTGATTCTTCATGCGGGCGGGTGTATCATGCGGAAAATGACGCTGATTTCGGACGAAATTGTCTATCAGAAACATTATCTTGGTATCGAAAATGACGAAGGATACGGCACCGACGCCAATGAAGAAGTGTTCGGCAACCTCGGCAATGACAAGATCTATGGCCGTGGCGGTCAGGACTATCTCCATGGCGAGTTCCAGAACGACCAGCTCTTTGGTGAGGCCGGCAACGACATTCTCGACGGCGGCTCGGGCAATGACGTGCTGGAAGGGGGCGCGGGCGCGGACGTGATGATCGGCGATGTCGGCAACGACATCTTCGTCGTCAAATCCAATGTCGATGCGAACGGCGACATCGCCTCGGGCGGCGTCGGCACCGACACGCTGGATTTCACCTTCACCAACGCCAATCAGGCGATCAGCTTCGTCGCGCTCGATCCGGGCAGCATCGGCACGCTGATGAACCTCATCCGCTTCGACGGCATCGAACGCTACGTCATCCGCGCCCAGGCAAAGGCGGACGCGATCACCGGCTGGCGCCTCGACGACGAACTTCACGGCGGCGGCGGCAATGATACGCTGAAGGGCATGGACGGCAGGGACGCCCTGTTCGGCGATGTCGGCAATGACATTCTCTACGGCGGCAATGGCGACGACGCGCTGGAGGGCGATGTCGGCGCCGACATATTGAACGGCGGCGCCGGCCGCGACAATCTGAAGGGCGGGGAGGAGAATGACCAGCTGTTCGGCGGCGACGATGACGACACGCTCGATGGCGGTCTCGACAATGACACGCTCAACGGCGCCGCCGGCAACGACCTGCTGATCGGCTGGATCGGCGACGACATCATCGCCGGGGGCGACGGCAACGACACCCTCTACGGTTATACCGAGCATGACGATGCGGACGGCTATGACCGGGTCGATGGCGGCGCGGGCGACGATTATGTCGTCATCGGGGTCGAGGATGATGCCGATGGCGGCGCGGGCAGCGACCATGTGTCGCTCGACCTCACCAGCGTCGCCGCGCCCGGCGAGACGTTCGTGCTGACCCCGGCGCTGATCACGCTCAAGACTGGCGGATCGATCGAAGGCTTCGAGCGGCTGAGCTTCCTGGGCGGCGACGGCGTCGACACCATAACCGGCGGCGCGCTGGTCGATATCCTGATCGGCGGCGAAGGCAACGACACGCTGCGCGGCGGCGGCGGCAACGACATACTGGACGGCCATGTCCACGACGACAGCCTCTATGGCGGGGAGGGGGACGATACGCTCGTCGAAAGCCAGGGCAGCGACCGGCTCTATGGCGAGAATGGCAACGACCTGTTCGTCGTCGCCTACAAGCAGGGTACCGGCAACATCATCAACGGCGGCGCCGGCATCGACCGGGTCAGCTTCGCCACCGAACTGGCCGACAGCGGCCGTGCCGCCATCGTCGATCTCGCAACCCAGGCGAACAATGCCGGCATCGCCCATGACACGACCTTTACCGCCGTCGAGATTTTCGAAGGCTCGCCCAATGACGACATCTTCCTGGGCGCCGGCGCCAACGACATTTTCCTGGGTGGCGACGGCGGCGACGCGCTGCTCGGCAATGCCGGCAACGACCGGCTCGCCGGCGGCGCGGGGGCCGACCTGCTGCTGGGCGGCGCAGGTACCGACATATTCGACCTCTCGGACCTCACTGCCGCGCCCTTCGCATGGGAGGGCGACTATATCGCCGACTTCACCACCGGCGCCGATCGCATTCGCATGTCGGGCGCCGCCCTCGGCTTCGCGCCGGGCCAGGTGCGCCTCGTATCGGCCGCCAACCCCACGCCGGCGGTCGCCGCGCCCACCTTGCTGTTCGACAGCACGACGTCACAACTCTGGTACGACGCGGACGGCAAGAACCTCGCCTTCGAGGCCGTACTGGTCGCCACGCTGGAAGGCGTCACGAAGCTCGTCGCCGCCGATTTCCAGATCGTGTAGAGCGGCGCCTGCACGGGCCTGCATATCCCGCTTCGCTGCGCCCGCAATGACGAGAGGGCTGAAGTCTCCCCAGCCCGATTACCTCAGGGCTTGGCCGCGAGCTTCGCCTCATAGGCCCGCTTGCATTCGAGCAGCAGTTGCCCCTTCTTCCAGCATTTCTTGCCGAAGGAGGGCAGGACCAGCGCATAGCCCTTGGCCGGTTCGCCATAGGCCTGGTCGCCGGCATAGCTCAGTGACTTCTTGATCGACCCCAAGCCCGCGCGTGCGACTTCGTGCAGGGCGCCGCGATCGGCGAAGATCGCCTTGCGTCCGACATCGGCGGCGACCTGGCAGAAGCCGCGCTGCGCCTGCACCGTGGAATAGCCCGAATAGATGCGGGTGTTATACATGTCCGACGCGGACTGACCGGGCTTGCCCTTGCCGGCGATGCGCTGGAAATAGCTGAGCAGCGTCGCCTGCGCATTGTCCAGTTCGGTGTCATGATGCGCGATCATGGCGTTGTAGTTGGGCGTCGTCAGCAGGGTCGGTTCGAAATCGCACTGGAGCGCGGCGACGTTGATCGCGGCGCGCAGGTTCCACACCAGTCCCGCGCGGATTTCGTCCGGCGTCGCGCCCGGCAGGCCGAGCGATACCGACGCGGCCTCGTTCGTCAGCGGCGGGGCGGAGAAATCGGGCGGCGACCAGTAGAATTGCGCGGCGGCCGGCTGCGCAACGGCGATGCCGGCAAGGGCGACGATCGCGGTGGCGACGCGGCGGGCGGTAAGGGCTGGCGACATGGGCATGCTGTTCCTGTTTCGGTTCCGGGCGCGGTTCACTCCGCGCCGCCATTGCGCCAGCGCCAGCCGCCGCGTGTCTTTGCGCGGCAGATCGGCAGCAGCACGGCCGTCGCGACGGTGGTGACGATGACGAAGCCGGGAATGGAATAGCGGATCAGCACCGTAGCCGACCCGATGGTGACGAGCAGATAGACGGCCAGCACGGCCCAGCCCTGCCAGGCGATCGGCAGACCGGCGCCATAGCCGAAGCGCTTCGGCGCGAACCAGGCCCTATCCTCTGTCATAGCACGTCGTCGGTCATCTTATCCTCCCCGTCACGATCTGGCGGCGGGCCACTGTATCACGTCTGAACGGGGTGGCGCATTTTATTGATCGGCGACCACTTCGGCGTCGTCCGCTTCCTTCGGGGCGGCGGCGTTGCCGGCAGGGGATTTAGCGGCGCCATCGGTCGCATTGCCGGGCAGTTCGGCCGTCGCGCTTTCGCTCTGCACGCCGTCCAGGTCGGTCATCGCGTCGGTGGCGGTGCCGTCCACCACTTCCATGTCCTTCATCTGGACGACGTTGCCCTCTTTCTTGTCACCGCCGCAGGCGGCCAGGGCAGGGGTGAGGAGGAGGGCGGCAATGATCGTCCGTGCATGCAGGCGCATGGGGTTTTCTCCAGCAGGATCGGATGCCCGGCGGCCCCCCACCTGGCAAAGAAAGCGGTAACCTAGACGGGGGATGCGCATTGCTCAACCCCCGCAGGACATTGGCGCAACCGCCCGAGAAAATTGGGAAAATGCCGTTCCAGCGCAGCGTCGAGCGCCTCCATGCGGGCTTCGACGCCCAGCGATTCCAGACTGGTCACGGGAAATTCGCTGATCCCGCACGGCACGATGCCCCCGAAATGCGACAGGTCGGGGGCGACGTTG
Source organism: Sphingobium sp. (assembly GCA_044237945.1). GTDB lineage: Bacteria > Pseudomonadota > Alphaproteobacteria > Sphingomonadales > Sphingomonadaceae > Sphingobium. The sequence continues at coordinate 57,804 of JBIIEH010000007.1, read as the reverse complement.
ATCGCCGCGCCGTGCAGCGTGACCCAGCGCCGCACCCGCACGCCGATCGCGCCGATCTTCGCCTCGCGGCCGTCGCGGTCGTCGGTCCAGATGCCGATGCGTCCTTCCGCCCGGCGCGCCGCTACGCCCAGGTCGCCCAGCGCGTCGATCACCCAGCCTTCGAGATTATGGACGAAGTTGCGCACATCCTTGCCGCGCGCGCGCAGGTCTATGTTGAGATAGACGATGCGCTGCCCCGGTCCGTGATAGGTGTAGCGGCCGCCGCGCCCGGCATCATGCACCGGAAAGCGCGGGTCGAGCAGTTCGGCGCGGTCGGCGCTGGTGCCCGCCGTGTAGAGCGGCGGATGTTCGAGCAGCCAGATGCGCTCCTGCGCGGTTTCGTCGTCTGCGGCGATGGCGGCAGCGCGCGCCTCCATATCGGCCAGAGCCTCTGCATAATCGACCAGCCCGGTCGATCGGCGCCATTCGACGGGGGGAAGGGGGCGGGGCGCGGAGGTGTCGGACATGGGGCTTTCTTGACTTGGCAGTTTCTTGACTTGAGGGAGGCGACGGATCAAGGCTCCCCGCTCCCGGAACGGCGTGAGACTGCAAAGATATGGCGACGATGTCGATCGGCAAGGCATGGGAGGAGGCGATCGCCTTCATCCGCCGCGAAAGCGCGCTGCTGCTGCCCGTTGCCTTGCTGTTCATCGCGCTGCCCTCGGTGATCCTGCAACAGATGACGCCGACCGAGATTGAGGGCGCGAAGACGATGGCGGAGGTGCGCGCGCTGCTGCCGCGCGTGCCGTCAAGCTACTGGACGGCCATGGGGCTGACACTGGTCCTTTTGTGGTTCGGATCGATGACGATCTTCGGCCTGGTGCTGCGGGGCGGGATCAGCGTGGGCGAATCGCTGCGGCTGGCGCTGGTGCGCATGCCCACGCTGCTGGGCGCGACCGTGTTGATGAGCGTGGCGATGATGGTCGGGCTGATACTGGCGGGCGCTCTGGCTGGTGTGCTGGGCGGGGCGGCGCCGGCGGTTGGCGATCTGGTCGCGGTGCTGGCGCTGGCGGCCAGCGCCTGGATCGGGCTGCGGATGGTGCTGCTCAACACCGTGATCCTGGATCGCGATGTGGGCGCCATCGCCTGCATCCGCATTGCCTGGGCCATGGGGCGTGGGAATCTGTGGCGATTCGCCGCGCTGTTTCTGGTCAGCATCGCCTTCTCGCTGGTCGCCAGCATGACGGCGCAGATGCTGTTCGGATCGATCGGGATATTGCTCGCGGGCAAGGCGGTCGGCATCTTCATCGCCGATCTGGCGGGGGCGGTGGTCTCGACGCTGGTGCTGATGGTTCTGCTGGTGATGCTGGCGCGGCTCTATCGTCAGGCGGCGGGCTGAGCGAATAGCGGCACATGCGGCGCCGCCTCGCGCGGCAGCACGCCGGCCAGGCGCGGATCGGCGAAGGTCTCGACCTCTCGCGCGAAAGGCGTGAAGCCGGCCTTGATGTAGAAGGGCAAAGCGGCCGGGCTGTCGAGCGTGCAGGTGTGGACCCAGAAGCGCGTCACGCCCTTGCGCCAGGCGAGCGATTTGGCCTGCGCCATCAGCCATTTGCCATGGCCCTTGCCGGTGAGGCCGGGGGCGAGGCCGAAAAAGCCGAGTTCGCAGTCGGGCGCGGTGCGGAAATCCAGCTCGAGGAGGCCGATCTCCACCCCGCGCGGATCGGCCACGGCATAGACCTCCACCGCCGGGTCATGGATGATCGCGGCAAGCTCCGCGTCCGCCATCACCAGCCGCGAAAACCACAGCCATTCCTCGCCGACGCGGCGGAACAGCGCGCGATAGGTGTCGAGCGAAGGCTGTTTCCAGCGTATCAGCCGCAGCGAGGAAGGCGGGAGCGGAGCAGGGCGGGGGCGCTCGCGCATCTCCAGATGGGTGACGATGGTCGCGACCTGGTCGTTCGGGACGGGCGTGAACCCCATGGCTCAGCTCCAGCTCGCCATGGGCGGCAGGCTCATCAGGATCGCGTCGATATTGCCGCCGGTCTTGAGGCCGAACAGCGTGCCGCGATCATGCACCAAGTTGAATTCGGCGTAGCGGCCGCGCCATTCGAGCATCTTTGTATAGTCCGCTTCGGTCCATTCCTGTCCCATCCGCTTGCGCACGATCGGCGGATAGACCGCCAGAAACGCTTCGCCCACGGCGCGGGTGAAGGCGAAATTCGCGTCGAAATCGCCCTCCAGATGATCGTAGAAAATGCCGCCGACGCCGCGATGCACCTTGCGGTGGGGGATGTAGAAATAGTCGTCCGCCCATGCCTTGAACCGGGGATAATGTTCCGGGTCATGGGCGTCGCAGGCGGCCTTGAGCGTCGCGTGGAAGAAGTCCGTGTCCTCGTCATAGGGGATCGGCGGATTGAGGTCCGCGCCGCCGCCGAACCAGCGCTTGCCGGTGACGAGAAAGCGCGTGTTCATGTGGACGGCGGGGACGTGCGGATTGGCCATGTGCGCGACCAGGCTGATGCCGGTGGCGAAGAAATCGGGCGCGTCCTCCGTACCGTGCATGGTCCTGGCGAAATCGGGCGAAAAGGCGCCGCCGACGGTCGAGACGTTGACGCCGACCTTTTCGAAGACCTTGCCCTTCATGACGCCCCGCACGCCGCCGCCGCCCTCTCCTGGGGCAATGCCGTCCGCATCCCGATGCCAGGATGTGTATTCGAACGCGGCGTCGCCGCCCGCCTCCCGCTCGATCGTCTCGAATGCGGCGCAGATGCGGTCCCGCAGCGATTCGAACCAGTCGCGCGCGGCCTGCTGCTGGGGATCGAGCATGAGGGTCATTGGGGGAACTTTCCGGTCTGGCGCAGCGCTTCGGCGACGGCGATGCCCGTCGACACCGCGATGTTCAAGGATCGAAATCCCGGCGCCATGGGAATGCGCGTCGAAAGATCGACGGCGGCGCGCACCGCTTCCGGCACGCCCGCGCTTTCCGACCCCATCAGCAGCACGTCGTTCGCTTCGAAGGCGATGTCGTGCAGCAGCGTGTCGGCATGCGCGCTCATCAGCACGATGCGTCCCCCTTGCGCTTTGACCATGGTCAAAAAGGCGTCGAAACTGGCGTGCTTCACGACCTGCGCGGATTCCCCATAATCCATCGCCGCGCGCTTGAGCCGCGCGTCGGAGAAGGCGAATCCGGTCGGCATGATGATGTCCACGGGCACGGCGAAACAGGCGGCAAGCCGCATGATCGCGCCGACATTGCCCGCAATCTCGGGCTGATACAGGGCAATACGCATGGCCCGCGCATAGTGCACTGCGTCAAATTGTCATAGCCTTGGCCAGTTTGCTGTTGGCAAAGGGCGCGCGCTAAGGCTATCACGCCCGCAACCTCGCCGGGGGAAGGGGTATCCGTGCAAGACGCGGAAACTCTGGAACCGATTGATAAGTGGCGCCGGAAAGGCGACGCGGTGGGGTCAGGGACGTTCTTGCAAGGGTTAGGTGCATGACGAGCTTGGAACAGACGGGCGGGGAAGTTATATCCGGAGCGGACGGGGTCCGCCGCCGTGATTTCATCAATATCGCGGCGGTTAGCTTCGCCGGGATCGGTGCGGTGGCCGTGGTCATCCCGCTGGTCGACCAGATGAACCCCAGCGCCGACGTTCTCGCGCTCGCCTCGACCGAGGTCGATCTTTCCGCGATCCAGCCCGGACAGGCCATCAAGACCACCTTCCGCAGCCAGCCGCTGTTCGTGCGCCAGCTCACCGAAAAGGAAATCGCCGAGGCCGACAAGGTCGACGCCTCCACCCTGCGCGATCCGCAGACGCTGGAAGAGCGCACCGTGGACGGCAAGAAGCAGTGGCTGATCACCATGGGTGTCTGCACCCATCTGGGCTGCGTGCCGCTGGGCGCGGGCGAGGGCGAGAACCGGGGCGAGTTCGGCGGCTATTTCTGCCCCTGCCACGGTTCGTCCTACGACACCGCCGCGCGCATCCGCAAAGGCCCCGCGCCCAAGAACCTGGAAGTACCGAAGTTCAGCTTCACTTCCGACACCGCAATTCTGGTAGGCTGAGGTAGAGAATCATGAGCTTTCCCTGGGCCGAACATTATACGCCGAAAAATCCGCTGATGGTGTGGATCGACGAGAAGCTGCCGCTGCCGCGTCTCGTCTACAACAGCATCGGTGCGGGCTATCCGGTGCCGCGCAATCTCAACTATTTCTGGAACTTCGGTGTTCTGGCCGGCCTGGCGCTGGTGATCCAGATCGTCACCGGCGTGATCATGGCGATGCACTATGGCGCCAATACGCTGGTCGCCTTCGGCACCGTCGAGCAGACCATGCGCGACGTCAACGCCGGCTGGCTGATGCGCTATGCGCACGCCAATGGCGCGAGCTTCTTCTTCATCGTGGTCTATCTCCACATCTTCCGCGGCCTCTATTACGGATCGTACAAGGCCCCGCGAGATGGTGTGGCTGCTCGGCCTCGTCATCTTCCTCCTCAGGATGGCGACCGCCTTCATGGGTTATGTGCTGCCCTGGGGGCAGATGAGCTATTGGGGCGCGAAGGTCATCACTGGCCTGTTCGGCGCGATCCCCGTGGTCGGCGAGCCGATCCAGACCTGGCTGCTGGGTGGTTTCGCGCCCGGCAACGCCTCGCTCAACCGCTTCTTCTCGCTGCACTTCCTGCTGCCGTTCGTGATCGCGGGCGTCATCATCCTGCACATCTGGTCGCTGCATATTCCGGGTTCCAACAACCCGACCGGCGTCGACGTGAAGGGGCCGCAGGACACGGTGCCGTTCCACCCCTATTACACGGCGAAGGATGGCTTCGGCGCGGGCGTGTTCCTGATCTGCTTCTCGATCCTGCTGTTCTTCGCGCCGAACATGCTCGGCCACCCGGACAATTATATCGAGGCGAACCCGCTCTCCACGCCTGCGCATATCGTGCCGGAATGGTATTTCTGGCCCTTCTACGCCATTCTGCGCGCCTTCACGGTGGACTTCTTCTTCGTGCCGGCCAAGCTGCTGGGCGTGCTGGCGATGTTCGCGTCGATCCTGCTGCTGTTCCTGCTGCCCTGGCTGGATAACTCGCCGGTGCGTTCGGGCAGCTATCGCCCGATGTTCCGCAAGTTCTTCTGGATCCTGTGCCTGGACGTGCTGCTGCTCGGCTGGCTGGGCGGCGCGCCCGCGGAAGAGCCTTATGTGATGATGAGCCAGGTCGCGGCGGCCTATTATTTCGCCCACTTCCTCATCATCCTGCCGCTGATCGCGCGGTTCGAAAAGCCGCTGCCGCTGCCCGGTTCGATCACCGAGGCGGTGCTGGCGAAATATGGCAAGACCGACGGCGAAACCGCCGCGGTCCCGGCCGAATAAGGGGTAGGTCTGTCATGGTACGCATCGGCGCATTCCTCGTCGGCCTCTTCTTCTCGGGCTGGCTGCTGGTCTCCTTCCTGACGGGCGCGGTGGCCTATGTCTCCGAACCGCCGGCCAAGACGGTGGAGCATGAGTTCCACCTGGCCCCCAAGCATGTCGCCTACTCGTTCGACGGCCCCTTCGGCCGGTACGACAAGCAGCAGCTCCAGCGCGGCTTCCAGGTGTTCAAGGAAGTCTGCTCGGCCTGCCACAGCCTGCATTATGTTGCTTTCCGCGACTTGCAGGAGATCGGCTATAACGAGGCCGAGGTGAAGGCGATCGCCAAGCAATGGGCGATCAAGACGCCAGACGTCGATCCCAAGACCGGCGAGATGTCCACGCGCGACCCCGTGCCGTCGGATTATTTCCCCAAGCCCTTCGCGAACAATGTCGCGGCGGCCGCGGCGAACAACAATGCGATCCCGCCGGACCTGTCGCTGATGACCAAGGCGCGCCACCATGGCACCGCCTATGTCTATTCGCTGCTGACGGGCTTCCAGGAGCAGCCGGCGGAACTGCTGAAGGAATTCCCCGACGCAAAGACGCCCGAGGGTCTGCACTTCAACCCCTATTTCGCGAACCTGAACCTCGCCATGGCCCCGCCGCTGTCGGCCGAGGGGCAGGTGAGCTATGGCGACGGCACCAAGCCCACGGTTGACCAGATGGCCAAGGATGTCGCTGCGTTCCTGACCTGGACCGCCGAGCCGAAGCTGGAAAACCGCCGTCGCGCGGGCATGGCGACCATCCTGTTCCTGCTGATCGCGACGGGCCTGGCTTATATGTCCTATCAGAACATCTGGGCGGACAAGAAGAAGAAGGCATAAGCGCCGGCGCGAGGGCGCTGACGAGACAAAAGGGGCGCGGTCCGGCATGGATCGCGCCCCTTTTTTTGCGTTTGGTCCAATGCGTTGAATATGGTCCGTGTGGCATCAAGCCGATCCCGACTGGAAGCCGCATGGCCATCGATTGACTCGTCATTGCGAGCGTAGCGAAGCAATCTACCGGCGCGCCATTGGATTGCTTCGCTGCGCTCGCAATGACGGGGTGGGTTACCTCACGTCATCGCGTTTCAGCGCAACCTCGCGCTACAAATCCCGCGCGTAGATCAGATCTCGAAAAGGCACGCTGCCGACCATGAAGGTCATCTCGCCGATATGGGCGAAGCCGTGTCGCGCATAGAAGCGCCGCGCTCGCTCGTTCTGTGGATAGACCGCCAGCAGCAGTCGCTGCGCCCCGCGTCCCTTGGCCTGCGCGATCACCATGTCCATGACCCGGTCGCCATTGCCGCCGCCCTGCCAGGGACCCAGCAGATAGATGCGCTTTAACTCGATGTCGCGCGTAGCGTCCGTCTCCACCGGCAGATCGGGCGGGGTCAGCAGCGCATAGCCCACCGGCGCGCCCAGCGGCGTCTCGCCGATCAGCGCGATCTGGCGCGGGTCGGCCAGCGCCGCCTCATAATAGGCAATGCCATGTGCCTTGCCGATATGGTCGAGCAGGGCCTCACCCGGATGGTCATGGGCAAAGGCCGCCAGAAAGGTCGCGCCGCCCAGCGCCGACAAGGCCCGCGCATCGCCGGACGTCGCAAGCCGCCACAGGATCGGCGTCGGTGCGGCGGCAGGCGCCGTCACCGCGTCCCCGGCCCCAGCGCCGGGTCGAGATCGCGCGGTCGGGTGAAGGAGGCGATCACGCCCTTGTTCTCGCTGATGTCGGCCCAGTGATCGATGGAAAGGTCGATCACCGCCAGGCTCGCGGTCGGGAACTTCACTTCCACATCGTCGCGCAGCGCGTTGTCGCCATCGTCGGGCACCAGAGCGAGGACCAGATCCTCCAGCCCCGGATTATGCCCGGCCATCAGCACTGCGTCGGCGCTGTCGGGCAGATCGCGCAGCACGTCGAACAGGGTCGGAACGGACGCCAGATAGATGCGCCGGTCCCAATGCGCGTCCAGATTGCCGCCATATCCGACCAGAAAGGTCGCCAGCGTCTCCGTCACCCGCACCGCGGGGGAGGCGACCAGCCAGTCGAAACGCATCGCCCTGGAGCGGGCATATTGGCCCATCAACAGCGCAGCCTTCTCCCCCCGCTTGTTCAGCGGACGGTCGAAGTCGCGGGCGACCGGGTCGTCCCAGTCGGATTTCGCATGGCGGAGCAGGGTGAGCCGCTTCATCGTCTCTCCTGATTGCGGGGGGGCGATTCGTCCCCCTGATGCACGATGGACGCTGCTTCGCCAAGACCGCTGCGATCAATATCCGCGCTGTTGGTCGCGGCGCTGACTGCGATAATCGCCTCGTCGAGCGTCAGTCGCCGGATCGGCGTGCCGGGCGGAAAGGCGGAAAGCAGCCGGCTCGGCATCGCCGCCGACAGGATCACGAAGCGCCCGCCATCGTCCGATCGGCGCATCAGCCGCCCGAACGCCTGCGCCAGTCGCGAGCGAATGAGGCGGTCGTCATAGGCGCTGCCGCCTTCCGCCAGCTTGCGCGCGGCGTGCAGGATCGTCGGCTTGGGCCAGGGCACGCCCTCCATCACCACCAGCCGCAGCGAATGGCCCGGCACGTCCACCCCGTCGCGCAGCGCGTCCGTGCCCAGCAGCGACGCGCGCGGATCGTCGCGGAACATGTCCACCAGCGTGCCGGTATCCATCGGATCGACATGCTGCGCAAACAAGGGCAGCCCGGCGCGCGCCAGCCGGTCGGCGATCCGCGCATGCACCGCGCGCAGCCGCCGGATCGCCGTGAACAGCCCCAGCGTGCCGCCGCCCGCCGCCTCTATGAGGCGCGCATAGGCCCCCGCCATCGCCGCGATGTCGCCGCGCTTGATGTCGGTAACGATCAGGACCTCGGTGCGGTGGGCGTAATCGAACGGGCTGGTCGCCTCGAACCGTTCGGCCCCGCCGGGAAGGTGGCGCGCGCCGCTGCGCCCCTCGGCATTCTCCCAGTCGCCGCCGCCTTTCAGCGTTGCGGACGTCACCAGCACGCCCTGCGCGGGCTTGAGCACCACTTCCGCCAGCGGCCGCGTCGGGTCCAGCCAGTGGCGGTGGATGCCGATGTCGATCTCCCGGCCCTCGATCCGTTCGACCGCCAGCCAGTCCACGAACGCCGCGTCTCCCGGCCCGCCGATCCGCCCCAGCAGCGCGGCCCAGGCGCTGATCGTCTCGCAGCGCCAGGCGAGCGAGGCGGTCGCCCCCTCGATCCGCGCGCGTGCCTGTCCGTCCAGCCAGTCGGGCGCGTCTTCGACCACCGCCTCCAGCCGCTTGGCGAGCCGGTGCAGGGGTTTGAGCAGCGCATCCAAGGCCCGCGCACCCTCCTGCGCCGCCTCCACCAGCGCACCGTCCACCTCGGCCAGTTCGGTCTCCAGCCCATAGCCGGCGTCCGCCTCGCCGCTATCGGCCGCCCGCGCGAACACCGTGTCGCGCACGGCGGCGAGCAGCGTCTCCATCGGCCCATAGGGTTCGCCCGCGACGATCCGCTTCAGCCAATCATCCGCCGGCAGTGCGCGCGCGGCGTCGCCCGCCTGCCGGATCGCCGTGCCGCCTTCCTCGTCATAGCTGGCAAGGTCCGAAAGTCGCGCCGCGAGGCCCCGCCGCCGCCCGCGCGACGTCCCTTCCGGCCCGATGATCCAGCGGCGCAGTTCAATCGCTTCCTGCCCCGACAGCGCGGTGGAGAAGGTCGCGTCGGCGGCGTCGAACAGATGATGGCCCTCGTCGAAGACAATGCGCTGCGGCCGCTGTGCCGCTTCCCGTCCGCGCGCGGCGTTGATCATCACCAGCGCGTGATTGGCGATGACGATGTCGGCGTCGGCCGAGGCGCGCGCCGTGCGCTCGATGAAGCAGCGGCGGTAGTGTGGACAGCCGGCATAGATGCACTCGCCGCGCCGGTCGGTCAGCGCCGTCGATCCGTTGCGCCGGAACAGCGTCGGCAGCCAGCCGGGCAGGTCGCCGCCGACCATGTCGCCATCCTTGCTGTAGGCCGCCCAGCGCGCCACCAATTGCGCCAGTATCGCCGCGCGGCCCGAAAAGCCGCCCTGCAACGCATCTTCCAGATTGAGCAGGCACAGGTAATTTTCGCGCCCCTTGCGCACCACCACCCGCTTCGCCGCCGTCGCGGGGTCCGGGAAGATACGCAGGGACTCGCGGTCGAGCTGGCGTTGCAGCGCCTTGGTGAAGGTGGACACCCACACCGTCCCCTGCGCCTCTGCGGCCCAGAGCGACGCGGGGGCGAGATAGCCCAGGGTCTTGCCGATGCCGGTGCCGGCTTCGGCTAGCAGCATATTGGGCTGGTCGCGCCGCGCCTTGGGCCGCAGCACATGGGTTGCGGCGGCGGCATAAGCGCGCTGGCCCGGTCGTTGTTCGGATCCATGGCCGGTCAGCTGATCCAGCCGCGCCAGCACCGCCGTCTCGTCCGGCGTGACGACGCGGGCAGGGGGGCGGGGCGCGGCTTCCTCCCATTCGGGCAGGCGCGAAAATAGCCAGCGTTCGGCCTCCGCCGGCCTGGCGATCCGCGCCGCCACCAGCGACGCCCAGGGCCAGCGCAGGCGGATCAAGGTTTGCGCCGACGTCCACGCGCCTTCGCGCTCGCGCCAGTCCGGGGAGGTGGTGACGTCCAGCAGCGCCGCCGTCGCCGCCTGCAACAATTCGGGGACGCCGGCATCCTCGCCGGACAGCGCCAGGCCGAGCATCTCGTTGAGCGCCTTGGGCGTGGGCACCAGAAACCGGGCGGGGTGCAGGAACGCCCACAACTCCAGCAGGTCGAGGCCGTTGAGGTCGGGATAGCCCAGTCGTTGCGCCACCAGCGGCGCGTTCAGCAGCAGTAGCGGGGTTTCGGCGGCGCGCGCGATCGCCTGTCCGCGTGACACCGCCATGGTGCGGCCATGTTCGCGCAGCCAGATGCCGCCATGGCTGGCGTGAAGGGCAGGCAGGTCGGCGGGGTCGATCACGTCACCGGCTTAGGGAAGCCGGGACAAAAGGGAAACAGATTTCAGGCGTGACGCCGGCCAAAGCCGCCGGCCACCGGCGCGCCCACCACGAAACGACCCGTCTCGCGCGCCTGGAACGCCACCGGCATCCGCTTTTCGCCGCGCGCCAGTTCCAGCGCGTCGTACAGCGGGCCTTCGCTCAGCTCATAGGGGAAACGCACGCCCATGCGGTCTTCCTCGGCCCAGCGGACCGTGCCGAACACGATATGCCCGTCCATGTCGACCTGGCACTGGCTGCGCGGCGGCAGGCTGCAACCCACGATCTGGCAGCCGCCTTCGGACAGGTCGACGATCACGCCGTCCAGGCTGTCGAGCACCGTTGTGACGGTGATGGCGATCTCAGTGCTGATCCGCTCATGGCTGCGAGGTGTGTGCATAGTCTCTCCAATGCATCGCACTTATCGGACATCAGGGTAAATCGATGGTAAACGGCTGCGACCTTCGTCGCAAAATTCCGGGGCGGATTGCTCCATTTCGGCCGTTCCCTTTACCCCTTGGGCCGTTTACAGGGCGTCCCTTATGACTGAGACCGAACAACTGCGCGCTGCTGCGCTTTCGTCCAAGGCCTGGCCCTATGAGGAAGCGCGCAAGCTGCTGAAACGCTATCCAGCCGGCGCGCCCGCGAAAGGGCATGTGCTGTTCGAGACCGGCTATGGTCCCTCGGGTCTGCCGCATATCGGGACGTTCAACGAAGTGCTGCGCACTACCATGGTGCGCAACGCCTTTCATGCGCTGTCGGATGTGCCGACGCGGCTGGTGGCGTTCAGTGACGATATGGACGGCCTGCGCAAGGTGCCGGACAATGTCCCCAATGGCGCAATGCTGGCCGAACATCTGGGCAAGCCGCTGACGCAGGTGCCTGACCCGTTTGGGAAATATGAGAGCTTCGCGCATCACAACAACGCGATGCTGCGCGAATTTCTCGACCGTTTCGGCTTCGATTACGAGTTCGTCTCCGCGACGGAGCGCTATCAGGCTGGCGCTTTCGACGAGACGCTCAAGCTCGTCCTGCGGCATAATCAGGACATTCTCGACATCATGCTGCCCACGCTCCGCAAGGAGCGGCAGGCGACTTATTCGCCGATCCTGCCGATCAGCCCGAAGAGCGGCATCGTGCTTCAGGTGCCCGTAGAGGTGGTGGACGCCGACGCCGGCATCGTCCGCTTCGTCGATGAGGGCGAGACGATCGAGCAGTCGGCGCTGACCGGCGGCGCGAAGCTGCAATGGAAGGTCGACTGGGCGATGCGCTGGGTCGCGCTGGGCGTCGATTACGAGATGGCGGGCAAGGACCTGATCGATTCAGTTACCCAGTCGTCGAAAATCTGCCGCGCGCTGGGCGCTCGTCCGCCCGAGGGCTTCAACTATGAGATGTTCCTGGACGAAAAGGGGGAGAAGATCTCCAAGTCCAAGGGCAATGGCCTCTCCCTCGAACAATGGCTGACCTACGGCCCGCAGGAGAGCCTGGCCTTCTACGCCTATCGCGAGCCGAAAAAGGCCAAGCAGCTGCACATGGGCGTCATCCCGCGCGCGATCGACGAATATTGGCAGTTCCGTGGCAATTACCCGAAGCAGGCAATCGAGCAGCAACTGGGCAACCCGGTGCATCATGTCCATGACGGCGATCTGCCGCAGGGCGACCTGCCGGTGACCTTCGGCCTGCTGCTGAACCTGGTCGGCGTGATGGGCGACGCCAGCCGCGAGCAGGTCTGGGGCTATCTCCAGAACTATGCGCCCGGCGCGTCGGCGCAGACCTATCCCGAGCTGGACGCGCTGATCGGCCATGCCCTGGCCTATCATCGCGATTTCGTCGCCCCGACGCTCCAGCGCCGCGCGCCGGAAGCCAATGAGGCGGCGGCGCTGCGCCAGCTGGATGCGGAACTCGCCGCCCTGCCGGAGGGGGCATCGGCGGAGGACATCCAGAACATCGTCTATGCCATCGGCAAGGACGAGGCGTTCGGTTTCGCCGAGCTGCGCGACTGGTTCAAGGCGCTGTACCAGACGCTGCTGGGCGCGGATCAGGGGCCGCGCATGGGCAGTTTCATCGCGCTTTACGGCGTGGAAAACAGCCGTCGTCTCATAGCCGAGGCTTTGGCCACAAACACCGCGCAATAAGCGGGAACCTTAACCCGGGGCGAACGTTGCAAACAGCGGTCCACCCCCTTTCGGACTGGTGGCGTCAAAGCGCCATCGGCCGCGCCCGCCCGGCAACGGGCGGCGCGGCCACCCCGGGGGGAATTTCAGCGCATGCGGACGTAGCGCCCCGGCGCATCCTCGATCGCCTTGAGCTTGCCCTTGCCGGGACGGCGCGCGCCCTTGACCTTGACCGTCGCCGGGGTGAGCGCGCGAAGCCATGCCTCCCAGTCGGGCCACCAGCTGCCCTTCGTCGCCGTGGCGTTGGCCAGGAAATCCTCCAGTGAAGGCTGCGCTTCCTCGCTGGTCCAGTACTGATATTTGCCTGTCGCCGGCGGGTTCACGACCCCCGCAATATGTCCCGACCCCGCCAGCAGAAAGCGCAGTGGCCCGGCGAAATGTTCGGTCAGCTTCCACACGCTGGCGAGCGGCGCGATATGGTCCTCGCGCCCCGCCTGCACATAGCTGGGCGTCATGACCTTCGTCAGGTCCAGCGCCGTGCCGTCCACGCTGATCGCGCCCGGCACGACCAGCAGATTGTCGCGATAGAGCTGCGTCAGATAGTCGCGGTGCCAGCGCGCCGGTACGTTGGTCGTATCCCCGTTCCAGTGCAGCAGGTCGAAAGGCATGTAATCCTTCCCCAGCAGATAATTGTTGACCACATAGTTCCAGATGAGATCGCGCCCGCGCAGCAGGTTGAACGTCGCCGCCATATAGCGCCCGTCCAGAAATCCGCCGGACGAGAGCTGGTCGATCAGCTTCATCTGCTCGTCGCCGATGAACAGGCTGAGGTCCCCGGCCGCCGAAAAATCCACCTGCGCCACGAAGAAGGTGGCGCTCGCCACTTTGTCGGCTTCGCCCCGCGCCGCCAGCAGCGCCAGCGTCGCGGCCAGCGTCGTGCCCGCCACGCAATAGCCGATCGCGTGGACGCTCGGCACGTCCAGCAGGTCGCGCACCGTGTCGATCGCGTCCAACTGACCCTTCAGGATATAATCGTCCCAGATCATGTCCTTCATCGACGCATCGGCCGATTTCCAGGACACCATGAACACAGTGATCCCCTGGTCTACCGCCCATTTGACGAAACTCTTTTCGGGGCTGAGGTCCAGTATGTAGAAGCGATTGATCCACGCGGGAAAGATCACCAGCGGCGTTTCCAGCACGCTGGGCGTCGTCGGATCATATTGGATCAACTGATAGAGCGGCGTCTCATGCACGACCTTGCCCGGCGTCGCGGCGATGTTGCGGCCGAGTTCAAACGCCTTGGGATCGGTTTGCGTGAGCTGCCCCTTTTCCAGATCGGCCAGCATATGCTTGAGGCCCTGGACCAGATTCTCGCCATTGCTCTCGATCGTCTTGGCCACCACGGTCGGGTTGGTCAGCGGGAAATTGCTGGGCGACAGCGCGTCCACCATGTTCGCGGTGGCGAAGCGAATCTGCTCCTTCTGCTTGGGGTCCAGGCCGTCCACCGTGCCGGCCACCTTCAGCAGATAGTCGGAGACCAACAGATAGCTCTGCCGGATGAAGTCGTAAAAGGGATGCTCGCTCCACGCCGGGTCGGCGAAGCGCTGGTCCTTGCGCGCGGCCGGGCTGTCTGCAGGGGCAGGGGCGGGCGCATCGCGCAACATTCCGCCGCCATCCAGAAAGCGCTGCCACAGCGCCAGCCCCTCGTCCGCGAAGCGGGTCTGGATGCGGCTGAACGCCATCGGATCAAACGGTAAAGGCTGGCCGGTCATGCCCGCCATCTGCTCCATCAGCAGTTGCTGCGCTCTGCCCAGCAACTGCGTCCACTGCTGCATCTGTTCCAGGGTCGGCAGAGTGGGTTCCAGGGTGGTGTCGTCCGCCATGCCAGTCAGTCTCCCGTGGACCCACGCCTTTCGCTGGCGCGGCTGCTTGTCCCCGTATATAGCCGGCGCTGCGTCGCTGGGAAGCTTGATCATGGCTTTCCCGACGCCGTCCAACTTAAGGCCACTCCAGGAAAGACTCAAGAAAGCCAATACGATGTCCGAAGAATTCTACCGCATGAAGCGCCTGCCGCCCTATGTCATCGCCGAAGTCAACGGCATGCGGGCCGCCGCGCGGGCCGCGGGGGAGGACATCATCGATCTGGGCATGGGCAATCCCGATCTGCCGCCGCCCGACCATGTCATCGCAAAGCTGATCGAGGTCGCGCAAAAGCCTAGCGCGCACGGCTATTCGCAGTCGCGCGGCATTCCGGGGCTCCGCAAGGCGCAGGCCAACTATTATGCCCGCCGCTTCGGCGTGGAGGTCGACCCCGAGACCGAGGTCGTCGTGACCATGGGATCGAAGGAAGGGCTGGCCAGCCTCGCCACCGCGATCACCGAGCCGGGCGACGTGGTGCTGGCGCCCAATCCCAGCTACCCGATCCACACCTTCGGCTTCATCATCGCCGGCGCCACCATCCGCGCCGTGCCGACGACGCCGGACGAGCATTATTTCCGCTCGCTCGACCGCGCCATGGCCTTCACCGTGCCGCGCCCGTCGATCCTGGTGGTGAACTATCCGTCCAACCCGACGGCGGAAACGGTGGACCTCGCCTTCTACGAGCGCCTCGTCGCCTGGGCGAAAGAGAACAAGGTCTGGATCCTCTCCGACCTTGCCTATTCCGAGCTTTATTATGACGGCAATCCGACGCCCTCGATCCTCCAGGTGCCCGGCGCGAAGGATGTCGCGATCGAGTTCACGTCGCTGTCGAAAACCTATTCCATGGCCGGCTGGCGCATGGGCTTTGCGGTCGGCAACAGGAAGCTGATCGCGGCGATGACGCGGGTGAAGAGCTATCTGGATTATGGCGCGTTCACGCCGATCCAGGCGGCGGCCTGCGCCGCGCTCAACGGCCCGCAGGATATCGTGCAGAAGAACCGCGAACTCTATCACAAGCGTCGCGATGTGCTGGTGGAGAGCTTCGGCCGCGCCGGCTGGGACATTCCGCCGGCCCGCGCGTCGATGTTCTGCTGGGCGCCGCTGCCGCCGGCCTTGAAGGAGATGGGGAGCCTGGAATTTTCGAAGCAGCTCCTGACCCACGCCAAGGTCGCGGTCGCGCCGGGCGTCGGCTATGGCGAGGACGGCGAGGGCTTCGTGCGCATCGCCATGGTGGAGAATGAGCAGCGCCTGCGGCAGGCGGCCCGCAACGTGAAGAAATATCTCCAGTCCATGGGCGTCAACACGCCGACGTCGAAGGGCGCGGCTTGAGCAGCACCGGCTTCGGCATCATTCCCCTGCCGCAGGTCAGCCAGGTCGCGCAGACGATCCAGCTCGCGCTGGCGCCCGTGTTCCTGCTGACCGGCATCGGCGCGTTCCTGAACGTGTGCGCCGGCCGGCTGGCGCGCGTGATTGACCGCGCCCGCAAGGTGGAAGCGCTGGTGCTGACGACGCGCGGCCGGGAGCATGACCGGCTGGTGGATGAGATCCGGATGCTCGATCGACGGATGTCCGTGGTGAACGGCGCGATCTTCCTGTCGGTCGCGTCGGGCAGCGCGGTGTGCCTGGTCGTCATCCTGCTGTTCGCCGGCAATCTGTTCGACGCGCATCTGGGGACAGCGATCGCGCTGGTGTTCATCATGGCGATGCTGTTCCAGACGGCGGCCTTCGCCACCTTCATCCAGGAAATCCGGCTGGCGTCGCGCACCATCCATATCCGCAACGAGGTCCTCTATCACAAGGTGGAGGAGGATGAGGAGGAAGGCGCGGGCGGATGACGAAGTTCACCGTCAACGACCGGCCGGTGCAGTACCGGATGGACCCGGAGACGCCGCTGCTCTGGGCGCTACGGGACGCATCGAACCTGACCGGCACGAAATATGGCTGCGGCACCGGCCATTGCGGCGCATGCACGGTGGATATCGATGGCGAGGCGGTGCGGTCCTGCCAGGTCACGATCGGCAATACTGAAGGGCGCTTCGTCACCACGATCGAAGCGCTTTCGCCCGATCGCGGCCATCCGGTGCAACAGGCGTTCGCGGCGGAAAATGTGTCGCAGTGCGGCTACTGTATCCCCGGCATGATCATGGCCGCCTCGGTGCTGCTGCGGCGGACCAATGATCCGTCCGACGAAGAGATCGACGCCGCCATCACCAATATCTGTCGCTGCGGCATTTATCCGCGTCTGCGTGGGGCGATCAAGCGCGCGGGCCGGATCATGCGCGGCGAGGAACAGGTCGCCGCCGCGCCCCCGCCGGGCATCGCGCCGCAGGACGCGGCAAGGACCGTTCCGGCGCTGAAAAAGCCCTAGCCGAACTGGTAGCCCGACACCGTCCAGCCGAACACGCGGCTGCGATGCGTCATCGTCGCTGCATCCTCGCCGCCTGCGCCCAGCGCGATCATCAGCGGCAGCAGATGCTCCTCGCGCGGATGGGCGAAGCGGGCATGGGGCAGGGACAGCCAGTCGGCTACCCGCGCCGCCCGCCGTTCAGGATCGGCGTCGGTCACTGCGTCGGACAGGGCAAGGTCCCATTGCTGCGCCGCCGCCTCGACCACGGCCGGCTCGAACGCGCGGGAACGCAGATTATGGAAGCTGAGGCCTGATCCCACGATCAGCACGCCCTCGTCTCGCAGTGGCGCAAGCGCTTGGCCTGCCGCGATATGCGTCGCCGGATCGAGATCAGCGCGCAGCGACAGTTGCGCGAGCGGGATGTCCGCGTCGGGCAGGGCGACCTTCATCGGGATGAACACGCCATGGTCCCATCCGCGCGCTGCTTCCTCGCTGGTCGCAAAGCCCGCCTCGCGCAGCAGGTCCGCTGCACGCCGCGCCACATCGGGCGCGCCCGGCGCATCCCAGCGCAGCTTGTATGTATGTGCGGGAAAGCCGTAATAATCGAACAGCAGGTCCGGCCGATCCCCTGTATGCACGGTGAAGTCTGCGGTCTCCCAATGGCCCGACACCAGCAGGATCGCCTTGGGCCGTTCGGGGAGAGACGCGATCAGTCCGGCCAGATAGTCCTGCATCGGCTGCCACATCGGCTCGCAATGCGCATGGTCGGGATCGTTGGGATCAACGAAGAAGCAGGGGCCGCCGCCATGGGGGATGAAAAGAGTGGGCTGTGTCATGCCGACGATATCGGCGGCCTGCGCGGCGGCGGCAATCGCGCGGGCTGAAACGGATTGTTTCGGCCTCAGCCTCGGACGATCGGGGCCATCGCGAGCGCCAGGCTCGCGCCATTATAGGGCTTCTTCACCAGCACGATATCCGCATGCCGATCCGGCAGGACCAGCCCGTCGCCATAGCCGGTCGCGAACAGGAAAGGCACGCCCTTTTCCGCGAGCTTGTCGGCGACCAGGATGCTCGTCTCCTGTCCCAGGTTGAAGTCCAGCACCGCCATGTCGATCGGTGTGATCGCGATCGCTTCCAGCGCACGGCCCACGGTGGCGGCCGTCACTACCTCCGCACCCAGGTCGCGCAGCGCATCTTCGCCATCCATGGCGATAATCATATTGTCCTCGACCAGCAGCACCGTCTTGCCGGCCAGCAGATCGGCTTCGGGGGCGGGGGCCGGGCGCGCGCGTTCGGCCGGGGCGACATCCGGCAGCACCGAGACGACATGCGCCGACGGGATGCAGAAGCGCGCCTCCAGCCCCGCCAGCCGATAATTGACGTCCGCCGATCCGTTCAGATCATAGGGGATGGACCGCTCGATCACCGTCGATCCGAAACCGCGCCGGCTGGGCGCGACCACTGGCGGGCCGCCGCTTTCCAGCCAGTGGATCAGCAGGCTGCCGTCATCATCGACATGCCAGTCGATCGCGACCGTTCCCCCGTCCGACAGCGCGCCATATTTCGCGGCGTTGGTCAGCAGCTCGTGGATCACCAGCGCCAGCACCGTGAACGCCGCCGGCGTCAGCAGCACATTCGGTCCCGTCAGTCGTACCCGGTCGCGCCGTTCCGCCAGATAGGCCCCGGCTTCCACCTCGATCAGATCGTAGAGCCGCGCGGGCGCCCAGCGATCCGCCGTGATCTGGTCATGCGCCCGCGCCAGCGCCTGCACCCGGCTTTCCAGCGTCGCGACGAACTGGTCGACCGACAGTGCGCTGTCGCGCGTCTGGGAAATCAGCCCCCGGATCAGCGACAGGATGTTGCGCACCCGGTGGTTGAGTTCGGCGATCAGCAATTCCTGCTTCTCATGCGCCCGCTGCCGCTCGGCCTCCGCCGAATCGGACAGGCGCAGCACCACTTCCAGCAACGCCGTGCGCAGCGCTTCGGCGACGCGCAGCTCGGCCGGCGTGAAGGGAACCGCCGTGCCGCGCACCAGCTCGGACCATTCCTCGAAACTCTTGCGCGGCGTCAGGCGCGGCCCGTTGGGGCCATATTCGATCGTCTTCTCCTCCTTGCCGGCCCAGCGCACGGAGCGCAGCTGCTCGGCGCGAAACAGCACGACATAGTCGCGCGGCTTGCGGGAGAGGGGGATCGCCAGCAGCCCGGCGGCGCGATCGGCATGCTTGATCGCTTGCGGAAGGATGCGCGTGATGCTGTCGGTCGCATAGACCTGGCTAGAGGCGACCCGGTTCAGCATGGTCACGATCGCGGAGAAACTGGCTTCATCGGGCGCCAGGCCGGAGAAGGTCATGCGCCCGTCGATATAGACGCCCACGCCATCGGCCGGGATCGTGTCGAAGATGATGTCGCCCAGCCAGCGGGCATTGGCCAGCAGGTCATGGTCCTGCGCCACCGCCGACATCAGCCGATCGGCGACCATCCGCGCCTTGCCCTCATAGGACGCCGTTTCCTGCCGCTCCCGGCTCTCCAGCATCATGGAGAAGATCTGCCCGAACAGCTCGGCGGCGCTGCGCTGCGCAAAGCTCGGCAGGCGCGGTGCATAATGGTGGCAGGCAAACAGCCCCCACAGCCGTCCATCGACGATGATCGAGATCGACAGCGACGCGCCGACGCCCATATTACCCAGATACTCGATGTGGATCGGCGACACCGCGCGCGTCACGCACAGCGACATGTCGAGCGCCGCGCCGGTCGGGTCGAGCGCCGGGACGACCGGCACGGGCTTGGCCTGCACATCGGCGATCACGCGGAAGATATTGCGCAGATAGAGCGCGCGCGCCTGCGCCGGAATATCCGATGCGGGATAGTGCAGGCCGAAAAAGCTGTCGATGCCGGGCCGCAGCGCTTCGGCGACAACCTCGCCATCGCCGGACCCTGCGAAGCGATAGACCATCACCCGGTCGAAGCCGGTCAAGGCCCGCACCTGCCGCGCGCCGTCGCGCAGGAAGGCGGTCATGCCCTCCACCTGCGCCAGTCGCGAGACCATGGAGCGGACCATGCTGGCCGCCTCCAGCTCGTCCGTCGCCGCCGGTTCCGCCTCGATCACGACCAGCTGGCCGGAAAAATGCACGGCGACGTCGAAGGGCGGCCGCCCCTCGACCAGCTCCACCGAGAACATGCGCTCGACCGAATCCGCCCCGCGCAGCAGCGTGATGCGGTTGCGCAGCGCATGCATCGCTTCGCCGCTCAGCAGATCGAGCGCGGGCTTGCCCAGCAGGTCATCGGCCGTCTTGCCGGTGAACTCGGCGATATTTTCCGACACGCGCGCGATCAGCCAGTCGGCGGTCAGCGCGATCAGGAAACCGAAGGGCTGCACCGCGCCCAGCACATGGATCGGCTCGCGGTCGCAATTGCTGATATCGACGGTGAAGGTCGCGCCGTCCGCCTGTTCGCCCTGGTCAGCCATGCGGTTCAAGCCTTGTCGCCGAGCCGGCCTGCGCGAACAGATCGAACGCTACGCGCGCCCCGCGCACCGCTTCGTCGATCCAGGCGTCGTCCTGTTCTTCGGCCGCTGCGTCGAGTCGCGCCTGGAACGCGGCCCAGCCGCCTTTTTCATGCACGGCGGACAGATAGGCGACCGGCAGGCCCGGCGCGACCTTGCGCGCCAGATAGCCGCCGCCTAGCCGCGATCCCTCCAGCGCGTAACGCAACCCCCACTGGAACGCCTCGCCGCCCTGTTGCGCCATGGGCAGCGGCGCAGGCATTGCTTCGCCAAGCGTTGCAAGATCGTCCGCCAGCAGACCGATTCGAGTCGCGTCGGGGACAGCGGCGGCCTCCAGCGGGGCCAGCGCGCGCGCATGCGCCGTCAGGAAGGCGGCATAATCCGGGGCGCTGTTCAGCGAAAAATCGGCGAACAGGGCGTCCACCCGCTCATGGTCCTGCGCGGTCGCGCTTCGCAGCGCCTGACGGACGCGGCCGATTTTCTGGGATTCTGGCACTTTGCGACCTTATAGATTGTTACAGGGCCGTGCCCTGATCTGCATCAACTGTCCATCGAATACACCCGGTTGACCGCAAGTGAGCCACGGCCGATCCTTTCAAAAGGCTGACGAGCAAATTCAGCATCGCGACATCGGCGACATTCTAGAGAGGGGATCATCGGGGCGAAATGCCCCCGCAGGAAGGATCAAGAAGGCATGTTCAGGAAATTCATGCTCGCCGGGCTGATGGCCGCCACCGTGCTGGGCGGCGTCGCCCCCGCCATGGCCGCGCCGGGCCAGGACCGCGACGGCCGCGACAATCGTGTCATGCGCCAGGGCGGCGGAGACAATCGGGGCGATGGGCGTGGCGGCAATGCCCAGCGCGCCCGCATGCCCGGCATGGACCGGCCGCAGGTGGACCGCACCCAGGCCATGCGCCAGCGCGCGGTGTCCGAAGCGCGCCCGAGCGGCCGTTTCGAGGGCCGCACCGACGCGCGCCAGAATGGCCGTCCGAGCGCTGGGTCGCCCTATCGCCCGCTGCCCGAACAGCAGCGGCAGGGCTGGGGCCAGCGCCGCGACAATGACAACCGCGCCGACGCGCGGCCGACGGCGCCGCGTCCGGACAATGGCGTCCGTCCCGGCTGGAACGGCACGCGCCCTGGAACCGGCGACCGTGATCGTGATCGCGATCGTGACTGGAACCGTGACCGCGACCGGGATCGCGACAATCGCTGGGCCGATCGTCGCGATGATGATCATCGCTGGGATGGTCGCCGCAATGACGATCGCCGTTCGGATGACCGCCGCTGGGATGGCCGCCGCGACGACTGGAACCGTCCGGTCTGGAACAATGGCGGCTGGAACAACGGTCGGCGCTATGACGATCGCACCCGCTGGGCCGACCAGCGCCGCTGGGACAATCGCTGGCGCAACGATCGGCGCTATGACTGGTACAGCTATCGCGCCCGCTATGGCGACCGCTACCGCATGGGCCGCTATTATGCGCCGCGCGGCTGGAACTACGGCTATCAGCGCTTCTCGATCGGCATCTTCATGTCGAGCGGGCTGTACGCCAACAACTACTGGCTGAACGACCCGTGGCAGTATCGCCTGCCGCCGGCCTACGGCAATATGCGCTGGGTCCGCTATTATGACGACGCGCTGCTGGTGGACATTCGCGACGGCTATGTCGTCGACGTGATCCATGATTTCTTCTGGTAGCTTTCTACCGGCTTCCTGAACGGCCTTCAGGAATCCCTGGACCCGGCGCGCCTTCCCGCGTCGGGTCCTTTTCATTTGGCCGCAGGGATGGCAGGACCTGCGCCATGAGCGAGACAATTGACGATGGCGGCATCGCCTCTGCGCACCGCGCGGAAATCGGCCGGGTGGTGCGCGAACGGCTGGCGCGTAACCCGATGGTCAGCCGGATCGATGCGCCGCATCTCGATATGTTCGGCCGGCACGACTTCCTCTCGGCGCAGGAATGCGCGGCGATGCGCACGCTGATCGACGCCGACGCCAAGCCCTCCTCGTTGTTTTCCGGCAGCGCCAATGCGGATTACCGCACCAGCCACAGCTGCAATCTCAGCCCCTGGCATCCGCTCGTCGAAACGGTCACCAACCGCATCTGCGCACTGACCGGCATCGCGCCCGAAACCGGCGAGACGCTTCAGGGCCAGCGTTATGCGCAGGGGCAGCAGTACAAGACCCATTGCGACTATTTTCCCGTCACCGCCAGCTACTGGCCGGCGATGCGCGCCAGCGGCGGGCAGCGCAGCTGGACGGCCATGATCTATCTGTCGTCGGTGGAGGCGGGGGGCGAGACGCATTTCCCGCATTGCGAATTCATGGTGCCGCCGCGTGAGGGGATGATTCTGATCTGGAACAATATGGACGAGCAGGGCGCGCCCAATCGCTACAGCCTGCATGCGGCTCGCCCGGTTGAGCAGGGCATGAAATATGTCGTGACCAAGTGGTTCCGCGAACGCAAATGGACGCCGTGAGAGAGCGGTCCGACAGGCGCTGATACATTTCGCGACAATAATGACTGGAATCTGACTCCGGCATTTCCGCCCGGTTCAGACGGTCCGGCGCATAAATCCCTGCATGGCGAAGGAACTGTCCGCTGCCCGGACGGTTCGGTCGCCACTGATTTTCGGCACATCGCCGAAGGGAGACATAGTATGCGCAAGATCATCATTCTGGGCCTGATGGCCGCCGCTGCCCTGCCGAGCATCGCTTCGGCCCAATCTGCGGGCGAGGTCCGCCATAGCCAGCGCGAACTGCGCGAGGAAAAGCGCGACCTGCGTCAGGCGCAGCGCCATGGCAGCGCCCGCGACGTGCGCGAACAGCGTCGCGACGTGCGCGAGGCCCGTCAGGAAGTGCGCGAGGACTGGCGCGATTATCGCCGCGCCCATCGCGACGTCTATCGCGGCGGCCGCTGGAACGCCCCGTTCCGCTATCGCGCCTGGAACACCGGCTCGCGGATTGACGCGCGCTATTACAACTCGCGTTACTATATCAACGACACCTATCGCTATCGCCTGCCGCGTCCCGGCTGGAACCAGCGCTGGGTCCGGCACTATAATGACGT
The DNA here is from genome assembly GCA_044237945.1 of Sphingobium sp. Classification (GTDB taxonomy): domain Bacteria; phylum Pseudomonadota; class Alphaproteobacteria; order Sphingomonadales; family Sphingomonadaceae; genus Sphingobium. The sequence continues at coordinate 34,516 of JBIIEH010000007.1, read as the reverse complement.
GCTGCTGATTGACGTGCGTTCGGGCCGCGTACTGACGGTTCATCGCGGCTTCTTCTGGTAACGCAAAAGCATTATTTTCGACGCCACGGAACCTTTTCATTTCGGTTTTGTTGCACTGCACAAAAAGCGCTTGCCAAAAGGCTCGCACCCATTTATTGTGCAGTGCAGCAAAAAGGAGTGTGAGGCCGTGGCGTCCAGCACCAAGAAAACTGGCGGACTGTCCGCAAGTGAGGCTTTGAAGGCGGCTGAGGCCGCCATCGGCGGAGAGTCGGCAAAGCCCGCGCCCAAGCCCGCCGCCGTCAAGGCGAAGGCTCCCGCTGCCAAAGCGGCTCCCAAACCCAAGGTCACGGCAAACCCGAAGGCCGCCGCGCCCAAGGCAGCCGCCAAGCCGAAAGCGCCAGCCGTTCCCGAGCCGGTCGCGCCCGAGCCGGCCCCCGCCGCAGTGATCGCGGCGACGACGGCGGTCGATGCCGCGCCTGAACCCATTGAGCCGGTCGAGCCTGTGGCTCCCGTCGAACCACCCGTCGCCAAGACCAAGGCCAAGCCAGTTCAGGCAAAGGCCGAACCGAAAATTGTTGCGCCGCTGCCCATGCTAGAAGGAACCAAGACGATGAACGACATGATCGAGACCGGAAAGAAGTTCGCCGAGGACGCCAAGGCCAAGCTCGAGTCGGTCTATGCCGACCTGAACGAGAAGACCAAGGCCGGCGTCGAGAAGTCGACCAAGGCGATCGAGGAAATGAGCGATCTGGCCAAGGGCAATGTCGAGGCGCTGGTCGAATCGGGCAAGATCGCCGCGAAGGGCTTCGAGGAGATGGGCCAGGAAGCCGTCGACTACAGCCGCAAGAACCTGGAGAAGGCCACCGCGACCTTCAAGAGCTTCTCGACCGTCAAGACCCCGACCGAATTCTTCCAGCTCCAGAGCGCGCTGATCTCCAGCAGCTTCGACGAGTTCACGAAGGAAGCCGCCAAGAGCAGCGAAGCGATGATGAAGCTGGCCGGCGACGTCGCCGCCCCGCTGACCGCGCGCGTGACGCTGGTGACGGACAAGGTCAAGGCGCTCGCCGCCTGACCCACAAGGATGGTCAAGGCGCTCGCCGCCTGACCCACAAGGGCGTCAAGGCGCTCGCCGCCTGATAGCCCTGTCGACGATGTGAAAAGGGCGCTCTCCTCGCGGGGAGCGCCCTTTTTCGTCCGCCGCTCATCGCGCAAACAGGGTTAAGCGCGCCCCATGCCCTTGCCATGGCGGGCCAAATCGCCATATTCTCGCAGCATATGGACAGCATCGGCACAGCTATCGCGTCGCGCGCGCCTTCCTACCGGGTTGCGGCGGGTCCCGATCGGGACGAACCGGGCGACAACGACCCCAGCGTCGGCATCGCCACCCGCACCCGCACGCGCACCAAGAAGCCGTCGCTCTACAAGGTGCTGATGCTCAACGACGACTACACGCCAATGGAGTTCGTCGTCCACGTCCTGCAGAGCTTCTTCCGCATGGACATGGAGGAGGCGACCCGCGTCATGCTCCACGTCCACCAGCGCGGCGTCGGCATCTGCGGCGTCTTCAGCTACGAAGTCGCCGAGACCAAGGTGAACCAGGTCATGGACTTCGCCCGCCAGAACCAGCACCCGCTGCAATGCACGCTGGAAAAGGCCTGACCTCAAGCGCGACGGTGCAATCTGACACCCCCGTCATCCCGGACTTGATCCGGGATCCTGCTTCTTCTTTGCGACGGTGGAAAAGGCAGCAAACCCCAGGTTCAAGTCCGGGGCGACGGTGACGGGACAGCAACTCTACGACCTCGCCATCATCGGCGGCGGAATCAACGGCGCGGGCATTGCGCGCGACGCCGCCGGGCGCGGCGCGAAGATACTGTTGCTCGAACGCGGCGACCTGGCGCAAGGCACGTCGTCGGCCTCGACCAAGCTGATCCACGGCGGCCTGCGCTATCTGGAGCATTATGAGTTCGGTCTCGTTCGCGAATCCCTCTCCGAACGCGAGCGCCTGTGGGCCATCGCCCCGCACATCATCCGGCCGATGCGTTTCGTGCTGCCCTGGACGCCGGGGCTGCGCCCGCGCTGGATGCTGCGCCTCGGCCTCTTCCTCTACGATCATATCGGCGGCCGCCGCGCGCTGCCCGCGACGCAGACGATCGACCTGACGAAGCATCCGGCCGGGGCGCCGCTGAAGCCCGGCTTCCGCACCGGCTACGCCTATTCCGACGGCTGGGTGGACGATGCCCGCCTCGTCATCCTCAATGCCCGCGACGCCGCCGATCGTGGCGCGGATGTGCGCACCCATGCCGAAGTCACCAGCCTCACCCGCGACGCGGACGGCTGGACCATCGCCACCCCGGCCGAAAGCTTCCGCGCCCGCGTCGTCGTCAACGCCGCCGGTCCCTCCGTGCTCGACCTGCTTGACCGCGCGCACCAGCCGACCGGCCGCCGCCTGCGCCTGGTGCGCGGGTCGCACATCGTCGTGCCGCGCCTGTTCGATCATGACTTCGCCTATTTCTTTCAGCTGCCCGATGGCCGCATCTTCTTCGCCATCCCTTATCAGCGCGATTTCACCCTGATCGGCACCACCGATGCGGATCATCACGGGCCGCTCGATCGGGTCACCGCCAGCGCGGAGGAGATCGCCTATCTTTGCGAGGCGGCGAACCGCTATTTCGCGCAGGCTATCACCCCCGCCGATGTCGTTTGGAGCTATGCCGGGGTGCGCCCGCTGGTCGATGACGGATCGGCCAAACCCGAAGCCGCCACGCGCGGCTATCGGCTGGAACTGGACGCGGGGGAGGGCGCGCCGCTGCTCAGCATCTTTGGTGGGAAGATCACCACCTACCGTCATCTCGCCGAAGCCGCCTGTGCGCAACTCACCGCGCATCTTCCGGTGCTGGCCAGCCCCGGCTGGACCGCCGGCGCGCCGCTGCCCGGCGGCGATTTCCCGATGACCGGCCGCGCCGACCTGATCGCCGGCCTGCTGCGCGACTATCCTTTTCTGGGGGCTGAGAGGGCGGAGCGTATCGGCAGCGCCTATGGCACGCACGCCCGCCACTGGTTGGGCGACGCGACGGCGGCATCCGATCTGGGCGTCGATTTCGGCCATGGCCTGACGGAGGCGGAATGCCGCCATCTCGTCACCCGCGAATGGGCGGTGAGCGTCGAAGACATCCTCTGGCGTCGCACCAAGCTGGGCCTGAGGCTGGACGCCGCGCAGGTGGACGCGCTACGGGCATGGCTGGAGGAGAGGGCATGAGCGAGCGCTGCATTCTGGTGCTGGACGAGGGCACCACGTCCACCCGTGCGATGCTCTATGCGCCCGATGGCCGCCGTATCGCGACCGCGCAGGAGCCGCTGACCCAGTATTATCCAGGCCCCGGCTGGGTCGAACATGACGCGACCGAGATATGGGACCGCACGCTCGCCTGCGCGCGTTACATGGTGGAGCAGGCCGGTGGCGCGGACCGCATCGCCGCCATCGGCATCACCAACCAGCGCGAGACCGTGGTCGCCTGGGACCGTCGCACAGGTCGCCCGCTTGGCCCCGCCATCGTCTGGCAGGACCGCCGCACCGCCGCCGCCTGCGCAAAGCTGCGCGATGCCGGGCATGAGGCGATGCTCCAGCAACGAACCGGCCTCATCATCGACCCCTATTTTTCCGCCAGCAAGATGCGCTGGATGCTGGACAATCTGCCCGACGTGAAAGCGGCCAGCGACGCGCTGGCGTTCGGCACGATCGAAAGCTGGCTGGTCTGGAAGCTGACCGGCGGCCTGCACATCACCGACGCCAGCAACGCCAGCCGCACGCAGTTGGTGGCGCTGGACGGCAATGGCTGGGACCCGGTGCTGTGCGCCCTGTTCGGCGTTCCCGAGCGGGCCTTACCCGAGATCGTCGATAATGCCGGCCGTTTCGGCGAATCGCTTACCGATCTGTTCGGCGCGCCGATCCCGATCTGCGGCCTCGCCGGGGATCAGCAGGCGGCGACGATCGGGCAGGGCTGTTTCACCCCCGGAGACGTCAAGGCGACCTTCGGCACCGGCGCGTTCATCCTGGCCAATATGGGCGACCGGCTGCCGTCGTCGTCGCATCGGCTGCTCGGCACATTGTTGTACCGCATTGGCGACCGGCGAAGCTATGCGCTGGAAGGGTCGATCTTCGTCGCCGGCAGCCTGGTCCAGTGGTTGCGCGATCAGCTGGGCCTGATCGCTACCGCCGCCGAAACCGAAGCGATAGCGCGCTCCGTCTCTGACAGCGGCGGCGTAATGGTGCTGCCAGCGCTTGCGGGCCTCGGCGCGCCGCACTGGCGGCCAGATGCCACCGGCGCGATCACAGGGCTGACGCAGGGCACGACCCGCGCGCACATCGTGCGCGCCGCGCTCGAATCGATGGCGCATCAGTGTCATGACCTCGCCGAAGCTTTCGCCGCAGACGGCGCGGCGTGGAAGTCGCTGCGGATCGACGGTGGGATGAGCGCGAACGACTGGATCGCGCAGGACCTTGCCGACATGCTCGACCTGCCGGTCGAACGGCCCGACGATGTCGAGACTACCGCACGCGGCGCGGCGATGCTCGCGGCCGCGGGGGCGGGGCTGTTCGCTACGCTGGAGGAGGCGGCCGTGATGCGTCCTGCGACCGACCGATTCGATCCAGCGATGGAGGCTGCTGTGCGCGACGCGCGTCTGGCAGGATGGCGCAGGATTTTGGCCGCCTGATCGGCCTCGCGCCGCCCGCACAAATTTCGCGAATGATATATTGTAACTTAACCCGTGCCGGCCTATGTAGCCGGCATCATGACGCTTAGCATTCGATCCGCATTCGCCACCGGCCGCCTTGACCGGATCGCGATTGCACTGTCTGGCCTGTGCGTCGCGCATTGCTTCGGCACCGCCATATTGCTGGGCGTGCTGGCCTCGGCCGGCGGGATCATCGAAAGCCCGATTTTCCACGAAACCGGCCTGGTGCTGGCGATCCTGATGGGCGCGCTGGCGCTGGGCCATGGCGCGATGGTGCATGGCTATATGATGCCGGCCGCCATCGGCGCGCTGGGGCTGGGGGTGATGGCCGGTGCGCTGACGCTGGACCATGGCTTGCAGGAAAGCGCGTACACGTTGGTGGGCGTCGGCATTCTGGCGCTGGGTCACGATCTCAACCGCCGCGCCGGGCGCTGATCTTCAAAAGCTGACCGATACGAAAAAGCCCGCGCCATGCAGCGCGGGCTTTTCGCGTATCGATGTCCGCCCGGCGCGCCGGGCGGACCTGACGATCAGGCGTCCTTGCGGGCGCTGTGATGCTCGCCCTTGATCCAGCGCACGGTGCCGGTGCTGGCGCGCATCACCACGCTCTCGGTGGTCAGCTTGCCGCCGGGCAGGCGCTTCACGCCGTCCAGCAGCGAGCCTTCGGTCACGCCGGTCGCGGCGAAGATGCAGTCGCCCTTGGCCAGTTCCTTGAGGTCATAGACCTTGTCGAGGTCGGTGATGCCCCACTTCTTGGCGCGGGCCTTTTCGTCGTCGTTGCGGAACAGCAGGCGGCCCTTGAACTGGCCACCGACGCAGCGCAGCGCCGCGCAGGCCAGCACGCCCTCGGGCGCGCCGCCCGAACCCATATACATGTCGATGGTGGTGTCGGGGTTGGTGACCGCGATCACGCCGGCCACGTCGCCGTCGCCGATCAGATGCACGCCGCAGCCGATGCCGCGCAGCTCGGCGATGATCTTCTCGTGACGCGGGCGGTCCAGCACGCACACGATGATCTCGTTCGGCTCTACGCCCTTGGCCTTGGCGACCGCCTCGACATTTTCCGTCACCGACTTGTTGAGGTCGATGATGTCGTCGGGATAGCCGGGGCCGACCGCCATCTTGTCCATATAGACGTCGGGCGCGTTCAGCAGGCCGCCTTCTTCCGCAGCGGCCAGCACCGCCAGCGCATTGGGGCCGGCCTTCGCCGTGATGGTGGTGCCCTCCAGCGGATCGAGCGCGATGTCGATCTTGGGACCCTTGTCGGGCGCGCCGCCGACCTTTTCACCGATGTAGAGCATCGGCGCTTCGTCGCGCTCGCCCTCACCGATGACGACGGTGCCGTCCATGTAGAGGTCGTTGAACGCCATGCGCATCGCCTCGACGGCGGCGGCGTCGGCCGCCTTCTCGTCGCCGCGTCCGACCAGCTTGGATGCGGCGATCGCCGCGGCTTCGGTCACGCGGACCATTTCGAGTACCAGAACGCGATCGAGAACCGAGCTTGCCTGCACCATGACTGTCCCTCTGCTGGAATAATGCCAAGGGCGATAAGCACTCGACTTGGCCTTGTCGAGCGATAGTCGCCCCATGTTATCGGCGCATGACGGCCTTTGTCCTGTCCGGGGGGCAGCAAACCCCCGACGGGGGCGTCAGTCCAGGATGTGCATCACCATCGGGGCCTGCAACAGGCTGTCCGACCCCTTGAGCCGCTCCAGCGTGTCGACGATGCAGCTTTCCGCGCCCGCATGCGTCACGATGGCGATCAGCACGCCGTCCGCCTGCGCCTCGCCCCGCTGCATCATGCTCTCGATCGAGACGCCCGCGTCGCGCATGGCCGCCGCGATTTCGGCGAGCACGCCTGGCCGATCCTGAACCTGGAAGCGCAGATAGGCGCGGCCCACGCGCTTGCCGGCGTCCGCCGGCGCGGCGCGCTGGAGCGCGGCTACCGGCATGGCGAAGGCGTCGCCATATTCCTCGCGCGCGACGTCGATCAGATCGGCGACCACGGCCGATGCAGTCGGACCTTCGCCCGCGCCGCGGCCTTCGAAGAACAGGCGGCCGACAAAATTGCCCTCCGCCACCACGGCGTTGAGCGAGCCGTCGACATGGGCGAGGGGGTGGCTGAGCGGCACCAGCATCGGGTGAACCCGCTGGAACAGGCCGCCTTCTCCATTCTCCGCCATGCCGACCAGACGGACGCGAAAGCCCAAGGCCGCTGCCTGCGCGATGTCGGCCGCCAGCACATGGCGGATGCCGGTAACCGCGACGCGCGAAAAATCGATCTCCGTGCCGAAGGCCAGGCTGGCCAGGATCGACAGCTTGTGCGCGGCGTCTACCCCGTCGATGTCGAAGCTGGGATCGGATTCGGCGTAGCCCAGCTCCTGCGCCTCTTTCAGCACATCGGCGAAGGCGCGGCCTTCCTTCTCCATGGTGGTCAGGATGTAATTGCAGGTGCCGTTCAATATGCCGTAGACGCGGGCGATCTCGTTCGCTGCCGCGCCTTCGCGCATGCCCTTGATGACCGGGATGCCGCCCGCGACCGCTGCTTCATATTTGAGCGCGATGCCCGCCTTCTCAGCCAGCGTGGCCAGGTCCAGCCCGTGATGCGCCAGCATCGCCTTGTTCGCCGTGACGAAGGGCTTGCCGGCCGCAAGGCATTGCCGCGCCAGCGTCAGCGCCGGGCCGTCCGCCCCGCCGATCAGTTCCACCACAACATCGATGTCGTCGCGCGCGGCCAGCGTCGTCATGTCGTCGACCCATTCATAGCCGGACAGGTCGATGCCGCGATCCTTGGTGCGGTCGCGCGCGGAAATTGCCGTCACCTGGATCGGGCAGCCGGCGCGGCGCGCGATCAGGTCGGCATTGGTGTCCAGCACCCGAATCACGCCGCCGCCCACCGTGCCGAGACCGACGAGCGCGACGCGCAGCGGGGCATGGCGGTGGAGATTGCTGGTCATCGCGGCGGTCATCCTGTGGCTTTGTATAGGGAGCCGCGCTGATAGCGGCGACCGTGCGCGCCGCCAAGCGCTGGCTTAGCGCGTGACCCGCGTCCTTTTGCAGGGGCCGAGCGCATCGATGACGAATCGATAGTCGGCGCGCGCCGCCTCGCTCTCCTGCACCGATAGGGTGCGCACCGCGCTGGCCGGCAGGGCCGGGGGCAGGGCGCAGGCCAGCCTGTACCAAAGGAGGGTGCCTGGCTGCGGCGGACGGGCCGCTTCATCGACGATTTCGCCCAGCGCGACTGCCCAATGCGGGGCCTGGCCGGGCCGGCGCAGGATGGACAGCGACACCGGATCGCCATTCTCCGTGCGCAGAAAAATTTGCGTTTCGCTCTCGCCGGCGACCGTGCCGGCGACATGGAAGGCATCGCCCAGGCCGGTGATTCGCGGCGGCTTGCTCGCACCTAGCATTTCCGACAGGACGGCTTTGGTCTGGCTGATGGTCGCTTCGGTTGCGGGCAGTTGCGCATCGCGCGCGATCAACTGGATCTGGCCGGGCCGCGCGCCGGGGCGGGCGAACAGCAGAACCTGCGCCTTCTTGAGTTTGGGCACCTTGCCGCGCGCGTCCAGCGGCGCGTCGTAAAGGTAGCTGATTGCCGGCGGAAGGCCGCCTTCGCCGCGAATCAGCGACTGCACATCGGCCTCTATATAGAGCCGGCGAAAGCCCGCGGGCACGCCGACCGCCTGTTCCGGCGGCAGATTTATGATGTTGCGGATGCGCACGACCGCCACCGTCGTCGCGACATCGGCCATGTCCGCGATGTCGGCATAACTTAGTGCAGGCGTCGTCGAACTTGTCTGGCCTGCCGGCGCGGATCTTACGGAATCCGTAGGATATGCGGCCGAAATGAGGCATAGTGCCCCGGCAGCGGCGATGGCCGTGGTGGATTTCATGTTCATCTTCGTCCTAGGCTGATGTCGCGTGGCAGCTTTGTCACAGGCAAGTTATTCCGGCCTGAAATGGTTACCCCAACGCTGCCATTCGATAAAGCGTTTGCGTGCCACGATATGCCGCGATAGGAGTCCGCAGGGTAGCAAAGAGACGGACATAGGCCAAAGGTCGCCCAGGGAAGCCGGGCGGGCATGGCCTGTTTCGGCTAGGTCGCGCTATCCAATGTTAGGTTGAATTAAGGAGTGTCGTTGCCGGATGTCTTACGCAGACCACGCGCAAGGATCGAGTCGCACGGTCTCGATCGTCATCGTCGCCCTGATTCACGCAGTTCTCGGCTACGCATTCGTGACCGGCCTTGGCATGAAATATGTCAAAAAGGCGGCCGAACAGCTTAACGTGATCGACGTGAAGGAGGAGCCGCCGCCACCGGACGAGGAGCCGCCGCCACCGCCGCCAGACAAGCCGATCGAGCCGCCGCCAGTCGTGGCGCCGCCGCCGATCGTGCAGACGCCGTCGCCGGCGCCGCCGATCCAGACGGTTCGCACGCCTCCGCCGGTGTTCAATCCGATTCCGGTCGCTGCGCCGCCGCCTCCCGCGCCGCCGCCGCCGCCTGCGATCGCCACGCCTGGCAAGCCCAAGGGCAGCCCGAGCGGCTGGTTCTCGGACGCTGACTATCCTTCGCGCGCCCAGCGTGAGGAGCGGGCTGGCATCACCAGCGTGCGGATCGAGTATGACAATACGGGCAGGGTCACGAGTTGCACCGTGACGGCTTCCAGCGGTCATCCGGACCTCGACGAAGCGACCTGCCGTCTTCTGCCGCGCCGCGCAAAGTTCACGCCCGGCATCGATACCACGGGTGCGAAGGTCGGTGGCACGTACAACACGCGTATCACCTGGCGTCTGCCTGAGTAATCTTTGAGGGAAGGCCCGCATGCGGCGTGGCCTTCCCGGTTGGCGATCTTATTGAGAGGGAAGTCTTGAACATGTTGATGTCTATCGCAGCTGCTGCCGCGCCTAAGGCGGCGAACCCCTACGGCCTGATGGAGGCGCTCGAGCAGGGCGGCACCATCGCCTGGACCGTTTTCATCATCCTGTGCGGCATGTCTGTCGGCACCTTCTACATCCTGTTCACCAAGCTCATCGAGCAGCAAAAGGTGATCAACCAGGGCAAGAAGGTCCGTGCGACGTTCTGGCGCGCCGCCTCGCTCAAGGAAGCCTCGGCCAAGCTCGAGAAGAACTCGGCCTACAAGCAGATCGTCGACGACGGCGTGAAGGCGCAGGAAGAGCACACGAAGCTGACCGACCCGGTCGAAGCGCATGACTGGCTGCACGGCTCGCTGGCCCGTTCGGAAGCCTCGATCAACTCGTCGCTCGGTGGCGGTCTCGCCTTCCTCGCGACCGTCGGTTCGACCTCGCCGTTCATCGGTCTGTTCGGTACGGTTATCGGTATCTACCGCGCACTCATCAAGATCGGTGCTGCCGGTCAGGCGTCGATCGACGCGGTCGCCGGCCCGGTCGGTGAAGCGCTCATCATGACCGCCCTGGGTCTGGCCGTGGCCGTTCCCGCGGTGCTCGCCTACAACTTCCTGCAGCGTCGCAACAAGTCGATCGCCGAGCAGCTGAACGGCTTCACCGTCGACCTGCTGGCCTATCTGGTGTCGAACGGCGCCGTCCGCCCGAGCGTTGCTCCGGTTGCTGCCCCGGCCGCCAAGCCGACGGCCGCTCCGGCGAAGCCCTGATCGCCTGCTGACCGGCGGAAGGAAGCGGTGGCTGCTGTGACCATCGCTTCCTTCCCCGGCGGGGCTTTCCGGCCCCATCAGGCGTCAACGACATCAATGGTAGGAATTGTTCAATGGCAATGAGTGTTGGCTCCGCCGGCGGCGAAGAAAAGCCGATGTCCGACATCAACACGACGCCGCTCGTCGACGTCATGCTGGTGCTGCTCATCATCTTCCTCATCGCGGTCCCGGTCGTCGTTCAGACTGTCGATCTTAAGCTTCCCAAGGTCGCCTTCGAGCCGACGACGACGAAGCCGGAAAATGTCTCCCTTTCCGTGACCTCCATGCCGGACGGTAGCTGCGGCGTGTTCTGGAACATGACCAAGGTCGATTCGAGCGAACTGCTCAATCGCGCCGTCGCGAAGCTGGAAGCGGACGTGAAGAAAGCCGGCGGTGTCGAGAACATGACCGTCGACGATCTGCCCGAAGTGCATATTCGTGGCGACATCAACGTCCCGTATCGTTGCATCGGTGGCACCATCTACACGATGCAGCGCGCCGGTTTCCCGAAGGTCGGCTTCATTTCCGAGCCCGAGCCGGGCACCGCGACGACGCGGCTGTAATCAGGAGTAATACATCATGGCAATGAGCGCGGGCCAAGACGACGGCGAGCCGATGATGGAAATGAACACGACGCCGTTGATCGACGTCATGCTCGTTCTGCTCATCATGTTCATCATCACCATCCCGGTCCAGACCCACGCGGTGAAGATCGACCTGCCGCAGAACTCGCCGCCGACCGACAGTGTCGTCGACCCGGTCAAGAACAAGGTGGCGATCGATGCCGGCGGCATCATCACCTGGAACGGTTCGCCGATCGACCTGCTGACGCTGCGCCAGTATCTCCAGCAGTCGCTGCGGCTGCCGGTGGAGCCGGAGCTTCAGTTCCAGCCCAACGCCCAGACCCGTTATGTGACGGTCGATGAGGTGCTGGCGGAAATCAAGCGCGCAGGCGTGACGAAACTGGGCTTCGTCGGCAACGAGCAGTACGGCAGCTTCTAAGTCGCCGCTTCGCAGGCCGTATCGACCAAGGCAATTGGGCGCCGCCTCCTTTCCGGAAGCGGCGCCCTTGCTATATCCGCCTCTCCGGTGACGCCGGTCTGTTCCATCCGACCGCCGGCGCATTTCTTCCATTCCGGACTGTTTGAGCGCCGCGAACTTTAACGCTTTGCTTACGCTGATGCGCCATCATGGCGCAAAGAGGGCGGGCAAGCGGGCAATGGGCGCGGAACGACGATTCGACATGAAACGCAGCGCGCGCATGGCCGAACGGGCCAATGTGCTCATTCCCGTGCGTGTGCGCCGCCCCGGCGAATCCTGGTTCAAGAGCCGCATCGCCGATCTTTCCACCACCGGCTTCCGCTTGCAGAGCTTCATGAAGCTGAACGTCGGCGGTGATGTGTGGGTCATGCTGCCCGGCTTCGAGGGCCGTCGCGCGCAGGTGCTGTGGACTCGCGGCCACGAAGCCGGTTGCGCCTTCGAACGGCCGCTGCACCCGGCGATCTTCGAACATATCATCCGTTCCAACGACAGGCGCGCGGTGGACTGAACGCCACGTCGCGGGCGCTCCTGCTCGGGAAATTCCATGTCCCGATACACATCATTCGATCCTGTTTAGACGCGAGGCCCACGCAGCGCCGCAACGGCCTTGCCCTCCGGCGCGCGCCGCCCTGCCGAGCGATGCTGTCCTTTCTGAAACTATAACGTGGAGAAAGAGCCGGCGGCGGCTGTACCCTGGCGTCGTCGCTGTAGGACAGCCTGTCGTCACGGCATCGCAACCAGGGCCGGCGAACGGCGTCTGGTTCCGGCCGATCCATCGTGCAATTGGGGGCGCCGCGCGCGCCTCAGGCGATGGCTTCGGCATCCTGTAATTGCAGTCGCGCCAGCCGGGAATAGAGGCCGCCCCTGGCCATCAGCGCGTCATGATCCCCGCTCTCGACGATACGCCCCTCGTCCAGCACCACGATCCGATCGGCGGCGCGGACGGTCGAGAGGCGGTGGGCGATGATGAGCGTCGTCCGACTGCGCGACAGGCGCTCGATCGCGTCCTTGACCAGCCGCTCCGATTCCGCGTCCAGAGCGGATGTCGCCTCGTCCAGCAGCAGGATCGGCGCGTCGCGCAGTAGCGCGCGGGCAATCGCGACGCGCTGACGCTGACCGCCCGAAAGCCGTGCGCCGCCCTCGCCAAGCTGGCTGTCCAGTCCCTGCGGTAGCGCGCGCAGGAAGCTCTCCGCATGGGCCGCGCGTGCCGCCGTCCAGATATCCTCGTCGCTGGCGTCCCATTTGCCATAACGCAGATTGTCGCGCGCAGACGCGGCGAACAGCACGGCCTCCTGCGGCACCAGTGCGGTCATGCCGCGGGCTTCCGCCAGGTCGGCGCGTTGCAACGGCACGCCATTGATGCTGATCACGCCGGATTCGGGATCATAGAAACGCAGCGCAAGCTGGAACAAGGTCGATTTGCCCGCGCCCGACGGGCCGACCAGCGCCACCGTTTCGCCCGGCGCGATATCCAGCGTGAAGCCATGCAGCGCGGCCTGATCAGGGCGCGTGGGATAGCGAAAATGCACGTCGTCAAACGTCAACCGCGCGCCGCCGCTGATATGCGGCAGCGGGATCGGCGCGGCCGGTGCGGCGATCTGCGGCATCGCATCCATCAGTTCGGCCAGCCGCCCCGCCGCGCCTGCGCCGCGCAGCAGGTCGCCCCAGCTTTCCGACAGCGCGCCGAAGGCACCCGCGACCAGCCCGCCAGTCAGCACGAAAGCGGCCAGACTGCCGCCCGAAAGCCGACCGGCCGCAACATCCACCGCAGCCTGCCACATCACCGCCGTGACCGATCCGAACACGAGAAAAATCACCAGCGCCGTCATCACTGCGCGCAGGCCGATGCGCTTCTTCGCGGTGGCGAAACCGCGCGCCACGCCGGCGTCGAAGCGGGCGGCTTCGCGCTGCTCCTGTCCGAATGCCTGCACCACCTTCATCGCGCCCAGCACTTCGTCGGCATTGCTGCCGATCTCCGCCAGCCGGTCCTGACTGGCGCGGGACAGGGCGCGCACCCGGCGGCCGAGGCCAATCAGCAGCAGCAGGATGAACGGGATGGCGAGCACCAGCAGCGCCGTCAGCTTGGCCGACAGGGTGAACAGGAAAATCAGGCCGCCAATGCCCGTCACCAGATTGCGCAGCGCGACCGACACGGTCGACCCCACCACCTGATCGATGATCGCGGTGTCGGCGGTCAGGCGCGAGGCGATCTCCGACGGGCGGTTCTCCTCGAAAAAGCGCGGTTCCTGCCGCAGCAGATTGGCCTGCACGGCGGAACGCACATCCGCCACCACGCGCTCGCCCAGCCAGGACACGAAATAGAAGCGCAGCGCCGACGACATCGCCAGGATCGCCACGATCATGAACAGATAGCCGAACCAGTGATCGATATCGCCGCCGCCCAGAAAGCCCCGGTCGATCACCAGCCGGAAGCCGCTGGGAATGGCCAGGGTCGCCGCCGACGACACCAGCAGCGCCACCGCCGCTGCCGCAATCCGCCAGGGATAGCGCGCGGCATGCCGCGCGATCAGCTTGAGGCTGCCGAGCGGGGCGCGCGGGGCGGCTGGCTTGTCGTTGTCGCTCATCGTGCGCGCTTAGCAGTGGGCAGGGGGCGTCTCAATGACCAAGGAGTAGGGGATAAAGCGCCGGGCGTGGATGGCTGGCGGCATGCGCCCGCCGACGCCTGGCGCGATAAGGTGACAAAAGGTCCGCGTTTTGAGGCCGGAATTGTCACCTTATGTCACCTTTGGGGAGGATATGGCGCGCTGCCTCAGCGCGGGCGGTCGGTGAAGAAGGAGAGCGATCCATTAAGCCGGTCTGGCAAAGGAAATCCTACATTGGAAGGACATTGAACGTCATCCTTCCTACGGGGGCGGGCGATTGCGAAATCGGATATTATCCGATTCAGTGGTTCATGAGGCGGTCGATCTCAGCCGGTCAGTCGAGCATGCAGTTCGCGCAGCAACGCATCGCCTTCGTCCGATCCGGAGATCAGACACGGATCATCCCATTCGTCCTGAAAGGTGAAGTTGCATCCGCCAAAGCGGATATCGGCGCAGACCGCATGCCACTGCACCGTGGGTTTGCCGTGGAGCGTGATGATGGCCTTGCGCACGGCCGCCATGTCCTCAGGCGCGAACTCGAGCGAGCAATGCCCGTCCGCCAGCATCAACAACTCTATCGCCATCCCTATCCCCCCGGCGCGACTTCCGCCGCCAGCGCCATGATGCGGTTCGCCGGTGCGTCGCCGGTCAGCGCATAGGCCATCTCGCCCGCTTCCCAATAGGCGATCACCTCGCCCTTGCGCGTTGCGAGCAGGGGACGGGCCTCCGCGGGGGTTTCGGCGCGGTCGGCGAAGAGGGAGAGGCGCTCGCCCGTCGGGGTGGTCAGCGCGATGACGATCGAGGGGCTGTCGTCGGCGGTGGGGAAGAGTTGCACGTCGGTCACGCGCCAACTCGGCGGCAAGGCGGGCAGGGTGATGCCGGCCGCCTTGCGGATTTCGCCTGCGTCCAGTGTCGCGCTTTCGATCTGTGAGGGCATGGCTTCGCGGAGCAGGGCGGCGCGGCGGGAGGCGGCGGCTTCGTCCAGGAATGTGCTGGCCTGCGCGCTTTGCGGGAAGTCGCCCAGTACGCCATGCGCGATCCAGCCGCTTGCAATCAGCGCAGCGATGCCGGCCGCGCGCGCCAGATGCCGCCGGGTCGAACCGCGATCATCGTCGTTGGCGGCGCGCAGCCTGTCGCGCCTTTGGCCGACCAGCGTGCCCTTGGTCCCGTCGCTCGCGAGGCGGAAATCGAGCTGCGGCCATTCCCGCCGCCAGCGCCGCGCCACCAGCCGCTCGCCGGGCCGCGCGGCGTCGTCCAGCAGGACCACTGCGCCGGGCGACAGCCGGTCGAACAGGGACGCGGCGGCTCCTCGCACCAGCGGATGCACCGCCCAGGGCGGGCCGTCGATGATCAGCATGTCGATCGTATCGGGCAGGGCGGTCAGCGCATACCAGCGGCCCGGCCAGCCCTCCACCTGTGCGTCCAGCGGCGCGTGGCGGATGTCGACGGACAGGCCATTGTCGGCGAGCCAGTTGCGGGTCGCTTCGGCAAAGCCGGCATGCTGGTCATAGCTGTGCAGCGTGCCGCCGCCATGCAGCGCCAGCGCCTTCGCCGCGATCAGGGTCGAGGCCCCCGCGCCCAGTTCCACGACATGCGCCGGGCGGCGGGCAGCGATTTCGCGCACGATGTGGCGCAGGAAGCCCATGTCCGCCTTCCAGCTGCCCAGATGTGGCAGCGCGTCGGCGGGCAGGCCCAGTTCGGCGAGCAAAGCCCTCTTGTCCGCCTTGCGCCCGCCCGACAGGCCGCGCAGCAGCCAGGGCCAGCCGATCGCGCCGAAGCCGATGCGCCAGGCCATGTCGCTCAGCCTTTTGTCGTCCGCGTCGGAACGCGCTTCCGACAGGGAGAGAAGGCCGGTCAATTCTCGTGAAGTCACAGATGAATCCTTATGGTCGACGCATGGGGCGGGCTTAGCCTATTGCGACCGCGCAACTATCCCACCCGAGTAAGGAACGTCGATGACACGCCTACTTTCCGCGACAGTCGAACGCTGGCCGGTGGCCGGGGCCTTCGTGATCGCCCGTGGGGCCAAGACCTGGGTGGATGTGGTTGTCTGCGAAGTGGGCGACGGCGACCATGTCGGGCGCGGCGAGGGCACGGCGATCTATTATGAGGGCGAGACGGCGGAGGGCTGCGCGGCGGCGCTGAACGCCTATGCCGGGCCGCTCGATCGGCTGGGGCTGCTGGAGAGCATGCCGCGCGGGGCGGCGCGCAATGCGCTGGATTGCGCGCTGTGGGACCTGGAGGCGAAGCGCGAGGGCGTGCCGGTGTGGCGGCTGGCGGGACTGGCCGAGCCGGCGGCGCTGCCCACGGCGTTCACGATCAGCCTGGGCGATCCCGCCGCGATGGAGGCGGATGCGCGGGCGGCGGCGGGGCGGGGCTTCGGGCTGCTCAAGTGCAAGCTGACGGGCGAGGGTGATCGCGCCCGGATTGCGGCGGTGCGGGCGGGGGCGCCGGACGCGCGGCTGATCGTCGATGCGAACGAGAGCTGGCACGACATGGACATCGCGGCGGAAGCGGAGGCGCTGGCGGCGCTGGGCGTGGAGATGGTGGAGCAGCCGATCCGGCACGGGCGGGAGGAGCGGCTGACGGGGGTGGCCTCGCCGCTGCCTTTGTGCGCGGACGAGAGCTGTCATACGCGCGCCGATCTCGACCGGCTGGAGGCGTTCGATGCGGTCAACATCAAGCTCGACAAGGCGGGGGGGCTGACTGAGGCGCTGGCGTTGCGGGCGGAGGCGAAGGGGCGCGGCTTTCGCGTCATGGTGGGGTGCATGCTGGGGACGTCGCTGGGGATCGCGCCGGCCGCGCTGGTGGCGCAGGGGGCGGACTGGATCGACCTGGACGGCGCGTTGCTGCTGGCGGAGGACCGCGACGGCGCGCTGGGGATGCAGGACGGGATGCTGTTGCCGGGTGGGGTCTGGGGGATGGGGTGACATCCCCCTCCGTTGGTTCAATAGCCCAAGGTCAGGCCGATGGTCGCATATTTGGGGCCGGCATTGCCCTTTACCGCCAGCTTGGGGAGGATGGGCATGGCGACCGTCGCATAGGGGCGCGGATCATCGCCGCTGATGCGGACGCCTGCGCCCACGCGCACGGTCATGGGCAGCGCGAAGGTGCCCTCGACCCGGCCATAGAGCCGCTCGTCGCCATCGCGCAGATAGACGCCGCCGCTGCCCGACAGGCGAAAGCCGGCGAGGTCGGCGGCATAGCCTGCGCCCAGTTCCGTGCCCCAATGCCCCTCGGCGCGACCATAATTGGCTTCCACGCCCAGCCCTTCGGCCTGCGCGGCGGTGGCGAGGCCGGAGAGGAGGAGCGCGCCGGCGGCGGCGAGGATGCGTGCAGTATTCATTGGGGCGTCCCGTCTGTTTTCGTAACGCGCCGGGCTAGATGCGCAGACGGATGCGCGGCAAGCGAGCGGGGACGAGACGAGTCCGAAACGCGATGAAGTTCAGTCCGTTACCGGCTTCACCGGCTGCACGTCGGCATAGGGCATGATCATCTGGCCGTCGGGCGCGGCGGTGAAGGTGGTCTGCGTGGGATAGGCGAACTCGATGCCTTGCTCGTTGAAACGGCGCAATATGGCGAGGCCGACCTTGTGCCGCACCTCGTAGATGGCGTCCCAGTTGGGCAGATAGACGTCGAAATCCACCTCGAAATCGAGCGAGCTTGCGCCGAAACCGATGAAGCCCGACCGCACGAAATGGCCGCCCAGTTCCTCGACGATCGACTGGAGGATGCCGGGGATGGCGTCGAGCTGTTCGGGCGGGGTCTGGTAGATCACGCCGATCGGGAACTTGATGCGGCGATGATCCAGCGTCTGGTAGCTGGTGATTTCCTTTTGCAGCAGATTGGCGTTGGAGATGATCTTCTTCTCCCCGGTCAGCGCGCGCAGGCGGGTGGACTTGAGGCCGATCTTCTCCACCGTGGCGGTGGTCGTGTCGTAATTGATCGTCTCGCCCCGGCGGAAAGGCTTGTCGAAGATGATCGACAGCGCGGCGAACAGGTCGGAAAAGATGCCCTGCGCCGCAAGGCCGATGGCGATGCCGCCGATGCCCAGACCCGCGACCAGGCCGGTCACGTTGACGCCCAGATTGTCCAGCACCACGATGGTCGCGACGGCGAATAGCGCGACCGTCACCAGAATGCGGATCAGCGACATGGCGTTGGCCAGCGTTTCGCCCTGACCGTCCTCGCTCGTCTTGCGCTCGATCAGGCCCAGGATGATCTCCCGCAGCCACAGCGCCACCTGATAGACGGCCGCGATCGTGAAGAAGAAAGTGACGGTCTTGAGCACCAGCGCGGGCGGGCTGGCATAGCCTGCGACCAGCCGGGCGGAGACCATGACCATGAAGAAATGCGTCGTCCGCGCGATCGCCCGGCCCGCCACATTGGCCAGGCCCAGCGTGTCGCCCGGCTCGCCCTTCAGCCGCTTGCCGAACTGGCGCGCGGCGGCCAGCGCGGTGTAGATCAGCACGCCCGCGCCGATCGCGATGACGATCTGCAACCAGTGCAGTTCCAGCCAGTGCGCGGTCATGCGCCAGATATCGGTCAGCTTGGGTACGGTCATGCAGGTCCTTGGGGTCTTGTCAGGCGGCCAGCTTCAGCGCCGGCGCCAGGCTTTCCAGAAACGCGATCAGGCCGCGCTCGTCGCGCGACAGATAGCGCGTCCGGCGCGGCAGGCGAAGCCCCGTTCGCCACGCATCCTGCCCGTCCCGGCACAGATCGATCAATGCGGGGTGGATATAGGATTTGCGGCTGATGGCGGGCGTGTTGCCCAGCGCCTGCGCGACCGGGGCGATCATCTCCTTGAGCGACACATGCCGCTCCGCCAGCGTGGCGAAGGCGATGGTGGAGGCGCCCCAGGTACGGAAATGCTTGGCCGTCCAGTCGCCGCCCATGGCCTGTGCGATATAGGCGTTGACGTCGCTCGACGTGATCGGCCGGGCCTCGCCGTCCTCGTCCAGATACTGGAACAGATGCTGGCCGGGCAGGTCCACCACCTTGCGCACGAAGCGCAGCAGGCGGGCGTCGGTGATGGTGAGGTCATGCTGCTTGCCCGACTTCGCCTTGAAGCGCAGGCGCATCGCCTTGCCCTTGAGGTCGAGATGGCGGCGGCGCAGCGTGGTCGCGCCGAAGCTCTTGTTGGTGGTGGCGTAATGCTCATTGCCGACGCGGACCTTGGCGAGATCGAGTAGGCGCACGACCGCGGCGATCGTCCGCTCCTTGCGCAGGCCACGAGTGGACAGGTCCGCCTCTATCTGCGCGCGCAGTTTCGGCAGCGCATGGCCAAAGCCGGCGCAGCCCGAATATTTTGCGGCCTCCTGCGCGGCGCGGAAATCGGCATGATAGCGATATTGCTTGCGCCCGCGCGCGTCATAGCCGGTCGCCTGGATATGGCCGTTGGGCGACGGGCAGAACCAGCAGTCGACATAGGCCGGCGGCAGGGCAAGGGCGTTCAGCCGGTCGATCTCTTCGCGGTCGGTGATGCGGACGCCCGCATGGTCATGATAGGCCCAGCCGCGCTTCAGCGCCTTGCGGGTGATGCCGGGGCTTTGGTCGTCGGCGTGGAACAGGCGGGGTGGCATGGGTGTCTTCGTGGGTCTCTTGGGTGCCTCTCAGAACCCGCCGGTGATGGCTTTCGTTCCGGTCAGCTTTTGTCTGCTGCCGCCACCGTTCGGCGGTGGCTGTCCAGAATGTCGGACGCGCCCTCCACAATCGTCTGAACCTGTGCGACGGACAGCCTCCATGGCGCGACAGCGTCTTGCAGAAACGCCTCCCGTTCGGCGTCTGTCATTGCCCACCAGCCGATATTGATGCTTTCGTCATAGACCCGACTGGCGATGAGGTGCAGTTCGACATGGTCGAAGCACTGCCCCGCAACTGGCTGTGGCAGGTCCGAAGCGGCTTCAAGCTGACGGATCAGGCCGGTGAGGCCCGGATGGAACAATGTTGACGGGTCGAAACGCTCCCCGAACCGAGCCTTCATCAGCAGGGTCAGCATGATCGTCGCGCCGCCGTTCAGGTGAATGGAATCCGACGCCGGATCATAGGAAGGGAAGGGCACCATCATCGCCTCCGAACTGCTGTGCATCGACGATAGGATGGCGCACAGCCGGCGTACAGCTAGGATGAAGTCGCCATCCGCCGCCGCCATGCCAGCGGCTTCGACAGCCACTGCCGCCCCGGCTTCTCCACGCCATGATAGAGCGCGACGGACAGGCCGACTAGCGCCGCCAGGAAGCCCGCGACCAGCAGCGGCGAGGCGTTGCGGGGATCGTCGACGAAGGCGATCTTGAACGCGATCCAGGCCATGAAATGGGCGAGATAGGTCGCGTAGCTGATCGCGCCCAGATAGACGATCGGCCGCCAGTGCAGCGGATTGCGCGTCAGGCCCGAGGCGTGGGCGAGGGCGAGGATGAGGCAGGCGGCGCCAGCGGGGAAGGCCCAGATCTCGCTGGCGAGGCCGGTCGCCCACAGGCCCCAGAACAGGGCGACGCCGGCAGCAGAGAACAGCATCGATCGCCGGTCGCTGTCATGGCCGCGCAGCCAGAAGGCGCAGAGCAGCGCGCCGCAACTGAATTCGGTGAGGCAGCGGGCGAGGCCGTTGTGGGGAATGTCCTTGCCCAGCGTGGTCGCGCCGTCATGGCGCATCCACAGGAACAGCAGCGCGATGAGTAGCATCATGCCGGCGAGCAGATTGGGCCGGCGCGCACGGCTGATCGGGGTCCAGAGGACCAGCGCGGGGAACAGCAGGTAGGCGGCGAATTCCGCGCTGATCGACCAGGCGGGATGGTTCCAGCTCAGCTGATCGGTCAGGCCCCAGTTCTGCATCATGACGATGTGCAGCGGCAGTTCCGACCAGGGATAGCCTGACACATCGCGGCCGGTGATGGAGAGGACGATGGCGAAGGCCACCGTGCCCGCCAGCACCGTACCGTAGAGCGAATAGATGCGCGCGAAGCGGCGATGGAGAAAACCGGGGATTGCCGCCGGCCCGTCGCGCAGCATGCCGCGATGCGCCGACAGGTAGATGACGAAGCCCGACAGCAGGAAGAAGAAGTCGACCGCCAGATAGCCCTTGTCCGCCAGCGCCCGCACCGGGACGGGCAGCCACGGGCAGGCGGCGCGCAGATGGTAGAGCACGACCAGCCAGGCGGCGATGCCGCGCGCGGAGGTCAGGCTGCGCAGTTCGCTCTTCATGCCGGGCGACCCTGAAGCGTGGGGGCCAGCATCGGCCGCCAGTTCTTCTCACTGCGCACGCGCGCGAGGTAAGTGTCGAGGCCGATCTGCATCGCCAGCAGCATGAAGATGAACGGCTGGAAGGCGATGCCGATGAACAGCGCGCCGAGCAGGTAGATCAGGTGCCCCTGTTGCAGCGCCAGCGCCAGCGGCGAGATCCACGCATTGCCGGGGTCCGGGTCCTTGGCGTAGCGGCGGCGGATCACTTCGGTGCGGATCAGCGAGATGATGTGGATCAGCGCCCACATCGCGAAGCCGGGATAGCCCTGTTCACCCAGCATCTCGAAATAGGCGCTGTGATAGGCGCGGCCCTTGTCGGTGATCAGCTTGCGCTGGACCTTGGCGTCTTCGCCGTCACCCTGCTTTTCGTTGGTGAAATAGGTGAAGCTGTTGGCGAGATAATTGTCGAAGCCGCCGCCGATCGGGTTCTTCTTCACATAGTCCAGCGTCCACATCCACACCATGACGCGGGTGTTGGCGCTTTCGTCGTTCGAGTGATTCTCGATCGTCGACATGCGGTTGGTGAAGCTGGCCGGCAGGAACGGCACGGCCGACAGCGCGCCCAGCATCAGCAGCGGGCCGTAGACGAACTTCTTTTTCGAGCGCAGCAGGATGAGGCCCATCAGCAGCAGGATGCACAGCAGGCCGGTGCGCGTTTCGGTGCCGATCGGGATCAGCAGGCAGGCGAAGGTGAGGGCGGCGGCGAACAGCTTCACCTTCCAGTCTGTGCCGGGGAACACGGTGCCGTGCCGCACCAGCCACCAGATCAGCGGGATGATGGCGATGGCGACGGTGGAAATGGTGCTGCCTTCATAGAGGCCGCTATTGTCGTCGATCATCAGGTTGAGAACGCCATAGCCGCCGCCAGAAAAGGCCGTCTTGATGCCGCCGTTGATGATGATGGAACTGGCGCAGAGCACCATGAACAGCGCCAGCGCCTCGATCCGCAATTTCGTGCGCAGCACCAGCGGCAGGAACGTCGCCCAGATCAGCGTCTTCCACACCCAGCCCCATTTGGTGGGCGCCTCCAGCGGGAAGTCGGCGTTCGCGGTGGTGTAGGCGCAATAGCCCAGCAGCGCCAGGAACAGGAACTGCCGGAAGGAGAAACGGATGTCCTTCTTGTCGTCCATCAGCGCCCATGCCCCGACCGCCAGCAGGAAGGCGATCGCGGAAATCGGCACGGAGTTCAGCAGGATGTAGCAGAGCCGCTGCGGCGTCACGATGTCGATATAGCAATAGGCCGCGACCAGCAGGAACGGCCGGCGGAAGCCGATCAGGAAGAAGATGCCGATGAAGGCGATGAAGAACAGGTCACGCATCGCGGCGCGCCCCGTCCTGCTGTGGCGGGGGCGGATCGCGGTCGAGATCGGGCCGCTTGAGCAGCCGCCACGCCGTCAGCATGATGAGGCCGTGGCTCAGAAACAGGGTGAAGGCGTCGATCATCGCTTGCGGGAAACATCCATGGCCACGGGGACGCCATAGCGCACCATGGTTGACGGGGTGTTAAGTCGGGGTGGAGCGGGCAGAAAAGCGCAGGGCGGGGCTTGATTTACAATTTTATTGTAACCACAATCAGCTATGGTCATTGTCTGGGACGAACCGAAGAGGCTTTCGAACCTGGACAAGCATGGTCTGGATTTCGCGGCGCTGACGGAGGATTTCTTCCTGGATGCGCTGGTCCTGCCGGTACGGGACGACAGGCTTGTTGCGCTCGGGCGACTGGACGATGGCACGATTGCGGTGATCTTCGCGATGCTGGGGACGGAAGGCGTTTCCGTCATCTCCATGCGTCCGGCCAGTCGCCGGGAAAGGATGTTGATCTATGGCTAGGACATGGCCCGCCTTCGTGACGAAGGACCTTGGCGACAGCGAAGCCGACTCGGTCGAGATGGAACGGCGCTGGTCGGTCTATCGCGACGAGATGACCGCGCTGATTGCGGCTGGCGGCGTGCATCGCGATGCCGATGGCTGGTGGGTGGATGATGCCACGGGCGAGTTGATCGGCCCCGATCCGGAACTGGAGCGGCCGCTGACTCAGGCGGAACTGGCCAGCGCGATTCCCCTCGACGCCGCCTTTCCCGCGCTGGCGGACACGCTGCGCCGGTCGCGTGGCAAGCAGAAGGCACCGACCAAGATCAGCACGACCATCCGCCTGTCTCCCGATGTGCTCGACCATTTTCGCGCGACCGGGCAGGGGTGGCAGGGGCGTATCGACGACGCGCTGCGGGACTGGGTGGCAACGCACGGATAAGGTGCAACTATCATTCGAGGTTGACGCCCCGTTAAACCTTTTGCGTCACATATCCGGGACATGACCCGCATTCTCCATGTCCTGGACCACAGCCTGCCGCTGCACAGCGGCTATACGTTCCGCACCCGCGCGATTTTGCGGGCGCAGGTGGCGATGGGGTGGGAGGTGCGCGGGATCACCGGGCATCGCCATGTCGCGGCTGGGCCGGCCGAGGAAGAGGTGGACGGCCTGCGCTTCCACCGCACTCCTGGCGAGGCGGCGACCGGCAACGCCCTGCTGCGCGAATGGCGCGATATTTCCGCGCATAGCGACGCAATTGAGGCGCTGGTGCGGGAATGGCGGCCGGATATCATCCACGCCCATTCGCCGGTGCTGAACGCGATTGCCGCGCAGCGCGTCGCCAATCGCCACCATATTCCGCTGCTCTACGAGATTCGCGCCTTCTGGGAGGATGCCTCGGTCGGCAACGGCACCGGGACGGAAGGGTCCCCCCGCTACTGGTTGACCAAGCAGCTGGAAACGCATGCGGTGCGTGCGGCGGATGCGGTCGCGGTGATCTGCGAAGGGCTGCGCGGCGACCTGATGGCGCGAGGCGTCGATCCCGCCAAGATACTCGTCTCGCCCAATGGCGTGGACATGGACCAGTTCGGCGGGCCGGGCGCGCGCGAGCCGGCGCGGACCGCGAAGCTGGGGCTGGAGGGCGCGGACGTCGTCGGCTTCATCGGCAGCTTCTACGATTATGAAGGGCTGGACGACCTGATCGCGGCCATGCCCCGGCTGGTGAGGGCTAGGCCCAAGGCGGCGCTGCTGCTGGTCGGCGGTGGGCCGATGGAGCAGGCGCTGCGCGCGCAGGCGACCGCATCGCCCTTTGCCGACCGCATCCGTTTCGTCGGCCGCGTGCCGCACGAACAGGTCGAGGATTATTATGCGCAGGTCGACATATTGGCCTATCCGCGCAAGTCGATGCGCCTCACCGATCTGGTGACGCCGCTGAAACCGCTGGAGGCAATGGCGCAGGGGCGGCTGGTCGCCGCGTCGTCCGTAGGCGGGCATCGCGAACTGATCGAGGACGGCGTCACCGGCACCCTGTTCGCGCCCGACGATCCGGCGGCGATCGCCACTGCGCTGGCCGGCATGTTCGCCGATCGTGGCTTCTGGGAGGAGCGGCGCGCCATCGCGCGGAATTTCGTCGAGAAAGAGCGTAACTGGTCGTCAAACATTTCCCGTTACGAACCTGTTTACCAAAGGTTGCTGGGTCGTTCGCGCCGCGCGCGCGTGGCGGCCTGAGGCAGGGATTCACATTGAGATGGTCGCAATTGGGTACAAGGTGAAGGGCTGGGGCATCGTTGCTCTGGCGGGCGCGGGGGCCGCGCTGGCGGTGCTGTCGACGCCGGTCGGGCTGCTGGAGATGCTGGTCGCGTCGGCCGGCATTTCCGAAGCGCTGCCGGCCGCTGCCCCACCGCTGGGCCTCAAGGCGCGGCTGCTGCTGGCGCTGTTCGCGGCGGTGATGGCGGCCGGTGCCGCCGCGCTGGTGCGGCGGGACATGCCGCAGGAAAGTTCAAACGAAAGGCGCGAAAAAAGCGTCCGGGGAGCAAGCATCATGGGTTTCGCATTTTCCAAGCTGGCCGCGATCGCGCGCCGATCGGTTTCGCCCCTGGATCGCGTGGACGCGCCGCCGCTGCGCCGTGCAGACGCGCATCCCGATGCGCCGGCGCGCGCGCCGATCTTCGCCAGCCGCGATTTCAGCGGCCTCGATATCTTCTCGCGCCCGGAAGCGGCTCGTGGCGAGAATGGTCGCCGCGAAGTGCTGGTCGATCTGCTGGTCGAAATGGAGCCGGAGCAGGACCCGATCGTTCCGGCCACGGGCCTCGCCATGCCCAGTGCGCCGCTGCCGCTGTCCGAAGCGGAACTGCGTGCGCCGTCCTTCGCGCGTGCTGCCGATCCGGCCAACGACCATATCCCCGCGGCACCCCCGGCACCGCGCCCGATCAGCGCGGCGGCGGAACTGCTGGCGATGCCGGCCTTTGCGCCGCGCGCCGAATCGACAGGGCTGTCGGTGCGCGAACTGGCCGAGCGGCTGGAGCGCGGCCTGGCCGCCCGCACCCAGGGTGCCGCGACCTCGGTCGTCGAACAGCCGGCTGCGCCTGCGCCGATCGTTCCTCCGGTCGCCCCGCCCGTCGCCACCCGCCTGATCGACATGCCTACGCCCACTCCGGCGGCCGTCCGCCGCGCGGTGGAGCCGGATGTGGACGAGGCCCTGAGCGCAGCGCTCGGCACGTTGCGCATGATGACCGCGCGCGCGCGCTGACCCCTCACCAGTCGCGGATGGCCAGCGCCGACAGGATCAGTATCTCCCCTTGCGGATCGGACGAGCGGATATCGATCTGGATATCCGCCACGAAATAGCCGTTCATCGGCCACTCCGCCTCGCGCAGTCCTTCGGCGAAACGGTCGACGCGCGCCATCGCGTCGCTGCCTTCCAGCGCGATCATCCAGTAGCAGCGCCGTCCTTCGAACAGCGCGGACGCCCATGGATCGTCCAGCGACGCCATGATCTCCGTGCCGTCGCCTATCGCCGCGCAGAGCAGGTCGGTCAACTGGGCCAGGGGGCGACGCGGACGCGCGGCCCGGCGCGTCGTGGGCGTCGGGTGCGGCGTGGCATGGTGCAGGCTTGTCATTGGGCCATCTCCCTGCGATAACTGTTCATGAAATGTTCTACCCGTCTTTCCATCCGCGCGCCCGGTTCGCGTCCCCTGCGCAGGTCATGCACCAGCCGGGGATCGCGCACGGATTCGCGGCCGAATCGGGTCGCGGGCATCTGGGTGTCCCGCAGAAATCTCTCGATGGAGCGCAGCAGCATCATCGGTTTTCGTCTCCCTGCTCTGTCGATCCCGCCCCACGCGAGTCGATAGGCGTTTTCCTATCTCTAAGGCAATTTCCTACTTGTCTAGGATATTTCCTATCGCTATGGATTTTTCATGGTTGACGATGTCGATGATGGCGGCGGCGCCCGCATTGCGCTGGACCGGCTGATTGCCGAGCGGAGGGAGAATTATGCCGATCTGTCGCGCCTGATCGGCCGCAATCCCGCCTATATCCAGCAGTTCATCAAGCGCGGCACCCCGCGCAAGCTGGACGAGGAGGATCGGGGCATACTGGCCCGCTATTTCGGCGTCGCGGAAGAGACGCTGGGCGGCCGCCCCGCGCGCGCAGCGCCGCCGCCCCGCGCGCCCGGCATGCCGCCGGTGGTGCTGGTCCCGCGCCTGGCGCTGGGTGCATCAGCGGGCGCAGGCTCCCTCGACGATGACGAGCGCCCGGCCGGCGCGATGGCGTTCGACGCCGCCTGGCTGCGCGACCTGGGCGTGCGGCGCAGTTCGATCATCCGCGTGGACGGCGAATCGATGGTGCCGACTTTGGGCAATGGCGACGAGATCATGGTCGACCATGACGACGCGGCTGAACGGCTGCGCGACGGCGTCTATGTGCTGCATCTGGACGGCGTGCTGATGGTCAAGCGCATCGCCATCGGCCCGCTGCGCGGCCGCTTCAGCGTGCTGAGCGACAATCCCCATTTTCGCGACTGGGCCGATATCGACCCGGCGCTGGTGCGCATTGTGGGGCGCGTGGTGTGGACGGGGCGGCGGTTGGTGTGAGTGGGCGGCGAACTGCGGCACCTTCAGTTGTCGTGTCGCTCTCGCAGATGGCCGATGATCGTCCAGACCGATTGATCTAGGCGGGCGAACTCATGGCTGATCAACGCTTTTCCAACCTTGGTATCCGCTGTTCTAGCCGCGGCTGACTCAGCGGCCTTCACCTGGGTTCGACGAACTGCCGCACAATCAGATAGGATGTTCGTTTCAGAAAAGCGTCCGGTTTCATATTGCTGGTCGATCGCCTTGAAGATACAGATTTCATAGCTCTTGGAGGCTGCGGCCAGCCATGCTGGTTGGATCGAGATCGCTGCCGCGCTCGTCAGTCCAAGAAAGAGTACGAATTTGACGATCATGATGGTGCAAGGTTGCAGCTAAATCATATGTCCGCAAGTGATCGCCAATGACCATCAGCTTCGTCATTCTCCTCCAAGGCCAAGGCAGAGAAGTATCCGCAACCTCCGCCCCGCGACACATTCGCGCCCTTCACCTTGGCGCATCCCCGCATAAGCCCTATCTCCCGCCCCCATGACCCTCGCTGCTCCACCAGACAACGCCTCCGTCATCCGCAAGGCCGCCGAGTGGCGCGGCGCGCCGATGGCGATCGCGACGGTGGTGTCGACCTGGGGGTCCGCCCCGCGCCCGCGCGGCAGCCACATGATCGTGCATCAGGACGGTCGGTTCGAGGGCAGCATTTCGGGCGGCTGCGTCGAGGCGGACGTGCTGCACCGCGCGGCGGAGGTGATCGCCGGGCGGCCCGGCCATGTGCAGAGCTATGGCGTGGCCGATCAGGAGGCGTGGGCCGCCGGCCTGCCCTGCGGCGGCACGATCGAGGTGCTGGTGCAGTCGGTGGGCGAGGGCGGCTTCGCGCCCGGCCTGCTCGACCGGATCGAGGCCGCCAATGCGCAGGGCAGGGCGGTGACCCTCTCCACCGACCTCACCAACGCCGCCACGACCGAGGGCGCGACGCCCGGCCAGTTCCAGACCCGCTATGATCCGCCGCGCCGTCTGCTGATCGTCGGCGCCGTCCATATCGCGCAGGCTCTGGCCCCCTTGGCGCAGACCATCGGCGTGCGCCCGATCATCATCGACCCGCGTGGGCGGTTCCTGACCGCAGAGCGTTTTCCCGGCGTCGACCTCGACGATCGCTGGCCGGACGAGGCGGTCGCCGCGCTCGTCCCCGGCGAATCCACCGCCGTCGTGACCCTGAGCCACGACATCAAGATCGACGATCCCGCCCTGATCGCCGCCCTGCGCGCGCCGACCGGCTACATCGCCGCGCTTGGCTCCCGCAAGAGCCACGCCGCCCGGCTCGAACGACTGGCAGCCGAAGGCTTCGGCGCGGCGGACTTCGCCCGCATCGACGGCCCTGCCGGCCTCGACATTGGCGCGATCGGCGCTGCGGAAATCGCGCTGTCGATTGCGGCGGGCATGGTCGCGGCGTTCAACGCAAAGGGGTAGTCAGCAGCACTTGCCCCCATTCTTGCCCCCATAGCGCGCCTCCTGCCGCTCGCGGAAGAACGCCACGCGGTCCATTACCGCTTCGCCGGGATGATGCTCCGCCCGGTGCCGCAGATAGGCGTCGTAATCGGGCAGGCCGACCATCAGCCGCGCGGTCTGGCGCAGGGTTTGCAGAAACAGGCTCATTACGCCGCCACCATCTGCGCGGGGATTTCGCGCGCGGTGGGGGCGGCGAAGCGGCGGGCGGCCAGGCAGGTCTTCACCGTGAAGAACAGCAGCGAGAGCAGCACGGCCAGGAAGATCGCGCACAAGGCCGCGTCGATCCGGTCGTTGAAGATGATGCGCTGCATCTCCGCCATCGACTTGGCCGGGGCCAGCAGCTTGCCCTCCGCTTCCGCCGCCGCGAACTTCGCGGCATGCGCCAGGAAGCCGACCTTGGGATCGGCCGAAAACAGCTTCAGCCAGCCGGCGGTCACGGTGCAGATCAGCAGCCAGGCCGTCGGCAGCATCGTCACCCAGGCGAAACGGTCGCGCTTCATGCGGAACAGCACGGCCGTCGCCAGCATCAGCGCGATGGCGGCGAGCATCTGGTTCGATATGCCGAACACCGGCCACAGCGTATTGACCCCGCCCAGCGGATCGGTCGCGCCCTGATGCAGGAAGAAGCCCCAGGCCGCCACCGTGAGGCCGGTGGCGACGATGCCCGGCCAGATGCTGCTGTTGTCCTTGAAGCGGGGCGAGGCCAGCGCGATCAAGTCCTGCAACATGAAGCGCCCGGCCCGCGTGCCCGCGTCCACGGCGGTCAGGATGAACAGCGCCTCGAACAATATCGCGAAATGATACCAGAAAGCCTTCATCGCCGGGCCGCCCAGCACATGGCTGAAGATTTCCGCCATCGCCACCGCCAGCGTCGGCGCGCCGCCCGCGCGGCTGATGATGGTGTGTTCGCCCACATCCTTTGCCGCTTGGGTGATGGTGGCGGCGTCGATCGGGAAGCCCATGGCGGTGACGGCGGCGGCTGCGCTTGCCGCGTCCGTGCCGATCAAGGCGGCCGGGCTGTTCATCGTGAAGTAGATGCCCGGGTCCAGGATGGTTGCGCCGACCAGCGCCATGATCGCGACGAAACCCTCCATCAGCATCGCGCCATAGCCGATGAACGGGGCATGCGCCTCGCTGGCGATCAGCTTGGGCGTGGTGCCGCTGGAAATCAGCGCGTGGAAGCCCGACACCGCACCGCAGGCGATGGTGATGAACAGGAAGGGAAACAGCGCGCCTGACCAGGCCGGGCCGTTGCCACCGATGAACTGGGTCAGCGCCGGCATCTTGAGCGGCGGGGCCATGATGACGATGCCGATCGCCAGCGCGGCAATCGCGCCGATCTTGAGGAAGGTCGACAGATAATCGCGCGGCGCCAGCAGCAGCCACACCGGCAGCACGGAAGCAACCGCGCCATAGCCGATCAATATCCACGTCAGCTGGATCGGCGTGAAGGTGAAGGCCGGCCCCCAGACGGGCGATTGCGCCACGCTCTGTCCGAAGACGATCGCGGCGAACAGGCCGATCAGGCCCAGCAGCGACACCTCGCCGATACGGCCGGGCCTGATCCAGCGGGTGTAGACGCCCATGAACAGCGCCAGCGGCACGGTGGCGGCGACCGTGAACATGCCCCAGGGGCTTTCCGCCAGCGCCTTCACCACGATGAGGGACAGTACGGCGAGGATGATCACCATGATCATGAAGGCGCCGATCAGCGCGATCGTGCCGGCGACCTGCCCCATTTCCATCCGCACCAGCTCGCCCAGCGACTTGCCGTCGCGGCGCATGGAAATGAACAGGATCATGAAGTCCTGCACCGCGCCCGCCAGCACCACGCCGAAGATGATCCACAGCGTTCCGGGCAGATAGCCCATCTGCGCCGCCAGCACTGGGCCGACCAATGGCCCCGCGCCCGCGATCGCCGCGAAATGATGACCGAAGAGGACAGTCCGGTCGGTCGCGACATAATCGAGGCCATCGGGCCGCCGCACCGCCGGCGTCGGCCGCGCGGCGTCCAGCCCCATCACCTGCCGCGCGATGAACAGCGCATAATAACGGTACGCCACCAGCATGCAGCCGACCGCCGCCACCACGATCCACAGCGCGTTCATCGCCTCCCCGCGCGAGAAGGCAACGACGCCCAGCGAGAGAAAACCGACAAGGCCAGCTGCGATCCAGGGGATATGGCGGGTCATCATCTTCTCTTGTTCGTTGGCGACGGGCGGCCACCCTAAGCCTGGCGGCCCGAAAGGCAACATGGCGGATCGGCGGCGACCCGTTCGTCAACGCTCTGGAAAGGGGCGTTTCATGACCGATCGTTTCGAAGGACTGACCCGTCGCGCGCTGATCGGCACGGCCGCCGCCACCGGCCTGCTGCTGCCCGCCGCCTCCCGCGCCGCCGCCACGACTGGCAATGCCGTGCGCGACCAGCTGCTGCTGGAGCCGGGGCTGATCTACTGCAACGCCGCCAATATCGGCCCCGCCTTCCGCTCCGCCATCGACGCGCACATGGCCGCGCTGCACCAGTTCGAGGCGAACCCCTCGCCGCAATATCGCGCCCGCTACCCGAAGGAGGCGGATGCCCTGCGCGCGCGGCTGGGCAAGCGGATGAACGTCACCGCGCAGGAAATCGCGCTGGTGCGCAACGCCAGCGAAGCGAACACGGTCGCCGTCCGGGGCCTCGCCCTGAAGGAAGGCGACGAGATCATCCTGACGGACCACAATCATCCCTCCACGCTCGACACCTGGAAGCTGCGCGCCGCGCGCGAGAAGCTGGTGCTGAAAATCCTGCCCGTGCCGGTCTACGCCAAGACCGCGCAGGACCTTATCGATCCGATCGCCGCCGCCATCACCCCGCGCACCCGCGCCGTGTTCCTCAGCCACATGAGCAACATCACCGGCGTCATCTACCCCGTGGCGGAGATCGCGAAGCTGACGCGGCCCAAGGGCATCTGGTTCCATGCCGATGGCGCGCAGACCTTCGGCTGGCTGCGGCTGGACCTCGCCGCGCTGGGCGTGGACAGCTATTCGGGCAGCACGCACAAATGGATGATGGGGCCGCTGGAGGGCGGCGTGCTCTATGTCCGCCGCGAAGGGCAGGCGCAGCTCGACCCAATCATGGCGAGCCACGGCTATTGGCTGACCGACGAGGCGAACCTCAACACCGCGCAGAAATACGAGATCCTAGGCCAGCGCGACGACGCGAAGCTGGCGGGTATCGACGCCACGCTGGACGCGCTCGACGCCATCGGCGAGGCGGAAGTGGAGGCCCGCGCCTTCGCCATCGGCAAGCAGATGCGCGACATGGTGCTGGGCCTGCCCGGCGCGAAGCTGATTGGAACCAGCGTGGAGGGGCTGACCGGCCCGGTAATCACGCCGACCTTTCCGGGCAAGGATGTCGCGGCGATCCGGGGCGATCTGTGGACCAAGGGCAGGATCGTGGTCGCCGGCTCCAAGGCGGACGGGCAGGCGACGATCCGCTTCTCGCCGCATATCTACAATAGCGCGGAGGATATCGCGGCGATTGCGGAACTGCTGAAGGCTTAGGCAGCGTGGGCAAATTCGCTCGCCAAAGAATGGCGGGACGGTCGGGAAGCAGTCAGTCAGCTTTGAATGTTTGGGCCTCTTTAGGCGGAAGCTTCGCACCCATGCCTGCGAAGTACACGAGGAGCACATCCGCTATCAGACGCATAACGGCATCTGGCGTCGAAACGCGAGCATCGTAAAATTCTGGACTGAAAACGGGCCTAATGAAGTCCAATGAATCATGGACTACAAACCAAGCGCCAAACCCGGCAGCCAATGCCGAGATAATAGAACGAAGCTGCATGGACGTAACGTTCTCGCTTAACCTTCTCAGAAGGGGAATGCTCTCAGAATGAGAGACGTAAGCTATATGCTTTTAGAAAAGCAATGAGCACACACGGGATTGGGAAATTTTGGTCGAAAGTAGGCAGCCCATGTCCCTTCTCCCTTGAGGGCGTTCGGGGTCGGCCATGCCCCCGGCATGGCCTAAACAGTCCGGGGGACTGTTTACCCCGAACGGGTTGCGAAGACTTGGCAGCTTGCTGCCTTGGTCGTAGCTGGGTGAGGGGGCTGGAATGCCAATGTTGTGCGCTGTCGCACCCCCTCATCCAACTCCGCCTAAGCCCTTCGGGCAAGGCTTCGTATCCTTCTCCCTCGAGGGAGAAGGGAGGTTCTGGCAATGCTCGTCAGCGGTATATTCACTCTCGTCCAGGCGACCTAACGCCGCTTGAACGGCCAGTCGGTCACACCGCTCGCCCACAAGGCCCACCAGATGATGACCGGCTGCAACGCCAGACGCGGCCCGTGATAGAACCAGCTTAGATGCATCCCGTTGATCGGGATGTCGTTGATGGCGTGGTTGATGTTCGCCGGCCATACGCACAGTGCATAGAGCGCCAGGCCCCAGCCCGCCGCCTTGCGCAGGGGCGGGATCAGCAGGCCGGCCGCGCCGGCAATTTCCGCCACGCCGGTCAGCGCGATCACGGTTTCGGGCGCAGGCACCCAGTGCGGTGTGATCGCGACGAAACCCGACGGCCGCGCCAGATGCGCGACGCCGGCGAATGCATAAGCGGCGGACAGGATATAGCGCGCCCCGCGCCGCACGAAGCTTTCGCGCGACGGGGTCACAGTTCCAGTTCGCCCTCGTCCTCGTCATCCCAATAATGGGCGCGCTCGGCATGGACCTTTATCATCACCAGTCCCGGCGTGTCCGGCCCTTCCTCGAACCAGTTTTCCAGGTCCGCGTTCCAATGTTCGGCGAACACCGCCCGGTCGCGGATCAGGTCGGCGCGCCCTTCCACGGCGATGAAGAAGGGCCTTTGCCGCAGCCATCCGGTGCGTCCCTGGAACGACAGGCCGACGCGCGGGTCGCGCTCGATATCCTGCACCATCATCGTGTCCTCGGTCGCGAAATAATAGCTGTCGCCGCCATAGGCGACGTCGCGATTGTTGCTCATCGGTCGCGCGCCGATCTGCCCGTCCTCCGTATGGGTGGAGAGCATCGCGAAATCGATGTCCTTCATCTTGTCGGCCAGTGTGGCCATGGTCGGCTGCATAGGATTTCTCCTTACTGGATGTCGTTCCAACGCATGACGGAGGGCTGGAGGTTCCGCACCGGACTCGCTTTCGTGGTTAAAAGAACATAACATGAACAAACGACTCGTGCAGGAGGTGGCGCCATGTTCAGACTGTTCTTTGCCTTGAAGCCCCCGCCGCGTGTCGCGCGGCAGGTGGATCATTTCGCCGAGCAACTGGGGCCGGACGCGGATCGCGTCGCGATCGACCGGCAGCATGTGACGATGGGCATCACGCCCGATTATGGCGACTATCCCTATGCCCAGATCAAGGCGCTGACGCGGGCGGCGACGGCGGTGGCGGCGGAGCCGTTCGACCTGCTGCTTGATCGGCTGAGCCTCTCCGGCCGGTCGGCGGCGCTGCGCCCGTCCAGCAGTTCGCCGCCGATCCGCGCCCTGCACCGCCGGCTGTCGGAGGAGATGCGGCGGGGGCGGGTGGCGGCGCGCCCCGGCTGGAGCTTCAGCCCGCACCAGACCCTGTTCTACCGCAACGGCGCGCCCGACCAGCGGGCCATCGAGGGCTTTGGCTGGCATGTCGAGGAGTTCGTGCTGGTGTGTAGCCATGTCGGGCGGACGCGGCATCAGATCATCGGGCGCTGGCCGCTGACGGGGGATGGGCAGTATGAGTTGTTCTGAAAGGGCGTTATGGGTGGATTGCGGACATTAAGCCCCTCCCCTTCAGGGGAGGGGTTGGGGTGGGGTTTCGCCCCACGCGCTGCGCCAAGAGGCCAGG
>JBIIEH010000055.1:0-12803 GCA_044237945.1 Sphingobium sp. | reverse complement strand
GCCGATCTCGCCAAGGGGCACCCGGCGGCCAAGGTCCGCGACGACGCGCTAAGCCGCGCCCGCTTCGAATTCCGCTGGCGCGACCAGTTCAATCTGTCGCTCGACCCCGACACGGCGGAAAAATATCACGACCAGACCCTGCCGGCCGAAGGCGCCAAGTCGGCGCATTTCTGCTCCATGTGCGGCCCCAAATTCTGCTCGATGAAGATCACCCAGGAAGTCCGCGACTTCGCGGCGAAGCAGAACGCCCCGGCCGACACCTTCATCGCAGCGGATGTGGCGGAAGAGGGCATGAAGCAGATGAGCAAGCTCTACCACGACACCGGGCGGGAGCTGTATATGGGGGCCGGTGACCGGGAACATGACTGACAGGAGAGCCAAGCCATGAAGATCAGCGCACGCAATCAGTTCCCCGGTACGGTCATCGAGATCGTGCCGGGCGCGGTGAACGGCGTCATCAAGGTGGACATCGGCGGCGGCAACATCGTCACCTCCAGTATCACGGAGGAAGCGATTGCCGACCTCGGGCTGGCGGTAGGCGATCAGGTGACGGTGGTCGTGAAGGCGAGCGACGTGCTGATCGGAAAGTGAGATTGACCACGGGGGATCGATCGACAAGCACGTCCGCGCCCGAGGTACAAGGCTTTTGGGGTGACCGCTGGCGGCAAGCCGGGCTAGCATCGTGGCATGTATGATCGGCAGACGACGGGATCGATGGACGGCTATCGGGCGCTGACCGAGAAACAGAAGCAGACCCTGCGCCTATTGCTCGAAGGCCATGACGCCAAGTCGATGGCGCGCCTGCTCGGCCTGTCTGTTCATACGATCAACGAGCGGTTGCGCGACGCGCGCCAGAAGCTTTCGGTATCGAGCAGCAAGGAGGCCGCGCGCCTGTTGCGCCACATTGAAGGTGCGGCCCCCGAAAACATCGGGGCCAAGACATTGGGGGACGCCGACCCCGTGCCAGCCGATCATCTCGTGACCCAACCCCGGACAAAGGCGCGTCTTTCCCGACGCTCCATCTGGGTGGTTGGAGGAATCGTCATGATCATGTTCATCGCCGCCTTGCTTGCCCAGCCTCTGCTGCTGCAACCGCAGGCTACCAAAATCTCGGCACAGCCGGTCGCCGTCGAAGACTCCGCAACCAAATCGGCACGTGCCTGGCTTGAACTGGTCGACGCGAGCAAATGGCAGGAAAGCTGGGCGGCCACTACGGCGTCGTTCCGCTCGCACAATACTGTAGCCGTCTGGCAATCCGCGTCGGAAAAGGTTCGCGCGCCGCTGGGGCCAATGGTCTCGCGTGCTTTCGTGAGTTCCGAAGACGTACCCGGATATCAGGTGATCCGCTTTCGCACCAATTACGCCAATCGTCGCGGCGCCATCGAAACGCTTTCGCTAGCTTATGAGGACGATGCGTGGAAGGTCGCGGGCATCTACGTGGAGTAGAAGTTAACGGTGAGGCTCAGGCTGCGCTGCCATGTTCAATAATGATAGCGGCACTGCGCCACTTCCAGCGCCTGCGCCTCACCCTTCCCGCTAACCCGATACACGAGCCGATGCTCCTGATTGATCCGGCGTGACCACCAGCCGCTGAGATTGCCGCCCAGCGGTTCAGGCTTCCCGGTCCCGCGAAACGGATCGCGCGCGCATTCCTTCAGCAGCGCGTTGACCCGCGTCAGCATCTTCGCGTCCTCGCCCTGCCAGTGCAGATAATCGTCCCAGGCCGTGGGCCAGAAGACGATCTTCATGGCTCGATCAGTTCATGCTCCTCGCCGCCCCCGGCCTCCAGCCCGCGCACGGCCGCCAGCAGTCGCTCCGCATTGCGCGGGGAGGCCATCAGATGCATCGTCTCCTGCATCCCCTCCCACTCGCTCTGAGAAATCATCACTACGCCTTCGCCCTTGGGGCGCACGATCTGGATCGGCGCCTTGTCCGCCACGACGCGGTCCAGCACGGCTTTCAGATTGGCGCGGGTTTCGGTGACGGTCAGCGTTTGCATGGGATAAAATGTACGCTATTATGTACATAAGTCAATCGATGCAGGATGCGCCCATGACCGACCCCATAGACCCGCTCGACGAACTCGAAGCCCTGCTCGATGAACTGGACGGCGTCGCCGCAGGTGGAGTCATGCTGCTAGGCCAGCTCGACGGCTATCTCGCCTCCCTCATCGTGTCGCCCAAACCGATCGCGCAGGAGGATTGGCTGCCGCTGATCTGGGGCGGCGGCGCGCTGCCGCTCACGGACGAGGCGAAGGCCGCCCGACTGACCCAACTCATCCTCGACCGCAAGAGCGCGATCGCGGGCGAACTGCTGCTCGGCGACATGGCCTATGCGCCGATCTATGAAGTCGACCCGCGCTTTGACGAGCCGTTGTGGGACATGTGGATGGACGGCTTCGAGCAGGGCGTCAGCCTCGCGCCGGATGACTGGACGCCACTGCTCGATCACAAGGACGAGGATCTGGGTGCCGCCGCGACCGGCCTGTTGATGTTCATCGGCCTGGCGCATGAACCCGCCAACAATCCCGAACTGGCCGAGCAGGCTCCGGACATGATCCCCTATCTGGTCGAGACATTGTACCGGCGGCAGAAGGGGCTGGACCGCGTCATCCTGGCCCCTTGAGCGTTCCATGACCGCTGCCGCAGAACTCGCCATCCGCGCCCGCCGCGCCGCGTTCAACCGCGCCATCGCTGCGCGCGACGCCGACGCCATCGGCCCGATCCTGGCGCGCGACTGCGTGATGGTGACCGGCAGCGACAGCGCCGTCATCACCGGCCGCCTGGCGCAGGTGAAGGTCTGGCGGCGGGAGTTCTCCGTCCCGTCCCCCGCGCTCTACGTCCGCACGACCGAAGCGGTCACCGTCTCCACGATCGAGCCGGTCGCGATGGAAACCGGCCGCTGGGAAGGGAGCGACAGCGCGACGGGCGCCGTCACCGCTTCGGGCAGCTATGCCGCGAAATGGCGCGAACTGCGCGGCGAATGGGTGATGGAGGCTGAAATCTTCGTCACGCTTGCCTGAACAGTGCCTGCCATGTTATAACGCCCGTATGAACGCATCGCTCAAGATCACGAAGATCGGCAACAGCGCCGGGGTCATCCTCTCGAAGGATATGCTGACGCACCTCAACGCGGCGGCCGGCGACACGCTGTCCGTGGTCGTTACGCCGCGCGGCATCGAACTGTCGGCGGCCGAGCCGGATTTCGAGGCGCAGATGGAAGCCGCGCGGGAAGTGATGGCGCGGCGCAAGCGGGCGCTGCGCGAACTCGCGAAATAGCCATGGCCAACCGCAACTGGATCTGGGTCACCCTGGCGGTGGCGCAGGCGGCGCATGCCGAACAACTGGCCGAACATGGCGGCGGGGAGGGCGTGCGTGACGCCGGCCTGCTGGAAAGCGCCATGGCGCGGCCGCAAAATCTGGCCATCTATGGCGACCCTGACGCGGCGGCGCTGGCCGCCGCCTACGCTTACGGGATCGCGCGCAACCATCCTTTCGTCGACGGCAACAAGCGCACGGCGGCGGTGGTCAGCGAAACGTTTCTGGTGCTGAACGGCTACGATCTGGCCGCGACCGACGCCGAACTGGTCGTCGCGTTTCTCGCCCTCGCCGCCGGCGATCTGTCGGAAGAAGAACTGGCGGACTGGTTCCGCCAGCATATCTCTACCGAATAGCCGCTTACTGGCCGCCCGGCATCGGCGGAGGGACAGCGCCCTGCTGCATCATCTGCTGCATCCGCATGATTTCCGCGCGCGACTTGAAATCGTGCAGCGTCACGTCGAACACCAGCACGGAGCCGGGCGGAATCTCGCCGGCCTGCTGGTCGCCATAGCCAAGCTGCGGCGGGATCCACAGGCGGACCTTGCCGCCCTTCTTCATCAGTTGCAGCCCTTCGGAGAAGCCCGGCACGACACCGTCCACCGGCATGGCGGTCTGCGGGTTCTCGTCGAAGGTCTTGCCGTCCAGCAGCGTGCCCTTGTAGCCGACCAGCGCGACATCCGCGGTGGTCGGGCTGGGGCCTTCGCCCTCGCTCAGCACCTTGTACTGGAGGCCCGACGCGGTCGTGACCACGCCGGCTTCCTTGGCATGCTGCGCCATGAAGGCGATCGGCGACGCTTCCGCGCCATGCGTTCCCGCCCAGGCGAGGCCGCTGGCGGCAAGCACGACGCCGGCCACGCCGATCCACAACCGTGTGACCGATCCCTTGGCAATGGGGCGAAGGGGGACAGCGGTCGTGGACATGGGCGCGCGCCTTTATTCTGGAAAATGCAGTCTTAAGGAGAAGCCGGGGCGTCTTATGCCCCGGCGAGCGAATCCTACTTCGCCCCGTCGCGCTCGGCGCGCTTGCGCTCCAGCTTGCGGGCGCGGCGGATCGCCGCCGCCTTTTCGCGGGCGCGCTTTTCCGACGGCTTCTCGTAGTGACGACGCAGCTTCATCTCGCGATACACGCCCTCACGCTGCAGCTTCTTCTTGAGCGCGCGCAGGGCCTGGTCGACATTGTTGTCGCGAACGATGATTTGCATAAGCCGGTCAAACTCCAATCGAAAACGGGCGGATCGCCGGGAATGAATCTGTCCCGACGGGCCGGCCGAATAGCAAAGCCAAAAAGTCGTCGCAGATCACTCTGCGCCGTGCGTGGCGCGCCCTAACAGGAGAGTCGCGGAAATTCAACCCCGAACGGCGCTCGACGGAATGCGTCCTGTCGCACCGGCCCTTTCCCCTACCCGGTCGCCCCGCGACAGCACCCAATGGGTGGCCGGGTGGGGGAGAGGGCCGGTGCGGCTCCCGAAATGCGCTCTTCCGCGCATTTCGCAAAGAACTCAGGCGTAGAATTGCGCCAATCTTTGCACCCACTGCTCCGCCGCCGCACGGTCCGGCGCTTCATTCGCGTCATTATAGCCGAACCATTCATCCTCGCCCACTTCCTGCACGACGATGCCGTCGCGTCGGGCCAGCACGATCAGCGTGCCATAGTCCAGACCATAGGTAGCGCCCGGCTGCGGGATCAGCCAGGCGATCTGGCCGCGCACCGGCACGATGCTCTCATCCTTCCACAGCGCCCGCGCGCCATAGCCGGTGCAGTTGATGATCACCTTCTGCTTCAGCTTCGACAGTTCCGACGGATCATGAAACTCCATCGGCACGATCGCGCCGCCGCCGATCAGGAAATCGCTCATGATCTGGTGCGACAGGTCCGCCACGTTGAAGGTCAGCGACGTGCTCTGCCGCACATGCGCGGCGCGGAACGGATGGGTTCCCGGCGCCAATTCCACGCTACGCGGCGTGATGTCGCGCAGCCGATGCTCGACATGCAGGAAGTCGTCCGGGCGCTCGGGTGCGGCGGGGGAGGGCGCGTGCGCTTCACCGAAAGGCGTATCGGACATATGATAGCGCTCGGTCCATTCCACCGGCGAGCCGGGCAGCCCCAGAAAGCTCTGATGCATTGCGAAGGAGGCGCGGGCCATGCGCTCCCAGCGATCGGGAAAGGCGGGACCGGCCGCCTTTTCCATCGCCACGCGCGAATCGGGGGACCAGGTGCCGGTCGCTCGCGCCGACCGGACATCGGGAAACTGTTCCTTGGCGTAGATGGTCACCTTCGCGCCCGAGCGCTGCGCCGTCAGCGCCGCCGTCAGCCCCAGCGCGCCCGCGCCGATGACCGCGATCTCGCTCGCGCCGTCCGCCATGGCCAGCGCCACCGCTTCCTGCGCGGACCCCCAGGACAGCGACCAGCCGCTGCCGCCATGGCCGTAATTATGCACCACCCGCTTGCGGCCGACCTGCTCCACCTCGATGCGCGGGCCGGCAGCGCGGAAGGGGCGCAGGCACACGGTGACACGGAACAGCCGGTCGGGCGTCGCCCGGATCGGCGGCGGAAAAGCGGGCGCGGCGACCGCCATATCCGCCCGCGCGGGCGCCGCCGCCGCCAGCATGCCGATCGCGCCGCCGCTCGCCAGAAAGGATCGCCGATCCACATTGCCGCCCATATTGTCCCGCATCTTGTCCCCCATCTGGCCAACGATGATGTCGGAAAGACCAACGAAGACAAGCGCCAAATCCTCCTTGCCTTTCCTGACGCAACATATCTTGCTTGCTCCCGCGCCGCGATTTGACCATGAGGCGTGCATGCCAAGCATCAGGCCAGAAAAATCGCTGTTCCTGCTGCTGCTGGCATTCGTCATCGTGATGTCGTCGGTGGGCGGAACGATCTGGCTCTATCGC
The DNA here is from genome assembly GCA_044237945.1 of Sphingobium sp. GTDB lineage: Bacteria > Pseudomonadota > Alphaproteobacteria > Sphingomonadales > Sphingomonadaceae > Sphingobium. The sequence goes on along the minus strand of JBIIEH010000055.1, from coordinate 6,585 downwards.
AGCCAGCAAAATGGCGTGACCTGGGTCAACCACACGCTGCGCGTCGTCAACGAACTGTCGACCATCCAGAATCGGATCCAGGCAGCCGAAAGCAGCCAGCGCGGCTATATGCTGACCGGCGATCCCGCCTTTCTCCAGCCTTTTCAGGAAACCGTGGGCCAATGGCGCGCCGACATGGTGGCGCTGCGCGAGATGGTGGGGGACAACAAGCGCCAGCTCGATGCGGTGACTGAACTGGAAGCCATGATCGCCGATCGCCTGGCGCTGCTCCAGCGCGGTGTGGATGGCAAGACGCGCGGCGAACGCCGGGAAAGCCTCAGCTACCGGCCGGGCCTGATCTCGATGGCGCGGCTGCACGCGCATGTCGAACGCATGAAATTCACCGAGCAGCAATTGTTGCGCGACCGCAGCCGACAGGCGAATCAGCTCAGCACGCTGGTGTCGGTCGGCCTGGCGCTCAGCGCCGTGCTGGTGATCGTGCTGGGGGTGATGGCGCTGCAATCGGCCCGCCGCCGCACGGAAGAGGCTGTCGCCGGCGAACGCGCGCTCCGGCAGGCGCATGACGAACTGATCGTCGAGAGCGAGGCGCGCGCCGCGAGCGAATCACAACTGCGCCAGGTGCAGAAGATGGAATCGATCGGTCAGTTGACCGGCGGCATCGCGCATGACTTCAACAATATGCTGGCGATCGTCATCGGCTCGCTGGACATGGCCCGGCGGCGGCTCGCCCCCGACGCGGACCCGCGCCTGATCAAGGGCATCGACAATGCGACCGAGGGCGCACAGCGCGCCGCGCAACTGACCGCGCGTCTGCTCGCCTTCTCGCGCCAGCAACCGCTCGACCCGAAGCCGACGGACGTGAACAAGCTGGTCGGCGGCATGTCCGAACTGCTGCGCCGGACCATTGGTGAGGCGGTGCGGGTGGAAACCGTGCTGGCCGGCGGGCTGTGGCGCGCCAGCATTGACGCCAGCCAGCTGGAAAGCGCGATCATCAACCTGTGCGTCAACGCGCGCGACGCCATGCCGGACGGCGGCAAGCTGACCATCGAGACCGCCAACGCGCATCTCGACGACGCCTATGCCGCCGCGCATGACGATGTCGCGGCCGGCCAATATGTGATGACCTCCGTCACCGACAGCGGCATCGGCATGCCGCCCCATGTGATCGAGCGCGCCTTCGACCCCTTCTTCACGACCAAGGGCGTGGGCAAGGGCACGGGCCTGGGCCTCAGCCAGGTGTTCGGCTTCGTCAAGCAGTCGCGCGGCCATGTGAAGATCTATTCCGAACCGGGCGAGGGCACGGTCATCAAGATCTATGTGCCGCGCCATTATGGCGGCGACGCGGTGGCCGGCCCCTCGGCGGCGAAGACGGTCGACCTGCCGCGCGCGCAGGATGATGAAATCGTACTGGTGGTCGAGGATGAGGACCGCGTCCGGCACATGACCGTCGATTCGCTGCGCGAGCTCGGCTACACCGTCGTGCAGGCGTCGGACGGTGAGCAGGCGCTGGAGATGCTGGTCATCCAGCCGCGCATCGACCTGCTGTTCACGGACATCGTCATGCCCGGCATCAACGGCCGCATCCTGGCGGACAAGGCCCGCGACCAGCGGCCGGAACTCAAGATACTCTACACCACCGGCTATACCCGCAACGCCATCGTCCATAACGGCATGCTCGACCCCGGCGTCTCCTTCCTCGCCAAGCCCTTCACGCTCGACCAACTGGCGGCCAAGGTGCGACAGGTGCTCGACGAAGAGTGAGCGGCTGCCTTCCCTCTCCCCTGGGGGAGAGGGGGAAACGACGCCCACGTTTCGCGCTGCCCCTTGATCGAAATCATGGACTTCCGCGCCACCGGAACATAACATGAATCCATGGCGCAGCTGACCACCCGCGAAAAGCTCGAAATCCTGGCCGACGCCGCCAAATATGACGCCTCCTGCGCCTCCTCGGGCACAACAAAGAGGGACTCGCGCAATGGCAAGGGCATCGGATCGACCGAGGGCATGGGCATCTGCCACGCCTATGCCCCGGACGGCCGCTGCATCTCGCTGCTCAAGATCTTGCTCACCAACAGCTGCATCTTCGACTGCCATTACTGCATCAACCGCCGGTCGAGCGACGTGCGCCGCGCCCGCTTCACCGCGCAGGAAGTCGTGCAGCTGACGCTCAACTTCTACCGCCGCAATTATATCGAGGGGCTGTTCCTCTCGTCGGGCATCATCCGCTCGTCCGACTACACGATGGAACAGATGGTCGAGGTCGCGCGCAGCCTGCGCGAGGATCACGACTTTCGCGGCTATATCCACCTGAAGACGATCCCCGATGCCGACCCGGAACTCGCCTATCAGGCGGGTCTCTACGCTGACCGTCTGTCGATAAACGTCGAACTGCCGACCGAAACCGGCCTCAAGCGGCTCGCCCCCGAGAAGGACGGAGCGCGGATCGAGGGCGCGATGGCGCGGATGAAGAACGCGATCGAGGACAAGAAGGACTCCGCAAAACGCATCCGCTCCACCCCCCGTTTCGCGCCAGCGGGCCAGTCGACCCAGATGATCGTCGGCGCGGACGCAGCGGACGACCGTGATATCATCACCCGCGCCGACTGGCTCTACGGCCGCCACGGTTTGCGCCGCGTCTATTACAGCGCCTTTTCGCCGATCCCGTCGCCCAGCGCCGTTCTGCCGCTGTCGCGCCCGCCTTTGCTGCGCGAACATAGGCTCTATCAGGCCGACTGGATGCTGCGCTTCTACGGCTATTCGGCGCAGGAGGTCGCGTCGGCGGCGGACGGAGCCAGCGGCTGCCTGCCGCTCGATATCGACCCCAAGCTCGCCTGGGCGCTCAACCATCGCGAGGCCTTCCCCGTGGACGTCAACCGCGCCCCGCGCGAAGCGCTGCTGCGCGTGCCGGGGCTGGGCGTGAAAGCGGTGGACCGCATTCTCGCCAGCCGCCGCGTGCGCCGCCTGAGGCTGGAGGATGTCGGCCGCTTCACCACCTCGGTAAAGAAGCTGCGCCCCTTCCTGATCGCGCAGGACTGGCGGCCGGTACAACTGGCCGATCGTGTCGCCCTGCCGATCGCCCGTGTCGCCCCGGAACAGCTGCAACTTTTCGGTTGATCCCGTTGCTGCTTCGTGAAACTCTCATGACGGACACAGGGAGACAGGGTCTTGGCGACGACGCTGGGCAATCGGGCGATCAACCGCAGCAAAAGCTGGTCGAAGCGGATCAGCAGCCATCTGGCCGCCGCTTTGGTCGTCTTCTGCCTGATGCAGATTTTCATCATCGCCAAGCTGGGCGGATCGCTGGTCCTGCATCTGGGCGTGATCGTCGCGATCGGCGGCTTCGGCATCGCTGCGCGCGGCCTGGAACGGCGCTGGGAACTGCTGGAACAGAGCAGCCTGTCCGAAAGCAGCCTGCGCACCCGCTTCCGTTCGGACCTCCTGCAACTGTGGACGGCGGCGGTCGTCGGCGCGCTGCTGTGGATTCCGGTCGCGATCATCTTTCGCGCTGTCTTCGGCTAGGCGCTGGACCCAAATCCAGCTCTCCTCGTTTCTTTGGAAACCGAGGAGAAACCCACATGGCCAACGCCACGATTTTCGACCGCCTGAAACAGGATCATGACGCCCACCGCCAGCTCTTCGCCAAGATGGCGAAGGCGCAGGATGACGCGCAGCTGGAAAAACTGTTCGAGCAGTTCAAGGTCGAAGTGACCGCCCATGCCGCCGCCGAGGAGGAAACCCTCTACGCCACGATGCTCGCGCGCCCCGATCTGCGCGAGGATGCGCAGCACAGCGTGTCGGAACACAAAGAAATCGACGATTTTCTGGAAGAGTTGGCCGACCTCAAGTTCAACGGCGAAGCCTGGCGCAAGAAGTTCGACAAGATGAAGAAGCGCTACCTCCACCATATCGAGGAGGAGGAAGAGGAGATGTTCCCCGACGCCGCCAAGGAGCTGTCGGCTGAGGACGAAAAGAAACTCGCCACCCTGTTCGCCAAGCGCAAGCCTGCGGAGCTGGAGCGCGCGCAAGCCGAAGCCTGACCGCATGCACGCAGTCGCGCTTGCCGCGCCGGATGATTTCGACGGCTGGCGACGCGCGGCGCGCGGCCTCGCGGCGGCGGGCGTCGATCCCGCCGATGTCGTCTGGCGCGTCGGCGACGCTGCGCCAGACCTCTTTGGCGACGGCGACACGCCGATGGAAGCGCAACGCGCCGCCTTCTCCGTCCCCCGCGCCTTCATCGATCTCGCCCAGACCGCCATCCTGCACCGCGACCCCGAACGCTTCGCCTTGCTCTACGCGCTGCTCGACCAGGCGCGCGATGACTCGCGCATCATGGAAGACCGCGCCGACCCGCTGCTCCGCCGCATCGACATGCTGGCCAAGGCGGTGCGCCGCGACATGCACAAGATGCGCGCCTTCGTCCGCTTCCGCGCGCTCGATGATGGGGCAGGGGAGCGCTATGTCGCCTGGTTCGAACCGGAACATCACATCGTTCGCGCCAATGCCGGCTTCTTCGTCCGCCGTTTCGCTAGCATGCGCTGGTCGATCCTGACGCCCGAACTCTCGATCCACTGGGACGGCGAAACGCTCAACGAAGGGCCGGGCGCATCGCGCGGGGACGCCCCCGCCGACGACCCGGTCGAGGATGTGTGGAAGGGCTATTACGCCGCCATCTTCAACCCCGCCCGATTGAAGGTCGGCGCGATGCTGTCCGAAATGCCGAAGAAATACTGGCGAAACCTGCCCGAAGCCGCGCTCATCCCGGACCTGATCGCGGGCGCGCAGGCCCGCGAGGCGGCGATGATCGCCACCGCACCCATGCCGCCCAAACGCCCGACCAATATCGCTGCCGCCTGGGCGGCCGTGCGCGATGAAGCGATGGCCTGCACCCGCTGCACCCTCCACCAGCACGCGACGCAGACGGTGTTCGGCGAAGGCCCGCTCGACGCGCCGCTCTTCTTCATCGGCGAACAGCCCGGCGATCAGGAGGATCTGGCCGGCCGCCCCTTCGTCGGCCCCGCAGGCCAGCTCTTCGACGAAGCCCTCACGCAGGCCGGCGTCGATCGCGGCCGCGCCTATGTCACGAATGCAGTCAAGCATTTCAAGTTCGAGCCGCGCGGCAAACGCCGTATCCACCAGACCCCGGACACAGGCGAGATACAGGCCTGCCGCTGGTGGCTGGGGCAGGAGATCGACCTCGTCCGCCCCCGCATCATCGTCGCGCTGGGCGTGAGCGCCGCGCGCGCCATGCTGGGCAAGGGCGTGACGATCGCCAGGGTCCGGGGCGCGCCCATCCCGCTGGAGGGCGGCGCGGAAGGCTGGGTCACGGTTCACCCCAGCTACCTCCTCCGCCTCCCCGACGAACAGCGTCGCGAGGAAGAACATGCGCACTTCATCGAGGACCTGCGAATGATCGGCGAACGGGCGAGGGCGTTGGTTTAGGCCGCTCGCCCCCGCGCAACATCCGGCGCGAACAGCCATTCTTCCGCTTCTTCCACCGTCTCGAACAGCATCGCGTCGTCGCGCACGCTCAATATCCGCCGCGTCTGCATCCGCGTCAGATTGTCATGTCGCACCACCGCCAGCCGCTTCGACTGGAACCGCGTATTGAGCACCGCGTCGATGAAGGCGGCGACCACCTCCTGCGACTGGATGGTGCAGCCGGCCGTGTCGATCAGCAGCAGGAACTCGCGCGTGCGCAAGCCCATCGCCTCGACCGCCGCTTCCTTGTCGGCGGTGAAGCGCTGCACATCCTCGGGTTGCAGAAAACCGGACATCATCACCCGGACAAGGCGCCGGCTCGCGTCCGGCATAATCTCGATCATTGCAGTCTCCAGCGCGCCGCTCGTCGCTGGCCTGCGCCGCACAGGCTTATCGAGAGCTTGCCGGAGAAGGTTAACGCCGCCTCGCCTAGACCAATGTCTTAGCGATCGGTCCCTTCGTCCCGCTCCCGCTTTGCCCCGTCCAGCGTGCGCGCCCGCGCCGCTTCCTCCTGCGCATCGGCAAGCCTCTGCGCCTTGGTCCGCCCGAATTTCGCCCGGTTCTCCGCCGCCTGCTTCTCCGCAGTCGTCCGCGCCTTCGCCTTGCGCGCGCTGCGCAGGTTGATGACATCACCCATCAGACCAGCCCCAGCTTGGCCAGCTCGCCCAGCATCGCCGGCGGCATCGCGTCCAGATCGTCCGCCTCGCCCGCGTCCAGGTCCGCCGGCGCATCCGCGTCCGCCAGATAGCGCCAGCCCTGATGCGCGCGCTTGGGCGCGGCCCGCACCGGGATCAGCCTCGGCTCCAGCCTGATCCACCAGCGCCCCTGTCCGGTTTCCGAAAAGCCCAGTATCGGGCTGCGACCGATCAGCCGGTGCTGATAGACCCAGTAGAGCGACCCGCCCTCCAGCTCCGCCAGCCTTTTGGGCACATAGCGCGTCGTCAGCTTCGCTTCGCCCGGCGCGTGGCTCTCCAGCCAGGCGCGCAAACTATCGGGACCTTCGCTCTGAAACGCGATCTTGGTGAGGTGAAGCGGCATTTTTATCCTCGTTGGCGGTACCGGCCCACACCCCCACCCGACCGCCCACAGAGTGTATCCTGAATGGGA